>NZ_AKJW01000070.1 GCF_000282135.1 Herbaspirillum sp. CF444
GCAGCCGCTCACTTTTCTTGCTTCGCCAAGAAAAGTGAGTAGCCGCCGGGCTACCCCTGGCAGGGTTGTCCGAAGAAGGAAAGACGCAGCTATCTAAAAACGGCCAGTCGGAACAAAACACAATCTATCGAAAACGGCATCCGGGTAACCGAGAAGCCCTCATTTCAAACTACAATACCCCCACCATGCCCACCCGCCCCAACCCCGACGAACTGCTCGACCGCGTCATGCGCGACGAAGACCGTCAGGCGCGTGGCCGTCTCAAGATTTTCTTCGGCTCCTCCGCCGGCGTTGGCAAAACCTACGCCATGCTCGCCGCCGCACAAAGCTTGCGCGAACAAAATGAAGAAGTCGTCGCCGGCATCGTCGAAACCCACGGCCGCGCCGATACCGAAGCCATGCTTGAAGGCATAGAACGGCTTCCCTTGCGTGCTTCCGAATACCGCGGCCGCACGCTCTACGAATTCGACCTCGACGCCGCACTCGAACGCAAACCGCACGTCATCCTGGTCGATGAACTGGCGCATTCCAACGTGCCGGGTTCGCGTCACGCCAAACGCTGGCAGGACATCGAAGAGCTGCTGCATGCCGGCATCCACGTCTACACCACCGTCAACGTCCAGCACATCGAAAGCCTCAACGACGTGGTCGGCCAGATCACCGGCATCCGTGTGCACGAGACGATTCCGGATCATGTGTTCGACGAGGCCGATGAGGTGACGCTGGTGGATCTGCCGCCCGACGAGCTGTTGCAGCGACTCAAGGAAGGCAAGGTCTACCTGCCGCAACAGGCAGAGAAAGCAGGGCGCAATTTTTTCCGCAAGGGCAATCTGCTGGCGCTGCGCGAGATCGCCTTGCGCCGCACCGCCGATCGCGTCGACGCCGACATGCGCGAGTACCGCGCCGATCGCTCCATCGTGCAGTTGTGGCAGACCAAGGAACGCATCGTGGTCGCCATCGGCGCGCGTGCCGACGAAGACAAGCTGGTGCGCGCGGCGGCGCGGCTGGCGGCCAAGCTGCAGGCGGACTGGCTGGCAGTGCACGTGGATGCGCCGCGCTGGCCGCGCGTGACGCTGGCCGGACGCGAGCGCATACTCAAGAACCTCAAGCTGGCGCAATCGCTGGGTGCGGAAACCGCCAGCATCACCGGCGAAGACCTGGCGCAGGCGCTGGTGCAGTTTGCGCGTAGCCGCAATGCCGGCAAGCTGGTGATCGGTCAATCGCAGGGCCGCCGTTGGATGCACTGGCAGCGCTGGTGGCGCAAGAATCTGGCCGAGCGCATCGGCGCCGCAGGCAAGGATATCGACGTCTACACCGTGGCGCGTCCCGCCGGATCGGGACGCGACGATAGCGTCAGGACCCCGGCTGAAGAAACACGCGACGACAGCGGACGCTTGCGCCGCCGCCGCGGCTATCTGTGGGCGACCGTCAGTTGCGCCCTGACCACGGCGCTGGCGTGGTGGCTGATCGCCTATCTGCATCCCGCCAACGTGATCATGCTGTACCTGGTCGGCGTGATGATCGTCGCGGTGCGCTACGGCCGCTCGGCATCGGCGCTGGCGTCGATCATGAGCGTGCTGGCTTTCGATTTCTTTTTCGTGGCGCCGCGCTTTTCCATCAGCGTCTCGGATGCCCAATACCTGATTACCTTGCTGGTGATGCTGGCGGTATCGCTGTTCATCAGTTCGCTGGCCTCGCGCATGCGACATCAGGCCAACGTCGCCATGCTGCGCGAGACGCGCGCGGGCAATCTGTACATGCTCGGCAAGGAGCTGGCGGCGGTGCTGACGCTGGAGCAGATCCTCGAAATCGGCCGCCGCCATCTCGGCGCGGTGTTCGGCGCGAAGACGGCATTCTGCCTGCCGGATAGCGGTGAAAACGTACGCGTGGCCGCGCCCGAAGAACATGACGCGCATGCCTTGCAGCAAGTCGACCTGGGCGTGGCGCAATGGGTCTACGACAACGATCAGGCGGCGGGGCGCGGTACGGCGACCTTGCCGGCGGCGCAGGCCCTGTATCTGCCGTTGAACGCCACCATGCGCACGCGCGGCGTGCTGGCCTTCGTCGCCGAGGACCCTTTGCAACTGGCTTTGCCGGAAAACCGGCAGATGCTGGAAATTTTTTGCTCGCAGATCGCCATGGCGATCGAGCGCCTGCACTACGCCGAGGTCGCGCAGGATGCGCTGGTGACGATGGAGTCGGAGCGCCTGCGCAATTCGCTGTTGTCGGCGATTTCGCACGACCTGCGCACGCCGCTGACCTCGCTGGTCGGCAGCGCCGAAGCCCTGGCGCGGCAACCCTCGCTGGGCGCCGACGAGCGCGAGATGGCGATGACCATCAGCGAACAGTCGCAACGCATGTCGGGGCTGGTGGAAAATTTGCTCGACATGGCGCGCCTGCAATCGGGCGGCATCACGCTCAACCGGCAATGGAACTCGATCGAAGAAGTCGTCGGCGCAGCCTTGCGCCTGTTGAACAAGACGCTGGGCGAACGCCGCGTCGAGACGCATCTGCCGGTCGACCTGCCGCTGGTGCGCTTCGACGCCGTGCTGATCGAGCGCGTCTTCGCCAACCTGATCGAGAATGCCGTCAAGTACGCGCCGGCCGGCGAGATCATTGTTGTAGAAGCCAAGGCGAATGCCGGCATGATGGACATCAGCGTGATCGATCGCGGCCCGGGTTTTCCGGCAGGCATGGAAGAACGCGCATTTGAAAAATTCACCCGCGGCGACACGGAATCGAGCACCCCGGGCGTCGGCCTGGGCCTGGCGATTTGCCGCGCCATCGTCGATGCGCATGGCGGCACAATTCGGGTGCTTGGCGCGTTGCCCGGCGATGGCGGTCGTGGTGCGCGCGTGTGTTTTACTTTGCCGCTTGAACAAGCACCAGCGTTACCAGAAGAGGATTAATCATGTTGGATCACGCCGGCAATATCGTTTTCGTCGAAGACGACGCCCACATCCGCAAGCTGGTGCGCAGCGCACTGGAACAGGAAGGCTTCATCGTCCACGAGGCGCGTACCGCGCGCGAAGGCATGGTCGAAGCCGGCACGCGCAAACCGGACCTGGTGATCGTCGATCTCGGCCTGCCCGATCAGGACGGCAAGCAGGTCATCGCCGACATCCGTTCGTGGAGCGACGTGCCTATCGTGATCCTGTCGGCGCGCACGCAAGAGGCGGAGAAGGTCGCCGCGCTCGACGCCGGCGCCGACGATTACCTGACCAAGCCCTTTGGCGTGCCAGAATTGCTGGCGCGTATCCGCGCGCAACTGCGCCGGCGCAGCCAGGCCAGCGCGGCCACTGGAAGATTTCGCTTGGGCGATCTGCTGATCGACCTGCCGGCGCGCACGGCAAACAAAGGTGGCGAGCCGGTGCATCTGACGCAGATCGAGCATCGCCTGATCGCCACGCTGCTGCGCGACGCCGGGCGCGTGATTACCCACCGGCAACTGCTGGCGGCAGGCTGGGGGCCGTCGCATACGGAAGACCATCACTACCTGCGCATCTACATGCAACGCCTGCGCCAGAAGCTGGAACAGGATTCCGCGCAACCGAAATACATCCTGACCGAGATCGGCGTGGGATACCGCGTGGTGAACGCCGAGCCGGCCTGAAGCCCGCTGCCGCGGCAGGCGATATCGCGAATCAGGCCTGCTTTATGCAAAGAATTCGATGTCTCAAGCGCAATATGGTCATTTAGAATAAGAAAAACAGGAGGTCCCATGATGCGAATGTTGCAGCAGATGAAGTTGTGGCAGCGGATTGTGTTGCTGGGATTGATGGGGCTGCTGCTGGTCGCTCCACCCTTCTATCTGTACATCGATGGCGCCAACAAGAATATTGATGCCTCTTACCGCGAACGTGCAGGGCTGGAACCCGGCAAAGACGCGTTGAGGATGTTGCAGATGGTGCAGCAGCATCGCGGTTTGTCGGCGGCTTTCCTGATTTCCGGCCAGATGGCGCAGCAGCGCAGCGAGAGCGTCGAACGCGGGAATCTTGCCCTGGATCAACTTGCGCTGGCCCTGCAGGCCAGCGGCTTGTCTTCTTCTCCGCTATGGGGACGCATCCGCTCCGAATGGAGCAGCCTCTCCAAGAGCGTCGGCGCGCGCGGCCTGACCGCCAATGAGAGTTTTCAGCGGCACACGCAGTTGTGTCAGTTGCTGTTGTTGCTGATTGAGCAGATCAGCGACAAATACCTGCTCAGCCTGGATTCCGACGCCGACATCTATTATCTGGTGCATACCGTCTATTTCGACTTGCCGCAATTGACCGAATACTTCGGGCAGGTGCGCGGCATGGGGGTGAGCGTGCTGAGCAGCGGCAACGTGACGCCGGAAGAACGCACGGTCATTTTCGGCCTGATTGCCGGTGCGCGGCTTTATGGCAAGAGTACGACGCGGTATTTCGAGAAGGCTTATGAAGCGCGGCCGGAAATGAAGGAGCGTTTCGCGCCAGGCATTGCTGCGGCTACTGCCGAGGGAGATGAAATCCTGACGCTGGCGAGCGAGAAAATTGTCACGGCGGACGGCGTCAATTTCTCCCCCCTGGAGTATTTCAACCTCGTGAGCAAAGCGATCGAGCGGCAATACGGGATTGCATTCGCCACGGCTGACCAATTGCAATTGCTGATCGGCGAGCGGATCGAGCGGCAGCGCAAGATGCGCAATCTGCTCGCCGGCGGCGTGTTGCTGATCGCGGGACTGGCGACATTGTTCGCCTGGTTCATCTGCCGCAGTCTGGTGCGGCAGCTCGGCGGCGAGCCGGGGGAGGTGATCCGTGTGCTGGCCCGGGTTGCGCAAGGCGATCTGACCCAGCGCATCGCCGTCGTCGACGGCGATCGTTCCAGTCTGGTGTGCCGGATGAAGGAGATGGTGGATCGCCTGTCGGCCGTGATCACCGAGGTGTCTGCCGGCGCCTCGGTGCTGGCCGATGCATCGTACGAGATCAGCAGCACCGCGCAGGCGCTGTCTGCCGGCGCCAACGAGCAGGCTGCGGGTGTTGAAATGACCAGTGCCTCGCTGGAAGAAATGTCTGCGTCGATCGCCAGGAATGCCGCCAGCGCCAAAATCACCCGGATGCTGGCGGACAAGGTCGTCACCGATGCCGGTGCGGGCGCGGCGACGGTGCGTTCGACCGTGGTGGCGATGAAGCAAATCGCAAAAATGGTCGAGGTGATCGACGATATTGCGTACCAGACCAATCTGCTCGCGCTGAATGCCGCGATCGAAGCTGCCGGCGCCGGCGGGCAGAGCCGCGGTTTTGCCGTGGTTTCCGCAGAAATCCGCAAGTTGGCCGAACGCAGCCAGACGGCGGCGCAAGAGATCGGCGGGGTGGCGGACAGGAGCGTCGAGCTGGCGGAAAAGTCCAGCGACACGCTCGACCAGCTGGTGCCGGATATCCATGAAACGGCGACGCTGGTGCAAACCGTGACGCTCGCATCGGCCGAGCAGGATTCCGGCGTCGGTCAGATCAATTCGGCGCTTGCCCGTCTCAGCATGACGGTGCAGCATAACGCCGCCGGGTCGGAGCAATTGGCGGCCACGGCCGAAGAGATGAGTGCGCAGGCGGAAAAACTGCGCCGTTCCATCGCCTTCTTCAAAACGAAAGAGGGACCCGCCGAGGACGACGCCGACGCCGACGTTGTGGCCGGATGATCGCATCTGCATCAGGCTTCACTCCACGCGGCGAAACCTAAAGCTCCCCCCAGATGTCGATCTGCCGCCGCACAATGCCAGCATGTCCGTCGCAGATGATCAATATCTCCTTGCTGCCGCTGCGCATCACGAAACGGAAATACTCCGCATCGCCGCGCTGCACGAAACTCTCGCTTTCGATCTTGCCGCCTGCAACGCCGTTGGTAACGGCCGCCATTGTTTCCATGGCGGCGCGGCGGCAGGCGGACAAGTGATTCCTGGCTTCCAGCGAGGGGCCATAGTCTTCCGGTGAGCGGTAGGGCACGACCGCATGCGATTGCTGCAGGCCCAGTGCCGCGTACAACATGACCGCCAGCATCACGCACCATGCCGCTTTCTTGTGCCGGCCGCGGCGTTTGGCCGAGGCATTCAGAAAATCACGAAGAACGTGCTTGTGCGAAGGAATGAGATAGTGGCGCATGATGGCCTCCGGAGCAGACGAATGCAGATGGATCAGAACGTGCGCGAAACCGCCAGTACCAGCTGGTCGCGGCCCAGATTCTTGCCCTTGACGGTATAGCCTGCATCCTTGGCGTTGGTGCCGGTGTAGTAGGCGGCCAGCACATAACCTGAGAAGTCGCGGTTCAGGCCCAGCTTCCAGTCGGTATACGACAGGTTGGACGAATTGGGGCCGGTGTAGCGCTGACGGCCGATGTGGGCGACGCCGTTGATGCCGGCGAACAATTCATGCGTCAGCGACAGATCGATGTAGTTGGAGCCGCGCGTGTCGGGGCTGCCGAAGGTGTTGCCGAGGGCGTAGGAATAGCGCAGCGTGATCCACTTGGCGTCCAGGCCCAGATACAGCTCGTTGGTGTCGGCTTTGGTAAAACCGTTGGGGAAGCTGCCCGGATAGGCGTAGTGCAGGAAGCCGACGTCGCCGGTCAGCGTGTCGTTGAAGCCATGCTTGAAGCCGCCGTAGATGTCTGCTTCCAGGCTGGCCGAAGCGCCCGGCGTGGCGTCGCTGATCCAGCTGATGTTGGATGCCCAGATGCCGGCGTACAGGCCGCTCTCGTGCGACAGATCGAAGCCGCCTTGCAGGGCCGGTTTTTCATTGGTCTGGGTCAGGCCGCGGAAGACGTACTGGCTGTAGAGGCCGATGTTGGCGCTGGTGGTGAAGGCCGGAGCAGGCGCTGCTGCTGTTTGAGCGTCGCTGCCGTCCGCTGCCATCGACGGCACGGCTTGCAGCAATGCCACCGCGCCTGCGGTCAGCACCAGCAGGCGGCCAAGCGCCAGAGAGAAGGTCTTCGGGGATGTCATTTTCTTGTACTCCACATGTCAGGTTGATGTGGACTACAAGATACGAAAAGTGGCGTTTAATTTTTATAAAACTTCAGCCCGGCAGAATAAACATCGCGTAAAAAACGGCGATATTTTTTTGCTGGCGAATGTGATTTACATCACTCCCAGGACCGCTTCCAGATCTTCCTCTTCGCTCGGCGGCACCGACATGTCGAGCACCGCTTCGATGTGATTCAGATGCTCGATCATGGATGCGACGGCCTGCTCGGCCTTGCCGGCGGCGATGGCGTCGATGATGTCGCCGTGTTCGTCGTGGGTGCAGGCGGGCACGGTGGGCGAGTCGTACAGCACGATGATCAGGCAGGTCAGCGAAGCCAGCTCGCGCATCATCTTGCTCATGACCGGATTCTCGACCATGTCGGCGATGCGGATGTGGAATTCCCCCGACAGCCGGATGATCGCGCGGCGGTCGTTGGCTTCGCGCGCCTGGGCTTCCTGCGCCACGTGCTCGCGCAGTTGAGCCACGTGTTCTGGCTTGGTTTGTTCGCACAGATGGCGCAGCAGCGCCGGCTCGATCAGGCGGCGCGCGGCAAAGATCGCGCGCGCCTCGCTCGGCGTCGGACTGGCGATGAAGGCGCCGCGATTCGGAATCGTCGTGATCAGGCCTTCGTGGCTCAGCCGCGCCAGCACTTCGCGCACGCGGGTGCGGTTGACGTTGAAGATGCCGGCCAGCTTTTCTTCCACCAGCTTGGTGCCCGGCGTGAGGCGGTGCTCCATGATGGAAGTGAGGATGCGTTCATAAATGATGTCGCCGGCCATCGGGCGGGCGCTGACGGCTTGCGCCGGAAGAGGGCTGTTGTCCGGTTTGCCGGCGGCTTTCTTTCGGCCGGGGCCGGTTTTTGCGTTTGGGGTGATGGTGCTGGTCATTGCCTGGTCCTGAATGAGTGTCCTGCTCGCCTGTTCTTTTATTTAAGGGGCAAGCCGGAATTAATTTTGTGGAGATATATTGTCACAATTAATAAAAAATTTCCCCACATTTATAAAATATTTTGTCGCACTGATTTGGTTTGATTTTTTCATTTTTGCACCAGCGTGGACGCGGTGCTTTGTACGAAGACAGTGAATTGAGGGTGAAATAGTGAATAACAGGCTTCCACAAAAGCGATTCTGATCCAAAACTCTCCTGGCACATCTATTGCATACATTGTCGCAATAAAGAAATTTAATTGTCACAATTTAAATCGATGTTGCTCATTGTTGTTCTACTTACGGGAGAGTCACCATGCAATACCTGGCACAAGAAACACAAAAAACACAAAAAACTTCATCGCGGCTGTTCGTCTTCCGCACTGCGGCCGTGACTCTGGGCCTGGCATGTAGCCTGGCGTTTGCCAGTTCGGCGCAAGCCCAGTCCAAGCCGAAATTCAAGCTGGCTTACGCCAAGTGCGCGCACTGCATGTCCATGGCGCTGGTGCCTGAGCTGGCCAAGAACGTCGACATCGAAGGCATCAACTTCACGGCCGGCAGCGATGCGCTGACCGCGCTGGTGTCCAAGAGCGTGGATATCGCGCAGGTGACTTATCTGTCCTTCGTCAGCGGCCTCGACAAGGGTTTCGACCTGGTGGCGGTGTCGGGCCAGGTCAACGGCGGCTCCGAAATGCTGGTCGGCAAGGACACGGCCCTGGCGTCCGACGACTGGGTCGGCCTGAAGAAGCTGATCGCCGAATACAAGGCGCAGGGCAAGCCGTTTCGCATCGCTGCTTCGCGCGGCAACGCGCAGGATTTGCACATGCGCGGCGAGCTGGCCCTGAACGGCATCAATCCGAACAAGGACGTGCAGTTCGTCAACATCCCGAATCCGTCCGACCACGCGGCAGCCCTGCAACGCGGCGAGGTGGAACTGATCTGCTCGGTGGAACCCTTCGCTTCGCAGATCCGCATGACCGGCGTCGGCAAGCATTTTGCCTTCCCTTATAAGCAAGCCGCCGGCCGCCTGACCAACCTGATCGTCACGCGTTCGGATGTGATCAAGGAACATCCTGCCGAGGTGAAGGAAACGGTTGCCGCCGTGGTGCGCCTGGTCGACAACCTGCAAAAGGACAAAGGCGCCTGGGTTGCCAGCATCGTCAAGGGCACCGGCCTGGACAAGACCGTCGCCACCGAAGCGCTGAAGAATTCCTACCCCGACTACAAGATGTACCGCGCGCAGACACAGGCCATCGGCACCATGATGAAAGACCTCAAGTACATCTCCACCGATGTCTCGGCGCAGATCGACAAGAACATGGACTACAGCTTTTTGATGGAAGTCACCAAGAAGCCGAAGACCGAACTGGGCTATTGATTTCCATCGGCATGCACGACGAACTTAGTGAGATAGAAAGCAGGTGATCACAATGAATGGACTGATGCGCTCTTTGTCGGAGGCGAAGTGGCGGTTCGCCGTACCGATTTTTCTGGTGTTGTTCTGGGAAGCGTTTTCTCGTTCGGGGGCGATTCCTGCTTCCTTGCTGCCGGCGCCGTCGCGCGTGTTCGCGACCTGGATGGACTGGATCTTCGGTTACAGCGAAGCGGCCCAGGACAGCAGCGGCCGCTGGATCTTCGACGCCATGGCCAGTTGCATGCGGGTCACGGCCGGTTATCTGATTGCGGCGATTTCCGGCATTGCACTGGGCGTGGCGATCGGCTGGTGGCGCTGGGTGGAGCGCGCCATCGAGCCGACCGTGCAGATGCTGCGGCCGATTCCGCCGGTGTCGTGGATTCCGCTGGCGATCATCTGGTTCGGCATCGCCAACAAGCCGGCGATCTTCCTGGTGTTCCTCGGCGCGTTCTTTCCCATCCTGATGAACACCGTGCACGGCGTCAAAACTTCCGATCGCAATCTGTTGCGCGCGGCGGCGATGGCCGGCGCCAACCAGAGCCAGCTGTTGCGTTTCGTGATCCTGCCGGCGGCGATGCCGAGCATCTTCGCGGGGCTGCGCATCGGCATCGGCAGCGCCTGGATGCTGACCGTGACGGCGGAGATGGTGGCGGTCAAGAGCGGTCTCGGTTACGCGCTGTGGGATTCGTATTACTTCCTGCGCTACGACCTGGTGATTGCAGCCATGATCAGCATCGGTCTGCTCGGCTATCTGGCCGACCTGATCCTGAAACTGATCATGAATTCGGTACTGCGCTGGCAGCATGTGGCGACGGTACAGGGCAAAGCGTAAGGAGAGCAACATGGCATTCATCGAACTCAACAATATCGTCAAGGTCTTTAAAGACAAAAAACGCGGCACTGACATGCTCGCCATCGACAACGTCACGCTGAAGCTGGAGAAGAAGGAATTCCTCTGTCTGCTGGGACCGTCCGGTTGCGGCAAGTCGACGCTGCTGAACATGATCGCCGGCTTCGAACATCCGACCTCCGGCAGCGTCACCGTTGCCGGCAAGCCGATCACCGGTCCCGGCGCCGACCGCGGCATGGTGTTCCAGCAAGCCAACCTGATGCCATGGCTGCCGGTGTGGGACAACATCGCGTTCTCGCTCAAGCTGCAGGGCAAGAGCGCCGCCGAACGCCGCGCCGCCGCCCAGCCGTTCATCGAGACGGTCAAGCTCAAGGGCTTTGAAAACCACTTCCCGGCCGAGCTCTCGGGCGGCATGGCGCAGCGCGTCGGCATCGCCCGCGCGCTGTTGCAGAATCCGTCGGTGATCCTGATGGATGAACCGTTCGCCGCACTCGACGCGCAAACCAAGATGGAAATGCAGGAAGAGCTGGTCACGCTGTGGCAGCGTTATGAGGGTACGATCGTGTTCGTCACGCACAGCGTTGACGAAGCGCTGGTGCTGGCCACCAAGGTCGCCGTCATGACGCATCGGCCGGGGCGGATCCGCGACCTGATCGACATCGATCTGGCGCGGCCGCGCGACACCACCACCGCCGAATTCAATCAATACAAGCGCCATGTACTGAGCCTGATCCGCGAAGAATCCGCGCTGGCCCATGCCGACGCCGTCAAACTTGCTGCATAGATTTCAAGGAAACCATCATGACTCAACGTACCCTGCTCGGCATGCTGACGCCGTCCTCCAACACCACGCTGGAGCCGGTCACCACCGCGATGATCGCCGATATCCCCGAGGCCAGCGCCCACTTCGGCCGCTTCCGCGTCACCGAGATCGCCTTGTCGAATCAGGCGCTGGCGCAATTCGACGACAGCGAAATCCTGCGCGCGGCCGAACTGCTGTCGCACGCCAAGGTGCAGAGCATAGGCTGGAACGGCACCTCGTCCGGCTGGCTCGGCTTCGATGCCGACGAACGCCTGTGCCGCCGCATCACCGAAGCGACCGGCATCCCGGCCTGCACCTCGGTGCTGGCATTGAATGAAATCTTCGACATCACCGGCGTCAAGCGCTTCGGCTTGGTGACGCCTTACCTCGATGACGTGCAGGCCGCGATCATCAGGAACTATGCCGCATCGGGGCTGGAATGCATCGCCGAACGCCATCTGCGCAAGCAGGACAATTTCTCGTTCTCCGAAGTCGGCGCCGACGAGTTGCGGGCCATGGTGCGCGAAGTCGCGAAGGAAAAGCCGCAAGCCATCACCATCTTTTGCACCAACCTGCGCGGCGCGCCGCTGGTGGAAGAGCTGGAGCGCGAAGTCGGCATTCCGATTTACGACACCATTTCCACCGTGGTGTGGAAGTCGCTCAGGCAGGCTGGATCGGATCCCTCGCGCATTCGAAACTGGGGCAGTTTGTTCCGCGACGTTGTGTAAGGGCGAACACGACATGGAAGATTTTGATCTGGTAATCCGCAACGGCACCGTCGCCACCGCGTCCGACATCATGCAATGCGATGTCGGCATCGTCGGCGGCAAGATCGTGGCGTTGGGGCGTAATCTCGCGCCCGGCAGGAAAGAGATCGATGCAGCCGGCAAGCTGGTGTTGCCGGGCGGTGTCGACAGCCACTGCCATCTCGATCAGCCGATGGAAGAGGGGCTGGAGATGGCCGACGATTTTCGCAGCGGCACGATCTCGGCGGCATGCGGCGGCACCACCACGGTGATTCCTTTTGCGGCGCAAGCGAAGGGACAATCCCTGCGCGCTGCGGTGGAGGACTATCATCGCCGCGCCGAGGGCAAGGCCGTGATCGACTATGCCTTCCACATGATCGTCAGCGATCCGACGGAGAAGGTCTTGAAGGAAGAGCTGCCGCAACTGATCAGCGAAGGCTATACCTCGTTCAAGATCTATATGACCTACGACGATCTGAAACTCAATGATCGCCAGATCATCGACGTACTGGCCATCGCGCGGCGCGAAGGCGCGATGGTGATGATCCATGCCGAGAATGCGGATTGCATTGCCTGGCTCACCGAGCAACTGGAAGACGCCGGCCTGACGGCGCCAAAGTATCACGCGACTTCACGGCCGATGCTGGTCGAGCGCGAAGCGACGCATCGCGCGATCGCGCTGTCCGAACTGGTCGACGTGCCGATCCTGATCGTGCACGTCTCGGGCAAGGAAGCCATCGAGCAGATCCGTTGGGCACATGGCCACGGTCTGCGCATCTATGCCGAAACTTGCCCGCAGTATTTCATGCTGACCGCCGACGATCTCGATCAGGAGGGCTATCACGGCGCCAAGTGCATCTGCAGCCCGCCGCCGCGCGACAAGGAAAACCAGCAGCACATCTGGGATGGCCTGGCCAATGGTTTGTTCACGGTGTTCTCGTCGGACCATGCGCCGTTTCGTTATGCCGATCCCAAGGGCAAGATGCCGGGCGGGAAGGAAGTGCCGTTTCGCTATATCCCCAACGGCACGCCGGGACTGGAAACACGTTTGCCGCTGCTGTTTTCGGAAGGCGTGGGCAAGGGTCGCATCGACCTCAATCGTTTCGTCGCGCTCACGGCCACCGACCCGGCCAAGATGTACGGCCTGTATCCGCAGAAGGGCACCATCGCCATCGGCGCCGACGCTGACATCGCGATCTGGGATCCGCACAAGGAAGTCGTGATCGCCAACGACAATCTGCATCACAACGTCGACTACACACCGTATGAAGGTGTGGCCGTGACGGGCTGGCCGGTGACCACGCTGTCGCGCGGCGATGTGGTGTATGACGGCAAGGATCCGCAGGGCGCCGCCGGCCGCGGCGAGTTTTTGAAATGCGGTTTGCCCGATCCTGCGCGTCCGCGCAAACGTTGATCGCTTTGATGGCCGGCGTGCATTACTCGTAAACGATAAGCACTCTCAACACAGCAAATGTTCGATGCCAGGGGGGGCACTTCTGCGGAAGTAGAAGTGTGACCCTGGCATGTCATTGTGGTTATTTCGTCCTCGTATTTCAAAATCTGCGGCTCGCGTTCGATTTCTGATTGCCCGCGCCGGAGGCATGGTGCTAGCATCACGCCGGACGTTGCCTTCCGATGGCGGCGTCAGATTCTTAAAGACGGGGTAACACATGAAAAAACAACTCATGATCGCAACCATGGCCGTCCATGGATTGCTGGGGATGCAGTCGGCCTACGCTGCCGGTGCAATGAATGTCGACGACGCGCAAGTGCTCGACGCCAACAAATGCCAGTTGGAAGCCTGGGGTAAATTCAATCGCGACGGCACCGAGCGCTGGCTCAATCCGTCGTGCAACCTCACGGGCAATCTGGAGATCTCGTGGGGCAATTCGTGGCAGCGCGACGCCAACGGCATGTATCTCTCGAACAGCCAGCTGCAGGGTAAAACCGTCTTCAAGGAAATGTCGGCCAACAGCTATGGCGTCGGCATGCTGGGCGGCGTGGTGCGCCAGACCGACAGTGGCGACGACAACGACGGCGCTCGCCGGCGCTCGTGGAATTATTATTCCAAGCTGCTGACTTCGTTCTCATTCAAGGATGACGCGGTGCTGCTGCATACCAATCTCGGCTTTAATCACCGGGGCAAAGAACAAACCACGCGCCTGACCTGGGGCCTGGGCAACGAGACGCGCCTGATGGAGCGGCTGTCGCTCATCGGCGAAGTGTTCGGCGAGAACAAGGGCAAGCCCGGTTATCAGGGTGGCATCCGCGCGAAGCTGGTGCCGGACCATGTCGAAATGGATCTGACCTACGGCAATACCTTCGGCCGCGAGACGCAAGGCCGCTATGTGGTGCTGGGGCTGCGTTTCATCACGCCGGAACTGCGTCGCTGATCGTTCTGTCCGGTCAATCCGGGTTGTCGGATTGACATTGTTTTCTGACAATGCCTGTTGTCGTGGTAAATTACGGCTTGCGCTTGCAGCAACACGCAAGAGCAGCTAACAAAACTTTCGCAGTTTTTCCCGTTTGCGATTTCTTCATTGCGCATCCGCGGTTCCACCCGACGGACTTCGCGCTGTTTTGTTAGCTGTTCTTCGGCATGCGCAATTTCTTCACTACTCAATAGGTACCTTCGTTGGAAAACATCTTACTGATCGTCGCGGCCCTCTTTCTGGTCGCGTTGAACGGTTTTTTCGTCGCAGCAGAATTCGGTCTGGTCAAATTGCGCCAGACGCGTATCAGGGCCATCGTCAAGACGCAGGGTTTGCGCGGACGCATCCTGGCCACTGTCCACAATCAACTTGACGCTTATTTGTCGGCCTGCCAGCTGGGCATCACGCTGGCCTCGCTGGGTCTCGGCTGGATCGGCGAGCCGGCCTTTGCCAGCCTGCTGGAACCGGTCTTCGCTTTCCTCGGCGTGAGCTCGCCGGAACTGATCCACGGCGTGTCCTTCGTCTTTGCCTTCGTCATCATTTCCTTCTTGCACATCGTGGTCGGCGAACTTGCGCCGAAGTCCATGGCCATCCGCAACCCAGAGCGCATCGGCCTGTGGTGCGCGATGCCGCTGTACGGTTTCTACTGGACGATGTATCCGGCAATCTGGCTGCTGAACCTGAGCGCCAACTGGGTGCTGCGTGTTTCCGGCCTGGGCGACGCCCATGGTCACGATTCGCATTATTCGTCGGACGAGCTCAAGCTCATCCTGCGCGGCGGCGGCAAGCCCACGGGCAAGTTCACGCGCGACGAATGGAACGTGCTGGCGCAATCGCTCGACTTCGGCGACCTGAAGGTCATGGACCTGATGCGGCCCGCCAACGAGATCGTTGCGCTGAGCGCCGGCAATACGCAGGAAGAAAATCTCGAGATCATTTATCGCAACCGTTTCAGCCGCTATCCCTACTTCGACGAAGATCGTCAGGAAGTGCTGGGTCTGCTGCATCTGAAGGACGTCTTCATTGCGCAGCAGGACGGCAAGGCGGTGGCCGATCTGCGCCTGTATCTGCGGCCGGTGCAGTACATCTCGCCGAGCTTGTCGGCGCAGGAACTGTTGCGTCGTTTCCGCACCGGCACGCCGCACTTCGCGATCATCGGGCGTCAGGGACAATCGCCGCTGGGCTTTATTACTCTTGATAATCTGCTGAGCGTGCTGGTGGGCGAGATTCGCGATGAATTCCGTCATACCAACAACGAATGGACGCGTCAGGATGACGGCACCTTGCTGGGCAAGGGCAGTCTGCCTATCGTCACGCTTGAGCACATGCTGGGCATCGATTTTGAGTACGACGAGAGCGTCGACTCGGTGGGTGGTCTGGTGATGGAGAAGCTGGGTGAGGTGCCCAAGGAAGGGCAGAAGGTGGAGTTTCCTGCGTTCGACATCGTCGTGGTGAAGATGAAGGGGCCGAAGATTGTGTTGGTGAAGGTTTTGCCCAAGATGGTGGATGGGGAGTGGGTTGGGGAGTTGGAGGGATAGTGTTTTGTTCCGACTGGCTTTGTTGGTAACTGAATCTTTTCTTTCTTCGATCAACCTTTGCCGGGGGCGGCCCGGCAGCCGCTCACTTTTCTTGCTCCGCCAAGAAAAGTAAGCAAAAGAAGGGTTGGAGCACTGCTCCAACACAACTGGTTCGTAGCCCCCTTCGGGGGTTCCCGGCGCCAGCAGGTGAAAATCGGGAAGGGAAAACAACTCGCTGCGCTCAGACATTTTTCCCTTCTTGATCCGATTTTCACCTGCTGACACCGGCTACTCTCAAGCGGACTTCGAGACTGGCTCGCTGCGCATCGCCAGGGGACGGTATCGAAGAAAGAAAAATCGAAGCTACCTATAAAACGAAGTCGGAACAAAACAAATACCGACCATAAAAAAAGCCGCCCACAAAGGCGGCTTCTTGCATCCCAAGCGACAAGCGCTCGCAACGCTTACTGCATAAACCATCCGTGGCTAACCACCACCGACTGCCCCGTAAGCGCATTCGTCGGAAACGCCGCCAGAAACACCGCCGTCTGCGCCACATCCGCAGTCGTCGTGAACTCGCCGTCAACCGTATCCTTCAGCATGACCTTCTTGATCACGTCGTCTTCACTGATGTTCAATTCCTTGGCCTGTTCGGGAATCTGCTTTTCCACCAGCGGCGTACGGACAAAGCCCGGACAGATCACGTTGGAGCGGATCTTGTCCTTCGCGCCTTCCTTGGCGACGACCTTGGCCAGGCCGATCAGGCCGTGTTTGGCGGTGACGTAAGGCGCCTTCAGCGGCGAGGCTTCGTGCGAGTGCACCGAGCCCATGTAGATGATCGAACCGCCGTTGCCGGCCTTGATCATGGCGCGCATCGCGGCACGGGTGGTCAGGTAGGCGCCGTCGAGGTGAATCGCCAGCATCTTGCGCCAGTTGTCCAGCGTGCTGTCGACGATCGGCGCGATGATCTGGATGCCGGCGTTGCTGATCAGGACGTCGAGCGTGCCGTAGGCGGCGACCGCGTCGGCGATGCCCTTGTCGACCTGCGCTTCGTCGACCACGTTCATGGCGACGGCCATGGCGGTGCCGCCGCTCTTGGTGATTTCTTCCGCAGTGGCCTTGGCGGCGTCGAGCGCCAGATCGGCGATGACGACCTTGGCGCCGGCCTTGGCGTATTCGATGGCGATTTCCTTGCCGATACCGCTGGCTGCGCCTGTGATCAGGGCGACTTTATCTTTGAGTAGCATGACATTCCTTTATTTAGCAAGATAATCATAAGCGACCGTGCCCAGGGGCAAGGTCAGGTCAGACAAAATATGTACGGCGGATATGACTTCCAGCACGGGCAGGTCGGCGACGGGCGCCAGCGCGTGCGGATGCAGGTCCAGTGCGCCGGGACCGGTCCAGGCGCCCTTGATGGTGATGTCGGACAGACTGTACTGTACCAGTTCGCAGATGCGCGGTGTGCCGTCGACGTGGGGGATGATTTTCAGCAGGAAGCTGGGTGTCGACAGCGACTTCTTCACCGTCTCCGCATCGAGCGCCCGATGCTTGTAACCCATCGTGCCGGTGGCGATGCGAAAGTCGCTGTAATCAAGCGTGCCGACCAGCGTGTCGGTGTGCACGCGCAGTTCCGGACTGCCGAGTTTTTTGGGAAATCCCCACAGCTCGCGGCCGCCGGCGATCGGCGGATGGTCGTTGAGATACATGCTGTGTACATAGCCGCCGGCGACGCCGTCTAGCGTGACCGGAATCACTTGCCCCGATTCGCAGTAGTGGCCGAAACCGGTGGAGTCCGGCATGTTGATGAATTCGAACTTGACGATGGGTTCCACGAATTGCAGCGGCGCCGGAATGATTTTCCTGAGCGCATCGGGATCGGTGCGATAGGTGATGATCAGGAATTCACGGTCGACGAACCGGTACGGGCCGGGGGGAAATGCCGGGTTGTGGATCGGCATGGCGAAAGCGTTGCGACGAATGTCATCTTCAGTCATATCTTTGTCTTCCTTTTCTGCAGGCCGGGAAAGCCGGTCGTCCCGGTTCGACGGAGCAGTACGTTATAAAGTTCACATCGTTTTCTTGCAGCAGGCTGACAGCAACAGTCTCCGGGCAGTGTTGCACGCTAGCCATGCCGTGTCCACGTTATGTCCATGTGTCATTTGCCTGAAACAATCGACGGTTACGCTTTGCATCGTTGTCAACTGAAAAAGGACGATGCATGAGACTGCTCACCACTCCAGCAGATGCTAACCCGAGTTTTTCCAAACTGTCATTGAGTCTCGCCAGCACGCCGGAAGAGGTGCGCGAAGTACAACGTCTGCGCTACAAAGTCTTCATCGAAGCAATGAACCTGTCCGCTCTGGCCAATGCCGAAGGTCTGGACAAGGATGAATTCGACGATTACTGCGATCACCTGATCGTACGCGACAATAAAACACTGAGCGTGGTCGGCACCTACCGCGTCATGAGCCCGCATGCAGCACGTCGCATGGGCAAATTCTACTCGGAACAGGAATTCGACCTGAGCCGCCTCGACAATATCCGCAACGCCATCTGCGAAGCCGGCCGCGCCTGCATCCATCCGGATTACCGCAGCGGTGCCGTCATCATGTTGCTGTGGGCCGGCATTGCCGACTTCATGCGCAAGGAACGTTGCGACTACCTGATGGGCTGCGCCAGCGTCAGCCTGGCCGACGGCGGCCACAACGCAGCGGCGCTGTATCACGCCTTCCGCGAAAACAACATGGCGCCGCAAGAGTACAGCGTCACGCCGCATACGGCATTTCCGATCGAAGAACGCGAAGCCGGCCATCAGCCGCAAGTGCCGCCGCTGTTGCGCGGCTACCTGCGCAGCGGCGCATGGGTGTGCGGCGAACCGGCCTGGGATCCTGATTTCCACTCTGCGGATTTCTTCCTGCTGCTGCCGCTGGCCAAGCTCGACGGCCGTTATGCGAAACACTACCTGAAAGAAACGAGAGCCGTATGAAACCACGCGATCAGTTTCTGGATGACGACGGCGTGGAAGCCGCTCTGGGAATGAAACGCGATCCCCTCCGTTTCAGGACGATCTGGATCTCCGACGTGCATCTGGGCACGACGGGGTGCCAGGCGCAACGCCTGCTGGAATTCCTGCGCGCGACTGAATCGGAGACGCTCTATCTGGTGGGCGACATCATCGACGGTTGGCAGCTCAAGCGTCGCTGGTACTGGGAACAAAGTCACAACAACGTGGTGCAGACGGTGCTCAAGAAAGCCAAGAAGGGCACCAACGTCATCTTCGTGCCGGGCAACCACGACGAAGTCATCCGTCAGTTCATCGACCTCGACTTCGGCGGCATCAAGATCCGCGACGAGCTGATCCACACCACCGCCAACGGCAAGCGCATGCTGGTGATCCATGGCGACCGTTTCGACGGCGTCATTGCCTGCGCCAAGTGGCTGGCCTATGTCGGCGACAACCTGTACACCATGATCCTCAAGTTCAACCAGTGGTTCAACAGCTGGCGCGCGCGTGCAGGATTGCCGTACTGGTCGCTGTCGCAGTATCTCAAGGGCAAGGTCAAGAACGCGGTCAATTACATCACCTCGTTCGAAGATGCGCTCGCAGCTGAAGCCGCCAAGAAAGGTCTTGACGGCGTCATTTGCGGGCATATCCACAAACCGGAAATCCGCGACATCAACGGTATCAAGTATTGCAACGACGGCGATTGGGTGGAAAGTCTGTCGGCCCTGGTCGAAGACGCATCGGGTGAATTGCGCCTGGTGACCTGGGGCGAAATCATGCAGTTGAAGAAAAGTTCCAAATTAGCCGGAGTAGAAGATTTATGCGCATTGCCATCGTAAGCGACGCGGGCGAACCCCAAGTCAATGGCGTAGTCAACACCCTGCGGGCGACCCAGAATTGCCTGCGAAACAAAGGTCACGAAGTACTGATGCTGGCGCCGCGCGATTTCCGCACGTTTGCCTGCCCGACTTACCCCGAAATACGGCTGGCCTACAAGCCGTATGCCAAGATTGCCGCCGCGCTGGATGCGTTCAAGCCCGATTGCATCCACATCTCCACTGAAGGCCCCATGGGCCTCGCGGCGCGCCGTTACTGCCTCAGGAACAAGCTGGATTTCACCACGGCCTATCACACGCGCTTCCCGGAATACCTGAGCGCGCGCAAGCTGTTGCCGAAGGCGCTGACGTATCGCCTGATGCGCTGGTTCCACGGACCGTCCAAGGCCATCATGGTGCCGACGCCGAAGATGAAGGACGCGCTCGAACAGCACGGCTTCCGCAACGTCGCGTTGTGGGGGCGCGGCGTCGATACCGAACACTTCAAGCCGGCTGCGGAAGATCACGCCTGCATCGTGCGTCCGCTGTTCCTGTATGTCGGCCGCGTGGCGGTGGAAAAAAATATCGAAGCCTTCCTCAAGCTGGATTTGCCCGGTTCCAAGTGGGTGATCGGCGACGGACCGCAGCGCGAAGAACTGGAACAACGCTACCCGGATGTCCGTTTCCTCGGCGCCAAGGGCCACGACGAATTGCCGGCGTATTACAACTGCGCCGACGTGTTCGTGTTTCCCAGCCGCACCGATACCTTCGGTTTGGTGCTGGTCGAGGCAATGGCGTGCGGCGTGCCGGTCGCCGCCTATCCTGTCGAGGGGCCGATCGACGTGGTCTCCAACGGCTTTTCGGGCGCCTTGCACGAAGAGCTCGATGTCGCTTGCATGGAAGCGCTGGTGCTGCGCCGCGAAGACGTGCGCGAGCATGCGATGAGTTATTCATGGGATGCCGCCACGCAACAGTTCTTGCAGCATTTGCATTACGCGCGCAGTGTAGCTGCGGGCGCCGTGCCGACGGTCGCCGTATCCGAATCTCACTGAAATCGTCTGCGGCCCAACCGCTGGAAGTCGACGGCGCCAACAAGCGGGGAGAGTTTTAAGGCCTGGCCACGATGGTAAAAAAGCCTGTCCGGCAACGACCGGGCAGGCTTTTTTCATTCCGGCAGCGACACGCGACGCCGCCGCTTGCGGCTTCCGGAAAATTATGCGAAAACGGTATAGTTACATGCGCACAAAGCATTGGCCTAGCCCGGAGCGCTTATCTAAGATGCAGCACGAGCAATAATGGAACAGGAAATGCGGGCGGCATGACAGACGCGCAGACGTCTTATTCACTCGCAATAAAGGTCGTCAAGAGCGCCGCACAAGATGCGGCCGTTGTCTTTCCTTATTCGGATTTCATTGCTTTGCGACAAGAAAAACAAGTCTGAAACACGTACAATTGCGGGGCATCCGGGCGGGCATGAATCCTGCTGGCAATACAAGGGCAAGCATCGGCCGGCGACACCGGCGAGGTATGGTCCTTTATGCACGGCACCACATAGAACCATCAAGCATCTGGCAAGTTGCACCTTCAGGGACGGCAGTTTTTTATCAGGGAAAGTTGAATGGTTATGATCTCGAATATCAAAATTGGGGCACGTTTGGCGCTGGGGTTCTGTCTGGTCTTGTTCTGCGCAGCAGCGATTTTGTTCAATGGCCTGTGGCGCATGAGCGAAATGGAAACCAGCAGCGAGTACATCATCAACCAGAAGGTTGCCAGCATGACTGCGGCGATGAGCATGCGTGAATCGGGCAGCGCACTGGCACTCGCGTTACGCAAGGTCGTCACGCCGACCGACGCCGCCGAAGGTCAGCAGGAAAACCAGCGCCTGGCCAAGATCCTGCAAGCCTATGCAGGCTTCGAAGGACAACTCACCAAGCTGACGTCGACAGACAAAGGCAAGGCGCTGCTCGCAGCGTCGGCCGCGGAACGCAAGGTGCTGTTCCCCATCGTCGAGAAGATTCGCGAGATGGTCGGCGGCGGCAACTACTTCGACGCGGCGCAATTGCTCAAGAGCGATTTCCTGCCCGCGTATGACAAGTGGATGGCCAGCGTGGGCGCATTGGCAAGCTATCAGCAGGAAGACATGTCGGCCGCTTACGTTGCCTTTCAGTCAAGCTATCACACCGGCCAGATCAGCATGATCGTCATCGGTATCGTGACGCTGGCGCTGGGCGCTTTCTTCACCTGGTCGATTACCCGCACCATTACGGCGCCGCTGCGACGCGCCGGCAGAATCACCGAAACCATCGCCAGCGGCGACCTCACCACAATGGTCGAAGAAAAGAGCCACGACGAGGCAGGCCAGCTGGTGCATTCGCTCAATGCCATGCAAACCAGGCTGGCATCGACCGTCAACGAAATCAAGCAAAGCGCCGCCATCATCGCCGTCGCTTCGCAGGAAATCGCCACCGGCAACGCCGATCTGTCCAATCGCACCGAATCGCAGGCTTCCAGCCTGGAGGAAACCGCCAGCTCGATGGAGCAACTGACATCGACCGTAAAGCAGAATGCCGAGAATGCGAATCAGGCCAATCAATTGGTGATGTCGGCTTCGGACTATGCGGTCAAGGGCGGCAAGGTGGTCGGCGATGTGGTGGAAACCATGGGTTCCATCAAGGCCAGTTCCAGCAAGATCGTCGATATCATCGGTGTGATCGACGGCATTGCGTTCCAGACCAATATCCTCGCGCTCAACGCCGCCGTGGAAGCGGCGCGCGCCGGCGAGCAAGGTCGCGGCTTTGCCGTGGTGGCGTCCGAAGTGCGCAGCCTGGCGCAGCGTTCGGCTTCCGCCGCCAAGGAAATCAAGATCCTCATCGGCGACTCGGTCAGCAAGGTGGACGCGGGCGGCAAGCTGGTCGACGAAGCCGGCGTGACCATGAGCGAGATCGTGACCTCGGTCAAGCATGTGGCCGACATCATGGGCGAGATCACCGCCGCGAGCAAAGAGCAGAGCGCCGGCATTGCCGAAGTGAACAACGCCATTTCGCAGATCGACGAAATCACGCAGCAAAATGCCGCTCTGGTGGAGCAGGCTGCCGCTGCCGCCGAAAGTTTGCAGGAGCAGGCCGATTTGCTGGCGCGTGCGGTTGCCGTGTTCAAGATTGACGGCGCTGCGATGGCGGCGCAAGGCGCACAGGCGACTGTCGTGCCGTCGATGCTGAAGACGGTCAACCCGCCGCTGGAGTTGCAAGCCGCCGAGCCTGCTGTCGCCAAGCCGGTTGCCGTGCACAAGAAGACTTCTCCCGTGGCGCCGAAGAAACCGGTTGCCACACAAGACGAAGGAAGCTGGGAAGAGTTCTGATGCCCATCCTCGCGTAACGGCGAGGTCACAATCATCATTTAATCTGCATCCTTCGCAACGATGCAGACAAAGCCCGCAAGCCTTCCGGCCTGCGGGCTTTTTAACAAGTTGCCTCGGTAATGTCCCGCGGGCAACACCTCCACAATGTAATGGCAACATACAGGCAACAACTTTCATCAAGGGCAAGAATATGTTTTTTTCGACACTGCGCATGCGCCTGATCGCCTTGTGCGTTTCGGTAGTGGTGCTGGCGATGCTTGCCATCATCGGCGCCAATTTTTTGACGAGCAAGTCGCGCATGCTGGATTCGCTGGACCGCCAGACGCGTCAACTGTCGGACAGTCATGCGGCAACCATTGCGGAATGGGTGGCGTCGAAGAAGTCGGTCGTCACTTCCATCAAACAGGCGGCCGACATGGCCGATCCGCTGCCTTTCGTCAAGGCGGCGGAACAGGCCGGCGGCTTCGATCTGGCCTACATCGGCTATGCGGACAAGCACACCGTGTTCTCGCAGGAACGCACCCGCGCACCGGATTACGATCCGACCAAGCGCTCCTGGTATACGCTGGCCTCGCAGGTGGCCGGTCCGGTGGTGACTTCGCCGTACACCAGCGCAAGCACCGGCAAGCTGCTGGTGACTTTTGCCGAGAGTATCGGCGCGACCGGGCAGGTCAAAGCAGTGGCGGCGGCGGACGTGTTGCTGGACACGGTGGTCCGCATTATCGTGGCGATCAAGCCTACGCCTGAGAGCTATGCGTTTCTGGTCGACAGCAAGGGCAAGATCATTGCGCATCCCGATACCAAACTGACCCTCAAGCCGATTGCAGATCTCGACAAGGACCTCTCGGTGCCGACGCTGGCCGAAGTCGAGAGTACGCATCAGAGCAAGCAAATCCGCCTGAACGACCGCGACGGCATGCTTTATGTTTCCAAGGTCGCCGGCACCGACTGGCTGCTGGTGGTGGTGCTTGACCGTGCCGACGCCACGTCGCCGCTCAAGGCAATGCTGGGATCGTCGGCTGCGACCGCACTGGTGGTGACGGCGCTGGTCTGCCTGTTGCTCAGCGTGCTGATCGCCAAGGCCTTGCAGCGGCTGGCGCTGGTGCGCAATGCGCTGGGCGAGATTGCGGTCGGCGACGGCGATCTGACGCGCCGCCTGGATGCCAACGGTCGGGATGAGCTGGCGCAGATCGGCCTGGCATTCAATCAGTTCGTCGACAAAATCTCCGCGGTCCTGCTCGATATCCGCAAGGCCAGCGACACCATCAAGGAAGCGTCGCGCGAGATCGCCGAGGGCAACAGCGATTTGTCCGCGCGCACCGAAGCGCAGGCCGGTTCGCTCGAGGAAACCGCATCGGCCATGGAAGAACTGACCGCAGGCGTCAAGAGCAACGCCGACAATGCGCATGAAGCCAATCTTCTGGTCGCTTCCGCATCCGACATTGCCGCCCGCGGCGGCGACATGGTCGGCCGGGTGGTCGATACCATGGGCGCCATCAATGAATCGTCCAAGAAGATCGTCGACATCATCAGCGTCATCGACGGCATCGCTTTCCAGACCAATATCCTGGCGCTGAATGCCGCCGTGGAAGCCGCACGCGCCGGAGAGCAGGGACGCGGTTTCGCGGTGGTGGCGTCGGAAGTGCGCAGCCTGGCGCAGCGTTCAGCCACGGCCGCCAAGGAAATCAAGGTGCTCATCGGCGATTCCGTCGAACAAGTCGAACAGGGCAGTCAGCTGGTGGAGCAGGCCGGCGCCACCATTCGTGAAGTGGTCGACAGCGTCAAGCGCGTGAGCGAAGTCGTGGCGGAAATCAGCACCGCCAGCCGCGAGCAGAGCGACGGCATCAACCAGACCAACCAGGCGATCACGCAGATGGATGAAACCACGCAGCAGAACGCCGCGCTGGTGGAGCAGGCCGCGGCGGGCGCGCAATCCTTGCAGGAACAGGCGATACGTCTGGCCGGCGCGGTGAGTTCGTTCAGGCTGAACTGATGTCGTGCTGGCATCGGTGCACTAAGCAATAGCGACACCGATGCAGAAGTAAAAAGACGCCGGGCTGCTGAGAATATCGGCAGCCCGGCGTCTTTTATCGGGCAGTTCTTTTTGCGCTTATTTGTTGCGCTTGTTTTTCATGCTTACTTGGTTACTTGGCGATCAGGTCCGGCGCCATCACCGCGCGCAGATAATTGGTCGTGATGTCGCCGCGTTCGCGCTGGGCGATCCACCAGACGTTGGCTTTGCGAATCGACCATTCCTGCGGCATGCCGCCGATGAGTTGCGCCGCCACCAGGCCCAGCGTCGGCTGATGGCCGATGACCAGCACCGGTTCGCGGCTGTCGGGCCAGTTGGCGGCGGCGAGCAGGTCTTCCGGGCTCTTGTCCGGCGCCAGGTCGGTGTGAATCTTGAACTTGCGCCCGAGCGCTTCGGCCGTCTGCACGGTGCGCGTGGCCGGACTGACCAGGATGCGGCAACTCTCGGGCAGGTTGCGGTCGAGCCAGTCGGCCATTTTCCAGGCTTGCTTGTGTCCCTTGCCGGTCAGCGCGCGACCCTCGTCCGGCTCACCCAACTCCGCTTCTGCATGACGCCATAAAATCAGTTCCATGGGGACTCGCCTCTGGTTGATTGGTTGATTTTCAATGCGCGTGGTCCGGGTTGTCATTCCTCGACCAGCGGAGCGGCGATGCCGAGCGCATGCATCAGATGCGCCTGTGCGCTGAACGCTGCCTGGCGCGTGCGTGCCTTTTTGAGTGCATAGACGCCGTCGCAGTTCAAATGCCATGCATTGGTGTTGTCTTTCAGGTAAGGATCGAGTCCCTCGCTGATGATGCGCTTTTTCAGCGTCTTGTCCAGAATCGGGAAGGCTACTTCGATGCGGCGGAACAGATTGCGGTTCATCCAGTCGGCGCTCGACAGATACACGTCGTGCGCCAGATCGTTGCGGAAATAGTAGATGCGCGAGTGTTCCAGATAGCGGCCGATCACCGAGCGCACGCGGATGTTTTCCGACAGGCCTGCCACGCCGGGACGCAGCGCGCAGGCGCCGCGCACGATCAGGTCGATCTTCACGCCGTCGGCGGAGGCCGCATACAAGGCGCGGATGACCGATTCGTCCAGCAGCGCGTTCATCTTGGCGATGATGCGCGCAGGACGGCCTTCGCGGGCGATCAGCGCTTCGTTGCGGATGGCGCGGATGATTTCCTTTTGCAGCGAGAACGGCGCCAGCCACAGGTGATTCAGGGTGCGCGGCTTGGTCAGCGTGGTCAGGTGAATGAAGACCTCGTTGACTTCGGCGGTCAGTTCGCGATGCGAGGTCAGCAGGCCGAAGTCGGTATAGAACTTGGTGGTGGTCGGGTGATAGTTGCCGGTGCCGAGATGGG
Source organism: Herbaspirillum sp. CF444 (assembly GCF_000282135.1). GTDB lineage: Bacteria > Pseudomonadota > Gammaproteobacteria > Burkholderiales > Burkholderiaceae_D > Herbaspirillum. The sequence goes on from NZ_AKJW01000070.1 coordinate 26,217, forward strand.
CATAGAAATGCAGCGCGTTGTCTTCGCGGCGGATCACCAGCGCGATCTTGGCGTGGGTCTTGAGGCCGACCACGCCGTAGACGACTTGCGCGCCGGCTTGTTCCAGCTTCACCGCCCAGTTGATGTTGGCTTCTTCATCGAAGCGCGCCATCAATTCCACGATGACGGTGACTTCCTTGCCGCGCTGGGCGGCGTGGATCAGCGCTTCCATCAGGTCGGAGTTCATGCCGGTGCGGTAAATCGTTTGCTTGATCGCCACCACGTTCGGATCGTGTGCCGCCGTGCGGATGAAATCCACCACCGGCTGGAACGACTGGAAAGGGTGGTGCAGCAGCACGTCGCGCTTTTTCAGCACGGCGAAGATGTTTTCGTTTTGCAGGTTCGGCGGCAAGGTCGGTGAAAACGGCGGGAAGCGCAAGGCCGGTTCCGACACCAGGTCGACCAGTTCCGACAGGCGCACCAGGTTCACCGGGCCTTTGACGGCATACAGGCGGTTGCGCTCGATGGAGAACTGATTGAGCAGAAACTGCGCGAGATGTTCCGGGCAGTTGCTGGCCACTTCCAGACGCACGCCGACGCCGAACTGGCGGCTTTGCAATTCGGTCTGCAAGGCCTGGCGCAGGTTTTTGACTTCTTCTTCGTCGACCCACAGGTCGCTGTTGCGCGTGACCCGGAACTGCGAATAGGCGGTGATCTCGCGGCCGGTAAACAATTCGGCAATATGCGCGTGAATCACCGACGACAGCAGGCAGAACGACACGCCTTTCTTGTCCGACAGGCCGTCGGGCAGGCGGATGACGCGCGGCAGCACACGCGGCGCCTTGACGATGGCGATCGCCGTGCCGCGGCCGAAGGCGTCCTTGCCGGACAGTTCGATGATGAAGTTGAGGCTCTTGTTGAGCACCTGCGGGAAGGGATGGGCCGGGTCCAGGCCGATCGGCGTCAGCAGCGGGCGCACGTTCTGTTCGAAGTACTGTTTGACCCAGGCACGCTGGGCGTCGTTGCGGTCTTCGTGGCGCAGCAGGTGGATGCCTTTGTTGGCCAGCTGCGGCAGGATGTCCTTGTTCAGCAATTCATACTGGCGCGCCACGATCTGGTGGCATTCGATGCTGGTGCGTTCCAGGGCTGCGCTCAGCTCGGGCGGGTCGATGTGTTCACCCTCGATGCGGTTTGCCAGCAGGCTGGCGATGCGCACTTCGAAGAATTCGTCGAGGTTGCTGCTGCAGATGCACAAATAGCGCAAACGCTCGAGCAAAGGAATGTGCTTGTTTTCCGCCTGAGCCAGAACGCGGCGATTAAACGCCAATTGCGACAGTTCTCTATTCAGATAAATGGCTGTCGGATTGATTTCTGTGTGAGCGCTGTCTTCCGGCTTTTCTTTTCTGGTCATGCGTGATTCCTGTATTCCTGGCAATTTTTTCGCAGTGTAGGGCGGCTGTATGACAAGTTAATGACAAGTCCGGAAGAGTCTTGTCACAAACGTCTGCTCCTTTGCCTCATTGATTTTCCTTGCGGAAATTAATTGTCTGCTTTTGATTCTACCTTAGCCCTTGAACCATGCCGGATATTGCATAAAAGGAATTATTTCCTTTTCCTTCATGACAAGGGTGGGTCATAAACTCGTCACAATTGCTGGTTAAAGTTCACCCCGTCCCTGGAACTCATTCCATAAGTGCGTCGTTCGTCCGGATAACTGGGACGACGATTTATGAAATGGGTTCTTCGACAAACTATCTCGTCAAACAAAGGAGCAAGACATGGGGTTTCATCACATTCTTAAATCTGTTGCGGTAGCAGTGTGTGGCACGGTCGCGTTTTCTGCAGCAGCACATGCAGCAGAAATCACCGGCGCAGGCGCATCGTTTCCGTACCCGATTTACGCCAAATGGGCAGAATCGTACAAGGCTGCTACCGGTAACAGCCTGAACTACCAATCCATCGGTTCCGGTGGCGGCATCAAGCAAATCAAGGCAAAGACTGTCGACTTCGGTGCATCCGATGCTCCGCTGTCGCAAGCTGAACTCGACGCTGACGGCCTGACGCAATTCCCTGCAGTCGTCGGCGGCGTTGTGCCGGTCATCAACCTGGAAGGCACGACTCCAGGCCAGGTCAAGCTGTCCGGTCAAGTGCTGGGCGACATCTACGCCGGCAAGATCACCAAGTGGAATGCTCCTGAAATCGCTGCCCTGAACGCAGGCGTCAAGCTGCCGGCGGAAGACATCACTGTCGTTTATCGTTCCGACGGTTCGGGCACATCGTTCGTGTTCACCAGCTACCTGTCGAAGGCTAACGCCGACTTCAAATCCAAGATCGGCGCGGGCACCGCAGTCAAGTGGCCAGTCGGCGTGGGCGGCAAGGGCAACGAAGGCGTTGCAGCCAACGTGCAAAAGGTCAAGGGCGCAATCGGCTACGTCGAATACGCTTACGTCAAGAAGAACAAGCTGAACTACACCCAGCTGAAGAACAAGGACGGCACATTCGTGTCGCCTGACGACGCTACTTTCAAGGCAGCTACTGCCGCCGCCGACTGGGCCAAGACGCCGGGTTTCGCAGTTGACTTCACTGACGCAGCCGGCAAGAACAGCTGGCCTATCAGCAGCGCAACCTTCATCCTGCTGCACAAGGCACAAGCTGCCGACGGCGCCAAGGGCAAGGAAGTCCTGAAGTTCTTCGACTGGGCCTACAAGAACGGCGGCGCAGCTGCTGCCGATCTGGACTACGTGCCACTGCCAGCATCGGTCACCAAGCTGGTTGAAGATTCCTGGAAAGCCAATGTCAAGGACAGCTCCGGCAAGGCAATCTGGTAATCAGTATTCAGTACTGCCCCGGGTACGCCCCAGCGGCGTACCAAATGTGCATTAACTGAAACATGGCAGGGCTGCGGTGGGCCAATCAGGTCTCCGCAGCCCGCTACTAAATGGTGAAAACAATGAGCTCAAACATCTCTGCCACGACCATGTCGAACACCGATCTAGGTAAGCCTCCCGTAGATACGTCTGCGCAGCAAGCTCACGAAGAGCTGTTGGCAACGATGCGCAAGCAACGCATTCAAGATTTCCTCTTTCATAAAGTCACGCTGATCTTCGCATTGTCGGTATTGCTGATGCTCGGCGGGATTATCGTTTCTCTTTTCATCGGCGCCTGGCCGGCCTTCCACGAATTCGGTCCCGGCTTCATCACGCGCGTGGAATGGGATCCGGTCAACGACCAATACGGCGCCGCGATTGCCATCGTCGGCACGCTCTCCACTTCGCTGATCGCGCTGCTGATCGCTTTCCCGGTCAGCTTCGGCATCGCACTGTTCCTTACTGAAATCTGCCCGAGCCGCCTGCGTCGTCCGCTCGGCACCGCAGTTGAGTTGCTGGCCGGCGTGCCCAGCATCATCTACGGCATGTGGGGTTTGTTCGTATTCGCACCTCTGTTTGCGGAATACGGCCAGCCCTTCCTGAAAGCCACCATCGGCCAGTTGCCGGTGATCGGCGCCTTGTTCCAGGGCCCGACCATGGGTATCGGCATCATGACCGCCGGCCTGATCCTGTCGGTCATGATCATCCCGTTCATCGCTTCCGTGATGCGCGACGTGTTCGAAGTCGTGCCGGCCGTGCTGAAAGAATCCGCTTACGGCCTCGGCTGTACCCGTTGGGAAGTGGTGCGCAAGGTGGTGCTGCCGTACACCAAGACCGGCGTGGTCGGCGGCGTCATGCTCGGCCTCGGCCGTGCATTGGGCGAGACGATGGCGGTCACCTTCGTGATCGGCAACTCGCACCGTTTGTCGTGGTCGCTGTTCGCCGCGGGCAACAGTATCGCTTCCACACTCGCCAATGAAATCGCCGAAGCCTCGTCGAAGCTGCACGTTTCGTCGCTCTTCGCACTCGGTCTGATCCTGTTCGTGATCACCTTCATCGTGTTGTCCGCGGCGAAGATCATGTTGATGGGCATGACACGCAAGGAAGGTGCCAAATAATGAATCAACCTGTCAATCAAACGGCCGCTCCGGCGCAAGCTGCACACGCCAGGCCCGAAATCAATTCGCCGATGAACCCGGTGTATCGCCGCCGCCTGCTGCAACATCGCATCGGCATGCTGTTCTCTTTCCTGGCGATGGCAGCCGGCCTGGTCGTTCTGGCCTGGATTCTGCTGACGCTGATGATCAAGGGCTTCAGCGCGATCAACATCGGCATGCTCACGCAAAACACCCCATCGCCGGGCGGCGACGGCGGCGGTCTGCTCAACCCTATCATCGGCAGCCTGATGATGGTCGGCATCGGTACCCTGATCAGCACCCCGATCGGCATTCTGGCCGGCATCTACCTGGCTGAATACGGCGAAGAAAGCAAGCTGGCGCAGGTCACGCGTTTCGTCACCGACATCATGCTGTCGGCGCCATCGATCGTCATCGGTCTGTTCGTCTACGCGATCTACGTCGCCAACGTCGGCCATTTTTCCGGCTGGGCCGGCACTTTCGCCATCTCGCTGATCGCGATTCCGGTGGTGGTGCGTACGACCGACAACATGTTGAAGCTGGTGCCAAGCAGCCTGCGCGAAGCGGCATTCTCGCTCGGCGCGCCGCGCTGGAAAGTGGCGATGATGGTGCGTCTGCGCGCCGTCAAGGCCGGCGTCGTGACCGGCGTGCTGCTGGCGGTGGCGCGTATCTCCGGCGAAACGGCGCCGCTGCTGTTCACTGCGCTCAACAACCAGTTCTTCAGCACCAACATGAATCAACCGATCGCCAACCTGCCGGTGGTGATCAACCAGTTCGCCATGAGTCCTTACGACAACTGGGTCGCACTTGCATGGGGTGGCGCCTTGCTGATCACGTTCAGCGTCCTCGCCCTGAACATCCTGTCCCGAACCATGTTTAGCCAACGCGTTCCAGGCTAAAAGATACGCATAACAAGCGAACCCAGATAAGTGAATCGACAAGAGAACACTATGACTACTCAGACATCCGCAACTGCAGACAAGAAATCGACCATTGAAATTTCCCAGTTGAATTTCTACTACGGCGGTTTTCACGGCCTGAAGAACATCAACATGAACATCTTCGAAGGCAAGGTCACCGCCTTCATCGGTCCGTCGGGCTGCGGCAAATCGACATTGCTGCGCACCTTCAACCGCATGTACGACCTGTACCCGGGCCAACGCGCCGAAGGCAAGATCATGTACGCCGGCAAGAACATCCTTGAACCGGGCCAGGACTTGAACATGCTGCGCGCCAAGGTCGGCATGGTGTTCCAGAAGCCGACGCCGTTCCCGATGTCGGTCTACGACAACATCGCCTTCGGCATCCGCCTGTACGAAAACCTGCCCAAGGGCGAAATGGACGAGCGCGTCGAATGGGCGCTCAACAAGGCGGCCTTGTGGGGCGAAGTCAAGGACAAGCTGAACAAGAGCGGCCTGTCCCTGTCGGGCGGTCAGCAACAACGTCTGTGCATCGCCCGCGGCGTCGCGGTCAAGCCGGAAGTGCTGCTGCTGGACGAGCCGACATCGGCGCTGGACCCGATCTCGACGGCCAAGGTGGAAGAGCTGATCGGCGAACTGAAGAACGACTACACCATCGCCATCGTCACGCACAACATGCAACAAGCGGCGCGCTGCTCGGATTACACCGCCTACATGTACCTGGGCGAATTGATGGAGTTCGGCGAGACCGACCAGATTTTCATGAATCCGGCGCGCAAGGAAACCCAAGACTACATCACTGGCCGCTTTGGATAAGGTACGGCATAAGCTACTGCGCGGCCCGATGTCCGCGCTGTGATGCTCGCCGTACCCCAGTACGGCTGCGCTTCTCGCGCAGACCTCGGGCCGCTCGCTACGCTTCTGCCGCACCTCTTGAGGTCAGTTATTTTTAATTATTTTTTAAGGACGTGACATGACAGGCGATCACTCTTCCAAGCAATACGATGCTGATCTGGAAACCATCCGTTCCAACGTGCTGGCCATGGGCGGCATGGTGGAGCGTCAGTTCCAGGATGCGATTTCGGCTTTCCGCAACGGTAATCTCGAACTCGCTGCACGTGTGATGAAGGACGACGAGGCGGTCAATCGTCTGGAAGTCGAACTCGACGACGCCTGCAGCCACCTGATCGTGCGTCGTCAGCCGACTGCCAACGATCTGCGCACCGTGATGGCGACCATCAAGATCATCACCGATCTGGAGCGCGTCGGCGACGAAGCCACCAAGATCGCACGCAATGCGATCCATCTGCACAAGCGCGGCAGCGTCGGTCCGATCAATCATTTCGAGACCGTGCGCGTCATCGCCGAAGAAGCATCGGAAATGCTGCGCAGCGCGCTGGATTCCTTCGCCCGTCTGGATACCGATCAGGCGACCGCCCTGATTGCACAGGACGCCAGCATCGACCACGGCTTCCGTTCGATCACGCGCAGCCTGGCAACCTTCATGATGGAAGATCCGCGCACGATCTCGGCATCGATCGACACGCTGTGGGTGGCCAAGGCCATCGAACGCATCGGCGACCATGCCAAGAACATCGGCGAATACGTGATCTACGTCGTCGGCGGCAAGGATATCCGTCACACCGATTTCGGTGCTGCCAAGATCCTTGCGTCGGACGAAGAGTAAGCGATCGGCGTTCTCCTTGATCAATCCTGACGGCGCAACTCCATGACTACCATCCTGATCGTTGAAGACGAACCATCGATTGCCGAACTGATTGCCTTCACGCTCAAGGAGGCAGGCTGGTCCAGCTTCGTGGTGTCGAACACGGCGGCGGCGTGGGAATTTGTCCAGCGCCGCGCGCCGCAACTGGTGCTGCTGGACTGGATGCTGCCGGACCGCAGCGGCCTGCATCTGCTGTCGCGCATTCGCGGCGATCGCCAGTTGCAGCAGCTGTCGGTGATCATGCTGACCGCCAAGAGCATGGAAGAAGACAAGATCGCCGGCCTCGACAACGGCGCCGACGATTACATCACCAAGCCGTTCTCGCCGCGCGAGCTGACGGCGCGCATCAAGGCCTTGCTGCGGCGCAAGAGCCCGGAGTTCGCCCAGGAAGAAATGATCGTCGGTCCGGTCACGCTGGACCCGGCCAGTTGTTCGGTCGCCCTCAACGGCGACAAGATCGACATCGGCCACGCCGAGTACAAGCTGCTGAAGTTCTTCATGGCGCATCCCGACCGCGTGTTTTCGCGCAGCCAGTTGCTCGACCGCGTCTGGGGCGATCACGTCGTCATCGAAGAGCGGACCGTCGACGTGCACGTGCTGCGCCTGCGCAAAGCCTTGCGCGACGCGGAGCACCTGATCAAGACCGTGCGCAGCGTCGGCTACATGTTGTCTGCAAAATAACAAAAAAGATACACGCAGGCAGGCGCAACCCCTTTGGAGACATGGGGAATCCCGAAAGACCTCTATACTGGATGCTCGATCGTCATCGCGACAATCGAGTCAACCTGATTCTGAATAATGAGTTTTACATGAGTCCACAACTGCTGTTTTGGGTTCCGGCTGCCCTGCGTTTTCTGGTTTGCCTGGCCGGCGTCGGTATTGTCTGGTTTTTCTTCGGCGCCACCGCCGGGCTGATCATCGCCCTGATCGGCATGGGCGCACTGGCGTTTACCCAACTGCATTACCTGTTCCGCCTCGGCAGCTGGCTCGACAATCCGCATCAATCCAAGCTGCCGGACGGCTGGGGCGCGTGGACCGATATTTTTGCGCGCCTGTACCGCATGCGTCGCGATGACGAAAAAAACCAGATCGAACTGGCCGAATGGCTGGCGCGTTTTCGCCAGGCGATGAGCTTGTTGCCGGACGGCGTGGTGATCATGGATGACGTGTTGTTCCTCGAATGGTGCAATCCGGCGGCGCAGCAGCATCTGGGTTTGCAGCTCGAACGCGACAAGGGCATGCGGGTGACCAACCTGATCCGCAATCCGGCCTTCATCGACTACATCATCCTCGGCCGCTATGAGCAGCCGCTGACCCTGGCCGTGCAGGAGCGCAAGCTGATCGTGCAGATCATTCCCTTCGAAAACCGCCGCCAGATCCTGGTCACCCACGACGCCACCGAATCAGAGCGCATCGACATGATGCGCCGCGACTTCATCGCCAACGCTTCGCACGAGTTGCGCACGCCGCTGACCGTCATCAACGGCTTCCTCGAAATCGCCTTGGCCCAGCCCAACCTCGATACGGAAATCCGTACCGCGCATCTCAAGCTCATGACCGAGCAGGGCCAGCGCATGCAAAACCTGATCGGCGACATGCTCACGCTGACGCGCCTGGAGTCGGTCGACTACCCGTTGCGTTCCGAGCGCGTACACGTCAGGCCGCTGCTGGAAGGCATCCTGGAAGAAGCCAAGGCGCTGTCGTCCGGCAAGCACAGGATCACGCTGGAAGCGGACGGTCCGGATTTGCAGGGCAACGTCGACGAGCTGCGCAGCGCCTTCAGCAATCTGGTTTCCAACGCCGTGCGTTACACGCCGCAAGACGGCGCCATCAAGCTGAACTGGGAGCGCAAGCCGGGCGGCGGCGCGCAATTCGTCGTCAAGGACAACGGCATCGGCATCAGCCAGGAACATATCGCGCGCCTGACCGAACGCTTCTATCGCGTCGACAAGAGCCGCTCGCGCGAAACCCAGGGCACCGGCCTCGGCCTGGCCATCGTCCGCCACGTCCTGCTGCGCCACCGCGCGACGCTCGGCGTGGAGTCGATGCCGGACAAGGGCAGTACCTTCACGGTCTGTTTCCCGGCGAGTTTGCTGATTGAAGAGTTTGTGCCGGTGGAGAGCAACTGAGTTGTCGTCTCGGAGGGCAGGGGCACGTCCTGCAGCCGGTACAGGTATTTAAAAGGCCCGCCGCTCGGTGGGCCTTTTCTTTTTTGAAGCATCGAGCCGTTAAAGAAAACCGATTGATATCCAGGGGATGAAAGTAATTGCAATCAATCCCAGTAGCAGCATTCCTAAATAGAGCCAGATACGTTTCAGCGCCACTTCCGGTTTCACTTCGCCGATAATGCAGGCGGCGTAGTAGCAGAGGCCAAAGGGCGGGGCGAAGACGCCGAGTCCCATGGCCAGTATCACGACCATTGCGTAGTGAATTTCATGGATGCCAAGTTGGCGCGCTACCGGAAATAGCAATGGGCCGAACAGCACGATGGCCGGGATGCCTTCCAGCACGCTGCCAAGGACGATGAAGGCCGCGATGGAAACCAGCAGGAAGCCGGTTGCACCGCCCGGCACCGCCGTCATCATTGCCGCAAGGTCATGTGAAAAGCCGGATTGCGTCAATGCCCATCCCATCGCGCTGGCTGCACCGACGATGAACAGAATGGCGCCGGACAATGCGGCCGTCTGCACCAGGATCGGCAAGGCCATATGCCACTTCAGGCTGCCGCGATAAATGATCAGGCCGACGATGAGCGAATAGGCGATGCCGATGGTCGAGACCTCGGTCGCGGTCGCCACGCCTTCCACCACGGCAGTACGGATGACGAAGGGCAGCAGCAAGGCGGGCACGGCGATGGCGAAGGTTTTCAGTACGCGCTTGAACGGCGCGCGGCTGGTCGCGACATGGTCCGATCCCGCGCGCCACCAGGCGACGACGGCCAGCACGATGGCAAGGACGAAAGCAGGCATGATGCCCGCGGTAAACAGCGCCGCGATCGATATTCCCGTCACGGAAGCAATCGCAATCAGGACCAGCGAGGGCGGGATGGTTTCGCTCATCGCGCCGGAAGCCGCCAACAGGGAAATCAATTCGCTGTCCTGCATGCCGCGCTTGCGCATTTCGGGAAACAGCACCGGCGCCACTGCCGCCATGTCTGCGGTTTTGGAGCCGGAGATGCCGGATACCAGCAGCATCGCGCCCAGCAGCACATACGACATGCCGCCGCGCACATGGCCGACCAGCGCCGCCAGGAACTCCACCATCACGCGCGCCAGGCCGGTGGCATGCACCAGCTGGCCCAGCAGGACGAACATCGGCACCGCCAGCAGGATCAGGCTGCTCATGCCTTCATCCATGCGGCCGACGACAATCACCACCGGCGTGGTCGTCGTTGTCAGCAGATACGCACAGGTCGCAATCGCAAAAGCGAACGCGATCGGAGCACCGGCCATGACTGCCGCGCCCAGCAAGCCGATGAAGAAGATCGGCAGCGCGCTTTGTCCCATGGCGGTAAGCATCGGCGCCCCCAAGTAGCAGGCTCCGGCGATGACGGCCAGCATTGCTGCTACCGTAAGGATGTCGCGCTTGTTGTGATGCATCAGGCGCAGCGCACAGCTCACCAGGGCGACCAGAAAGCCGACCGGTACGGCCAGCGCCCGCACCATGCCGCTCCAGCCCAACGCGGGTGTTTCGACGAAGCCCTGGTCTTCGACGTAGTCGAAGCTCGGATGGATCATCATCACGAGCAGCACGGCGGTGACGCCCACGGCAAGCGTCTCTGCCCATGCCTGAGCGCGCGGCGACAGTTTCGATACAAAGAAGGTGAGGCGCATATGGCAGGAGCGCTGCACCGCCAGTGCGCTGCCCAGCATCGCGAGCCACAGAAACAGAATGGACGCCAGTTCATCGCTCCAGATCAGCGAACTGTGCAGCACCGAGCGGGCAATGATGCCGATGAACAGCAGCGCCACTTCTGCCATCAGTACGCCGGCGGTGAGGACTTCCACCGATTTTTCCAGCCAGTGCTGCGCGCTGCCCAGCATATTGCCGGCCGGGCCGTTCAGCGGCATGGGCGGTGCGGCGCTATGGACGGCGCTCACGACATTTTCCCTACGACGGCCTCCAGCGCAGCCCATGGCGCAGCGCCGAACTTGTCGCGCCATTCCTTGTAAAAGCCTGCGTCGGCCAAGGCCTTGCGGAAGGAGTCGCGATTGGCGGTTTCGAAGATGATGCCTTTTTTGGCGAGCTGGTCCTTGAGCGTGGTATTGAGCTGCTCAACGTCACCGCGTTGTTCCATATAGGCGCGATCAAACTCGCGCTGCACGATTTTCTTGAGATCGTCGGGCAGGTTGGCAAACGCGCGGCGATTGCCTAGCATCCAGAACGGGTCCCAGATGTGATTGGTCTGGGTGATGTACTTCTGTACCTCGTACAGTTTGCCGGAGTCGATCGCGACCAGGCCGTTTTCCTGGCCGTCCACCAGTTTGGTTTGCAGCGCCGTGTAGAGTTCGTTGAAGTTGATCGAGGTCGGGTTGGCGCCCAGGGATTTGAACAGCGAGGTGAACATCGGCGACACCGGCACGCGGATGCGGTATCCCTGCAAGTCGGCAGGGGTCTTGATCGGTTTGGAAGCCGAGGAAATCTGGCGGAAGCTGTTGTCGCCGGCCTTGGCCACCGAGACGAAACCGCTCTTGTCGATCTGCGCGCGGATCAGCTTGCCCAGATCGCCGTCGACGCTGCTCCACACTTGCTGATAGTCGGAATACGTGAAGCCGACGTTGGTGATTGCTGCCAGCGGCACGACGGTAGAAATAACCGAGCCGGCGATATTCAGGAATTCAACCCCGCCCGAGCGCACTTGTGTCAGCAGATCGGTATCCGAGCCCAGTTGGCTGGCCGGGAAAAAGCGGATGTCGAGTCGACCGGCACTGGCTTCGCGGATGCGATCGGTAGCCTGCTTCAGGCGCGCATTGATCGGCTGGTCGAGCGATTGGCCGGTCGCCAGCTTGTAATTGAATTCGGCGGCGCGTGCCGGGCCGGACCAGACAGTGAACAATGGTAGCGAGGCTGCGGCGGTCAGCAAGGTGCGACGCTTGGCGGAAGGTCGCTTCGACGATGGCTCGGGCGACGAATTCGACGAAAAATCGCCGCGTGGCGGTTTGATTGGGGTCATGCTGTTGTCTCCAGTTTTTATAGGTCGGTATCCGCGTCAAGGCGGCTTCCTCAGAGGATGCGCCTTATTTCTGCCGGATGCAGTGCAGCTTGTCTGGCTGCGGCAATCGACATGTCTGTCGACTGCCTTCGAGATTCTCCGGTCGCTTTCTGTGAGCTTGCCTGGGGAATCCGTGATTGAATGTAAAAGGTTTGTTGGTGAAGTACAATTAATTTATTTTTAAGAATCGTGTAGAAAATTTAAAGAGTTGACGCCATGTATCTTCCTCTTCGCTCGATCAGTGTTTTCCACGCGGTAGCACGCTCCGGCAGCATTTCGAGCGCAGCGGAAGAACTCAATGTCACCCCTTCGGCGGTCAGCCAACAGATCCAGGCGCTGGAGACGCATCTCGGCACTTCGTTGATGGTCAAGGTCGGCCGCGGCGTCGCCCTGACCGAAGCCGGCGAGCGCTATTTTTCCATGATCGCCGAGGAGATCGACCGCATTTCCGAGGCGACGCAAAGTATTCGCGGCCTGCGTCCCGTCACGCTGCTGACGGTGCGGGCGACGCCGACCTTGTCGAGCAAGTGGTTGCTGCCGCGACTACGTTCATTCCTGGATGCCAATCCTGACCTGGAAGTACGGCTGAACGGCACCAATGAAGTGACCGATTTCACGCGCGAGACGGTGGACGTGGAAATCCGCCACGGGCGTGGCCAATGGCCGGGCCTGTTCACGGAAGGACTGACCGAGGAATGGTTTTTCCCGGTGTGCAGCCCCTCTCATGCGGCAGCGGGCAGCATGAGCGTCGCCGACGTGGCGCAACATCGGCTGATTCAGTCTGTCAAGTCGCAGGTGCAATGGCCATACTGGTTTTCCATGAGCAAGATCACGCCGCCGAATCAGATGCGCCGGGTTCTGTTCGATCGCAGCCACATGGCGGTCGATGCGGCCGCCGACGGCATCGGTCTGGCGTTGGAAAGCAGCCTGATGATGTGGCGCGAACTGCGCGACGGCAGCCTGGTTTGTCCGGTGCGCAATCCGCCGAAGATTTCCCAAACCACCCAATGGATCGTCTGCCCGGTTGATCACCTGCGTAAAAACAAAGTCAGCCTCTTCATTGACTGGCTGCGCGTGGAAGTCGCGCAATGGCAGGCGGAACAGGCGCAGTATCTGCGTTTACCGTTCTAGAAGTTACCTCTTCCTTTTCTCTCCTCTTTCCCTCGTCTTTTCTACTTTTTAGAAAAACTAAGCATTTCCATCGTAAATGTTAATTGTTTTAACAGGATGCGCTGAGTAAACTTTTTTGCACGAGTTGGGCGAGTCCAAGCTGCGCAAGAAGCAGTTCGCTCAATGCGTAAGAGTCTGTCGGCTGGTTTGTCCCATGGCGCTGGTTCACGCGTGGTGGCGCAAGGCATAACGGCAATTTCACGCTTTCAGGTATCGCACCCAAAGCCCAGAACGCGAGAGACAAGGGCGATACCTTCTGTCATTGACGAGGATTAAAAATGAATCTGTACAGCTTGCTGCGCGAACGCGCGGCGGCCGGTCGCCCGGTGCGCGTCGGCCTGGTCGGCGCCGGTAAATTCGGTTCCATGGTGTTGGCGCAGGCCCGGCTTATCGAAGGCATGCATATCGTCGGCGTCGCCGATCTGAATGTGGAAAAAGCCCATGCCGCGCTGGAACGCGTGGGCTGGGAAAAGGCCAGATATCAGGCCAAAACGCTCGGCGACGCGGTCAAGAACGGCACTACCTGCGTGCTGGAAAACGCCGCCGCGCTGGCCGATTGCCAGGAAATAGAGTGCATCATCGAAGCGACTGGTCATCCAATCGCCGGCGTGCGCCACGCCTTGTCGGCCATTGATGGCGGCAAGCACGTGGTGATGGTCAATGTGGAAGCCGACGCCATGTGCGGCCCCTTGCTGGCTGCGCGCGCCAAGGCCAAGGGTCTGGTCTACAGCATGGCCTATGGCGACCAGCCTGCAATCATTTGTGAACTGGTCGATTGGGCGCGGTCCTGCGGTTTCGAACTGGTCTCGGCAGGCAAGGGCATGAACTACGAGCCGCGTTACCGTTATTCGACTCCCGACACTGTCTGGGGATTCTTCGGCTGGACCGAAGAAGAGGTCGCCAAGGGCGATTTCAATCCCAAGATGTACAACTCTTTCACCGACGGCACCAAAGCCGCGATTGAAATGGCGGCTGTCGCCAACGGCACCGGCCTCGATTGTCCTGACGATGGGCTGGCATTTCCGCCTACCGGCCTGCACGATCTGGCCAGCGTATTCCGCCCAGCAGCCGACGGCGGCCGACTGGCGCGCAGCGGCCTGGTCGACATCGCCGCCAGCCAGGAGCCGGATGGTCGCGAAGTCTTCAACAACATCCGCTATGGCGTCTTCGTCACCTTCAAGGCGCCGACTGAATATGCGCGCGCCTGCTTCAAGCAATACGGCCTGCTGGTCGACAAGTCGGGTTGGTATGGCTCGATGTGGCGACCGTTCCACATGATCGGCCTGGAAACCAGTATCAGCGTGTTGTCGGCAGTATTGCGCGGGGAATCCACCGGATGCTCGAAGGAATTCCGTGGCGATGCCGTTGCTACCGCCAAGCGCGACTTGCAGGCCGGCGAGATGCTGGACGGCGAAGGCGGCTATGCCGTGTGGGCCAATGCGATCCCTGCTTCGAAGAGCCTCGCGTTGGGTGCGTTGCCGATCGGTCTGGCGCACAACGTCAAGCTCAAGCGCCCTGTGAAGAAAGACACTGTCGTTCGCTTCGAGGATGTCGAGCTGTCGAGCGATCTGGACGTGGTGAAACTGCGTCAGGAAATGGAACGGCATGCTCGCGCCAATCCGGGTGGCAGCATCTTGTTGCGTTAGGAGTCGCGCATGACAGATGTCGCAACAGCATTTGTCGTCATTGCAGAGTTCGAGGTCAAGTCCGCCAGCATGGCGGATTTCCTCGCGCTGGCGCATGACGATGCTTATCATTCGGTCGTCGATGAAACAGGTTGCCGCCAGTTCGACGTTGTGTGTTTTCCGGACTCGACGCGTGTGCTTTTTTACGAAGTCTATGACAACCGGGCTGCATTCGATCTGCATCTGGAAACGCCGCATCTGGCGCGTTTCAGGGTGGGCTTCCCAGCCTGTATTGAGCGGGAATTGCCGGTGCGTTTTGGTAGCGGCAGAGTCGGAAGCGCAATATGACGGCGCCGCTCAACATCGGAACAATCGGCTTTATCGGCACCGGCATCATGGGTTTTCCAATGGCACGCCATCTGGCGCAGGCCGGCTATCGCGTGCAGGCCTGGAATCGTACCCCGGAGAAGGCGCAGCGCCTCTCCGCATGCGGCGCCACGATAGTCGCCGAGGCCACCGACGTCGTCCGCAATGCAGATGCGTTGATATGCATGCTGAGTTCCGGCCCCAATTGTGATGCGCTGCTGCTGGGAGAGCACGGACTGATCGCGGGCATGCGCGCCGGAAGTCTGCTTGTCGTCATGAGTTCGATTCCCGTCGAGACCGCGCGTCATCAGGCGCAGCAGGCTGCGGCACGCGGGGTCGCCTACGTCGATGCTCCGGTATCCGGCGGCGAAAAGGGCGCGATCGAAGCCAGCCTGGCAATCATGGCGGGCGGCACTGCGCAGGCCTATGAACAAGCATTGCCGTTGCTGGAAAAAATGGGACGCCCGACGCATGTCGGTCCGGCAGGATCCGGAGAACTGGCCAAGTTGGTCAATCAGATGATGGTTGCCAACAACATCGCCAGCGTGGCCGAAGCTTTGCTATTGGCTGAGCGCGGCGGCGCAGATCCGGCGAAAGTTCGGGAAGCATTGCTTGGCGGCTTTGCAGACTCGACGATATTGCGCCAACATGCGCTGCGCATGATTAGCGGCGACTTTGCCCCAGGCGGCCCGGCACGCTATCAGGTCAAAGACACAGGCACTGCGATTCGTTTCGCCGCTAGCGTGGGGCTGGATTTGCCGATGCTGAACAAAGCCGATCAGCTATTCTCCGACATGCTGGAAAACGGAGACGGCGATCTTGATCACAGCGGAATCATACGGGAACTGCGTCGGCGTAATCAGCTCCCGCCGTGAAGCGCAATTTTTGCTTCTTGCCGGCCGCAGGCGTCGTCTGTGCAGTGGCTCATTTAACGGCAATGTTTGAGATTTCTTTCTCGATAAAATCGACAAAACTGCGAATACGATTAGACATTTGATGACGCTGCGAATAAACCGCAAAGATGTCCGCATTGGGGGTCTGCCAACTTGCGAGTACCTGCACCAACCGGCCGTCCTGTAAATAGGGCCGAATATCCCATTCGGCACGCATCAGGATACCGTGGCCATCCAACGCCCATTTCACAGCAATCTCACCGTCGTTAGTAGTAAGGTTGCCGCGTATTTTCACCGTTTCGGTCTTGAGCGCCGTCCCGGAACCAATTGATAAGCGCCATACGCCATAGGCTTCGTCGCCCTGGCGGATGCCTACACAATTATGCTTGGTCAGGTCATGCGGTGTGAGCGGCATACCGCGTCGCTTCAAGTAATCCGGCGCAGCGCACAGCAAGCGCGAGTTGGCGGCGAGCCGACGAGCAACCACTCTCGTGTCAGGCGGTTCACCGAAACGTATGCAAACGTCGAAGCTATCGTCGGTGAGCGGCGGTGGCATGACGGACAGCTGTAATTGCACAGATACCTGCGGATACTCTGCGACAAAGCGAGATATCACCGGCGCCACATGACTGCGGCCGAATCCAAGCGTGGCGTTGACCCGGAGCAAGCCTTCCGGGCGTCGCTTCGAGCTGCCCAGCAACTCGGACAACTCATCGATCTCGTCGAGAATACGCCGTGCGTGCACCAGGTACAGCTCCCCCTCCGGGGTCAGCATCATGCGCCGTGTGGTGCGATTGACCAACGGCACGCCGGCGCGGGTTTCCATCTGCGTCAAATGCTTGCTTACCGCCGCAGTGGTAAGGCCCAGCTCGCGTGCCGCTGCGCTAAGACTGCCGGCCATTGCGAGAATCGAGAAGAAGCGCAGATCTGACGGAAGGACGACATCTTGCATTGCGTTTATTGTTGAATATAAGTTAAGAACGCTTTAATTTTAGCACCGGTTTTTGCGAAAAAAGAGAGGTAGAGTGCGCTCACACCAAAACATTTTTTGAAAGGCTGGAGACATGAAAACCTATCGCATCGCGACAATTCCCGGTGACGGCATCGGCAAAGAAGTGGTTCCGGCAGGCCAAAAGGTATTGGAAGCGTTGGCCAGGACAAGCAAGTCTTTCGCTTTCGATTTCCAGGATTTTGAGTGGGGCGGCGATTACTACCGCAAGACCGGCGCCATGATGCCGGCAGACGGGCTGGATGCGCTGCGCGACAAGGACGCCATCCTGTTCGGTTCGGCTGGCGACCCGGATATTCCTGACCATGTCACTCTGTGGGGCCTGCGCCTGAAGATTTGCCAAGGCTTTGATCAATACGCGAATGTCCGTCCGACACGCATTCTGCCCGGCATCGACGGTCCGCTGAAGCGTTGCAGGCAAGAAGACCTGAACTGGGTCATCGTCCGCGAAAATTCGGAAGGCGAATATGCGGGCGTGGGCGGTCGTGTTCATCAAGGTCATCCGATTGAGGCCGCAACGGACCTCTCGCTGATGACGCGTGCCGGCGTTGAACGCATCATGCGTTTCGCATTCCGCCTGGCGCAATCCCGTCCGCGCAAGTTGTTGACTGTCGTGACAAAGAGCAACGCTCAACGCCACGCCATGGTGATGTGGGACGAAATCGCGGTTCAAATCTCGAAAGAATTCCCTGACGTGACATGGGACAAGGAACTGGTCGACGCCGCTACGGCGCGCATGGTCAATCGTCCCGCAACTCTCGACACAATCGTCGCCACGAATCTGCATGCAGACATTCTGAGCGACCTGGCGGCGGCACTGGCCGGCAGCCTGGGCATCGCGCCGACCGGCAATATCGATCCGGAGCGCCGTTATCCATCGATGTTCGAACCAATCCACGGTTCCGCCTTCGACATCATGGGCAAGGGCCTGGCCAATCCGGTCGGCACGTTCTGGTCCGTCGTGATGCTGCTCGAACATCTGGGCGAGAACGAAGCCGCCAGGCGTGTCATGCAAGCAGTTGAAGCCGTCACCGCGGATACGTCCTTGCATACCCGCGATCTCGGCGGCAACGCGACGACCGCACAGGTGACCGCAGCTGTTTGCACATTCCTCGAAAAAAACGCCGCGCCGGTGGAAAAAGCAGCAGCCTGATTCGCCGCCAATGGCACTGCCCGGAGGGATTCGGGCAGTGCGGCTGCTCAGCAATGAGCGCCGGATTCCCCAAAATCTCAAACGCAGATCGCGTCCCGCGACGTGGTCCGGGAAGCGCACGCGTCACGACGTTTGGCGCGGACAAAACATAAAAAAGTACGAGGAGCGAACCGGCGCCTGGCGCAGGGAGTCGGCTGCCTCTTGCAAGAATACAGCTGGAGACACCATGTTTATTGCATTTCCTGATTCCCGGCCGGCCCCTTCGCAGAGCTGGAAATGAGCACATCCAACGAATCCCTGCCTTCCGGAGGCATCGATATTCGCTCTGCTGCGACCATTGACCGTCTCCTGAAAGACATGTTTGACGCGGCAGTGGCCATTGCCCAGCCAACTTCCCGGGTCCCAGGGTTTTTACCCGCACCACCTCGGGGTCGCCTGATTGTCATCGGCGCCGGCAAGGCGTCCGCGGCCATGGCAAAAGCAGTCGAAGATAACTGGCCGGGACCGCTCGAAGGCACGGTCGTTACGCGTTACGGCTATGCCGTACCGTGCAAGAGAATCGAGATACTGGAGGCATCGCATCCGGTGCCGGATGCCAATGGCCTCGCGGCAGCCAAGAAAATCCTGGAACATGTGGCGGGATTGACGGCCGACGACATGGTTCTTTGTCTGATCTCGGGCGGCGGTTCGGCGCTGCTTCCACTGCCGGCCAGCGGGCTGACGCTGGAACACAAGCAGGCGATTAATCAGGAGCTATTGGCCAGCGGCGCCAGCATTTCAGAAATGAATTGCGTGCGTCGCCACCTCTCTGCCATTAAAGGCGGACGCCTGGCGGCGGCATGCTTTCCGGCTCGTGTCGTTAATCTGATCATTTCGGATGTGCCCGCGGATGGCGTGAACGACATAGCATCAGGGCCAACGGTGCCCGACTCATCGACATGCGCGGATGCGATCGCGGTATTGCGTCGTTATGCCATCACCGTTCCCGCCAACGTCATGGCAATGCTGGAGGATGGTCAATTAGAGTCGTTGAAATCCGACGACCCACGTCTTCCGCCTATCGAAACACATCTCATCGCCACACCACAGCTTGCGCTGGAGGCGGCGGCAAAGCAGGCCAGAGCCGCCGGCATCGAGGCGCATATCCTTAGCGATGCCATTGAAGGCGAGGCCCGCGACGTCGGTAAGGTGATGGCGGCAATAGCGAGACAGGTAAGTCGCGGCGCACAACCGTTTACGCCGCCGTGCGTGCTGCTATCAGGCGGAGAAACCACGGTCACCATTCGTGGTAGCGGACGTGGCGGTCGTAACGTCGAGTTCTTGCTATCCATGGGCATCGCGCTAAACGGCGAAGACCGGGTGTTTGCCATGGCCGGCGACACCGACGGAGTCGATGGCCAGGAAGAAATCGCCGGCGCCATTTTGCGACCCGACACGCTCGTCCGCGCACGACAACAAGACATTCATCCACCCGCAAGCCTGGCAAACAATGACGCTCACGGATTTTTCCAGGCATTGGGCGATTCGGTCATTACCGGTCCAACGCTGACCAACGTGAACGATTTTCGAGCAATTTTCATTGCTGCCCGACCAGGCAATATTTAAAGGAAGAAGCATGCGTCGCAATAGAAATGCCAAGATTGTCGCCACGCTTGGCCCGGCCAGCACCAGTCGCGAGACTATCGAAGCATTGTTCAAGGCAGGCGTCGATGTGTTTCGCCTGAACTTCAGTCATGGAACGCATGAGGATCATCAGCGACGTCTGGAGCTGATCCGCTCGATCGAGCAAGAATACAAACGTCCAATCAGCGTATTGCTGGACTTGCAGGGACCAAAGCTCCGTATTGGCACCTTCTCGAATGGACCGATAACACTGCTACCGGGTTCCGTGTTTCACCTGGACCTGAATTCCGGCTTGCCAGGTGACGGAGGCCGGGTAGCATTGCCGCATCCCGAGATCTTTGCCGCCTTGAAGCCGGATACGAATCTGCTTCTCGATGATGGCCGCATTCAGCTTCGTGTGGAGCGATGCGGTGCAGACTTTGCCGAAACCTCCGTCATTGTCGGCGGCGTCCTGTCCGAGCGCAAAGGAGTGAACGTTCCTGACGTCGTATTGCCCTTGTCGGCGATGACTGAAAAGGACCATCGCGATCTGCGGTTCGGTTTGACCCTGGGCGTCGATTGGATTGCCCTGTCGTTCGTGCAACGCGTCGAAGACATTCTGGAAGTGCGAGAAATCGTCCAGGATCGGGCCGGTATCGTTGCCAAACTCGAAAAACCCGCCGCCATCCATCTGCTTGAAGAGATTGTGGCAGAAGCCGATGCCGTGATGGTCGCACGCGGTGACCTCGGCGTCGAGATGCCGGCAGAACGGGTGCCCGCCATACAAAAGCGTATCGTGCGTGCTTGTCGCCAGGCAGGAAAGCCGGTGATCGTGGCCACGCAAATGCTTGAGTCGATGATTTCGGCACCGGTTCCCACACGTGCAGAAGCCTCTGATGTCGCCACTGCCATTTACGACGGCGCCGACGCAGTGATGCTATCTGCGGAATCCGCCAGCGGAAAATACCCGCTCGAAGCTGTTCGCATGATGGATCTCATCATCGCTCAGACAGAAAACGATCCGTACTACCGCGAGACAATCGCCGCGTCGCATGCGGCTCCACGAGCAGACGCCGCGGATGCGATCGGCTACGCGGTGCGTCACGTTACGGGCCTGCTCAATGCGGTAGCGACGGTGGCATACACGACATCGGGATATTCGGCACTGCGCATGGCGCGCGAGCGCCCCCGAACGCCAATCCTGGGCATGACGCCGCGCCAAGCGATCGCCCGCCGTCTGGCGCTGGCCTGGGGCGTTCATCCGGTACTTTGCCGCGAAGTCATTGATGCGCTGGAGGTTAGCGACCTGGCTTGCCGGACAGTACGGGAAGAAGGCTTCGGCGTCTCCGGGCAAACCGTGGTGATTTCTGCAGGCATGCCGTTCGGCACGCCTGGTACGACCAACCTGTTGCGTATCGCTCAAATCGATTGAGATTTTCACATGACCCAAATTGTAGACAGGCAATCCAAGCGTTGCGGCAAAGGTGGTGCTGGAATACGACGCCACAGGATGTGCCGTTGCGCCATCGTATCGAGGCCGGGATTGCTTATGAGGCGTCATTTGCAGGAGCAAACGCAATTTCTGCTTTAACCGGGCAATGAAAAGAACTGGATCAACCAGCAATTGCCTTGTCCTTATTATTTTTCTACAACGCAGCGCTACACCTCCAAGGAGGAGACAATGAACCCTGATCTCGAATCACGCGTATCCCGTAAGCTCATGTGGCGCATCATCCCGTTTGTGATGGTGCTCTATTTCGTCAGTTTTCTCGACCGGGTCAATGTCGGCTTTGCCGCGATGACAATGAACAAAGCCATCGGCTTGTCGCCCACAGCATTCGGCCTGGGCGGCGGCCTGTTCTTCATTGGCTACTTCTTGTTCGAAGTGCCTTCGAACCTGATTCTGCACAAAGTCGGCGCGCGCATCTGGATCGCGCGCGTGATGGTGACGTGGGGCATCATTTCCGCAATATCCGCCTTTGCCATCGGACCAAACAGCTTTTACGCACTTCGTTTCCTGCTCGGTGTCGCTGAGGCAGGTTTCTTCCCCGGGATCATTCTGTATCTGAGCCTCTGGTTCCCCGTGAAGCAACGCGCCGTCGCCGCGGCCTGGTTTATGGCAGCAGCGCCGATTTCGGTAGCGATCGGATCGCCATTGTCAGGCGCCATCATGCAATTGCCGCCGATCTTCGGCCTGGCCGACTGGCAGATGCTGTACATCATCGAAGCTGCGCCCGCTGTCATCCTGGGCTTCGTTGTATTGAAGTACATGACCGATACGCCATCGCAAGCAAACTGGTTGGCCGTCGACGAGCGCGAATGGCTCATTGCAAAGCTCAAGGCAGAAGCTGAGGCGAAACAGTCCCATGCCGGACATACGGCCGGTGCACTCGGCGCCTTAAAAGATCCACGGGTGCTTGCACTTGCGCTGATCTACTTCGGCACTTCCGCAGGACTCTATACCTTAGGTCTGTGGGCGCCGCTGATTATCCGAGAATTCGGCTTCACGCCATGGCAGACAGGCTTGTTGACTGGTGTTCCAAGCGTCGTGGCCGTCGTGGCCATGATTCTCTGGGCCAAGCATTCGGATCGTACTGAAGAACGTACCTGGCACGTTGTCATTCCCTGCGTACTGGCATGCTTGGGCCTTGTCTTTGCAGGGCAGGCAACAACCGCAGTCCTTGTTGTCCTTGCATTGGTGATCGTGAATGTCGGCATCAGTTCCGCCAAAGCGCCATTGTGGGCGATGCCCAGTTCTTTCCTGTCTGGCGCGGGGGCTGCCGCCGGCATCGCCATGATTAACTCTGTCGGTAATCTGGGAGGTTTCGTAGGGCCGTTTGCGATTGGATGGCTGAAGAACATGACGGGCGGCTATGCTGCCGGTCTTTACGTAGTTGCAGCTACTCTCGCCCTTTCAGCGGTAGTAACATTACTCCTAAGCCGCCAGGCGAAGCGAGCACCCGTAATCGGCCAACCGCGCCACGGCCACTAAATGGAGACAATCATGGACAAAATCATATCGAAAGAAGGACGTTATTTACGGCGTGTTTTGCGCTATCTGCAAACGATGGCTGATGCGCAAACCAACCTCCGGTTCTGACTGCGCAGGCAGGCCATCAATTTGACGAAAAATAAAAGCGGGCTCAGGCCCACTTTTATTTTCGACAGTCACTGCAGGCGCCATCTTGATAGCCGTAAACGGAGAATATTCAAAAAAGAGTGGGTCGCAATATTGAAAATATTCTCAGCCTGCCGTTGGCCGTATTGCCCATGGATCAAAAAAGTTGGCACAGGGGGACAAGATGAAAAATTTGACGATGCGTTCGAGTCTTATCGCAGTACTGCTATCGTTTGCGCTCATGCTGTTCGTTGGCGCCATGGCGGGCCTTTTTACGCTTGGTCGGGCAAACAACGCACAACAGCTGCTCAGTCAGATATCGTCGCAGACGGTACTGATAAATGACGCCTACAAAAATGCCATGCGGATACGAGTGGTGTTGCTTTCCGCTTATGCCGCCCTTAAAGAAAAGAATGATCCGGTTGCGCGGGACAAGATTCTTGCTCGCGGGCAGCCTTATCTGGAGAAGTATCAACAGCAATCGCAGGCCTTTTCCGACGCCCCTCTTTTATCCGGCCAAGACGCTGCCTTGAAGCAAGAGCTCCAGGCTTCGACAAAGGCTTTGCGCAGTTCAATGCAAAAATCGTTTGATATCCTCAAGCAAGGCGACACCGCGGCATTTACCGTGAACAACGATGGTCCGGTTACTGTCGATGGAACAGCATTTTCAGTGAAACTGGAGAAATTCCAGGATCAGGCCAATCTGTTGGCCAAGAAATTGGCAACCGAAAGCGAGCGCGAGCATCACTTGGTGCAGGCCCTTGTTATTACCGGTTTGGTCTTGGCTCTGGTCCTGGTACTGGCGACCCATGCGGGGCTGAAGAAAATTGTCCTGACCCCGCTTGGCGAAGCGGTGGATTTGCTGGATCGGGTCGCGCAGGGGGATCTCAGCGTGCGGATCAATAGAACGGGGAAAAGCGAAATCGGTAGACTCTATGCAGCTTTGGCGCACATGCAGGAGGGACTAACCAGGACGATTTCTCAGGTCCGTGGCGGGTCCAACGCGATTCACGTGGCGGCCAAAGAAATCGCCACGGGAAATATGGACTTGTCGGCACGCACAGAAGCGCAAGCGAGTTCACTCGAAGAGACCGCAGCGTCCATGGAGGAACTAACGAGCACCGTCAAGCAAAGTGCCGAGAATACGAAGCTGGCAAACCAGCTTGCTGCCTCGGCGTCTAACGTCGCTGTTAAAGGCGGGGATGTTGTGTCGCAGGTAGTTGCGACGATGAGCGCCATTAACGATGCCTCCAGGAAAATCGTGGATATCATCGGCGTCATTGATGGCATCGCGTTTCAGACAAACATTTTGGCGCTCAATGCAGCGGTAGAAGCGGCGCGGGCCGGCGAGCAAGGACGAGGCTTCGCTGTCGTTGCCGGTGAAGTGCGTAATCTCGCCCAACGTTCTGCAACTGCGGCAAAGGAAATTAAAAGTCTGATCGATGACTCTGTCAGTAAAGTCGAAGCCGGGACGGCCTTGGCTCAACATGCGGGTCAGACCATGGACGAAGTGGTCGGTAGCGTCAAGCGCGTCACGAACATTATTCAAGAAATTGCATCTGCAACACAAGAACAAACCGCCGGGATTGAACAGGTGAACACTGCCGTTGTCGAGATGGATAACGTCACGCAAAGAAATGCTGCCTTGGTGGAGGAGGCGGCCGCAGCAGCGCAATCGCTACAGGACCAAGCCGACTCTTTGATCGCCTTGGTAAGTGTCTTCAAGCTTGAAGAACGGCGCCTGCAATCAAACGAGTAAATCAAAGCTAGTGTCGCAACGGACCGCATTCCGTAAAGCGTAATCGGGCGTTTTTGGTTTCTTTATTTACGCTGGACATTGCGAAATGCGGCAATCGTTCCCGTTCCTAAAGACTGCTTCTGGCCGATTGTGGGCATTGCAAATACGTTTTACAAGGCATCAAAGTGGGCGCAATTGTTGAAGCCATTGTTGAACGGATGATTGAAACGAACCTGCAAATCAATAACCATCGGGATTTCAATTTTAAAAATTTCGCACGGGCAACTCCTCGGGCAAGTTCTTTTCCCGCTTGCACAACGTGACAAATAATTAGAAGATAAGCGCGCTGTATATGCTTCGACAAGCGCAAAGACAGCGCCGCTCTGTTCCGTCCAGAAAAATGGCGGCAGCCCTCAGGAACTCGTTAAAACCAATCAAATAATGACAAACGTTCCGCCGACGATTCCTGATCAGCTTGTATCCTCCTATGACGCGGCGATTCGCGCCGATACGCTTTCACTTCTTTTTCGGCAGTCTTTCCCTGCTCTTTTTCTGAGTCTACTGATCGCCTGCATCATGTGCTGGACACTGTGGGGGAGCGTTCCGCCGTACGCTGTCTATGCATGGATTAGTGTGCTTGGCGTGAGCACACTAATCCGCCTGACCATGTTCCTACGTTATTTTGGTGCTCGCCCTCAGGGGGCGCAGATTCTGGCCTGGGAGCGTCCTTATGCGGCAACGCTCATGCTGTCCTCGCTTATATGGGGACTGGGGGCGCTGTATCTGATACACGAAGTCAAAACGATGCAACAAGGTATTGTGCTGTTCTTCCTGGCCGGCATGCTCGGTGGCAGCATGGTTACCTACGCCTCTCATCGCGTAATGACAATCTGCGCGATGAGCTGCGTGATGGTACCTAGCACATTATGGCTGTACACCCAGCCGGGCCAGGCCGCACTTGGCATGGCGATCGCCTCCACCACCATGATGGCCACCGCATTTCTGGGGACAAAAGTACTTTCCAAGGCCATGCAGAGCAGCCTGTTACTGAGTTATCAGTTGCAACACGCCCGCGATATCGCAGAAAACATGGCCCGTACCGATGCCCTCACCGGCATCTTCAACCGGCGAGCCTTCGTCGAATGCGGCGAGCAGGCAATTCAGCTGTGCGAACGCAACGCGCATCGAGTCAGCATCCTGCTGATCGATATCGATTTTTTCAAACACGTCAATGACACCTATGGCCATGGCGCCGGCGATCTTGTCCTGAAAAGAATGGGGCATTTGCTCGAATCCCGATTTCGTAAAACGGATATATGCGGCCGCTTGGGCGGTGAAGAGTTTGCCGTACTACTGCCAAATACGGAGGTCGCCGTTGCCAAAATACTTGCCGATAAATTTCGGGAAACCGTCGCCGACACAGTGATTCCATGGCAAACAAAAAATCTCGGCGTGACCATCAGCATCGGCGTCGCTGCCGATAGCTACGATCTGGAATCGCTGCTGCAACGTGCGGATATGGCGATGTATCAGGCAAAGGCGAGTGGCCGGAACGCCACGGTTTGTTAGCACATGCTTGCTGTGACTTGTCGGAAATCTTACTGCTGCAAGGAGAGTTCACGCGCGGCTGGCGTGAATACCGGTTCCGCTACAAGATGGAACACACGACCATAATCGGCTGATATGTGCAAAGTCCGCGCTGGGAAGGTCAGGCGATTGCGGGCAAGACCCTGCTGATTCACGACGAGCAGGGATACGGTGGCACATTCCAGTTCCTGCGCATGGTGGCCTGGGCGCGACGTAGCCCGCTTTAAAGCACCGGCCATCTTGAAAAACAGTGCGTACACGGACTTAAGCTAATAGCCAAATTCCCTGAGCCACAATCCACGTCGGTAGCTGACGACTATCGAAAACACGCCATTATCGATAGTCAGCAACAGCTTATTTGTCTGGCCTTTGAATTGTTCAACGACTGCTTCTGGCCGATGGCGCCGTTGATGATCCAGATAGGGCGACTCTGTTGCCCGTCCCGGGCAATGGTCAGACTCGCATTTCTTTGTATTTGAGAATCTCGCGCCACATTCTGACCACCAGCGGCCGTAAATTGTTCTTCGGTTTGAATGCGAGGATGGAGACTTCCGTATCCCACGCTCCGCCGCCGACCGGTTCAAGACTCCAATGCCGGTGCTGACTGAACGAGCTGTCGGGTAGCCACGCAACTCCCAGTCCCTGCGAGGCGAGGTCGCCCAGCACATCCGACATCTCTGTCTCGAACATGGGCGTGCCTTCCAGCTTGACTTCAGATCCTTCGATGATCTGATCGACGACGCGCGCGAAATACACGCTGGAGCTGTACATCAGCAAGGGTGCAGGGTTGCCTGCACTGCCGAGCGAAGCGTGCATTCCGATTTTTTCAATCAAGGCGGGCGACGCGTAAGGACGTACGCGCTCTCGACCCAATTCGACGCTTTCAAATAGCAGAGGATCGATCTGGATAGGTGACGCTGCATGATAAAAGCAGATGAGCAGATCGACATTGCCGGCAATGAACGACGACACGATGTCGTGCACGTTGCCGGTCTCCAGCGCACAGATCAGCGGTTGGCCACTGGTCCAGCTGTCCCACCATCCAGGAAGCCGGGTAGTCGCCAGCGCATAGGGCATGGCCAGTTTGATCTTGTCGCGCGACTGGTTGCCGGCCAGGTCGGCCTTGGCGTCGGCGATCTGGCTGACAATCTGCGCCGCGACACCGCGAAATTTTTCTCCGGCCGGGGTTAGCCTGGTCGGGTATGAACTGCGGTCGATCAGCTTGGCGCCCAGCATTTGTTCCAGGGAACCGATACGTCTGCTGAACGCTGCCTGAGAAAGATTTCTGATCTCGGACGCACGCGTGAAATTGAGAACTTCCGACAGCGTCAGAAAATCCTGGAACCACTTGATATCCATTATTGCCTTCCTCCCTTACCTATCTTACGTCCGGATCCGCCGATTTCGGCCATGTGAATTTGCGATCACGCGATGCGTCCTGAACATGACGGCGATGCTGCACTTTGCATTGGACGCTCTGCATTCTCAACGTAATACTTAAGCAAATTCTGTGCAACCAGAACTCATCTCATCAAACCATTTTTTGAAAGGAATAGCGATGCCAACATCGACAGAACTGCATTCCGCTGCGAAAAAATTCATGGTGCGCTATGGCGGCGACACGTTTCCGAATCTGTTTCGTTCGGCCAAGGGCGCGGTGGTCATCGACGATACCGGCCGCGAGATCCTTGACTTCACTTCGGGGCAGATGTGCGCCACCATCGGGCATAACCATCCGGCCATCGTCGCAGCGGTGCAAAAGGCCGGCGAAGAAGCGTTCCACATGTTCAGCGGCATGATTCCAGAGGTGGTCGCCGAACTGGCGACCACCATGGCGCAAGACTGGATGCCGGAGTCGCTGACCAAGTCCATCTTCGTCAATACCGGTTCGGAAAGCAATGAGATCGCACTGCGCATGGCAAAGATGTACACCGGTGGTTATGAAGTCCTGGCGGTAGGCGGCTCATGGCATGGCGTCACCGGCGGATCGAGCAGCGTGTCGTTTGCCAGCGATCGCAAAGGTTACGGCGTGTCGACGCCAGGTGTCTATGTGTTGCCGGAACCCAATGACTATCGTCCCTATATCAAGGGCATGAACGGCGAAGAGTCGGCGCTGACCTGTCTGGAAATCGGGCTGAAGATGTTCGACATGGCTTCCTCCGGTCGTCCCGCTGCGATCATCATCGAACCCATCATCAGCGCCGGCGGCGTGCTGGTGCCTCCCAAGTCTTACATGCAGGCGCTGCGCAAAGCCGCCGACGAACGCGGCATGCTGCTGATCTTCGACGAGGCGCAAACGGCGTTCGGCCGCATCGGTCAACGCACCGCCTCAGACCTGTTCGGCGTTGTTCCGGACATCATGTCTGTCTCCAAGACCATGGGTGGCGGCTTGCCGCTGGCGGCGACTGTCACGACAGCGCAGATCGAACAGGCTGTGCATGAGCGCGGCTTCACCTTCTACACCAGTCACGTCTCAGACCCGTTGCCTGCGCGCGTGGGCCTGGCGGTGCTCAATACGATTCGCAATGAGGATCTGATCCGTCGCGCGCAGTCTACCGGTTCTTATCTGCGTTCCCGCCTGTTGGAACTACAAACGCGCTATGAAAGCATCGGCGACGTGCGTGGTGAAGGCTTGCTTCTGGGCGTGGAACTGGTGACCGACAGGGAGTCACGCAATCCGGCGCACGAACTGGGGGCATTGACCACTCAGCGTTGCTTCGAACTGGGACTGAGCATGAACATCCGGCGCCGTCCGGAACGCGGATCCGTGTGGCGCATTGCGCCGCCGCTGACGGTAGAGCACAAGCAGATCGATCAGGCAGTGGATATTCTGGATCGTGCTCTGCGAGAAAGCCTCGACAAGATGGCTGGCGCCCGCTAGTCCCGCCCCGAACCTGTTGCAAATTGCTGTCGAATGCCGGGCCACCTCTGTACCTCATGTGGCTCGTTCAGATTGTCGCGTCTTAAATTCACTTCCTGGGGAGAACTGTCATGGCTTCAATTCGTCTTGCAGCATTTACTTTTACCTGTGCGCTGGCAGCATCGGGGGCGATGGCGCAATCCATCGGCACGCTGCAAAAGATCAAGCAGTCCGGAGAGATCGTGTTTGGCTACCGCGAAAGTGCGATTCCGTTTTCCTACATCGACGCGAATCAGAATCCGGTCGGCTTCTCCATCGACCTCTGCAACCGGATCGCTGCCGCCGTGCGCGACAAACTTAGCCTGCCCTCCCTGAGAGTGAAATTTGAACCCGTGACTGCATCCAACCGGGTCCCCTTGCTAGTCAATGGCGCTGTCGACGTCGAGTGCGGTTCCACCACCAACACGCTGGAACGGCAAAAATCAGTCGATTTTCTGAATACGACTTACGTCAGCGGTACGCGGATCATGGTGCAGACCAGTAGCAACATTACCTCCATTGCCGACCTGAAAGACAAAGCCATTGCGGTCACCGCCGGTACGAACAATATCAAAGCGATCCAGCAAGCCAATCAGGCCGGCTCCCTCAATCTGAGCCTTGTCTACGGCAAGGACCACGCGGAAAGTTTCCTGATGTTGCAAAACGGCCGGGTAAGCGCGTTCTCAACAGACGACGTTCTGCTCTACAGCATCCGCGCGATGTCGCGCAATCCTGTCGGCACCAAGGTGGTTGGCCCGTTGCTGTCGCAAGAACCCTACGGTCTCATGATCCGCCGCAACGATGATGAATTCAAAAAATTTGCCAATGACGTGCTGGGCGGCATGTTCGGCAACGGTGAATTCAAGAAGACTTACTACAAGTGGTTCAACGCGCCGATCCCTCCCAAGAACATCAATCTCAGCATTCCCATGTCGCCCGAGCTGGAAAAGCTGATGGCTGCACCAAACAGTCACGGCGTGTAACAGGCCTACCTGGTTCAGGCCACCGCAGGCGGTATCAGCAACGCGATTTCATCCATGTTGCCGCCTGCATCAATGTTTCCCTGATTTCTTCTGTAACTTGCAGCTCGTACCCGATATTCCGAGAGGCGATGAATGATCGCTTATGGGTACGCGTTACTTCGGATATGGCAAAGGATTAAGCGATGGAATATCAATGGCACTGGAACGTTTTTTTCCAGATATCGCCGGACGCGGGTCAAGCGTACTGGATTCTATTTGTCAAAGGCTTTGCCGCCACGCTGGCGGTATCGGCCGCGAGCTGGATCATCGCCTTTGTGCTGGGTGTGATCGTCGGCGCGGCGCGCACTTCCCTGATCTTCTGGATACGCATGCCCGCGTATCTGTATGTGCACTTGTTTCGCGGCGTTCCCTTGCTGGTTCAGCTATTCCTCTGGTATTTCGTCTTCCCCGAAATGTTCGACAGCGTGAAGGCGGTGGTAGTGAGAACCGACGCCATGTACGTGCAATTCATCGCCGTGACAGTTTGCCTGGGCTTGTTTACCTCGGCGCGGGTGGCAGAGCAGGTGCGCTCCGGCATTGAATCGCTGTCGCGTGGCCAGCGTAGCGCAGGCATGGCGCTGGGATTGCATCCGGCACAGATCTATCGCTACGTGTTGTTGCCGCAGTCGATGCGCCTGATCGTTCCACCGTTGACCAGCGAGTTGATGAACCTGATCAAGAATTCATCCATTGCACTGACTATCGGCTTCGCAGAACTGACATTTCGTGCGCGTGAAATTGGAGAGACCACATTTTCCTATTTCGAGGCGTTCATTGTGACCACCATCGTCTACATCGCCATCGCGCTGACTGCCTATGCTGTCATGGCGCGTTTCGAACCGAGGAAAACGGCGTAACTGCCGTATTTTCTGTAACACACGCTTCCGCAGGCAGAGAGGATATTCAATATGACACTGGATTTCGGGATCGTTTCCGACAATATTTCCTACATCGCCAATGGCTTTGCCTTTACGTTGCAGCTGACGGCGGTCGCGACAGTAATCGGCATGCTGCTCGGCCTCATGCTGGCGCTGGCGCGAGAGTCCAAGGTGCGGCTCGTTGCGCGCTGTGCCTCGACCTACGTCATCGCCATGCGGTCGATTCCACTGATTCTGGTGCTGTTCTGGATATTCTTCCTGATGCCTTTGGCTTTGCAGTTTCTCTTGGGAGCGGGGGCGCCCGTCAAGGTCGATGGAAAACAAACGGCGATGGTCACGTTCAGCCTGTTTGAATCGGCTTACTTCTGCGAGATTGTTCGCTCGGGCATACGCTCGGTATCTGCAGGCCAGCGCTCTGCTGCATTCGCGCTCGGTCTCAATCCGGTGCAGACGATGGGCTATGTGATATTGCCGCAGGGATTGCGCAATATGTTGCCGATTTTTCTGACCCAGGTCATCGTCCTCTTTCAGGATACTTCGTTGGTTTATGTGATTTCAGTCACAGATTTCATGGGCGCTGCCGCCAAGATCGGTGAGCGCGACGGCAGCCTGATCGAACCGTATCTGTTCGTCGCGACGATCTATCTCGTGATCAGTGTGGCGATAGCCGAAAGCGCAGCCCGGATGTTTCGCAAAAAGACCACACGCATTTAACTACAAGGAAAATTCATGCTCGCAATAGACAATCTGTCGAAATGGTATGGCGACTTCAAGGTTCTCAGCGATTGTTCAGTGCGCATCGACAGGAGCGACGTTGTGGTCATTTGCGGGCCGTCCGGTTCGGGAAAATCGACGTTCATCAAAACGATCAACGGTCTGGAACCGTTCGATCAAGGGCGTATCTCGATACAGGGAATCGCCGTCAGCTCAAATATGCTGCGCAGCGCGGCGCATCGACGACGCGTCGGGATGGTATTTCAGAACTTCGAATTGTTTGGTCACCTTAGTGTGTTGGAAAATCTCAATCTTGCTCAACGAAAGGTACTGCGACGTTCATATGAAGAAGCTTCGGAACGTAGTAGAGCAATGCTGGCACGTGTAGGTCTGACGGCTCACGCAGCCAAATATCCGCATCAACTATCCGGTGGACAGCAGCAGCGCGTTGCCATTGCAAGAGCGCTGACCATGAACCCCGACATCATGTTGTTCGACGAGCCAACTTCTGCCCTTGATCCCGAGATGGTGAAGGAGGTGTTGGATGTGATGGCGGAACTGGCCGCAGCGGGCATGACGATGTTGGTCGTGACCCACGAAATGGGTTTCGCCCGGCAAGTCGCCGATCGGATTATTTTTATGGAGGAGGGGAGAATCGTCGAAGACTGCAGCAAAGAACATTTCTTCGGCGCCGCCAACGACCTCAGTGCTAGAGTGCGGCGTTTCTTATCTGTGACACAGGTCTCTCATTGAGAAAATCGTCTATCGTAGAATGTAGACGTAGTGATGTTCTCCAGGCTCACTTCTCTCGTTCATGCTCCTATGGTGTTGTTTCCTAAATGAGAGGTCTGTTTTTGGCCGACTGCAGATGTCAAATAATACCAAACTGCAATCCGCGCTATTCGTGGTCAACTAGCGAAAATGCACCATTATCGATAGTCAGCAATGGCATATTTTTCGCGAGCCTAAATTGTTCAACGGCTGCTACTGGCCGGTTGCGGACCTCGGCCCTAAGTTTGTCGCGCAACTTTATCAGGAACAGCCCCGTATTCGCATTAAGAACTGGAAAATTCCGCTTCGCAATTCGCAATTGAGCCTCATGTAATAAGCCTTTGCGGCGGGCTATAAATCCTTATTGCGAAGCAGAAAATGACCTGAGCTATTGATTTTTATGATTTCTACGTCCGACTTGTAATCAGGCGCTCCAGACGGCAAAACGCCCGCAATACGCGGGCGTTTCTCTTGCAGGTCGGATGGGCGTCGATTTTGACGTACCCAAGAGACGCGCCTAACGCATCTGCACAAGAAAATTAAAAAGGTGAGACGGCCGGTCAAGTAGTCGTGGAATTGTGTGCCACGCTTGCAAAACAATCTCGAAAACTAGAATCGTTCGGGCGGCCTCTCCGGGCCGCTTCTTAATAGGAGTAGTCATGAGCTACGTTGTGGTGTCCAAAACTACCCGGGATGTACCAATTATCCGGCCGGTACCATCAGAAGAAATATTGAGGAAGGCGCTGCGAATGTATAGTAAGAAAGATGTCGTTGTCTCATCATGTAGTGGAAATGATGATAAGAAAATTTTGCATTTCACAGGGACGGTTCTTACCCATCTACTTGAACGCGATCTTTGGACGCATGAGCGTCCATCGCAGCGCGGGTACCGTTGGGATTTCGAATGGCACCTCGACGATAAGTGAATATGCGCAATCAGTGATCCTTGCCTGGCCTGTCTTTGTGGCTTGCCGCGCATGCTCTTTGGCTCACAATCCGCTGTCGCTTGAGTCAAATTACAGCTTTTTTTCAGCATTTCCAGGGGGGCCATGCAGTTACCGGACATAGCGTTAATTCGAATCCCCCGATAGAAAAGCCCGCATCGAGCGGGCTTTTTGTTTCTTACTAATGTCCGTTAATGGCCGGTTGCGGACAACTGTCAAGGATTGCCGAGCGGACGCATTTCTCGTCCGGTAGGATCGAGTTCAAGAACGGATTCATGCAGTCCCGAAATTTGTTTCCCGAACGGACGTCCGTCTTTATCCGTTTCAAAAAGCCCCCATGAGATATTTTCGATGGAATTCGGATAACTGGTCGGTCCTTCTAACAGATAACTAATTGTGAAAAGCATCTGAGCTTGTAAGCAGCGGGCCATGTGAGTCAAATCGTTATCTGTCACGCCTTTCTCCCGGCATGCCGACAGTATTTCGCCGAGACCGGAATAAGGCGCTAACGGTATTTTTCGACTGTGCGAAATTGCGTGTTCAATCCAACGGCTATCGCCTTCCAGTGGAATACTGTCCCATGCATTTTTCAGAAATAGAAATCTCAAAAATTGTGGAATGCCTTCTTCAATTTGAGATTTAGCCCAGGACTCTGGGGAGTCTGCCCCAACTTCTGAAAATAACTCAATAAGTTCTTCTTTGGATGTAGGTACGCCCATATTTACCTTCTATTAAGTTAGGTGCGCGTAAACGACCGTTTCTGGCCGGTTGCGGACATGGTCTATAGCTCGCCGGTCTGATAGTAAGCACGAAAAATCGATGCCTCAGCCACTTTGAGCCATCAGTAAAAGATATCGAGAGTACCGAAATCTAACTTCGCCCGTTTCGTATGGAATTTCTGAAATATGTTCGTCAATGGAAAACAATAGCCCCATTGTCCGCACACATAGAAAAAGCTTTTTGCCAGTTTTCATACGATTCTCGAAAATCATCTTCCGCATGTTGCCTTGCTTGATTGGCGTAGAGGGCGAAGTCTTTGTAAATTTTCTTACAGACAACAGGACCAATTACTCCCTCAGCATCAGAAAAATTGATGAGTTCCCAAAATGGTCCCTTCTTTAGCTTCCATACGGTCGTATCGTAGCGAAGTTCTGTTTTCCCGTTAAATATATAAGAGCTCTGCCTGTAGCCTGCCAGTTTTGCCAATTCATTGCGCCAATGGTTGTACCCTGAGTAAGTACCTGCCCGAAATTCGAAATGTGATTTAAATGCATAAACTTTGCCATCTTCCAATCCTTGAAAACGCTCTGGAAAGTCGCTCGGAAATAATATTATTTGATTCTGCGCAACGGGAATACCATCAGAAGTTAGTACGGGAGACTTAACGATTGTTAGATTTTCATAAGCGGAGATATCTAATCCCGCCTGTGCAGATGCTGTGGCCAGCGAAAAAATTAAAAATATGAATATGATTTTCATGGTTGTACGAATAAAAGTTTCGTCGCATTGTTAGTTTCTGGCCGGAAGAAGCCTTTCATTCTCAGATAAGTTTTTCAATGTCATCTTTGAGTGAATCAGAAGCTTGCACCACGTCTTGCCAGATACAGTGATTTGAAACTAGGTCTTTTGCTTCTCCCAAACTCATTTGATAGCGTTCTCTAATCATTTTTATCGTGTCAACAATCGTAAGTCCGCGAATATGTGCATCGCGGATGGCAGCATCCTTTTCTGAAGGAAAAGATGATTTCATATAAACGGCTGTAAGAAAAATTGCTCTAACGAATGACCGCTGCTGGCCGGTCTCTTATCGTAGAAGCCTTGCTTTCAATTGTAGGTGTTCAAAAGAAGTCAAGAACTATACGCCTGGATTCACGGCTAATAAATCAACTTTGAAGCGCCTCAACAAAAGCACACTCGTTGCTGCAAAGCTAAGGCACAAACCGAACCAGATTCCGTTGCCGCGCAATCCAAAACCATAACTGCATAGAATCATGGCTGGAATACCGACGACCCAGTAACCGATAAATGTATTTTTTAGTCCGCCCTTCGTATTACCAAGTCCGCGTAAAAGACCGATGAAGATATTTTGCGTTCCCTTGAAAAACTGATGGGCAATAGCAAACCATAGCAGTACTGTCGCTTCCGCAAAAACAGCCGGATCATGCTGTGCGCCGAGAAAAGGAGACAGGACTATCTTCGGCATAGTCACGTAAAGAAGTCCAATCAGAGACATGGTTGAAAAACTAATCGTGAGAGTTCGACGGGCGACTCCACTGATTTCATCATAACGACGATGAGCTAGCATCCTGCTGACCAAAATCGATGCACCGTGCGAAAGTCCAATATTAAACTGATAGGCTATGTAGGCAAGTTGATTGACAACGTTCGAAGCTGCCAATGCCACAGGCCCAAACGTGCCCATCAATAAGGACGCCACAGAGGTAAGCGCCGCCTCCGAGCCGTAAGTAAGGGCAATGGGCGCCCCCATTCGGGCGATGCGGCCGACAGTCGCCGACTGCGCTCGCCAGCCGTCGAGTACAAGAAGTACGCTCATTTGCGGATCGCGCCGGACCGTACGCAGATACGTCAAGAATGTCCAGAACTGGACAAGTGTAGTAGACAAGCCAATGCCCGTCAGTCCTAGCCGCGGCATACCTGCCCACCCATAGATAAACATGGCATTGAGCAGTGCATTGATACCAATTGAAATCATGGCGACACTCAGCAGTGATCCTGCGCGCCTTAGCCCGACCGCAAATTGACGTAATACGTTGAGCCACAGCATGGGGAATAGGCCCGGGGCGAGCGCAAACATCACGGGACGGGCAAGGTCGACTATCGCTGGGTCCTGCCCAAACCAGGGAAGGAAGAAAGCGATGGTAAAAAGCAGCACTCCCCCAATGACAGCGCCAAGTGTCGCAATCAACATTGCTGCCCGCAACAAGTCTGCTATCTCATGCCGTGCCTGGCTATCTAGTTCACTAGTCCCGGTACGTCGTTCACCATGACCGACCGCGCTCGCGACAAGATTGCCTACTCCGGTCACCATGCCTATGCACATGGTACGCAACTGGTTGAAAAGTAGGATAGCCAGCCCTCCCGCTGCAACAGCCTTCACACTGAGTAGGCCCATCATCATGAGATCGATGCTTGTGAGGGCGATCTGAGCAAGCTGAAGACCTGCAATGGGAGCGGCTAGTAGCAGGATCTCCATGTGCGAGCGAAACGATTGCTTCATTTAACGGGCTTTCTCTTGCCATGGGCCCTCAAAGATTACGAACGTTGGCAAGCGTTAGAAGATTCACTTAAGAGAATTGAGGAGATCTTTTGATTTATATTTTTCGGTGGACCTTGATGTTTGAACTTCCGCTTCTGGCCGATTGCAGACATTCGATATTCAAAATATAAGCCGGGCATTTATCGACCGTCATATCGCAATGCATTCGCCAGCAATGTGAATGCGGGTGATGGTTGGCGACGACTGGGGTAATACAGGTGATACCCCGTAAATGTCGGCCACCAATCTTCGAGCACTGGCACTAGGTCTCCTTTCGCGATGGCGTCACTGACCACATCTTCCAATGTGAATGCCAGACCCAGTCCGGCCAGTGCGGCGCTCACCAATTGAGAAACGCCATTCACCACGAGCTGGCCGTCCACCCTTACGTTCAGTTCACGCTTGCCTTTTTTCAGTTCCCAGGCATACAAGCCGCCCAAGGTCGGCAAACGCAGATTGATGCACAGATGTTCCGTCAACTCCTGGGGCGTCCTGGGCGGTGGTCGTTTGTCGAAGTATAAAGGTGATCCGACAATCGCCATGCGCACGTCAGGTCCGATGCGCACCGCAATCATGTCTTTGGCAACTTGCTCACCCAGCCGGACCCCCGCATCGTAGCGTTGCTCCACGATATCAACCAGCCGGTTTTCCGAATTGATTTCCACTTTGATGTCGGGATAGTCCGGCAGCAATTTCGCCAGTTTCGGCATGAGAATGGCATTGGAGGCATGCTCCGAGGCAGTGAGCCGCAATGTTCCCGATGGTTTGTCGCGCAGTTCGCTGAGCGCTGCCAGTTCATTCTCGACTTCTTCCAAACGTGGAGCGATGGTCAGCATCATGCGCTCGCCGGCCTCGGTAGGGGCAACGCTTCGCGTGGTGCGGGTCAACAGGCGAATGCCCAGCCGGGCTTCCAGCTCTTTTACCGTCTGGCTCAGCGCCGATTGCGATACGCCGAGTTGCGCGGCAGCTTTGGTAAAACTGCCTTCCCGCGCAACCGCGATGAACGCCAGCAAATCATTTAAATTTTCGCGCGCCATTTAATAAGTACTGCTTATAGGTTTATCCCGATTATAGCTACTAATCAAATGACTCTGTATTGACTACAGTGTAGCTGTCATTGAAAACCATAGGGGCCGACAGGCTGTCTGCGCTTGTCGTCCTTGCCCAAGGGAAAGAAACCGAACATGCAATACATCACTTTAAACACTGGGCACAAGATGCCCATCCTCGGATTCGGCGTCTTCCAGATCCCGGACGCACAGCAATGCGAACGTTGCGTGATCGACGCTATCGAGACCGGTTATCGGCTCATCGACACGGCAGCGTCGTACCTCAACGAAGAAGCGGTCGGCCAGGGCATCAAGCACAGTGGCATTGCGCGTGAAGAGCTTTTTGTCACGACCAAACTCTGGGTGCAGGACGCGGGCTACGAGGGGACGAAGAAAGCCATCGAGAAATCCCTGCGCAAACTGCAATTGGATTATCTGGACTTGTACCTGATCCACCAGCCCTTTGGCGACGTTCACGGTTCCTGGCGCGCGATGGAAGACGCGCATCGTGAAGGAAAGTTACGCTCTATTGGCGTCAGCAATTTTCATTCAGACCGACTGATGGATATCAGTGCATTCAACCAGATACGCCCCGCAGTCAATCAGGTCGAAGTAAATCCCTTTCACCAGCAAGCCGAGGCCGTGTCGTTCATGCACGATAACGATGTCCAGGCCGAAGCCTGGGCGCCGTTCGCCGAAGGCCGGAACGGGCTGTTTCAACATGCCTTGCTCGCCGGCATTGGAGCAAAGTACGGCAAGTCCGTCGGGCAGGTCGTCTTGCGCTGGTTAATCCAGCGCGATGTCGTGGCGCTGGCCAAATCGGTGCGTCGCGAACGCATGGCCGAAAATCTGAATGTGTTTGATTTCACGCTGGACGCCGATGAAATGGCGCAGATCGCCACGCTGGAAACTGGAGAGAGCAGCTTCTTCTCTCACCGTGATCCCAAAATTGTCAAATGGATGCGGGAACGGCACCTCGACGTCTGACGTCCGTCGCTGGTGTAAATGCATGCGGCTTGTCCTAGTCACTCAAGGAATCGTCACTTGCATCATCTTGCTTGGCCCTTCGTCAACAAAATTCCGATTTGA
Source organism: Herbaspirillum sp. CF444 (assembly GCF_000282135.1). Lineage (GTDB taxonomy): Bacteria > Pseudomonadota > Gammaproteobacteria > Burkholderiales > Burkholderiaceae_D > Herbaspirillum. The sequence goes on from NZ_AKJW01000070.1 coordinate 64,961, forward strand.
AAGATTCATGATGAAAATTACACGCAATGGTTCCAAGCCATCCACCAATGGTCCGGCCCGGTTTTTCACCGGCGCAGTTCGCATCGACAGTTTTTTCCAGGCCGAAGAACCAGGACGCAGCGGCGGTGCCATCGTGACGTTCGAACCCGGCGCGCGTACTGTGTGGCATACCCATCCGCTTGGCCAAACATTGATTGTCACCAACGGCGTTGGCTGGACACAGTGTGAAGGCGGTCCGCGTACGGAAATCCGTGCCGGCGATGTGCTCTGGTGTCCTTGCCGGAAGCGTCATTGGCATGGCGCCACCGATACCACTTCCATGACGCATGTCGCCATCACCGAAATGCAGGATGGCAAAAACGTCGAATGGATGGAGCCGGTCACCGATGAACAGTACCTCGCGGGTCCGGTGGTGAAAGACTGAATAGCCAGACAGAAAAGGAAATGCCATGAAAGAAGTTATTGTCGTTATCGGATCGGGATCGATCGGTCAGGCAATCGCACGCCGGGTCAGTGCAGGAAAGCACGTCGTTCTCGCCGACTTGCGCGAGGACAATGCCAAGGCTGCGGCAAAGACGCTCAGCGAAGCCGGATTTGAGGTGAGCGTTGCCGTCGTCGATATCACGTCGCGCGATTCAGTGCATGCGTTGGTCGAAACCGCCACGTCTTTTGGCGCTGTCACCGGTTTGATTCACGCTGCAGGCGTTTCTCCCTCGCAGGCGCCGCCTGACATCATCCTGAAGATTGACCTGTACGGAACCGCGCTGGTGCTGGAAGAGTTCGGCGGCATCATTGCCCGTGGCGGTGCAGGTGTGGTGATCGCATCGCAATCGGGGCATCGACTTCCGGCATTGTCGCCGGAACAAAACAAGGCTCTCGCGACCACGCCGGCCAGTGAGTTGCTCGCGCTGCCGATGCTGCAATCGGATCGGGTGACGGATCCGCTCAACGCTTATCAGCTTTCCAAGCGGGGCAACGCGCTGCGCGTCATGGCTGAGGCCGTGCGCTGGGGAAAACGAGGAGCGCGCATCAACACGATCAGTCCCGGCATCATCATCACGCCGCTTGCCAAGGATGAGCTGTCCGGTCCGCGCGGCGCCGGTTATCGCCGCATGCTGGAACTGTCTCCTGCCGGGCGGGCAGGAACTCCCGATGAAGTAGGGAATGTCGGCGCGTTGCTCATGGGGCCGGATGGTGCATTTATCACCGGCAGCGACTTTCTTATGGATGGCGGTGTCACTGCGGCCTATTGGTATGGAGAGCTTGCTCTGACATGAGATGGCGTGGCCGGTTGCGGCCCAAGTTCATCAAGCGGCAGCAACACCAAATGCGGTACGGTATTTATTTGCATCTTGAAAAATACCCGCACAATAACTGTCTCTTTTGCGCAAAAAAAATCAGAAAAATGAGATTGGCGGTCAATAGTGTAAAAAAATCTCCATTACTATTACGGCGAAAAATGAATCAAATAACCCGGACGAGGGAAACGTGGCCCGCATCAACAAGCAAAAAGACGAACAAGATAGTCAGGAAATCAGCAAAGGCAACTGTCGATCCGGCCGGCAGCAGTGATGGAGGCACCCTCCATGATCCCCGTCGCAGCAGAAAGATCAAATGAGGATGAGATAGAACTCTGCGAATAATTTCAACAGCCGATGCTGTGCCAGTGTCATGAGCAGCAGAAGCAGGGCGCATATAACCTACACAAGAGATTATCTATGAAACGTCAATCTTTCTTCCTGTTTGCATTACTTTGTTCACATCTGGCATTCGCGCAAAGTCCGGGGTTTTCCTCGGGAATATACGGTGGTGCGGCATTTGGCGATCAAAAAATGCGATCGACGTGGAAAGCACAGTCCTTGACGAACAATGCAACACCGACGACATTGGACTCCTCCGCCACCACGGTCATCGATAGCAATTACTCGGTCTTCAATGGCGTCGTAGGCGTCAACTATGTCGCAGGTTCCTATTTGTTTGGCTTGGAGAGCCAGGGCAAATTTGGAAAAAACACGATCACGATGAGCGGAATCCCCGGATGCAAGATCACTTGTCAAGCCACTCCCGGCCCGGCAACCGATAGCTCGACGCTGTCTCTGGGTAACAGCGTCAGCGTGCTGGCGCGACTCGGGTGGCTGCCGCAACCGGACCTGTTGGTGTACGCCCTGGGCGGTCTCACCCGGCAAAACGTCAATAGCTCCGTGACCTGTCAGCTTGCTGCGCCTGACCCGATTTGCCAGGTTGCCACAGGAGCGCCCTATCATTCGGACAGCACGTCGGGCTATATGTACGGCTCCGTCATCGGCTTCGGTGCGGAAAAGAAATTCGACAAACTGTCATTCCGTCTGGAATACAAATACACCACCCTGAAGACCCTCAACGCGGTCGCCCAATTTAAAGATGCGACGCAAGCGACCTACGCTTACGGCAACAAGATCAACCTCTACAATCTGTCACTGGGCATGCTTTATCATTTTTGAGCAAGTAGCGGATTACTGAATGCAGAGTTAACGAGACTGCTTGGAAAGAGGGCTTCAATGATCTCGTTCGAGATAAAGTCTTGATTTGCCCGCTGAATTGCCCCTTTCCATTTGATCCACCTTCCAGCGTCTGGCGAAGGTGGCGACTCGGTCCCTCATAACCTCATGCTCGCAGCTCCAGATGGAGCTTCTTTAGGTACGACGTCGGCTGCCTGATAGCCGCTGCGGCAGACCTCAATCTTGCGGCAAGGTTCTCGGATTGGGCCTGGTACCTCAAGTTCGCGAGGTAGAAGATCGAATAAGTCAGTAAGGACATTATGTCCTAGGGCTTTATGTCCAATGTCGATCGCGGTTTGCTTAACCTAGAATAAGCCGACTTTGATGGAGATGTCATGCAGCGTTTTGAGGTAGTGCTCCTCACGATAGATAGTGTCTAGATAGTGTCAAGTAATAACAGCCTGGAAATACTCAAAATGGTGGATTGGATCCCTATAGTCTTCGTTACGTTCAAGGTTTTCGTGCTCGGCACGGGAATGTTCTTCGCCGTCAAGTGGCATTACGATCAAGGGAAGAAGGAGCAGGAGAATCGCGCTGTGCTGCGCGCGGGCAGCCAGGTGGCCGCAGTCTTCGTGCTATCGCTCCTGGGCCTGGGGCTCGTCACCTTCGTCCTTGCCAGGATGCTCGGTTTGGATTTGACCTTCCCATGACGGCAAAGAATTCCTCCTTGTGTCGCTGACGGCAGGTGTTGCAGGCTACCTTGGGCTCCAGGCATTCGGGATACCAATTGCTTCAGATGACGATATCGAAACCATGGATTTCGAACGGCAACCTTGACGTGGGGTGGATGTCCACTTTTGGCGGCAGCGTGCAGTATTTCTGCCTCATGCCATGAAATCAATCGTCGAAGGCCCGTAGTTGATTAATTTGTCACGAGTCCTTTGCCTCGCGGCGCCGGAGCACGACATGGGTTGCCTTCTCCGATCCCACGAACTCGACGCATTCATATCCTGCGGCCCGCAGATTCGCTCCCTCGAACAAGCGCTCGCCTTGGCCCAGCAGGATCGGCGAGATCGCAATATGGAGTTCATCAATCAGAGCCTCTTGAAGATACTGTCGAATCACCTCGACGCCTCCTCCAATGCGCACGTCCATCCCGTTCGCGGCTTCGCGGGCCCGGCTTAGCGCTTCGTGAATACCGCCCGTGACGAAGTGAAACGTCGTGCCGCCCTCCATCTCGATCGATGGACGCGCGTGATGGGTCAATACGAAGACTGGAACGTGATACGGCGGGTTGTCTCCCCACCAGCCTTTCCAGTCCATATCCGGCCAGGGGCCCCGAACCGGTCCGAACATGTTCCTTCCCAGAATCCACGCTCCGACGTTCCTGAATCCTCGCGCGGCAAAATCGTTGTCGACACCGGTCGTGCCATCTCCGGCACCGTGGATCTGCTGGAAGGTCCGTGTCGGGATGAACCACTGGTGCAAGCCATTCCCGCCAACGCCGAGCGGATTATTGATATCCTGATTCGGCCCCGCTCCATATCCGTCTATGGAGATCGTGAAGCTTTCAACTCTCACTCGCGTCATTTTGATTCCCTCCATTTGAATTGATGTCGGACCGGACGATGAAAAAGTGAAGCTCGACACCCTGCGGACAAACCGTTTCCGTTAATCAATGTAACTACCGTAACACGACATGTTGCGAAAGCAATACCAGATAAGCCGCATTGCCGATCAGCAGGAATTGGCCGATTGCAGGCATTCTCCTCTATTTCTACGAACCATCTTTCGGTTTTATAGGCGCTCCAGCGTCGCCAAACCATCGCGTAGCGGCGTGGGAAAGCTTTTCTTCGTCCAGCGGGCCTTCGCCGATCCAGGCAACGATTCCGTCCGGGCGCACCAGTACGCTGGTCAGGCCGAGCTTGTCCCGGGCGTCACTACCGACATAAACGATGCGCTTGTCCCATCTGCGTACCAAAGCTTGTAGAGCCGCGTCGGTGGAAAAGTCCAGCAAGACGCCTTTGCCGTGTCGTAAATGCTCGCCCAGTCTGGTGCCGTCAGCCATTTCAAAGTCTGGAGCGCTGCGACCAACCAGTGGATGATTTTCACCCAGGTCGTAGCGCAGCGACAAGCCCCAGATTCTGTCGGCAAAATAGGTCGCGCCGTCTGGCGTCTCGATCAGATCGCGCATGATGGCCGCAAGCGCGCGCGAACTTGGACTTGGCCGCATGAGCTCAACCTGAGCGCGTGACCAGTCGAGTATTTGTGCACCGACGGGATGCCGCTCAGCGTAGTAACTGTCTAGCAGGTCGCGCGGCGCGTTGCCGCGGATCGTCGCGGCAAGCTTCCAGCCCAGATTCATGGCATCGCCGATTCCGAGGTTGAGACCTTGTCCTCCCAATGGCGAATGGATATGCGCTGCGTCCCCGGCAAGCAATACACGCTTCTTGCGGTAAACCTGTGCCTGAAATGCGCGGTCGGTCCAGGTAGCGGCGAGTTTGAGCGCTGTCACGGTCACTGCAATGCCGGATACCTGTCTCAATACCGCTTGTATGTGGTCCAGCGTGATCGGCTGCGTGCGGTGAAATGTGCCGCCGTCAAAATCGACCATCGCAAGGGTGCCGGACTGTTGGTAGGTATACATGCCGGTACTGGTGTAGTGGCGGCCCGGAGCGAGCTGATCTGGATCGGCCAATTCGATTTGCGCCGAATAGCCGGTGAATTGGGGCTCGGTGCCGGTGAAGCCGAAGTCCCCGGCCTTGCGCACGGTGCTGCGCCCCCCATCGCAGCCGACCAGCCAACCGGCGCGGAAGGTGTGGCTGCGAGTACGGATGATCACCTCATCGTCCGATTGAGAAAAGCCTTTTACCTCGGCGTCACGTCTGATCTCCGCCCCGAGCGCGATGGCGCGCGCGGCCAGCAGCGATTCGAGATGCGCCATGTCGCTGACCATGTTGGTTTGGCACGGCCCATCCAGGCGATAAGGCCATTTTGTGTTGTCGAGCCTATCCTTATAGAATTGAATACCCGCGAAATGTCCGCCCGCCTTGCGCGCCTGTTGCATCCAATGTGCGCTCGCGGCTGCAGGATTTTGCTCAGTTTTTTTTGCGACGACAGCGTCCAGCAGACCGCGCCGGTAAAAAGCTTCGATGGTGGGAGAAGAGAGACCGCGCATCCCGAAGGGGAGGCATTTTAACGGCGAGTCTGGATCGGGCGCCTGCTCCAGCACCAGCACCGACAGATCGGCGAGGCGCAACTCGCAAGCCAGAAACAAGCCGACCGGCCCGGCGCCGACAATAACAACGTCAGAGATGATTGAATCGTGCATGAAAACTCCTCAATGGTCGTTCGACCAGGACGGTTCCTTATCTTGAGAACCGCACCGACGAACAGGAAAACGCCGCAGCGGCGTAAATGTTCGTCGTGGGACTCATGCACGGGCAGAGCATGGACAGAGCTTCCGTTACCGGAAGGACCTGGGCTGGACCACACCAAGTCTGCCTTTTTCGACATGCGCACTATAGCGGACAGAGGGCCGGCTAGCAAGAGTGCTTGTGGTCATGTGCTTTCAGGATTTTTAAGAAGGCTCGACAAGCGCATCACTGCACCCCGTGGTCTTGGTTCGGCCCGAGGGGGGCGTTCCCAAAGTAGGGGGCAGTTTCGGATGCACATCAACAAGCTGATGACATTGCGCGTCCCGCGATGCGAGCTTCTTACAAGATAGTGCGTGGGATGAGGCTTGCTTTGGCAGACAAGTTTGAAGCGGGAAAGAAATTATTGTCGACGTCCAACCATGGCGGATGTTCTGCATACATATCTGCGACGAGTTGCTTGATGGCGGCGATGTACCAGGCGTTGTCGTTGATCCGATGTGTCAGGATGATGGGCGAAGTGGCGCCCGGGTCGTCGATCAGGCGGTAGTGCAAGTCGTTGCGCAGGCGCGCGGAGGCCGGTATCAGGCAGAGCCCGGACTCGGCGGCGACCAGGCCCAGGGCAGTATGGATTTCGCGCACCTCATGCACCTCGGATGGGCGTATGGCCTGGTCGTTGAGAAGGCTCAGGATGTGGTCGGCAAAGCTCGGACGCGGTTCCTTGGGGAAGACGATGAGCTTCTGCCCATGAAGCGCCTTCAAACCGATGCGCTTGTCGTCGGCGGCCAGCGGCGTGCCGGGTGGAATGGCGAGCACCAGTTTCTCCTCGCGCAGCACCGTGCGCTCCACCGTGGCATCGTTGCTGCGGATGCGTCCGAAGCCCACGTCGATGCGGCCCGATTTCAGCGCGGCGAATTGCTGCATCGAGGTCAGTTCCACGAGCTGTATGTCCACGTCGGGGTAGTGTTGGCGCAGCTTGCGCACCAGCATGGGCAGGCCGCCATACAAGGTAGAGGCGACAAAGCCGATGGACAAGGTTTGCCGTTGGTTCAGGCCGATCTGCTGGGTGGCGGTTTTAAGCTGGTCGAGGCGGTTGATGATCTGCAGCGCCTGTTCGTAGAATACACGCCCGGCCTCGGTCAGCCGCAAAGGTCGACTGTTGCGCAGGATGAGCTGTACACCCAGCTCTTCTTCGAGCAACTGGATCTGGCGGCTCAGTGGTGGTTGGGCGATATGAAGTTGCTCGGACGCGCGCGTGAAGTTACGCGTGTTGGCGACGGCGACGAAGTATTTGAGTTGGCGGATATCCATGGCGGGAAATCATATCTTGACTGAATTTATGATCTGTAATTCATTGATTTTTATGGCTTTAATCATAAACTATATTTATAAGGTATGAAACTAGATTAATTTGGTGTTGGATGGAGTGTGGGTTCGTGTTGTTCAATCATGTCCATGGAACACACACAACACTTTCAATCTTCTGCGGCATCGGCGGTCATCGAGCGAGTGGAGACTTTCCTGGTCGATTTACCAACGATTCGTCCCCATCAATTGTCCATGGCGACGATGAATGGCCAGACGCTGATGCTCTTGCGCCTGTACTGTTCAGACGGCACCGTGGGCATGGGCGAGGGGACGACTATCGGCGGGCTGGCCTATGGCGCGGAATCGCCCGAAGGCATGAAGCTGGCCATCGACGCCTATTTCACGCCGCTGCTGCTCGGCGCGGACGCCAGCCACGTGCCGGTCATCATGGCCCGGCTCAACAAGGCCATTCACGACAATCGTTTCGCCAAGTGCGCGGTGGAAACGGCGCTGTTCGATGCATTGGGCCAGCGCACGGGCCTGCCCGTGTCCCAACTGCTGGGCGGGCGCGTGCGCGACAGCCTGCCGGTGGCGTGGACGCTGGCTTCGGGCGACACCGCCAGGGACATCGACGAGGCCGAGCGCATGCTGGCCCAGCGCCGCCACAACATTTTCAAGCTCAAGATCGGCCGCCGCGCCGTGGCCGCCGACGTGGCCCATGTCGCGGCCATCAAGAAAGCGCTGGGCGATCGCGGTGCTGTACGGGTCGATGTGAACATGGCCTGGAGCGAGCTGGAAGCGCAGCGCGGTTTGGCCGGCCTGGTCGATGCGGGCTGCGAACTGGTCGAGCAGCCCGTGGCGTCGGTCGATGCGCTGGCGCGCCTGAAGGGCCGCTTTGCGATTGCGGTGATGGCCGACGAATCGCTGACCGGTCCGTCCTCGGCCTTTGCGCTGGCCCGTGTGGCGGGTGTCGATGTGTTCGCGATCAAGACCGAGCAGTCCGGGGGACTGCGGGCCGCGCAGCAGGTGGCGGCGATCGCCGACGCGGCCGGCATCGAGCTCTATGGCGGAACCATGCTGGAAGGGGCGATAGGCACGATTGCTTCGGCCCATGCATTTTCGACCTTCCGTGATTTGCAATGGGGCACCGAGCTGTTCGGCCCATTGTTGCTGACCGAGGAAATTCTGGTCCAGCCGCTGCAATATCGAAATTTCCACCTCGTCTTGCCTGCGGCGCCGGGATTGGGTATTGCGCTGGACGAAGACCGCGTCCAGTTCTTCCGTCGCGACAAAAAACAGGGTGCGACCGTCATGGTGGCCCGAACTGTCGAGGTCGCAAGCTGACCCATCGTTTTTCCTTCCTAATAATTCCAAAGGAGACAAGCATGTCCGTTAATATTTTCAACAGCACCGAAGTACAGGATTTCCTGCGTCTGGCCAGCGGCCTGGACCAGGGCGGCGGCAGTCCGCGCACCAAGCAGATCGTTCACCGCATCCTGTCCGATTTGTTCAAGACGATCGAGGATCTGAACATCACTTCCGATGAATACTGGGCCGGCGTGGCCTATGTGAATCGGCTCGGTGCCAGTAGCGAGGCGGGTCTGCTCTCGCCAGGCTTGGGACTGGACCGCTTTCTGGACATGCGCATGGATGCCGAGGATGCGGCGCGGGGTGTGAAGAACGCGACCCCACGCACCATCGAAGGCCCGTTGTACGTGGAAGGTGCTCCGGTGGAGCAAGGCTTTGCACGCCTGGACGATGGCAGCGACAAGGCGGGCCAGACCCTGATCATGCACGGCACAGTCCATGGCGCGGACGGCAGGCCTCTGGCGGGGGCCAAGGTCGAGGTCTGGCATGCCAATACCAAGGGCTTTTATTCGCACTTCGATCCTACAGGAGAGCAAAAGCCGTTCAACATGCGCCGTACCATCGTCACCGATGCGCAAGGCCGCTACAAGTTCCAGAGTATCGTGCCCGTAGGTTACGGCTGTCCACCCGACGGCCCGACGCAAGCACTGCTCAACGCGTTGGGCCGTCACGGCAACCGTCCGGCCCACATCCACTTCTTCGTCACGGCCGACGGCCATCGCAAGCTGACCACGCAGATCAACATCGACGGCGATCCGCTGGTGTATGACGACTTCGCGTACGCCACTCGAGAAGGGCTGGTGCCGCCGCTGGTGGAGCGCAGCGACGACGCCGGCATCAACGCCGAGGGCTTGAACGGCCCGTTCGCCGAGATCGTCTTCGACATGAGGCTCAGCGCGCTGGTGGATGGACTTGACAACCAGATTGTCGACCGCCCGCGCCTGGCTGCCTGACAAGCCGGCCATTCCTTCTCCCGCCGAAAGAAATCCGCGATAGCGCATTGCGGGGGCGGGTTGCACCCTGGAGAGATTTCACCATGAGAACGATTGCCACTGTTGACAAGTACGACGAGGTCGAGAAGCTGCTGGACACCGCCTTGAAGGACGACAAGGAAGCCGGTATTTTCCGCTGCCGCCGCGACATCTTCACCAACCCGGATCTGTTCGAGCTGGAGATGAAACATCTCTTCGAATCGAACTGGGTCTATCTGGCGCACGAGAGCCAGATTCCGGACAACAACGACTACTACACCACCTGGATCGGCCGCCAGCCCGTCGTGGTCACGCGCGACAAGGCGGGGGAATTGCACGCGGTCGTCAATGCCTGCGCACACAAGGGCGCCATGCTGTGCCGTCGCAAACATGGCAACAAGAGCAGCTTCACCTGTCCGTTCCACGGCTGGACGTTCAGCAACAATGGCAAGCTGCTCAAGGTCAAGGATGAGAAGAACACCGAATACCCGGTGTCCTTCAACACGCACGGTTCGCACGACCTGACCAAAGTAGCGCGCTTTCAGAGCTACCGGGGGTTCCTTTTCGGCAGCCTCAACGCCGACGTGCAGCCGCTGGAAGAATACCTTGGCGAGACGCGCGTCATCATCGACCAGATCGTTGACCAGGCGCCCAATGGCTTGGAGGTGCTGCGCGGCAGCTCCAGCTATCTCTACGACGGCAACTGGAAAATGCAGATGGAAAACGGCTGCGATGGCTACCACGTCAGCACCGTGCACTGGAATTACGCGGCCACCATGGGCCGGCGCAAGGAGGGCGGCACCAAAGCCACCGATGCCAACAATTGGAGCAAGGCCGTGGCCGGCGTGTACGGTTTCGAAAATGGCCACATCCTTCTGTGGACCAATACGCTGAACCCGGAAGTGCGCCCGATCTGGAACCAGCGTGAAGAACTTGCCCGACGTGTAGGGCAGGAGCGCGCCGATGTCATCGTCGGCCAGACCCGCAACCTGTGCCTGTACCCGAACGTGTTCCTGATGGATCAGTTCGGCACGCAGATCCGTGTCGCGCGCCCCATCAGCGTGGACAAAACCGAGATCAGCATTTTCTGCTTCGGCCCCAAGGGGGAAAGTGCCGAGGATCGCACGACGCGTATCCGCCAGTACGAGGACTTCTTCAACGTCTCCGGCATGGGGACGGCGGACGACCTGGAAGAATTCCGCGCCTGCCAGGCCGGTTATGCGGGCTCTGCCGTGCGCTGGAACGACCTCAGCCGTGGTGCGCCGCTGTGGATCGACGGCCCCGATGAAAACGCCAGGAAGATGGGCATGAAGCCCTTGCTCAGCGGCGAGCGCAGCGAAGATGAAGGATTGTTCGTGTGCCAGCACCACTATTGGACGCAGGAGATGCGCAAGGCCGTACGGCAAGAGCGCGAAGGAGTGCTGCCATGAGCGTAGCGACCGCAGTTGATCATGGCGCGATCTGCGCTTTTCTCTACCGCGAGGCACGTCATCTGGATGAGCGTGAATGGGAGCCGTGGCTGGAGATGTATGCACCGGACGTCGAATACTGGATGCCGGCCTGGGACGATGACGACCAGCTCACCGAAGACCCGCAGAGCGAGATTTCGCTGATCTACTACGCCAACCGCAACGGACTGGAAGATCGGATTTTCCGCATCAGGACGGAACGATCCAGCGCCTCCATGCCGGAGCCGCGCACCAACCACATGATCACCAATGTGGAAGTGCTGGCCGAGCGCGGCGACGCGGTCGAGGTGCGATACAACTTCCACACGCTTTGCCATCGATACAAGCTGACCGACCATTTCTTCGGGACGGTCTTTGCCACCTTGCGCAAGGTGGAAGGCGATTTTTTGATCGGCCGCAAAAAGATCGTTCTGAAGAACGACTACATCCGCCAGGTCATCGATGTTTATCACATCTGACCGGCAGGGAGACACAAGATGAACAGTTATCGCATTGCCTTGAATTTCGAGGATGGCGTCACCCGCTTCGTGGATTGCGGCGCCAACGAAAAAGTGCTGGACGCCGCGTTCCGCAACCGCATCAACCTGCCCATGGATTGCTCCGATGGCGTGTGCGGGACCTGTAAATGTCGCGCCGAAAGCGGCGCCTACGACATGGGGGACGATTACATCGAAGATGCCCTGAGCGGTGACGAAGTCTCCGATGGACTGGTGCTGACCTGCCAGATGGTGCCCCGATCCGACTGCGTTATCGCCGTGCCCGTGCCTTCGACGGCCTGCAAGACCGGCACTGCCCAGTTCAGCGGCACGGTCGCGGCCGTCGCGCCATTCGGCGATGCCGCCTATGAACTGGCGCTCGACGTTGCCGGGGACGCGCCGCCCTTTTTGCCGGGCCAGTACGTCAACATCGGCGTGCCGGGCAGCGGACAGCATCGCTCCTACTCGTTCAGCTCGGCCTCGGGAGCGCGCCGCATGACGTTTCTGATCAAGCATGTGCCTGGCGGCTTGATGAGCGGTTGGCTGGCCGGCGCGGCATCAGGCGCCACGCTGGAGATGACCGGCCCACTGGGCAGCTTCTACTTGCGCGCGGTCACCAGGCCGCTGCTGTTCCTGGCCGGCGGCACGGGCCTGGCGCCCTTCCTCTCGATGCTGGAGGAACTGGCGCGCCAGGGCACGAACCATCCCGTGCACATGATCTATGGCGTCACGCGCGACCAGGACCTGGTGCTGGTGGAACGCCTCCAGGAATATGCCCTGCGCGTGCCCGGCTTTACATTCACCACTTGCGTGGCCGACCCCGGGACCGCCCACGAGCGCCAGGGTTATGTCACCCAACACATGCCCGCCCAGGCGCTGCACGCAGGCAATGTGGATGTGTACCTGTGCGGCCCGCCACCCATGGTGGAGGCGGTGCAAAAGTACTTCAAGACCGAAGGCATTACTCCGGCGAGCTTCCACTACGAGAAGTTTGCCGCCAATCAAGTCACTGCATAGGCGGAGCGCACATGAAAAATCGCTTTGACGGCAAGGTCGTGGTCGTGACCGGCGCGGCCCAGGGCATAGGCCGTGGCGTTGCGCTGGGCGCTGCCGCTGAAGGCGGCAAGGTATTGTTTGTCGACCGTGCAGATTTCGTCGCGGAGGTGGCGGCCGAGGCGCCGGGCGGGAGAGGGGGAGAAAACGCGGCCGGCTTTGTGGCCGATCTCGAAACCTATGAAGGCGCCAGGTCCGCGATGGCGTTTGCGGTGGAAAAGTTCGGCGGCATCGATATTCTGATTAACGGTGTCGGCGGCGCCATCCGCATGCGCCCGTATGCCGAGTTCGAACCGGAGCAGATCGATGCGGAAATCCGCCGTTCGTTGATGCCGACGCTGTATGCCTGCCACGCGGTGTTGCCGCACCTGTTGGCGCGCGGAGGCGGAACGATCGTCAACGTGTCGTCCAATGCCACGCGCGGCATACGCCGTGTGCCGTACTCGGCGGCCAAGGGCGGGGTCAATGCGCTCACGACGGCGCTGGCCATGGAGTACGCGGAGCACAACATCCGTGTCGTGGCGAGCGCGCCAGGCGGCACCAAGGCGCCGCCCCGGCGTATTCAGCGCAATGCCGCCGGCGACAGCGAGCAGGAAAAAATCTGGATGAACGAAGCCGTGCAGCAAGTCACCGATTCCAGCTTCTTCAAGCGCTACGGCAGCCTCGACGAGCAAGTGGCTCCCATTTTGTTTCTCGCCTCGGAGGAGGCCGGCTACATCACAGGCGTAGTGCTGCCTGTCGCCGGCGGGGACAACGGCTGAGCAGCAGGCGAAGCGTGTGTGGGCGTTCTCGCAACTATCCCGGTCAGTCGGAAGCCGCCGGCCATGAACAATATCGCAGCGTTTTTTGCTGACAAACCGTGAACAGGAATTCCATGTGTGCTCGAAAAGCCATCATTCCGCCAGGAATGGAATCGGTGTACGAAAAGATCGGCTATGCCCCCGCACTGAAGGTCGGCAATACCGTCTACGTGTCCGGCCAGATCGGCCGCGACCTGTCGATGCAATTGGTCGAAGGCCGCGAAGCGCAGATGGTGCAAGCGTTCGACAACCTCCGGCTGGTGCTGGAGGCGGCCGGCGCATCGCTTGCGGACGTGGTCGATCTGACGAGCTTCCATACCGATATGCGTGATTTGCCCTTGTTCATGCAGGTACGCAACCGCTATTTCCGTTCGCACCCCTTGCCGGCGTGGACGGCGGTCGGTGCGCACATGCTCGGCGGCGCACCCGGCTACATCGTAGAAATCAAAGCCATCGCGGAGCTGCAGACCAGCGACGAATAAAACAGCGAATAAAACGGAGGAGACCAATATGAAAACAATTGAAATCAATCAGATCATCGACAACGCCCGCTTCACGAAATTCCACTGGATGGTGATGTGCCTGTGTGCATTGCTGTTGATCTTCGACGGCTATGACCTGTTCATCTACGGCGCGGTGCTGCCCGTGTTGATGAAGCAATGGAGCCTGACGCCCGTGCAGGCCGGCGCGCTGGGAAGCTATGCGCTGTTCGGCATGATGTTCGGGGCCTTCATCTTCGGCCCGCTGGCCGATCGCGTGGGGCGCAAGAAGGGCGTGGCCATCAGCTTCGTGCTGTTCAGCCTGTCAACCTTCTTGAGCGGTTTTGCCGCGACGCCTGCCGAGTTCGGCATCTGCCGCTTCATCGCGGGCCTGGGCTGCGGCGGGCTGATGCCCAATGCCGTGGCGCTGATGAACGAGTACGCGCCCAAGCGCCTGCGCACCACCCTGGTGGCCATCATGTTCAGCGGTTATTCGCTGGGCGGCGTGTTGTGCGCGGGCTTGGGCATCTACATGCTGCCGCGCTTCGGCTGGCAGTCCATGTTCTTCGCCGCCGCCGTGCCGCTGGTGCTACTTCCCGTCATCCTGTGGAAGCTGCCCGAATCCGTGGGTTTTCTGCTGCGTCAGGGGAAGCATGCCAAGACGCGCGAGTTGCTGGCGATGGTCGCGCCTGGCGTGCGGCTGGACGCGGATGCACAACTGATCCAGGTCGATGCCAAGAGCGTTGGCGTGCCTATGCTCGACTTGTTCAAGCAAGCGCGCGCCATGGGCACTTTCATGATCTGGCTGTCTTTCTTCTGTTGCCTGCTGATGGTGTACGCGCTGGGTTCCTGGCTGCCCAAGCTGATGGCCAATGCCGGCTACAGCCTTGGATCGAGCCTGTCGTTCCTGCTGATGCTGAATTTCGGCGGCGTGGTGGGCGCCATCGCCGGCGGCTGGCTGGGCGACCGCTTCAACCTGCCCAAGGTTGTGGTGAGCTTCTTCGCGCTGGGAACGGTGTCCATCGCGCTGCTGGGATTCAATAGTCCGACGCCTGTGCTGTACCTGCTGATCGGCATCGCAGGCGCCACCACCATTGGCACACAGATCCTGCTGTATGCCAATACGGCGCAGTTTTATCCACTGGCGATCCGGTCCACGGGGCTGGGCTGGGCTTCCGGCATTGGCCGCACGGGCGCCATCGTCGGCCCACTGCTGGGCGGCGGGCTGATGGCGGCGGCTCTTCCGCTGAAGATGAATTTTCTGGTGTTTGCCGTGCCCGGCCTGGTGGCTGCACTGGCCATGGGTTTCTTTATCCTGTGGTATCGCCGTCCCCGCGGCGATGCAAGCGAGGCGGCATCAGCCCTGGCTCCCACCGCTTCCAGCCGCCTGTGAAGGTGGCGCGTCATGATTCTGATCGGCGGTTTGGCATGGCCAATATTCCAGGTGAAAGGTGTTGGCCGAATCGGTGCCGGGGCATTGGTTTATTGAAATTGCATATCGCCGACGGCCATGTCCGTCATGCAAGGAGACAGCAATGTTCGCGAGAAGTCTGAAGGGCTTATGCCTGGCTGCGGCGATTTGCGTGATCGCTGCCTGCTGTTGGTATCTGTTTGACGAAACCATGCCGGATGCGGCGCGATTGACCGCCGTATTACTTCCTGTGGCCGTGCTGGGCATTCTGTTTGCTACGGGGCGGCAATCGCGGTTGCCAGCCCCGGCGCGGGCCGATCGCGTCACCACGGTTATTCCGCCGGCCGCTTCCAGCGTCATCGACGCATCCGCCATCCATCCGCGGGAGCAGCTAGCTTTTCTCGTCAGCGAGCATGGCATGCATGCCTTGCATGCTCGTGTTCAGGACCTGCTCTCCTTGCTGGAAAGGACGATTGCCGACATGGCGCGCGCGGGAGCGGTGGCGAAGGAGTCGGGCGCTAGCGTTGATCGGGCGGTAAAGGCGGTGCAGCAAGCGGTGGAATCTGTCACGACGATCGGCATCTATATCGATACCTCTCTGCAGACTTACCGGAATCTCGTGGAGCAGGCTGCGACTATCGGAAATATCGTCGAGGGCATTCACGACATTTCAAGCCAGACAAATCTGCTGGCGCTCAATGCCGCCATTGAAGCTGCTCGTGCAGGGGACAGCGGTCGTGGCTTTGCGGTGGTTGCTGCCGAGGTCAAGCGATTGGCCGGCCGGGTCGGCCAGTCCAGCAAGGAAATCGGCAACATTGCCGAGTCGCTCAGCCGGTCTTCAAGAGAGGCCCTGCGGGACGCAGAGAAGGCGGCGCTGCAGGCTGGCGTTGGACGTTCCGGAGCGGAGCAGGCATACAAAGCCATGGAAGAGGTGATCGACGGCGCGCGTAAGCGAGTGGCCATTGTCGGCGGAATCAATGACGCACTGAGCGACCAGTCCGAGGTGACGTCCATTTTGTCGCGGGAAATGCAGGTGCTGCTGCAACAAGGCGCGACCAGGGTGGCGCTTCCCCACTAGCTGACAAGGTCGAGGACGATGGGCCCAATCCGGGACGGCTTGATCAGTCTCAGGCGTTCGGTAGTGCTCGGGTACCATCGTTGCGACCGCGTTCCCGGCTGATGGATCAGTCCCAAAATCAAGAGGGTTTGCATCGGCGGCTGTCCCCATCCGGCCGGATGCGAACTTATGGTCCAGGTCTTTTGACGTGGTCTTATCAAGGAGACGCAAGCTCTCCAGAACCTCGATGACGCTTTCAACGAAGTCGTCGGCATCCCATCCCTTGCACACCACCTTCGCATTTCTTGTCGCCTGGAAATAAGGTAAATCCCTATTACATACCGAGTAGTTTCTGGTTACTTTGTCACTACCGATGCTGCTGTCAGTTCTGCATCGTAGAGATACGGATTCCCATTGGAAAGAGGATCTGAATTACCGCATGCCAACCGTTCTATTTCGTATGAGCCGAATAGGAGAACTTGATGACATACCTCAGAAATCTAAAAATTGGTACCAAATTGATCCTGGGCTTCGGCACGTTATTGGTGCTTATGTGCGTGTTGGTCATCGTTTCGCTCTCAAGCCTCTCGTCGATTTCGGGCGCGATGCGTCACGGCAATGCCATGCAAGAGGAAAAACTGAACCCTTTGTACGAAGCGCGTGAGGCGCTGGACCAGACGGGTCTCGCTGCACGCAACGCCTTTATCTTTAAAGATGAAAAAGACGCGCAGAAGGAACTCGCCATCGTCGATGAACAGCGTGCCGTTTATCTGGCCGCACTGAAGAAACTGCAGCCGGTCTTCAATGGAGACAAGGCGTTCGAAAAAGTGAACGCCGGCTTGCTCCGGATGGCGGAAGAACTAAAGCGTCCGCGCATGTACCGCGAAGCGGGGAAAATGAATGAATACAGCGACTTTCTGGTGAATGAGTGCAGTCCGCTGCGTCGCCAGATCGTGCTTGATATCGACGCCGTCTTATCGGCAGCCAAAGCGCAAAACGACAAGGCTCGCGATACGGCGGAACAGGTCTCCGATCGCTCTCTGCAGTTGATCTTGATTCTCGCAGGCATTGTATTCGTGCTGTGCATCGGCGTCGCAGTCGTCATCACCCGAGGTCTCCTGAAACAGCTTGGCGGCGAACCAGCTTATGCGGCGGCAATTGCTGAAAAAATTGCAAGCGGAGAACTTACCGTCGAGGTAAAAACCAGGACCGGCGATCAGTCCAGCCTCTTGTTTGCCATCAAAACAATGCGCGATAACCTTGCCGGCATCGTCAGCCAGGTACGCGCCGGCACCAACATGATCGAGACCGCTTCTGCGGAAATATCGACAGGTAACATGGACCTCTCCGGCAGGACGGAACAGCAAGCCAGCGCGCTTGAAGAAACAGCTTCGGCCATGGAGGAGCTGACGGCAACCGTCAAGCAAAATGCAGACAACGCGCGGCAGGCAAACCAATTGGCCGTATCTGCATCGGATGTAGCGATTCAAGGGGGCAAGGTTGTCAGTCAAGTGATCGACACGATGGGGGCCATCAACGAATCCTCGAAGAAGATTGTTGAAATTATCAGTGTCATTGATGGCATTGCTTTTCAAACGAACATCCTGGCGCTGAACGCCGCCGTGGAAGCTGCCCGTGCCGGCGAGCAAGGACGCGGATTTGCCGTGGTCGCGTCGGAGGTGCGCAGTTTGGCGCAACGCAGCGCATCGGCTGCCAAAGAAATTAAAACGCTTATTGACGACTCTGTCAGCAAGGTGACAAGCGGCAGCCAATTGGTCGAACAGGCGGGCGCCACCATGAACGACGTCGTGGCCAGCGTCAAACGCGTGACTGATGTTGTCGCAGAAATTTCTGCGGCCAGCCAAGAGCAGAGCGACGGCATCGCGCAGGTCAACCTGGCGATCAATCAAATGGATGAGGGCACCCAGCGAAATGCGGCCCTGGTTGAAGAATCCGCTGCGGCAGCCAAGTCCTTGTTGAGCGAGTCGTCGTCTTTGTCCGCCATCGTAGCGACGTTCCGCCTGGATCCTGTGACTTAATAGCTTCCCCGACTTGCGACGGACAGAGAGGATAACTTGAATACAGGATTGACATCGTACTTCTGGTTGGCGGCGCCCTTGTTGACGGATACGATTTTACTTTGTGCAGGTCTTCTGTTCGTTATTCGCCTGTATCTGATTGAACGTGAGTTTGAAGAAGAATTGATCGGATTCGAGAAGGACTATTTAAGAAAAAGGATTAACTTCGATTTCAGGCCGTTGCCGGAAGAAGAATGGTTCCTGGCCCCAGGGTTCGAATACCAGGTCACGACGCGGTCTCAGTACTGCCGTCTGGACATGTTAAGGAAAATTGTCAAATGGTGGTCCGATGATTGAAATTTTCTTGCACAAATTACCTGTTTTTCTGGGGCTTTTTTTTCCCGCCTGCGGGTTGGTTTGCTTTTTCGCGTTCAGATATGCATCTGACAAGCGGGATGAAGCATTCAAAAGGGAAGCTGAAAAGCTGCTTGATGCGTTAGACGCGGAACGACGGAAGCACGCAAAAATGTACTCGGTACACGGTGAAATTGAACGAAGAAATGTGTTTGACGCTTCGACCGGAACGAGTCAGGAATCGACCTGATTTTCTTGCCTTCGGTGCTGAATTTCAAGGGCTGCTGCTGGCGGCGGGTTCAATCGATCGGTGGCTCTGAGGCTAGCAATCGCAGCTTTGGCGTTAGTCTGGATCTGCTGACCTTGCCTTGCTTGGCGTGGCTGGCGGCACCTTCGTGATGGGAATTCCCGGTTCCGACGATATCATGCTGCCCGGAGCGCAACTTTCTGATTGACGAATCTTGAATCAGGCTGCAGAGCAGCCCGCTTCGCGGCTAACCGAGCGAGTGCATTAGCGTGACTCGCTGCACTTGCTCAGGCGTTGCCGAAAAGTGCCCGAGGGCGGTCATTGAGCGTCTCGGCAAGGATCCTCAACGCTACTACCAGATCTTCCCGCGATGAGGCGCTGGAAAGGTTGATGCGGACGCCGTGTTCGCTTTCCGAACGGCCAACCGCAAACGCTGACGCCGGCATCACGCTAACTCCTCGCGCCTGCGCATTCGCTGCAAAGTCATCGGCGCGCCAGGGGGCGGGCAATATCAGCCAGATGAACATGCATGCGGGATCGCTGCTGATCTGTGCACCATCAAGCAAACCACGCGCCAGGTCGTGGCGATACTTCAGTTCTGTGCGTTGCGCCGCGAGCAACTGGGTGGTGATGCCATTCTCGATCCACTGGGAAGCGATTAGCATTGAAATCGGCGCCGGCATCCAGGCGGTAGTACGCACCGCTTCGGCGGCAATCGCAGCGCGGTGCGGCGGTGTCGCCAGGAAACCGAGACGCAAGCCGGGGGCTAGCAGTTTTGAAGTCGACGATATGTGATAAGTGCGCTCAGGGCACAGGCTGGCCAGCGTCGGCAGACGCTGCTCGACCAAGGGACCGTAGACATCGTCCTCAATGATTTGAACGTCGTGGCGGCGCGCAATTTCCACCAGTGCGGCACGGCGCTCCAGGCTCATGGTGACGACGGTGGGATTCTGGAAATTCGGCACGGTAAAGATCGCCTTCACCTTACGCGTTGCGCACTCGCGTTCAAGGACTTCCGGCAACATGCCCTGAGCGTCGCTATCGACCCCGATGATCTCAAAATGGAACACCGGCGCCAACGCCTTCAGGCCGTAATATGTCAAGCGGTCGGCCAGTATTGCACCGTCGATCCCCATCAAGCTGTTCATCACGGCATACAACCCGTGTTGCGCGCCGCTGGTCACAACAACATTCTCCGGATCCGGTTCGAAGCCGGCTGTCGCCATCCATTTGGCCCCCGCTACCCTGGCCCAAAGCGGACCTTGAGGCGGTTGATACTCCTGTAATTCGACGAAACGCGGATCTTTCGGCAAATCGGCCATGGTCAGCGCCAGCTGGTTTAGGAAATCGCGCGTTGCCGGCCGGTTCACGGTCAAGTCAATCGCGCCGGAATGAGATGGATGAGCTGCCGCGACATGTGGCATCGCGCCGCCGGTCACCATCGAGCCGCGCCGTTTGCTGCCGATCACCAGGCCGCTCAACTGCAACTCGCGATAGCTACGCGATACGGTCGAGACATTGATTCCCATTTCTTCAGCCAACTGCCGCTGTGCAGGCAAGCAACTACCTGGCGGATAGACGCCTCGGCGGATGTCGGCTTCGAGCTTGGCGGCCAGATCCTGGTAGGTAAACGGTTTTGTCAATCCGGCGCTACGCAGAGGTGATTCGAAATCACGGTCTTCATGCTTGGGCAAGAGAAAAGCTCCATACAAAAATAATTTGAATCACACAAACGTTTGCATTGTAACTCACTCTTGTACGGCCATTTATCTGCCATGTTCCTCAAAGGAAATAGCTTGCAGGCGTCAAAAGCACCGCATAAAAATATCTTGCATCCATACAAAACTTATGAAAATATGTAAATTATAGATTTTTGTGTGGGTACTAAAATTATTTGTACTTACTGCAAAGTCAACACATCGAGACGTGGCGCGGATGATCTGCTCCAAAGCAATTTAAGCACTGGAACGGAGCGGAAATATCCGTTTGCTCCGGCATTCATTGATACATGGGTGAGCACGTTATGGCAAAAGTAGCAGTTCTCGGTGCTGGCTTTGTTGGTTTGTCCGCAGCCTATTGGCTGATGCGGGACGGTCATCAGGTCACTATTTACGATCCGGCCGGTGTCGCCGGCGGCGCCTCATATGGAAACGCTGGAACCTTTGCCAACTACGCATGCATCCCGGTGAACAATCCATCGGTATTCCGGGATCTGCCGCGCTTCATGCTTTCTCCCGACAGTCCGTTTCGCTTGCGCTGGCGTTATTTGCCACACCTGGCGCCGTGGCTGGTGCGGTTCCTGCAAAGTTCGACAGAGCGACGCTATGTTGCTTCCGCCGGCGCACTGTCGGTGCTGTTAAGCCGCGCACATGACGGCTATCGGGAAATGATCGAGCACGCGGACCTGGAACGATTCATCCGCCGCAGTGAATGCCTGTATCTGTATTCGGGGGCGGCTGCCTTCCGTGCCTCGGAGCCGACGTTATCGTTGCGGCGCTCCCTTGGCGTCGCTTTCAGCATTGTCGGTCGCGAGCAAGTCCAACAGATGGAACCGCAATTGAGTCCGCTGTTCGATCGCGGCGTGCTGTTTTCCGGATCCTGGTTTTTGTCGGATCCTGAGGCCTTTCTGAAAACATTGGCGGCCTGGCTGATGCGGGCGGGATTAGGCATGGAGAACCGTGCTGTGAATAACATCAAGCCACAATCCGATGGCGTACTGCTGGAAACAGCAGCAGGCAGCGCAACCCACGACTATGTTGCCGTCTGTGCCGGCGCCCACTCAGGAGGTTTCGCCAGGCAGTGCGGCGACCGCATTCCGCTGGATACCGAACGCGGCTATCACATCACGTATCCCGGCAGTTCCAATCTCATCTCGCGCCCGGTCGGCTGGGCCGAACGCGGCTTTTACATGACACCGATGGAACACGGCATCCGCGTAGCCGGGACAGTCGAACTGGCCGGTTTGAATCCGTCCAAACATCAGGGCTTGCTGGAGCTGCTGCAATTTTCATCGAAACGCGCACTGCCAGCGTTAACCACGCCGACCGAGTCATGGCTGGGTTTTCGACCGAGTCTGCCGGACGGTCTTCCGGTGATGGGCCGTTCGCGCGCATCGGCTCGCGTGATTTACGCGTTTGGCCACCAGCATATCGGCCTGACGCTGGGGGGCCTGAGCGGCGCCGTGGTTGCAGACCTGGTCGCAGGGCGATCCTCGCCGTTTAACCTGGCGCCGTATGCGCCAGATCGTTTTAACTGAAAGCGGCAGTTGCAAGGTGTTTCAAAATGCAGATCTGAATTTAAGAAACACAGTGGCTTGAATAGGATTTGTTATCTCAAAAATTCATTAGGAGATGGTGATGAACAGGAAATTTTTTCGACAAGCCCTGACAAGTGCTGGCGTCACAGCACTGTTCTTGCCGGCATTATCTTTTGGCGCCGGAGAGCAAATCGTCAAACTCGGATTAAGCAGCCCTCTATCGGGAGCACAGGCAGCGATCGGGAAAGACAACGAAAACGGCGCGCAAATGGCGATTGATCAGCTTAACCAGCAAAACCTGGTAATAGGCGGCGCAAAAATCAAATTCGAATTACTCAGCGAAGATGATGCGGCAGATCCGAAAATCGGCGTGCAGGTCGCGCAGAAATTGATTGATGCTGGTGTCAAAGCGGTGATCGGACCGTACAACTCCGGGGTCGCGATGCCAGCTTCGAGAGTGTATAACGATGCGCAAGTCGTTCTCGCGGTGATCGCCTCCAATCCAAAAATAACCGTGCAAGGTTATCCCTTTGTGTTCCGGGTTACGCCTACGGACAACGCCTTGGGGGGCACGATGGGCACTTACGCTGCAAAGGAAATTGCCCTGAAAAGAGTAGCAGTCGTCGATGATCGCAGTGCCTATGGCGTCGGCGTTGCAGACGAGTTTATAAAGAAGGCCAAGGCCAACGGCATTGAAATCGTCGGACGCGATTACACCAACGACAAGGCCACCGATTTCAATGCCATCATTACTTCCATCAAGAGCAAGAAACCCGACGGCATATTCTATGGCGGCATGTACAGCCAAGGCTCGGGAATGAAGCGCCAAATGAAACAATTGGGATTGAATGTTTACTTGATGGGAGGCGACGGCATCTGCAATGCCGAGATGGGAAAACTCGGCGGCGATGCGGTGGATGACAAAGTCTTGTGTACGGTCGGCGGCATTATTCTTGACCAGAATCCGCTTGGGAAAGACTTTTCCGCGCGCTATGAAAAGCGCTTCCACCTGAAGCCGTTGATGTATTCGATTTCGTTCTATGACGGAGTGATGGTAATTGCCGAAGCGATGAAAAAAGCCAATTCGGTGGATCCGAAAAAATTTGCTCCGGCGATGGCTGCTGTCAATTACAAAGGTATTGCAGGAACCTATGAATTCGATAGCAATAGGGATTTGAAAAACTCACCAGTCACCGTCTATGATTTTAAAAATGGCAACCCGGTTCCAGTGAAGACTTATTGATGCGTTTATGTAAATCGATGGTGGGTACACACAGCGCAGTCAAGATGAATATTATTCAAAAAGAGGATTCGGCTTTGTTTGAGTCGCATCTCTTATGCTTACAGAGTGTGCACCACCGATTAAAAGCCAAGATTGTTGTTTTGCATCGAAAATTGATCATCATCTGGCCGTCCTCCCTCGGCAAGCGCCGAGCGTAAAGTCATGGAGCGGACCTCATTTTATCCAGGAGAACGGCGATGTTATTTTGTGGCATGGACCTTCATTCGAACAACTGTTTCGTCGTCATCAGTGATGACGACGATCGAGTCCTGTATTCCAGGCGCCTGCCGAATAATTTGGATCAGATCTGTGCAGCGCTGGATCCATACTATCAATCTGTTGTAGCCACCGGTTGAACCCGCCACCGGAAGCGGACGTTCATTTTTGCGACAAGACATCCGCCAACTGACGTTGCATGTTCACGGGAGTGATCTTGGGATCGTTGAAGTACTCCGCGACAATATCCATCCACTCTTGCGACATTTGCGAAGGCATGACCATGGATTGAGCTGAGATTTGCTTATTCTTGCCTGAAATAAAATCCAGGCCGATTTTCCCGCAAGTGTCGAGATCTTTACGCTGAATGTCGGTCCGCACCGAAATCGAGCCCTTGATGCGGTTGAAGGCGAGTTGATTGTCGACATTCATCAGATGGCGCGCAAAAAGAAGCTGGGAACGGCGATCGAGCTTGTTGTTTCCTATCGGAAAAGCAAAGGAGTCGACGATGATGAAATACACCGACTCGGTTCCCGGCGCCAATGTACAGCGAAAATCCTTGTCGACGACAAAGCCGGCGGCCATCAATTCGCCTTTTGCATAGTCGCCCAGGAATTGCATGCCTGCCTGCCCCCGACCAACCGAGATTGCCGCATCTGCCCACGTTTTTCCGGCTCGGCCGGGATTTGCAAAAGCCCTGAGGCGCCGAAAAATGTCGAGCGCTTTCAACATCGCCGGTTCCAGCGCCGCATTCGGTGAGCTTCCGTTCATTAAACGTGCATAGCCGGCCGGGCCGTAGACGGAGTAAACGATGTCATTGAAAATGAGGGCAACTTCCCAGGTTGAAGACCCGAGTGCGATGGGGGTGTAACCAGCCGCCTTGATTTTAGCTGCACTGTCGAGAACTTCATTCCAGCTGGTTGGCGGAGACAAGTGCAATCGATCGAAGATCCTTTTGTTGGTCCAGAGCCAGTTTTCGGCATGGATATTGACCGGTGCAAAATAGATGCGCCCTTTATAGCTGATCAGATCAATCACATTCGGCGGCAGAAAATCCCGCCAATGATCGGCGGTGGCGACTTCTTCGATATCCTGGATGACCCCCATCGCCGGCAATTCTTTAGCTCCCTCGTTGGCATGCCATTGCATGGCAGTGGGAGGATAGCCGTTGGCGATTCTGTCGGAGACGATCTTCAATTCCGCCTGCCTGTCCCTGGCTGGCATATCCTCCCATTTTCCACCTGAGCCCTCCCAGGCGCGACGATAGATATCGAGCGCTTTGCCTTCGCTCTGTGAAATCCAGAAATGCATGACCTCCACGGTTGGCAACGACACATTTTTTTTCGACGATGGCGACTCCGCATATGCGGCGGGAAGAAAGCAGGTCGCCAGCATCAAGGCAATGCATTGCCGGTAACGATAATATCTGCGCAGCATCAAATCTATTCTTTCAGGAGATCGCCGGGGATTAAACGGAGGGCTGCATGGTTTGGTCGCATCGCGACGTTGCAGACGGAGCAAGCGCATCAATAAAAAGGCTGCCGCATTTCAACCTCTGCGTCACCACCTCGAATGGCTGGGGTTGCGCGAAGAAATAACCCTGCGCAATGACGCAGCCGCACCTTTGCAGGAAGCGTAGCTGTTCTTCCGTCTCCACGCCTTCCACGGTACATTTCTTGCCGAGTTTATCGACGAGATCAATCATGGCTTTGATGATCTGTTCCGATTTATCGTTGATGCCGATATCGGAAACGAAACTGCGGTCGATTTTGATGTCGTCAAATGGAAAACTTCGGAGATTGGTCAAGGATGCGAAGCCGGTGCCAAAATCGTCGAGATCGATCGATACTCCCAGAACGCGCAACCTGGCGACGGTCGTCAAGATCTGCTCCATATATTTGTTCACGAAAACGTCTTCGGTAATTTCAACCGCGAAGTCGCTCCAGGCAAGCGAATAGCGTTTGACGGCATGCTCCAGCATGTTGTAACCGGCCTCGGAAATCAAAATGGCTTCCGGCATATTGATCGCCACGCTTCCTGAATCGATGCCCGCATTGCGCCAGTTTCGAATGTCTTGCGCAACCTGATTGACGACAAACTCGGTCATCGATGTCATCGCGGGCGCCGTATCGAGAAGATGAAGAAAACGTCCCGGCGGCAAGATGCCGAGCTCGGGATGACGCCACCGCACGAGCGCCTCAAAACCTGCATGCCGGCCGCTGCGGATATCGATCTTGGGCTGGTAGTAGACGAGGAATTCGGCATTTTTGGCGGCATCGAATACGGCTGCACGAAGCTGGCTTTCGGCAATGCGACTCGCCATCATTTTCTCGTCGAAGATGGTGACGCTGTTGCGTTTCGACTTCGCCGCATAGAGCGCCAGATCGGCGCATCGGATCATGTCCCGGGCATTGGAGGCATGGTGAGGGAAAAGAGCTCCGCCGATGCTGCCCGACATGCTGAACGTATGCCCTTCGACCGTGAAGAGCGAGGACAGACTTCCGAGTATGCGAAGGGCGAATTCTTTGGCCTCGGCGTCACAGGTGATATCGGGGGCCAGAATCGCAAATTCGTCGCCGCCCATGCGTGCAACGACGCCGACATTCTCTATGACGGAGCTGATTCGCTGCGCGCCTTCGATCAGCAAGCTATCGCCGGCCGGATGTCCAAATGCGTCGTTGATCGCCTTGAAATGATCAAGATCAAGGAGAAAAAGCGCAAAGGAGTTGTTCCTTGCAGGAGAGCCGTTCAACGGCCCGGAGTCAATCTGTCCCTGCAGCATCTGATGGAACGACATGCGGTTGGGTATGCCCGTCAGGCTATCCTTATGAGCAAGGATCGACAATTGCTGTTCGAAGGCTTTTTTCTTTTCATGCTCGATACGTAATTTTTTGAGCAATGGAAGAAGAATCAGCGCTCCCACGACAAACAATGCAAGCACCAGCGACAAGATCAACAGGGCACTGATGCGCTTTGCGGTAGCGATGCTGGCCTCGCTCTTGGCGAAGGATTGATGGATCTCCTCTTGAAAACCTCGCATGATGAAGCTATCCGACGCAGCAGCGAAATCGATGGGCCCCCAAAAAGAGTAACGACGGCCTCTGCTGGCATTGTCGATTTTACCCAGCCATTCCGCCCGATCGAGGAAACCCTGAAGACGAAGGTCGAGTTCGCTGGGTGCCGTATCCTCCTCCAGTTGCCGGCGAAGCATCTGCAATTGCGCACTGGCATCCCGGACTTCCGCGATTTTTTGATTCATGTCCGAAGTCAGGCGATCAAGCATGCTGACGGGGACGGCATTGTCCGCGGATGCTCGCATCAATGCGCGCGCCGTATTGGCCAATTGCTGAAATTTTATGAATTGATTGCTGGTGAGAAAACTGATGCGCTGCTGCACGGAATGACGTTCAAGCACAACCTGCATGGTGGCGTAGATAGCCAATGCAATCAGGATGATCGCGACCAGCGTTCCCATATAGTAACGAGAGATTGATTTTATATGCCGGTCAAGTGAGGCTCTGTGTGTTACATCAGTAAGTCCCCCTTTTTTCAAACCGCTGACTGCGTCCGCCATGTTGCGTCGATTCTCTCTATTGTTGTTTCCCTACCGAAACGATCGTCCGGCTCGAAATGACGGACATGGCGTTAATGAGGGATTGTTGCACATATAGATATTCCATCTCAACAGGCACGGGTAGATAAATTATTGTCTCAGATTAATTCCCGTCAATCGCTTCAGTAAGTTCAGGCGAGCGGACGTAAGTGCCCTCCATCTCAATTCGCTGACGTCCATAGGTGATGTCACGATCGCTTCAAAAGCATGGACACGGAGAATCGCTCTGCCGGATGCAGCGATATCGAGACTTCAAATATCTTCCCTGCGGCATCTGAATACCAACGAATAATTTTCAACGCTGTGGCGCCAACCGCTACTTGCAAGGACTGTGCCATCGGTTCGTCAATGGTGACCGCGCGGATTTCCTGTTCGATCTGTTCGATCCTTCGGCCATGGCGTGTTTCGATTAATGTACTGATCAGCACGCCTGGTGAATGTCGGACGATTTCGGCTATGTCGGCGTAGGCCTGCTCAATGTAGACATCCGTCCAGCCAACCGGCAGCCGATCATTGGCGCTATCCATTCTCAGGCTGGAAATGCGTATCCGCGAGCTTCCTGTTTTGCATCGAAGGTCTCCTGCCAGATCGCCTTTGATCTTCTCGCTTGCCACGTCCTGCAGTTTGCGCACGTGGGTATTGCCGAACTGGATCAGATCTTCCAGCGATGCCAGCGACGGTCTGAATTCATTGGTCGGGCAAGTCGATTCGACGCGTGTTCCGACATTTTTTTTTCGCGAAACCAAGCCCAGTTGCTGCAATTCATGCAGTGCCGCGCGCACGGTATGGCGGCTTGTGGCGTAGTGATTGCACAGCTCCATTTCAGTCGGGAGAAGGCTGCCGACCGGAAAGCGTCCGGAGGTGATGCCTTGTGTCAGATGCTGCGCAATATCAACGAAATTGGATTTTGTTGGCAAAGAGTTCATCCGGCAATTATGACGTGGAAGTCCAAATACGTGTTGCATGATATGTTCGGACATATTATATTTAATATGTCCGAACATATTAAAATTCACGGACGAGACAATTCCTTTCCTTGTTCGTACATACATATATACAGGCCTTTCATGTCGATCTCAGCTTTCCCGACAGCCAGCACGGTTGTCGACTCCATTCTGTTCCGCGATGCTTTTGGAACTGCGACCATGCGCACGCTGTTCTCGGACCACGCACTGATTCAGCGCTACATCGATGTGGAGGTCGCTTTGGCGAAGGCGGAAGCCCGCGTCGGCGTGATTCCGGCGGAGGCCGCCGCCATCATTGCCAAGGAATCGACAATTGATCGCATCGACTTTGAACACATGCGCCATGAGACCGACATCGTCGGCTATCCGATTCTGCCGCTGGTGCACCAACTGGTGGCCATGTGCGGCGAAGCAGGGCGCTATGTGCACTGGGGGGCGACGACGCAAGACATCATGGATACCGCCGTTGCGCTGCAAGTGCGCGATGCCCTGGATATCGTCGCCGAGGATGTGCGCGCACTGCGCAAAATACTGGCCGATCTTGCACTCAAGCATCGCGATACGCCGATGGCGGGGCGCACCCATCTTCAACAGGCGCTCCCGATTACGTTCGGCTACAAGGCCGCGATCTGGCTGGCCATGTTCGATCGCCATCAGCAGCGGCTGAGCGAGTTGCGTCCGCGCGTTGCCGTAGTGGGGTTCGGCGGAGCAGCCGGAACGCTGGCATCGCTTGGCGACAAAGGATTCGACGTGCAGCGCGCATTGGCGGAAGAACTCGATCTTGGCGTGCCGGCGACGACATGGCATGTCGCCCGCGACGGTTTTGCTGAGGCCATCAATTTGCTGGCGCTGATTACCGGTTCGCTCGGCAAGATCGCACTCGACATCATGATCATGGCGTCAACGGAATTCGGTGAAGTCTACGAGCCCTTCGTCAAGGGCCGCGGCGCCAGCAGCACCATGCCGCAAAAACGCAATCCGATTTCCAGCGAACTGATGTTGGCCGCTTCCAAGGCGGTGCGCCAGCATGCCGGCCTGATGGTCGACGCCATGGTGCAGGACTTCGAACGCGCTACCGGACCATGGCATGCCGAGTGGATCGCCATTCCGGAAAGTTTCATCCTCACCGCCGGAGCGTTGCATCAAGCCAGATTCGCACTCGGCGGACTGATTGTCGATACCCAACGCATGAAGGCGAACCTTGGCATCAGCAAAGGTCTCATCGTCGCCGAAGCCGTGATGATGGGGATGGCGCCTTTCATCGGTCGTCAGCAGGCCCATGACATCGTGTACGACGCCTGCCGCAGCGCCAACGAAAACGGCGGTTCGCTGGCCG
>NZ_AKJW01000071.1 GCF_000282135.1 Herbaspirillum sp. CF444
AGACGGTCACTTCCATCTGACCATCAGGAAAAACCACCTTACGGGCGATGTAGCGGTCATTCCACGTGTTTTTGATGCCGTCACTGTTCCAGCCAGGAGATTTTTGCTCGGATTCGTTGTGCGGTTCAAACGAAACATTTGACAGGTCGTCGTCGAGCGTATAATTTTCAGACATTCATTCACCTAGTGCGAATAGTTGGATGGACGCCTCGGCCGGTTTGCAGACTTGCCGGGGCATTTTCTTTTCTGAACTTCCCTTCCCTACTTCCGTTTCCTCTACTTCGGCCCGCTGTGGTGCCGCTTTCCGTTAAGTATGCTTAATACAAGTCTAGCGGCGCTTCGCGCCGCGCCATGCTCGCTGCGCTGCGACTGACGCGGCGCAAACGCCATTCCGTCCGGTATCTTGTATATTCACCGCCACCGCGTCGCCGCATGCTTGATTGCCGGCTACGCAGTGCGCGTTGCGCAGGTCTCCGACCCGGCTGCTACGGCAATCATCGTGCTGCGCACGACCGCTACATGCGGCGTCATCACCTGCAGGAGATGGTTTGCGGCCATGGTCGGCAACAAGGCGATCAAAGTTTTGTGACTTGCAGCACCAGCAGGATTTCGCTTTTGCTTTTCTGACCGGTATCCGAGCGCATCCACTCCGGCAGGAACGAGAAGCCGACGCGGGCGGCGCTTTCCCGATCTTCGGCAAGACCGCCAATAATCACCACGTCGCCATCTGCCACCGACAAGGACGTGCGCACCTCGCGCTTGGTCAACGTGGGCGAGTTGTTGACGCCGGTTTGCGTGACGACGAAGTTCGATAATTGCTGTTGGACAGTTAAGTCGACTACCGCATCCCGCACTACCGGCGACAGATCGAAGATGACGCCAGAGCTTCGATACTCGACCGATTGCACCGGCGCATTGCCATTGCCGGGATAGCTGACGGAGCCAAGCACCGGCACCTCTTGGCCGACCGAGAATTTACCTGTGGCGCCAGAACGGACACGCAAGGATGGCGCCGAGATCGTTTTAAACCGATTGTCATTGGACAGCGCAGAGAACACGGCATCGATGGAGGCATTTTTGAGGCGTATGAAGCCGTCCAAGCTCGATGCGGTAGACAACCCTGTCGTCACTTTCCCGCCCAGGAGCGTCAGCGCCAAGGAGAAGGCCGAACCCTGCGCCGAACCAGTCGACACCTCAAACACCTGACCGCGCACCAGCACCTCGCCCAAACGCACATCCAGTTGATCGAGCAATGACGACAACCGTTTGATATCCCCCGCGGTGCCGTTGAATACCAAGGCGTCGGCAGTGCTGTCGATCAACGAGGCGGCAGAACCGGACGGCACAGGCGCTTTGGTCTGGCCGGTGGTGGTGTCAGCGGCGATCTCTTGCGGCGCACCGTGGATACTGCGCGAGGTGCTGAATTCACCTTCAGGAAACAGCGAGCGCACCAATTCAACCAGATAGGTCACATCGCGGTATTTAGGTCGGTAGACATAGGCTTGCTTGTCCGGTTTGGCTTGTTTCTCGGTGCCGATCATGTCGACGCCATTGACGGTTTTCACTGATAACCCGATGGCCGTCAGGAACCGGGCAATATCTTGCCGGGCATCCTTACCAGTGCTGAATCGAAACGACACCATGCGTTCATCGGCCACAACGTCCGGCTGAATTACAAAGGGCGATTTCAGCACCTGCACGTACATGAGTTCGACCGCTTCCGCAACTTTCACGCGTGAAAGTTCAAACGCTGCTTGTTCAACCGGACCAGCAACAACGATACGAGACAGCAGCAACAAGCCAATCAGGACGAATCGTTTCATTTTTTAATCTCCGTTTTACCGGGCTGGAGAACGCTGCCGGAATAGCGTGTAACTTTCGCGCCGTCGATGTCACCGATGGTTTGCGGTCCCATGGCCACGAACATCGAGGGGGATTCATAACGCAGCCGTCCGGCGCTGTCGGCGATCAGGAGGTAACGCGCACTCCCGAACTCGACACTGCCGACCAACCGCCATACTTCAGAGAACTTCGGCGGTGCTGAACTAGGGGAATTGTTCGCAGCGGCTTTTGCTGCCGTGGCATTGTTCGTTTTGGCCTCATCCGGCTGCACATGTTTAGTCGAGAAGAAGCGTATCGACCAGACGAGACCGGCAACGCCCACCACCAGCGTGGCAACCATGCCGAGCAGCACGCCACGATTGCCGAACATGTTTTGTCGCTTGTCGACATTGACTGATTTACCGGCAGCACCGCCCTTGAACGACGAATACAGCGGGAACACCTCTTTGCGATACTTGCGCACCGCTGTGCTGATCTTGGTGGTCTTGGTTTGCTTGTAGCCCTCATACATCGTGACGCTGTAGGTGTTGGGCATGCCAAGCGAGACTTTCTTGTGCGTGCGCGCATTGAAGGCCACTACGTTTTTAACAAAACGGTTCAGCGTGCCCATGTCTTGAATCATCAACACCAGATCGCAGGCAACGCCGGTTTTCTCATTGGTGAAGTGGCGATGTTCCAGAAAGAAGCTTTTATGTTGTGCGGGAATCTTGGCTCCGGTCGCAGGCCAGAAGCGCCACGCTTCATCGATGCACACAAGGTCGCCGGGCTGCACGGTGGTGTCGGTATGCGCTTCTTTAGCGTCGTCGTAATACGGGAAGAATTTCTCGCCGAATACGTCACCATTGGTCACATGCAGGACCTCGCCCAATACGTCCGGAACCGGCGAGTACGTGGCTTCGATATAGGCGTGAATTTTCTCCTGATCGATGCCATCGACGTTGGTCACAACGCGCCGCCCTTGCGCAATGGCCGGGACGATGACTTCGGCGACGACCTCATAACTTTTACCGGAACCCATCAGGCCGGTATAGACGTTAATCGGCATGGTCAGCCAATCACCGGAATGCGACGGATGATGAAGCGTGTCACCCATGCCGACAGCAATACAGGGATGCCCGCGCTGACATTGAACAGGTCGAGGAAATACCAGACATCGCCCGGCAAGCCGCCCAACGCTGCCGACAGATCGGCTCCGGTCGGCAGGATATTGCTGATGACGGCAATGAATTCGGTCGTGATGAAGAACAGCCCGAAGAACACCACGAATTTGACGATGATGGAACGCACTACAAACGCCAGGACGACGTTTAAAGCGGACAGGACGATACCGAACATGATCGAGTTCCTTTACGCAGCCAGAACGATGAATAAGGCGATCAATATCCACGCCACGGCCATGACCGAATACAAGGTCGGACGGATACTTTCCAGCAAGGGGCAATGGTCTTGCATGACGTAATCGCGATTGAACAAATGCAGCGTCCATTTCGGACAGACCGAATTGTGATTCGGGACCGAAAAATTCTTCAGTGTCGGGAACAGGTTTAACAGTGGCTGCAAAATCTGTTGCGCGGTCGGGATCGGCTCCAGCGAGGGCGCGCCGATGCCGGGATCGGGGCCGAGGTTTTGCAAGGGTTCTGTACTTGGATTAGTGCCGGGACTTGGTGTCGCTGCCGGATCAGCGGACGGCTGCGGTGTAGCCGACGTTGGCATAGAGAACGGAGAGCCAGCCGAACCACCACTAGGGGCAGGCTGCGGCGCAACGTAATCGCCTACTGTCGGCCAGTAATTAGGATTGGTCGCTTGCCATGTGGCAGCGTCGGCCGCAGTAATCGGGTTCGTTGCATCGTAAGGTAAGCCGTTGTATCCCGGCGACGATGCAGCCTCTTGCCAAAAGTGATTGGCAATATCAGCGATCACTTGTGGATTAAGTGGTTGCGCTTTCTGGGCGTCACTCAATGCCGCCGCCGCATCGGAAACTGTTTTGACCGGCGCAGGGGGCGGCTCTGGAAAATTGGACGCCGGGCATTTTCCTGCCGTAGCCGTCAAACTGATACCGGGACAGAGTGTAGTGTTACCACTTGAAACCGTGATATTGATATTCCCCGAAAGAAATTCGGGATAGGTCTTGCCGTCCGCTGAAGTATTGGTTTGCCAGCCATTGCACTTAGTACCATCCCACACATAGTGCTTCGACCAAGTAGCGCCATTCGAATCCAGTTGGCCTTGGAGATAGGGCTGTCCGTTGCAAGCGACCTCAGGAGAGGTGGCAACCACGTTACCGGAAAAGTAGATTTTTGAGGGGACAATTAAACCTGCCGGCGTGTTGACCGAAGCCGGATTGTCACCAACCTGCACTGTTCCATCAGGTTTGAATATCCATTTGACGGCGGCATCAATCGTGAGCGCCACGACTGACGTGACGGCAGCACCAGCAGCGGCAGTTGCCCAAGCCGGAGCGGTAACGCCAAGCGCGGTAACCGTTGCCGCACCTGCTACCGCCCCCACAATAACGGAGCCGACATTGCTTAACGTATTTACCCAACGCGGATCATTACTCGCGAATCCCCTTGCCTGCATTTTTGCTTGCGTCGTACCAGACACAGCGTTTTGCATTTTCGAGACAGGGAGCGCACCGGCAAAAGAGAGTGAACATACGAAGAACAGCGCGAAGAAGAGAGAGAGAAATCGGCGCATCACGATTTTCCTTCCAAGCCCACGATGACCGCCCAGGCGCACACAATGCCCCATCCAAACACGAACAAATACCAGAGATTCGAGTAATCCATCGCAGCCCCCAACGAACAACAGACGTAAAAAAAGGACGATGCAGCGCTACACCGTCCCCGTTACCGCAAAGTTGAATTAACCGCCGCGCAGCATGCCGAGGACGATTTTCGAGGACTTGATAGTCACGTACACCACCGCCAAGGTGGCGGCGATCGCCAACACGCCTGCCGTGATATCAGTGGCAGTGAACGAGCTGGTGATTGGCGTCAGATCGACGTTGGTGGCCGCATACACAGGACCACCAACCAGTGCGCCAACTGCCAGCGCAGTACCCACAGCAACAGCTTTGACTTTCTTGATGAACTTCATGTGCAACTCCTTTTGATAGCACCGGAAAACGTCCGGCAACGCTTACCCGACATGGGCAATTCGGCTTAGATAAACAGCTTGATGAACAACACGATATCCAGCACCCACAAGGCCGCGACACCGAGCGCCAGCAAGCCGACAGGCAGATTCAATGCCATGCTTACCCCTCTCTCAACATCTGTAAAACGCTACCGATGCCACGCGAGATCGCGTAACACAGCAGCACCATGGTGAACGCCGCAGACCACACCGCTCCTACGGCCTCGACATCCGGCGTATTCATCGTCGCTTCGAGTAAGCCGACCTGAATCGCAGACGCCCCACCATCGCAAGACAACGTGCCGTTTGCACTGACGGTCGGCGGCGTGTCTTGCGAGCAGTAGAGGACGTATTTAGGCATCGAGATTTTTGTTACGCGTAACGGAAACACACGGCGGCATTGTGTAGAGCGGAACCCATTGTTCATGCCCGAAAGGTCTTGACTCCCCTTCTTGAAAAACGACATCCCATTCGGGCGCAACTTCTGGTCCTCCTGCTGTTTGAATGCCCGCCATCCACGCTACCGGACGTGGTTCGGAGGTATCTACTTCGGAAATTGCCGAGAGCAAGTTCTTGAGTTGGATAACGCGAAGCTCTGCATAGTGCTTGGTACGAGTGTCGCCACTCCAGTCCGCAGACCGTACATCTTCTTCCGCATCAATCAGTTGTTTTCTCAGCAAATCGATGGTGTGCATTGAGTCCATTTCTCACCTCTTGGCAGGAACGGGATTTAAGAAATTGAATTTTTGACGTTGCCGAAATTCCCGCTGACGTTGCGCATTACTCTTCGCATTCGGCTTGCGAGGACGGCCACGGCGCGGTGCTTCGAATACGTCGATGGTGAATTTGTCAGCGGGATTTTTCATGCTTAGGCGGTTGCCTTTGCGGGTTCTTTCGGTGCTGCTTTTGGCACATACGGCGTGATGGTGTCGACTACTGATTCGATACGCTTTTGCTGACTGACAGACAAACGAAAATCGACTTCATACGTTCCTTTGGGCAGGTCCTTGAACTGGTTAGGCAACAGCAGTTCGCCGACGATAGGCTCAATGACGCCTGTGTCTTTGTTTGGCTGATGCACGATGCATTGAGCAAAGCGCATGTCGTAAGCGTTACCGGACTTCTTACCAACGCCGGACAGAGGAACAATGTGGATGATTTCAACAACGGTTTTTGCCATTTTTAAGCCTCTAGACTGAGATAACCGGAACGCGCCGGGACGCTGATGCTGCTAAGGGCATTGAAGGCCCAGATGCAACGGATTCAACACTTCTAAACACTTGTGATATCGTTTCAATACAAACGGATTTCCGATTAACGGATATCCGTTAATCTGGGTTGATATTAACGGAAATCCGTATATTTAAAGATTGGAAATTTTTATGACTTATGCAGATTTAATAGCGAAGGCATTGAACGGCAGAAGCGTCAATAGCATGGCAAAGCAATGGGGATTAGCTCAAACCACGTTGCAGGATCACGTAACAGGGAAGTCAATTCCTGACTTTTGCACAGCCCGTTTGATGGCTCTTGAAGCGGGTGTAGACGCCGCTGAGGTTTTTAATATTTTGGCTGACGAGGTGGCAAGGCGAAAAAACCGAAGCGAAAAAATTAAGTTGGTAGTCGGCAAACTGCAACCATCTTTTGATTCGTTACTGCGTATCGCAAACGCTTTCTGGACAAGGGTTCAGGGAGTGGCGCAGTAACTAATTTGCGAAGTGGCGTGAAATTGAGGATCTGTAAATTATGCGAACCTCACCATGCTGCGAATTCTCAAAAAATGTTCATCAAGGCAACATTTTCAATAGTCGTTGCCGATACCTCTTTCAAGCCCACAAACTCGAAAAAAATCATGCGCTATCCCAATACTCGTTATGGCAATCCGACCGAATTCCAGTACCTTGGTGGATTCCCGAAATCCTCCGGCTCCAGCGCCTTGAATACGATCTATGGATGCACCAAACCGGCCTAGGCCGCATGCGTACCAAGCTAGCGGTTTTTTTCGCGATTAGTAATATTGCATATCTAAAACAGAACATGAGAATCGCTAATTCAATCAAGAGTTGGGCCAAGAAAGTTAAACAAGACAGCGTAATGCTTTGGTTCGCACAGAAACACCCACAGACGCCAGTTATGGCAAAGATAGTCTGCGTTCTCGCTGTCGCTTATGCTTTAAGTCCTATCGACTTGATTCCGGATTTCATTCCAGTGATTGGCTACCTTGACGACGCACTACTAGTACCAGCGCTGATATGGATTGCTGTAAAACTCATCCCTAAGAACGTATTAGAAGAATGCCGGGCGCAAGCTAGCGAGTGGATTGAAAAAGACAACAAAAAACCTCGCAGCTACATTGGGGCTATTGCGATCATTATCATTTGGATAGCTTTATTCGGCTGGGGAATTTGGTTCTGGACAAGGTAATTAAAAGGGACTGACCGCATTCCCTTCAATATTGGGCCCCGTCGCAATCCATATCACATCAAGCGCCTTGTTGTACCAGAACTGAGCACCATCGAGCAGACCAGATTCCGCTATAGCAAACGCCGTTTGCACGGCACCCAAGGCCGTCACGCTGGCAATTGGCCAACTCAGTACTTCCGGCTTCGGAATTCCCCTAGACGCGAAATAACGTTTCTGATCGAGGTCGCGGCAATCCATTTCCTTTGCGCAGTAAGCGATACCAGATCGAGCGCAGCAAGTGATAGGACTGGCGACCATTGACGGCCACATGGAAATGCAATGCGCCACGTTCCTGTTCCTCGATGACTGCGACGTAATGAAATTCCTTGTGCTTGCGCATGCTGCGACGAAATCTATCCCAATGCGTCAGGGTCGTTTCTCGGTTGGTCCTGTTCGCTCGATAGGTCAGTGTAATCATGCGATCAGCACCGATGGTTTTGCAGGCTTGGCGCCCCCTCTTCTTAGCCGCCCTCCCCGCTACCGATTCATTGCGCTCACGGTTCTCTGATTCGCCGCGCTTAGTACGCTTTTCTCCGGTCGGAGCCGGGCCTATAAAGTGTTTTTCACGGCAGACGGTCACTTCCATCTGACCTGATGCCGTCACTGTTCCGGCCAGGAGATTCCTCTACTTCGGCCCGCTGTGGTAGCGCTTTCCGTTAAGTATGCTTAATGCAAGTCTAGCGGCGCTCCGCCCGATATCTTGCATATTCACCGCCGCCACGGTTAGCCAAGGCATCGCTGAGCATTTGTGAGAATTTGCTTGGATCAGATGACGCGTCATTGCCACTAAAGAACACGTTCTTTCCATTCGGAGGCCGATATGAATCTGTTCTTTGATTTGTTCAATGACGACCCGCATTTCTTCGCCCTGCTATGCATTCTGTCCGGCGCATTTCTGTTCGGGATTTTTTACTTCCATGAGGCAGACAAGGAATACCAACGTCTGGCCACCAGCGAATGGGAGGAAATTGCGAACACCTTTTCCGATCTAACCAGAATCGCCGATGTTCCAACCGTGATGCGTACCGAACACGCATCGAAGAAAGACTGACTTGCAGGCGTCGCCGCCCTCGTTTTTAAATCTTTTTTCTGACGATGCCGAGCTCCAAAAAACTAAAGCCCCGCAAGGGGCTTTTTCTATTTACATCATTTTAGAAGCGCCATCTCAATGATCGTCGTCTGACGAAGAAGTATCACCGTCTGAGGAATTGCCTTCGTCTGACGACGCATCATTGTCGTGCACATCATGGTCAATGCCTGCCTGAACCCATAGATTCGCGGTTTCCAGGCTGATTGCCGGGCCATTCGTATTAGTGAACCTTACCGTGTAACTGCCACCGACGTGATCGGTTTGTGTGACTAGCACGGTCGTTCCATTCGGCGGCCCCCATTGCCGGATCAATTGCAGCAAACGATCAGCGCCGCCGGGGAACACCACCGCACTCGATACTCTTGTGGCCAATTGCACCACTGGCGCGCGCTGTGCAACGGAGATCAGTGCCTGATGCGCGGTGGCTAGCGGGCGATTGTCAACGAACGGTGTTCTCAGTCCTTGCCGCTGATGGACGGGCAATTTGCCGGAATCGTGCTGATTTCGTGGTTCTCTTTGTGCATACATCATTCGATTCTTTCAAAAAGATGTATTAGGCAAGAGGCGCACGTCTCGCAACCGGCTCAGATACATTATCGATAGAGATTTGCCAGAGCCATTTTCCGGTCAGCGGCTGCAACAACTTAATTACAGATTTTTAACATCCTAGCATTAATGATCTTACGCCAATACTCATAAAAGACAGTTAGATGAAAAATTATGGAATGGCGCTGTAGCAATCCATATGACGTCAAGCTTCTTGTTATACCAAAACTGCGCACCATCAAGCAGACCCGATTGCTGGATAGCGAACGCCG
Organism: Herbaspirillum sp. CF444; assembly: GCF_000282135.1. Lineage (GTDB taxonomy): Bacteria > Pseudomonadota > Gammaproteobacteria > Burkholderiales > Burkholderiaceae_D > Herbaspirillum. Next base: position 9,352 of record NZ_AKJW01000071.1, read on the forward strand.
TTTGAATGGCTCCTAAGAATGAAGCTGCTTTAACGTACGACGTTGCTCAGGTGATTTTTTCGGTGTTATAACCAAAGTGTTCTTGCAAGAACTCGATAAAGCGCTGCGTCTTTGCTGGCAATAACCGCGTTTCGGTAATCGCGTAGACGGGGATTGAATTGCCTTGCCACTCCGGCAGTATCTGACGTAGCCGACCGGCCATCACATCTTCAGCAGCTATCTCCTTCGGCAACAACACCACGCCCAGACCCAGCGTCGCCAAACGCCGGAACATCCCAACGCTGTTGACATGAAATCGTCCCCCAACGTTGATTTCAACGGTCTCTTTTTTGCGATGCAATGTCCAGGTTCCTACTTTGGGGAAGCCTAAGCACTCATGGTTCATTAAGTCGGTGGGATGCATCGGCTCCCCCGCAATCTCAAGATATTGCGGAGAAGCGTAGACTTGGGGCGAAAGTTTGGCCAACTGACGGGCGATCAAAGTCGAATTCGGTAGTTCGCCCATACGAATTGCCACATCGAATGGTTCGGTAATTAAATCTATCCGTCGTGGCGTCAGGTCAAAATCAAATGTAATACCCGGATAGCGACGCGCGAACTCCTTGATCAACGGCGCCAGATAGATGACGGCGAAGTCCACCGGAAGCGACGCGCGCAACATGCCGCTGGGCTGCGCCAGCATCTCGCCCAACTGTTCGTGGGCAATTCGCGCTTCATCGACAATGCGTCTACAGCGCTCATAGTAAAGCTGCCCTGCTTCAGTCAATTCGACCCTGCGCGTCGTGCGATGCAAAAGACGCAGGCCGATGGCCTTCTCCAAGGCACTGATTCTTCTGGACAGGGTCGAGTTCGGCACACCTGTGGCATCGGCCGCACGGCGAAAACTCATCACGCTGGCAACCTCGATAAACAAGGCCATGTCATTCAAAAGCTCCATTTTAATTATCCCATTTATGGATCAATAATTTCCATAATACCCCGTTTATCCTGCCAGTGAATTGATTCAAGATACGTCCAAGACACACGCATTGAGATATTCAATGTGTTTTTTCAAGGTATTGGCGACCAAGACGAGTACGCATCCCACATTGTCTCGCCCCCTCCTGTTCTCATTTGTGAAAGGAATTCATCGTGACTCAATTGCTTACGCCTGTGCACATCGGCCGCTATATCGCACCTAACCGCCTCGTCATGGCGCCGATGACGCGTTCGCGCGCGACCAGCGATGGCGTACCGACTGACCTGACGGTCATTTACTACGCACAACGCGCCAGTGCCGGCCTCATAATTTCCGAAGGCGTGTTCCCGTCCGCCATGGGCCAAGGCTATGTACATACGCCCGGTATCGAAACCGAAGCCCAGATTGCCGGCTGGAAGAAAGTAACCGAAGCCGTGCACGCTCGCGGCGGCCGCATCTTCATGCAAATGATGCATGCCGGTCGGATCTCGCATCCATTGCTGCTCAATGGTGCGACACCGGTGGCGCCGTCGGCGATCAAGCCTGAAGGAAAGGCATGGACGCCTATCGGCCAAGTCGACTTCGTGACGCCACGCGAACTGAGCCTGGATGAAATCACCGGCGTCATCGCCGAATATCGCCTGGCGACACGCCGCGCTATCGAAGCAGGCTTCGACGGCGTCGAGTTGCATGCGGCCTCAGGTTACTTGCCCGAGCAATTCCTTTCGTCGGGCAGCAATCAGCGCCAGGATCAATACGGCGGTTCGCTCGAAGATCGCGCGCGTTTCGTGCTGGAAGTGTTGGCTGCGATGGTGGATGAAGCAGGCGCAGATCGTGTCGGCATCAAGATTTCGCCGGAGATGAATTACAACAGCATCAGCGACGAAACACCGCAGCAAACCTACACCAATCTTGTTGTCAATCTGCGTGGAATGGGCCTGGCCTATCTGCACGTCGCTCTGTTCGGTACGACAACGGTCGATTACCACGCGCTGCTGCGCCCGCTCTTTGACGGTGCTTATTTGATGGGGAGCGGATTGACGCAAGAAAGTGCCGAAACCGTGCTGGCCGAAAACAAAGCCGACGCCACAGTGTTCGGCAGCGCCTTCATCGCGAATCCAGATCTGCCGGAACGTTTCCGTCAAGGTGCCGCGCTCAACACACCGGATCGCAACACATTTTTTGCACCGCCCACTGCCACCGGATACATCGACTATCCAACGCTGGATGCCGCCAAAGCAGCTTGAGGCAAGCATCATGAGCAATATAGTCCGACTCAGTCGCGCTAACCGTGGCAACCACTTCCGGGCCTACAGCCTGCACGGTTTCGATCCTGCACAACTCGATCCCTTCCTCGGGATCGATCACGCCTGGATGAGCGCCCCCACTTTTCCGCCGCATCCGCATGCCGGCTTTTCCGCGGTGACTTACTTGTTCCTCGATTCTGAAATTGGCATTGCCAATCGCGATTCCCGGGGCAACAGCAAACTGATCGAACCGGGCGGGCTGCACTGGACCGCCGCCGGACGCGGCGTAGTTCACGAAGAGAATCCGGCGCTACCGGGACGCACCACGCACTTGCTGCAAATCTTCGTCAATCTTCCGCAGGAACGACAGGACGCAGCGCCGTTTGCACTCAGTCTGTCGCCACAAGACGTGCCGGTGATTCAGCGCCCCGGTGTGCGGGTGCGTGTTCCATTGGGCAGCTTTGGCGGCGCGCGCTCTCCGCTGACGCCCCCTACTGAGGTCACCTTGCTCGACATCTCGCTGGATGCCAATGCTGAACTGGACGTGCCTCTGGCTGCAGGACAACGCGCCTTCGTCCTTCCTATCTTCGGCAACGCAGAAGTCAACGGCGAGAACTTCGGTCTCGATAGTCTCAGCGCCCTCCTTCTTCCTGCGGCTACTGAAACGATGACACATAAGCTGGTTGCCAAATCGGGCGGTGCGAAGGTTGCACTGTTTATAGGCGAGCCATTGCACCAATCTGTGTACTCGAACGGGCCGATGGCCTTTGCGAGCCAGGAGACCCTGATTGCGGCAGCAGCCGCATATCGTCGCGGCGAAATGGGAAGACTGTAACCACGCCGTCACCCAAGCTTAGGACTTTTACTTTTACCTTTATCTACTTCTCAGGAGAAACATGATGAAATCCGAATACTTCAATGCCAATGACTCTGTCTTGCTGTTAATCGACCACCAGGTCGGCACCATGCAACTGATTAAAAATATCGATCACGAATTCGCGGCAAAGCAGTCGGTTGCGCTGGCCAAGATGGCAAAGATACTCAACATGCCGGTCGTCATTACGTCCAGCCAGGAAGATCGCGCCCAAGGTCCTATTCTTCCGAAAATCGCAGAGATCCTGCCGGAGGCGCATGCCGCACGCATCAAGCGCCCTGGTGTAGTCAATGCCTGGGCCTATCCGGACTTCCGCAATGCGGTGCTTGCTACCGGTCGCAAGAATTTGATCATGGCGGGCGTGACCACCGATGTGTGCCTGATTTTCCCCGCGATTGACGCAGCACGCGAAGGCTTTTCCGTGCAAGCCGTGATGGATGCATCTGGCTCGCCTAGCGACCTGTCCGAAGAATTCTCCCGCCAGCGCATGCATGATGCGGGTGTGGTGCTGACCGCCACCAATACGCTGATCGCAGAAATCGCGAAGGATTGGTCCACACCCGATGGTCAACAACTGATCGGTTTGTTGTTCAGCGATGTATTCCCGGCTCTGGGCGCAGGCATCGTCTGAGTCACGCCAAAAAACATTGCTGGCGCTCTTGCCCGGTACGAGGCGCGGCCCTTTGTCCCCGGAGCGGCGCCTCATTTAAGGCGAATCAGTGTAGTTGTACATGACGGCGAGGGATTGATCTTCCGCAACACCGCTCCCTCGGGGGCATTTTTACAGGGTCTCCAAGGAAAGCAACATGACGCGTTTTACACAAAGCATCAAGTTCAAGATTGTCTTGGCATTCGGCACATGCGTGGTACTCATGGCCGCAATCGGACTATTCGGGGCATTCGGGCTCTTCAGACTTAATTCGAACATCGCAGTCGGATACTCCGGCAATACGGAGCCCATCGCCGATCTGTCGGAGCTTCGTGCCGCCTCTCTGGATATCGGCCTGCAGACAAGGCGAATTCTGGCCTCTCGCGATCAGTCAAAAATGCCTCCGACGATCGAGGCAATTCGCGCCGATCAGGAGCGCATAGATAGAGTATGGAATCACTACTATCCGGACGGCCTGTCCACCGACAAGGAACGTGAGATTGCGGAAAAGATCAAGAGCGCATTGCCTCAGATGAAGGCAGCCGTTGACGAAACTATAATCGCCTTCAGCGAAGGTAATTACGAAGCCGCCGTATCGGCGGGCG
>NZ_AKJW01000072.1 GCF_000282135.1 Herbaspirillum sp. CF444
TTTTTTCTCTTCATCCGATTTCCCCCTGCCGTCACCGGCTACTCTCAAGCGGACTTCGAGACTGGCTCGCTGCGCATCGCCAGGGGAGGGAGATGGTTCAAATTTATCCGGTCTCTTTAGGTTCGTCGTTCCAACGAAAGTTGGAACCCAGCGTCGTGAAGAGGGTTGAGTGAGGCACTGACGTCACTGGGTCCCAGCGTTCGCTGGGACGACGGCCTAAAAATCGTCGACGCACGTGTGACAGTGCGATGCCGAAGGCGAGCCGCTGGGGCAGTTACCGCTTATGAGTTGCCGTTGGTGACGCGCACAAATCGGAAAAAGAAGGGAAAAATGTCTGAGCGAAGCGAGTTGTTTTCCCTTCCCGATTTGTGCGTGGCATCAACGGGAACCCCCGAAGGGGGCGACGAATCGCGGTCGCCTTTCTTTGCTTACTTTCTTTGGCGAAGCAAAGAAAGTGAGTAGCTGCCGGGCTACCCCCGGCGAAGGGTTGATCGAAGAAAGAACAGCATTCATCAACGCACAACAAGCAAGTCGGAACAAAAGGAAACAAACGCCATGCAAAGCACCCCTCGCCAATTCCTCCTCGACCTCTACACTGCAGCCGTCTCCGCAGTAAGCGCACAAAAATCCCTGCCCAGCTTCTTGCCGAAACCCCCAAAGCAAGGAAGAACCCTGGTAATAGGCGCAGGCAAAGGCGCCGCAGCCATGGCAAAAACAGTAGAAGAACACTGGCCCGGCGAGCTATCAGGACTGGTCGTGACCAGATACGGCCACGGCGCCGATTGCAAAAGAATCGAAGTCGTCGAAGCCTCCCACCCCGTGCCCGACGAAGCCGGCCGTCAAGCTGCGGCACGCATGCTGGCCATGGTCAAAGGCCTCACCAAAGACGACCTCGTTCTCTGCCTGATTTCCGGCGGCGGTTCCGCGTTGCTTGCATTACCCGCAGAAGGCATCACCCTCGAACAAAAGCAGGCCGTCAACAAAGCCCTGCTCAAAAGCGGCGCCAACATCTTCGAAATGAACTGCGTGCGCAAACACCTCTCCGCCATCAAAGGCGGTCGCCTCGCACTGGCCTGTGCACCGGCGCGCGTGGTGACGCTGATGATTTCCGACATTCCCGGCGACGATCCCGGCATCATCGCCAGCGGTCCGACCTTGCCCGACGCTACCACCTGCGCCGACGCGCTGGCGGTGCTGCGCAAATACAAGATCGAGATTCCGCCATCGGTGCAAGCGCACCTAGAATCCGGCATCGGCGAAACCCCCAAGCCCGGCGATGAACGCCTCAAAGCAAATGAACACCACGTCATCGCCACCGCCCAGCAAGCCCTGCAGGCGGCAGCCGCTACCGCCATCGCAGCAGGCATTACGCCCTACATCCTGTCCGACGACATGGAAGGCGAAGCACGCGACATCGGCCTCGCCCACGCTGCCATCGCCAGACAGATCGCCCAGTACGACCAGCCGTTCAAGAAACCCTGCGTGCTGATCTCCGGCGGCGAAACCACCGTCACCGTGCGCGGCACTGGTCGCGGCGGACGCAATGCGGAATTCTTGTTGAGCCTCGCCAATGCCCTCAACGGCGCACCCGGCATGCACGCAATCGCCTGCGATACGGACGGCATTGACGGTTCGGAAGACAACGCCGGTGCGATCTATCAGCCGGACTCCATGAAGCGCGCCGAAGAACTCGGCCTCAATCCTAAAGCGCTGCTGGAGAACAACGACGGCTACGGCTTCTTCAGTGCGCTCGGCGACCTTGTCGTCAGCGGCCCGACCAGAACCAACGTGAACGACTTCCGCGCCATTTTTATTCTCTAAAAAAATATATCCCCGTCGTCCCAGCGAAGGCTGGGACCCAGTGTCGTGCGTTTCATCAAATAAAACAAATGACGCCGCAAACCAACAACCCAAGGAGACCCGTCCATGCGACGTCAACGCCAGGCAAAAATCGTAGCCACACTCGGCCCAGCCAGCGCCACCAAAGAAATGATCAAAGCCCTGTTCGAAGCTGGCGCCGATGTGTTCCGCTTCAACTTCAGCCACGGCACCCATGCCGACCACCACGCCCGTTTTGAAATCGTGCGCGCCGTCGAGCGCGAAGTTGGCCGTCCGATCGCCATCCTCGCTGACCTGCAAGGCCCCAAGCTGCGTGTCGGCCAGTTCGCCGACGGCAAGGTTCAGTTGGAAGCAGGGCAGGAGTTCGTCCTCGACAGCGACACCACGCCCGGCGACAACACCCGCGTCTGCCTGCCGCATGCCGAACTGTTTGAAGTCATCGCCGCCGGCCAGTCGCTGCTGCTCGACGACGGCAAGCTGCGGCTGCAAGTGCTCGATAGTGATGGCCAACGCATCCGTACCAAAGTCATCAACGGCGGCGCCTTGTCCGACCGCAAGGGCGTCAACGTACCCGACGCCGTGCTGCCGATTCCAGCACTCACCGAGAAGGACAAACGCGACCTGTCCTTCGCACTGGAACTCGGCGTCGACTGGATTGCCCTGTCCTTCGTTCAGCGTCCGGAAGACGTGCTCGAAGCGCGCGCCCTGATCAACGGCCGCGCCGCTGTGCTGTCCAAACTGGAAAAGCCGGCCGCCCTCGACCGCCTCGATGAAATCGTCCAGGCCTCCGACGCCATCATGGTCGCGCGCGGCGACCTCGGCGTCGAGCTGCCGCCGGAGCGCGTCCCCGGCACGCAAAAGCGCATCCTGCGCGTCTGCCGCCAACACGGCCGCCCGATCGTCATCGCCACCCAGATGCTGGAATCCATGATCACGAGTCCCGTGCCGACCCGCGCCGAAGTCTCCGACGTCGCCAGCGCCATCTACGACGGCTCCGACGCCGTCATGCTGTCGGCCGAATCCGCCAACGGCGCTTACCCGCTGCAAGCCGTCGCCATGATGGACCGCGTCATCAGCGAAGTCGAACGCGACCCGCTCTACCGCAACATGCTCGACGCCCAGCAAGAGACGCCGCAAGCCAACAGCTCGGATGCCATCTGCTCAGCCTTGCGCGACGTCACCCGCATCGTCGGCGCCGCCGCCACCGTGACCTACACCAGCTCCGGCCACACCAGCCTGCGCGCCGCCCGCGAACGCCCGATGGCGCCGATCCTGAGCATCACGCCCAAGATCGCGACCGCACGTAAGTTGGCGTTGGTCTGGGGCGTGCACTCAACGATCAGCGACCAGATTCACAACGAAAGCGACATGGTCAGCGCGGCATGTCAGACGGCGTTGAAGGAGGGGTTTGCCAAGAAAGGCGATCAGATCGCCATCACCGCCGGCATGCCGTTCGGGCAGCCGGGGAGTACCAATTTGTTGAGGTTGGCGGAGGTGTGGGGAGACGTCGGGGGAACTAACTAGTATTTATTCTGGTAATGACTAAAGAAGGTTCACGTTGGATTTTTGTTTCATTAGCATTAGATGTCCAGCGGACAATTGCTCATTTCTGGATAACCTATCTAGGTTGGGAAACAGGTTTTTTGAGAATATTTGTATTTCATTGTTCTCTTCCAGCGATATTTTCCCTACGGAGAGAAACCAGAGCTGAAATACTTGCATTTCTATGGAAGTGCTGGCCAGTTCACCGCACTCTAACGTGGAGATAAAGATAATGTGATCGGTTTCGGACGGATCAAAGACAAGGACCCCATGAGGGTCCTTGTCTGCATGCTTGAAGAAGTTCCAAGAGTGATGGATTACCTTTTTTACCTCAGCGATGGACATCTTATTGTCTTCGCGTAGCATTTCTCGCCAAGACTTTTTTTCCGCACTCTGTTCTGCAATATCGCTAAATATATTTGCTGCGCTGACTGCTAATGAGTGAATTGCAATAACATCGTCACGCTGAAAGAGTAAGCGTATCGCTGTGTCTAGCTGTCGCTTTGCTGCTTCAATTTTAGAAATTGTTTCCACGATTTTTGTGCTTTTGACAAGAGGTAACAGTCATCTTTACCTTATTTGGATTGAAGTTAAAAAGCGCCTTAGAGTATTTTTAGAATCTCAATTCGCTGTTTTTTGCTAAGACTAGACAACGCCTTTTCATAAGCCCACCGCACCAGCTCCTTCAAATAATCCTCCGGCATGCTGCGCACATCCACAATCGTGATCCAGTGAAAGCGCGACATATAACGTGCAGGCTTGATACCGGGCATGTCGGTCAATTCGATGAAACGATCGGGACTGACGCGGAAGCTGAAGCGCCATTTTTCCGGATCGCTGGTTTTGAACCAGGCGAAGTTTTTTTCTCCCACGGAGTAGACCAGGATATTGGATGGCGGCAGGGCGATACGTGATGTTGTTGCCGGTAGGGCGTCGCAGAATTTTCTTAGTTGAGACGTGTTCATGGTTGCCGATAGGGGGAAGAGATTGGTGCATTGTAATCAGCTGCTGAAAACTAAGGAGTTAAATTCGAGCAGTGCGTAGTTTTCTTAATGCCGCCGGCGTCTCTCTTGTTCCTCTTGCCCGATGCAGTTTTCATCGGCGTAACCAGGCAAAAGAATTAGTAGTGCAATGCTATAGAACTCCCCCGTTTTACAAGCGGGGGAGTTATTGATTTGTGCCGCGTCTTGCTTATTTGCTTTCGGCCAGCTTGGTTTCCAGAACGCCTTTCTTACCTTCATCTTCGCTGACCAAATGCAGCTTGCTACGCGCAGAGAGGATGCCCAATTTGACTTCTTGCCAAACGTAGCTCAGCACGCCCGGCTTGGTTTCAATTTCAAGCGTGTCTACATTCTCCGTCTTGGACGTAATCACGTGTTTGCCAGGTGGAAGTTCTTTGTAAAAATAAGTTTTTGCCGCTGTCTGTCCGATTGCTTCGCCATCAATGGCCACATCCATGCGTATTGCAGTACCTAAGGATTCGTTACGATAGATATAGACGCCGGAGTTACCTTCAGGCGCTTTGAACGTCTTCAATGCCGCGTCTTTCTGTGGATCCCCCATAGGTACCGATGCGCATCCGACCAGGCTGCTGACAACGATGGCGCAGGAGAAAATATGCTTCATGAATCTTCCTTTCGAGTTGATGGAGTATGGTGGTGCAAAGATGCCGCTGATGAAAAATGGACTTTGTTTTCAGTAGGAATGAGCCGGTTTACTGCGGAAACATTTCGGCCTGAAGTGTTGCAACACACTCAGTCATCGCCGTTGAAAGCTTCGCTTTCAGCAGCGTCGCTTCATTGGCCATGAGTTCGTCGTACGTCGGCGCACCTTCGGATTCTGTTGGGAAGCGTTTGCAGAAACCTTCAGCGATCAGGGACTTGTTTTGCGCGTCGATCAGGCGGGCTTTCGCGTTGTAGAAAACGCGATAGTGTGTCCAGTCTGTAGGGAAATAACCGAATCCCCAACCTACGGTCTGTACATCGACGATATAGCGGGCCCGGTCCTTGGCGGAGGCGGAAATTTGGCCAGTATCTTCGCTGTTGACAGCAATCGGTGCGGAGACTGCATGCGCGCCATATCTCTCGGAGAGAGTCGAGGTCAGCGCGGACGCAATGGAGTCAGCAGGATCGCTGACCTGATTTTTTTCAACTATCTGGTTGCCTTCCGAAATCATTGCGAATGTCCCGAGGAGCGCAAAGGCGGCTTTGCCTGCGGTCATCGCAACGAAGTTCGGCTTGTCGCGCGTCGTCGGCGCCATGCTCTGGTCCTTGAAGGCTGGAATGTTGCTGGCGGCGAGTGGTTGTTTATTTACTGTCACACATCCTGAAGCAAGCACCGCAAGTGTGGCGAGCAGAACAACATTCTTCATCAGAGGGAAAGCGGATGCGAGCATCGAAGATGTGGATGGATTTTTATCGGTGGTCATGGGCGTGGTGAAAGAGAGGAAGGAGAACAGCGTTGTTGGGGTTTGATTTGTGTTTTTGCTGGGGCGGCCGGCTTGCATTGGACGTGCGTCATCCGGTCTCGCGGTAATCGCTGAACAGGAAGGACGAACGGGGTTATTGAAAAAGGGGAAACGATCGCAGGACAGCGCCAGGCGGCATCAATACGATAATGACTCAGAGATACTTGGGAGGATGCTGTTTGGTCAAGAGGAAACTGCGGGTGGAGTTTTTGATTGGCAGATTTCCCCGTTGCAAGCATGTAGGTATTTTTAGATAGCTTGGAAACGAATTCAGCATTTAACTGATTCGCTCATTTTTGTGGAATAAATAGTAAATCAAAGTAAAGAAAAAAGGGTGGGGGCAGAAATAAAAAAAACGGTGCTTTTGGTACCGCCTGTTCATGCAGCGCGAGTGGCCTTGTGTTTGTCAGTGATATGTCAGTTATTCCACAGCATGGTGGCGACCCAGACCCTAGATTATCGGTGTCACCTCGGGGTTAAAGTCAGAACTGTTCCCAGTCGTCATCCTTGCCAGCCGCTACCGTGACCTGCTTGGCCGTCGAGGTCAAGGCAGGCGCGGCAGAGGTAGCCGGCTTCTTCGCCTGCTTCAACTGGACCGGCTTGGGTGTGATATTGACTGGCGCTTTCCGCGCTGGCACGACCGGCGCAGTTCCCGTCATCTGCTGATCCAGCTTGAATACGCTGACCAGTTGCATCAGCTTGGCCGCCTGATCCTGCAGCGATTGCGCTGCCGCCGCCGACTCTTCGACCAGCGCCGCATTTTGCTGCGTGGTCTCGTCGATGCTGGTGATGGCGCGGCCGACTTCTTCGATGCCCTGGCTTTGTTCCTGGCTGGCGGCGCTGATTTCGCCGACGATGTCCGTTACCCGTTTGACGCTGGCGACGACTTCGGTCATGGTGGTGCCGGCTTGTTCCACCAGTTTGCTGCCGGTGTCGACCTTGGCGACGGAGTCGTCGATGAGGATCTTGATTTCCTTGGCGGCGGCCGCGCTGCGCTGGGCCAGGCTGCGCACTTCGCTGGCGACTACCGCAAAGCCGCGGCCCTGTTCGCCGGCGCGGGCTGCTTCGACGGCGGCGTTGAGCGCGAGGATGTTGGTCTGGAAGGCGATGCCGTCAATCACGCCGATGATGTCGACGATCTTCTTGGACGAGTCGTTGATCGAACTCATGGTGTCGACTACCTTGCCGACGACGGTGCCGCCGTCGACCGCGACGCTCGATGCGGATACGGCCAGTTGGTTGGCCTGGCGCGCGTTGTCGGCGTTTTGCCTGACGGTGGAGGTGAGTTCTTCCATGGCCGAGGCGGTTTCTTCGAGCGAGCCGGCTTGCTGTTCGGTGCGCGCCGACAGGTCCATGTTGCCGGTGGCGATTTCACCCGATGCGGTGGCGATGGTGTCGGTGCCTTGCCGCACCTGGCTGACGATGTTGTAGAGGTTGCCGTTCATGGTCTGCAGCGCGGACATGAGCTGGCCGGTTTCGTCGGTGGATTTGACTTCGACCTTCGTCGTGAGGTCGCCGTCGGCGACGCGGCGGGCGACGCCGACTGCTTCGGTCAGCGGACGCGTGATGCTGCGCGAGACCAGCCAGGCGACGGCGGCCGACAGCAGCAGCGTGATGCCGGCGAGCGTGTTGATGATCATGCGGGCGCTGCCGGATTCGCTGCTGGCCTTGTCGCCGGCGGCGTCCATCAGTCCGCCCTGGTAGTCGAACATGGCGTCGAGCGCGATGAAGTATTTGATCTGCAGCGGCATGAACTGTTGCGGCAGGTAGGCCTTGGCTTCGTCGATCTGGCCGGCCAGCGCCAGCTTCATGAGGCCGTCGCGTACGGGGAGGTAGGCGTCGCGCGCGGTCATGGCGTCCTTGACGTAGCGCTTGTCTTCATCGGTCTTTGCAATCGATTGCATCTGCGCGAGGCTGTCGTTCATCTTCTTGTCGGCGGCGGTGGCATCGCCGACCAGGAATTTGATTTTCTCGGCATCGCCGGTCAGCATGATGTCGCGGATGTCGAGGGCGATCTTGTTGACCTGGATCTGGATGGTGTTGGCCAGCACGGTCTTGGGGTAGCGGTCCTTGGTGATCAGGTTGATGCCGTCGTTGAGGCGGCCCAGCTGGATGTTGCTGAGCGCGGTGATGGCGACCAGCAGGACGATCACGATGCCGAAGCCGATGGCCAGGCGTTGGCCGATTTTCATGTTGGCGATTTTCATGGGATACCTTTGCTGTTCCTGGCAGTTAACTTAGTTTGCTGCGTTGGCCAGTTCAAACGCCAGCGCGTTGTGGTGCTCGATGACTGATCCGAGATCGATTGTTGTGCACTGGCCGTCACGCACGATCACGCGGCCGTTGATGATGCTGCAGGATACGTTGGGCGGCGTGCAGAACACCAGCGCCGCCACCGGGTCGTGCAGCGCGCCGGCGAAACCGATCGCGTCCAGTTTGAACATCACCACGTCGGCCGACATGCCCGGCTTCAGTGCGCCGATGTCGTCGCGGTTCAAGACCTTGGCGCCGCCCAGCGTGGCGATTTCCAGCGCTTGCCGCGCGGTCATCGCGTCGGGGCCGAAGCCGACGCGTTGCAGCAGCATGGCCTGGCGCACTTCGCCCATCATGTGGGCGCCGTCGTTGGAGGCGCTGCCGTCGACGCCCAGACCGACCGGCACGCCGGCAGCGATCATCTTGCGGATCGGCGCGATGCCGGAGGCCAGGCGCATGTTGGAACAGGGACAATGCGCCACGCCGGTGCCGGTGCGGGCGAACAGATCGATGCCGTGGTCGTCGAGCTGGACGCAGTGCGCGTGCCAGACGTCGTGGCCGACCCAGCCGCAGTCTTCGGCGTATTCGGCCGGCGTCATATTGAATTTTTCGCGGCTGTAGGCGATGTCGTTGACGTTTTCGGCGAGGTGGGTGTGCAGCGAGACTTTGTAGCTGCGCGCCATGTCGGCGGCTTCGCGCATGAGGTCGCGCGAGACCGAGAATGGCGAACAGGGGGCGACCACGATGCGTTGCATGGCGTGGCGGCCGTGGTCGTGGTAGGTCTCGATCAGGCGCTGGGTGTCGCGCAGGATGTCTTTCTCGTCTTCGACCACGCGGTCCGGCGGTAGGCCGCCTTTGGACTGGCCGACGCTCATCGCGCCGCGCGCGCCGTGGAAGCGCATGCCGATCTGCCGGGCGGCTTCGATGCTGTCGTCGAGGCGGGTCTTGTTCGGGTAGATATACAGGTGATCGCTGCTGGTGGTGCAGCCGGAGAGGATCAATTCGGCCATCGCGGTGAGCGTGGAGACCTTGATCATTTCCGGTGTCAGGCCGGCCCAGATCGGGTAGAGGTTGGTGAGCCAGTTGAACAGTTCGCCGTCTTGCGCGGCGGGGATCACGCGCGTGAGGCTTTGGTACATGTGGTGGTGGGTGTTGATCAGGCCGGGTAGCACCACGTGGTTCGTTGCGTCGATGATTTCGTCAGCGGTTTGGGGAAGGTCTGCCGTTTTGCCGACTTGTTCGATGACGTTGTCGCGGATGAAGAGGGCGCCGTTTTTGATTTCTTCTCTTGTGTCGTTCATTGTTACTACGACGGTGGCGTTTTTGATTAAGAGGGTTTTGGTCATTGTCGGGACTCGCTGGGTGTTGGTTTCTGCTTGGTTGGTGGTGCGGCGCCGGTGATAGTGGAGTCCCTTTTAAACCCTATTAACGCTTTGCCTGGTTTTGTTGATTGGTGCTTTGTTTCTTTGTTGCGTGTATTGGTAGCCGATTCTTTTCTTTCTTCGGACGACCGGGGTTGCCGGGGGCGGCCCGGCAGCCGCTCACTTTCTTTGCTTCGCCAAAGAAAGTAAGCAAAGAAAGGCGACCGCGGGATCCAGCCCCTTCGGGGTTCCCGGTGATGCGAAGCAAAAAATGGGAAGAACGCTAAACTCGCTTCGCTCAGACAAGCGTCCTTCTTTTTCCATTTTCTGCATCGCATCACCGGCTGGCTCCAAGCGGAACGGCGAAACCGGCTCGCTTCGCTTTGCCTTGGATGGCTGGCCTTCGGCATCGCCATAGATGCATCCGGCGTCGTCATTTTGTGGCGTTGCTGCTTACACCTTCGCCTTGAAATTCCGCAAGAAATCCAGCAGGATCTGCGCCGACACTTCGGCGTCATCCGCCGTCATGGTCTCCAGCGGATTGTGGCTGATGCCGCCATTGCCGCAACGCGTGAACAGCATCGCAACATCGGTCATCTTGGCGATCGTCATGGCGTCGTGGCCGGCGCCTGACGCCAGCTCGAACGGTTTGACGCCGGCACGTTCGGTGGCGGCGGCGAGTTGTTGCATCAGCCAACCGGCGCAAGGGGCCGCTGGGGCGGAGACGGTCTTTTCGATCTTGAAGTCGACGCTGCGGCGCTGGCAGATTTCTTCGATCTTCTTGAGCACGTCTGCCACCGCGTTATCGCGCACGTCGTCGCGGGCGGCGCGGATGTCGAGCGATAGCGTGCAGGCGCCGGGGATGACGTTGGTGGAGCCGTTGGGGACTTGCAGCTGGCCTACCGTGCCGACCAGCGAGGCGTGCTGGTCTTCACCGCAACGCTGTTCGACGTAGAGGATGATTTCTGCTGCGGCGGCGGCAGCGTCCTTGCGCATATTCATCGGCGTGGTACCGGCGTGGCTGGCGACGCCCTTGAGGTCGACCAGGTAGCGCGAGCTACCGGCAATCGAGGTGACGATGCCGACCGGCAGGTCGCGGTTGAGCAGGACCGGGCCCTGTTCGATGTGGACTTCGACGTAGCCGAGCAGGTCGGACGGGTCGCGTGCGATCTTGGGGATCGCGGTGACGTCGTGGCCGGCTTGCGTGAGCACATCGCGCATGCTTATGCCGTCGCGGTCGGTGAGATCGAGCAGGTTGAGGTCGAACTGGCCGATGATGGCGTTGCTGCCCAGGAAGGTGCTCTTGAAGCGCACGCCTTCTTCTTCCGAGAAACCGATGATTTCAAAATGGAAGGGCAGGGTTTCGCCTTTTTCATGCAAATGTTTGACGATGGCGATCGGCAGCAGGATGCCTTCGCGGCCGTCGTACTTGCCGCCGTTGCGCACGGTGTCGTAGTGCGAACCGGTCATCAGGGTCTTGGCTTGCGGGTCGGTCGAGAGATAGCGGCCGACCACGTTGCCGACGGCGTCGATGTGCGCGTGCATGCCGGCTTCGCGCATCCAGTGTGCGATCTGGTCGGCGGTGCGGCGATGGGCGTCGGTCATGTAGGTGCAGGTCAGCGCGCCTTCGTCGTCGCTCCAGGCGCCGATTTCTTCGGCCCATTCCATGATGGTGGCGCCGATGGCCGGCGTGTGGCCGAGCAGGTCGTTGATGCGCATTTCCGCAATGCGGCCGATCTGACGCAGCGCTTCGCGCAGTTCGTCTTCCGGCTGGTTGCGCAGGCGGCGCGTGAAGGTGGCGATGATTTGCTGGCGCGTCAGGCCTTTGCCGGTGGCGCCCTTGACCGCGAGGATGAAGGGGAAACCGAATTTGGCGTTGTAATCGGCGTTGAGTTTTTGCAGCGTGGCGAATTCTTCCGGCGTGCACAGGTTGAGGCCGGCCTTGGCTTGCTCGCCGGTGGACTCGGCGGTCAGTTCGCCGGCGATGGCGGCCTTGCCTGCCAGCTCCGGGTGGGCGCGGATGAGGCCGAGTTGTTCTGCGCGGTCGGCGGCGGTGACCACGCCTTGCAGCGCTTGCTTGAGAGCCGTGATGTTGGCGAAGGGGGCGAGCCTGGCTGCCCGTTCCGGAATCCATGGCGAGTGCTCGTAGATCCCGTGCAGGGTCTTGACGAAAGCCGGGACGTCGCGCGCGGCGCTGCTGTTCAATTGTTCTAGTGTGGTCATCCTGATACCTGTTGCGTATGTTTGCTTGCGATTGCTTCGGACTGCTTGTAATTACTTGCGACAGGACGGTCCCACCGTCCTGTGGTGTTGCGAGAATGCTGAATGCTGCCGGGCGGGTGGGACCCGCTTTGTTTAAATCTTAATGATCCGAACTCTGCGCAGCAGCCAACGCGTAATTGGCGACTTCTTCATCGCTGCCGCGACCGTTGAAGAACACGTTCAGCACGACCGCCATGGTGGATGCAAGCAATATGCCACTATGGAAGATCGTGGACAAGAAGCCCGGCATCTTGTCAAAAAAAGTCGGAGCCACAATCGGGATCATGCCCACGCCGATGCTGATGGCGACGATGAACAAGTTGTTGCGGTTGGTGTTGAAATCGACCTTGGCCAGGATCTTGATCCCGGTCGCGGCCACCATGCCGAACATCACGATGCCGGCGCCGCCCAGCACGAATTGCGGGATCGATGCCGCCACGTGCGCCATTTTGGGGAACAGGCCGAATGCCGCCAGGATTACCCCGGCCGCGACGCAGACATAGCGGCTGCGGATGCCGGTAACGCCGACCAGACCGACGTTTTGCGAGAACGAGGTGTAGGGAAAGGTGTTGAAGATCCCGCCGATCACCGTGCCGAGACCGTCCACGCGCAGACCGCGCGCCAGCGTCTTGTCGTCGACTTTCTTCTCGACGATGTCGCCCAGCGCCATGAACATGCCGGTCGATTCGATCATGGTGACGATCATGACCAGACACATGCTGATGATGGAGCCGACGTCGAACTGCGGCCAGCCGTAATGGAAGGGCTTGATCACCGCAAACCATTCCGCCGCGCCAAGGCCGTCGAAGCTGATCTTGCCGAGCGACAGGGCGATGACGAAACCGACGACCATGCCCATCAGCACCGAGATGTTGGCGATGAAGCCTTTGACGTATTTGGTGATGAGCAGGATGGAAACGAGGACGATGGCGGCGATGGCGAGACTGAGCGGCGAGCCGTAGTCGGGGTTGGGGATCTTGACGAAGACGCCGTCGACCAGCTTGCCGATGATGGGTTGTCCGCCGGCGGCCCAGTTGATGCCGACGCCCATGAGCGACACCCCGATCACCGTGATGACGGTGCCGGTGACCACCGGCGGGAAGTAGCGCATGAGCTTGCTCATGTAGGGCGACGCCAGGATGCAGAATATCCCTGACGCGATGACGGCCCCGTAGATGTGCAGGATGCTCAGCGAAGGATTGTTGGCCATGGCGACCATCGGCCCGACGGCGGCGAAGGTGACGCCCATCATGACCGGCATGCGGATGCCGAACTTCCAGATGCCGAGGCTTTGAATAATGGTGACCAGGCCGCAGCAGAACAGGTCGGCGCTGATCAGGTAGGCAATTTCGGATTTAGGCAGGTTTAGGGCACCGCCGACGATGAGCGGTACTGCGATGGCGCCGGCATACATCACGAGTACGTGTTGCATGCCCAGCGCGGCGAGTTTGAGTATCGGCAGTCTTTCGTCTACCGGGTGACCCTGAGGGCTTTGGGTTGTCATGGCTGTCTCCAAGTTTTTATATGGAGGCCGCTGCGGTTCGATGTGCGACGGCCTCTCGTCAAGTCCTTGTACGGAAGGAGCAGATTCTGAGCGACATCCTCCGTACAGGCTTGTGGGCCGATACTAAAGTAAATCAATCAGTCCAATATATAAGCCGGCCAATACTCGTTTTCTGAATGTGGATATAAGCTATATCGCTGATGTGTTGCCGCAAAGCCTTAATTGGCAAGCATCTTGGCGGCTGCGCTCACCTGCGCGCGCAACCATTTATGTTCGGTCGCCTGATGCACGCGCTCGTGCCACAACTGGTAAAAGCGCAGCGGCGGAAACTTGATCGGCACGCTATAACTTTTCAGCGACAAGGTCTTTTCATAGAAGCTGGCGAATTGCTGGCCGGCGGTCAGCACCAGGTCGGTCTGCGCCACCATGTACGGCAGCATGCGGAAATGCGCGGACTCGACCACGACGTTGCGATGCAGGTTCTGCTTTTCCAGGAAGCTGTCGATGGTGCCGTGATAGCCCGGCAAAATTTGCGACGGCGCCGCGTGCGGCAGGCTCAGGTAATCTTCAATCGTCATCGCATCCTTGGCGGTGCGCTTGGCGTAGGCGCAGTCGGAACGCATCAGGCAGACGATGGGATCGTCGAACAGCTTGGACAGATGCAGATGCGGCGGCGGTTCGTCCCAGTTAGCGATGACGAGGTCGAGTTCGCCGTCCGACAGCAGGCGCACGTAGTCGGTCTCCGGTCCGAGCGCGTGGATGACGATGTGGCTCTTGGGTGATTCGCGGCGCAGGCGGGCGATGACTTCGGTGAAGAAGGGCGTGTTCATGTAGTCCGGCGCGGCGATGTGGAAGGTGCGCGCTTCTTCCTGTGGCACGAACGCGGTCTTGGGCACGAACAGGCGCTCGGTTTCGTCGAGGATGCGCTTGGCCGGCTTCAGCAGGCTTTCGCCGTGCTGGGTCGGCACCATGCCGCGCGCGCCGCGCACCAGCAAGGGATCGCCGGTCAGCTCGCGCAGCTTGCGCAGCGAGGCCGAGATCGACGGTTGCGGCTGGTTGAGTTTCAGTGCGACGCGCGACACGTTCTTTTCGCACAGCAACAGATAGAGGATGCGGATCAGGTGAATATCGAGATGGTCTGGCAGCCTGGACATAATTGTCTCCGGGTAACTGGTAATGCGAGGCGGGCGTTTGCGCAGGGCGCGCTGAACAGCCTTCTTACCCGTGGAGGGTGGCCACACTTGTTGATGTTGTATGTTCTCTGGTTGTCTCTAGTTATGTTTTTTAGAATATAGAGATTCCCACATAACGCAAGCATTGTTGTATATGAATATGCGTATGTCAAATATAAGCTGTTGGCAATGTTTTAAAAGCCCAACACGTTTATCGTTCCACCATCCCGGTCGCACCGTCTGTGCGCAGGTGACGGCCAGGACAACAATGATTGTTGAAAAAATAATGGATGGCAATCGCCATCGAGGTCGTCGCGGCAGCAGGTAACGAGGATTTACGCAGAGGCAGGAGACGCTCTGCGCAAGTCTTCTTATTTATCCGGAGAGTGTGTTCGTCTTCAAGCGAACCCGCTCCGGATCGACCGTTTTGTGATTTGAGGCCCGGCCTCGCTCATCTGAAGCGCCCGCAGTGGCAGGTGAGGAACAAACGTGGGGAAGACATGGAAGCATTGTTCGTATCGTATGGCGTGGAGTGGCTCAATCTGCTGGTGCGCTGGCTGCATCTGATCACCGGGATTGCGTGGATCGGCGCATCGTTTTATTTCGTCTGGCTGGACAACTCCATCCGTCCTCCGAAGCCAGGCAGCGACCTGGCCAGGAAGGGCGTCTCCGGCGAGTTGTGGGCCGTGCACGGCGGTGGGTTCTACAACCCGCAGAAGTACCTCGTCGCGCCTTCCGAGTTACCGGAAGAACTGCACTGGTTCAAGTGGGAAGCCTACGCCACCTGGATCACCGGTTTCGCGATGCTGTTCATCGTCTACTATTTCAACGCCTCGGCCATGATGGTCGACAAGTCGGTCGCCGATCTCTCCGGCCTGCAATCGGTCGGCGTCGGCCTTGGCACCCTGGTGGTCGGATGGATCGTCTACGACCTGCTGTGCAAATCTCCATTGGGCAAACGCGAAGGCTTGCTCGGCATCGTCATGTTCGTCTTCATCGTCGCCGTGGCCTATGTGCTGACGCACCTGCTGAGCGGCCGCGCCGCCTACATCCACGTCGGCGCCATGATCGGCACCATCATGGTCGGCAACGTGCTGATGGTCATCATCCCCGGCCAGCGCAAGCTGGTGGAAGCCATGAAGGAAGGCAAGTCGCCTGATCCCATCTACGGCAAGAAGGGCAAGCAACGCAGCGTGCACAACAACTATTTCACGCTGCCGATCCTGTTCATCATGATCAGCAACCACTACGCGATGACCTACACCCATGCCTACAGCTGGCTGGTGCTGGCCGCGATCATGGCTGCCGGCGTGCTGATCCGTCACTTCTTCAACCTGCGTCATGCCGGCAAGGTCTCGATCGGTTTTCCGATTGCCGGCTGCGCGCTGTTGCTGGTCGTGGCGATTGCGATTGCACCGAAGCCGCTGCCTAAAGTCACGCCGGCGCCTGCGCCGGTTGTCACGGCAGAAGCTGCTCCGACGGCCGGCGCCGCACCAACTGCCGCCGCTGCTGCCGCACCGGCAGGCGCCGCCGGCTTTGCCCGCGTCCAGGAAGTCATTCAGCAACGCTGCGCCAGCTGCCACTCGGCGCAACCGACGCAAGCGGGCTTCGCGACGGCACCGGCAGGCATGATGCTGCAGACACCGGAACTGATCCGCCAGCACGCCGCCAAGGTGTACCAACGCGCGGTCCAGACCAAGGACATGCCGCTGGCCAACATGACGCACATGACCGATGAAGAGCGCGCGCTGATCGGCGCGTGGTTTGAAGCCGGCGCGAAGTAATCCGACCGACAGAGAAAGACAAGGAAATCCATGACCACCATCACCATCGACGGTTTCAACCTCAATGCTGCGCAAGTCGTCAGCGTCGCGCGCGCCAGGAATGGCACAAGCGGCACCTACGCCAAGGTTGCCCTGGCCGACTCCTCGCGCG
>NZ_AKJW01000073.1 GCF_000282135.1 Herbaspirillum sp. CF444
CGGACGCGCGGAAACTTGTGTGGTGCCGTGTTCCTTGCATTCGGCGGCAATGATGATGAATCCATTCCTTGCTCAAACCTCAATCACAGGACGCATGTTAGGGATGGGGAGCGGATAAAAATATAGGAAAATTCTCAAAAGAGATGGTGTGTGACTTCATGAAACGACAAGCTGACGCTTGCCTGACCCAAGAGGGAAAATGACCGAAATTTTTCTGGCTTAGCGCCTCAGGGGAAATTTATCCTGCATGTCCTGACAGGGCGAAGACGGTTTCACCGTGCTGTGTTGCCGAAGGAAAAAACGGAACGCGGCGCAGGCATGCTCCTGCGGCATGAGGAGTTGTCGCCGTGTCGGCGGTCAGGGCCGGTAGCATGATGGAAACTTGCAACGGATACTTATATTTCCACACCTGTTGATGTTGGAGATATGGATGAGGAATAGCGATGTATAAAAAACAATGAAGCCACGGAAGTGGCTTCATTGAGACTTGCTTATCAGACTAGCGAGCGGAAAACAGAAGCATCTCTGGTCCGGAATGTTTAGCCTTATTGATACTCAAGGCTGTAAGTCACGGACGTGGTAGTCGCACCGGAAGTCGCACCACCCTTGGACACATACATTGCGTAATAGACCGGATTGGCAGTGCCGTCAGCGGCGATAGGGAAGAACGCCGTATTTTGGCCGCCGGTCATTGCACCGATGTTGACCTTGCTGGTGCCGGCCGCATCGTTGAACAGGCCGATCTGGACATTCTTGGCGCCACCGGCAGCGACATTCAGACGCCCCGTCGTGTAGTCGACGTTGGCGCCTGGTTCGAAGTAGAGACGAACGCCACCGGAGGTCGGTGTGCAGTTGGTCAGCGTCAGAGGAACGCGTGTCGAGCCGGCTTGGGAGCCGGCTGCAGCCAGTGTCGATGCCGATACCTTAGGCAGTGTCACGGTGAAGGTTGGTTGTCCGCCGTTGATTGTGCAAGTCTGATCGGTAATCTGGCCGCTGAAATTGATGGTGCCGTCGCTGGCGAAGGAAGCCATGGGCGCCAGTGCCGCAGCCGCCAGCAAGGAGGCGAGGATGGTTTTTTTCATGATGTGTACTCCAAAAGAATGTAAAGACAGTGGGTTGTTGTGATCATCAAGATTTTCGGACGCGCGGAAACTTGTGTGGTGCCGTGTTCCTTGCATTCGGCGGCAATGATGATGAATCCATTCCTTGCTCAAACCTCAATCACAGGACGCATGTTAGGGATGGGGAGCGGATAAAAATATAGGAAAATTCTCAAAAGAGATGGTGTGTGACTTCATGAAACGACAAGCTGACGCTTGCCTGACCCAAGAGGGAAAATGACCGAAATTTTTCTGGCTTAGCGCCTCAGGGGAAATTTATCCTGCATGTCCTGACAGGGCGAAGACGGTTTCACCGTGCTGTGTTGCCGAAGGAAAAAACGGAACGCGGCGCAGGCATGCTCCTGCGGCATGAGGAGTTGTCGCCGTGTCGGCGGTCAGGGCCGGTAGCATGATGGAAACTTGCAACGGATACTTATATTTCCACACCTGTTGATGTTGGAGATATGGATGAGGAATAGCGATGTATAAAAAACAATGAAGCCACGGAAGTGGCTTCATTGAGACTTGCTTATCAGACTAGCGAGCGGAAAACAGAAGCATCTCTGGTCCGGAATGTTTAGCCTTATTGATACTCAAGGCTGTAAGTCACGGACGTGGTAGTCGCACCGGAAGTCGCACCACCCTTGGACACATACATTGCGTAATAGACCGGATTGGCAGTGCCGTCAGCGGCGATAGGG
>NZ_AKJW01000074.1 GCF_000282135.1 Herbaspirillum sp. CF444
AAAGCCGCCTGCGGCTTGATGCCGCCGTTGTCGGCGCATCCCGCAAGGGTCAGTAATGCCGTCATGCCCAGCGCCAGGAGCGGTGCGGCAAAAAGGCGTTTGTCAGCAGTGGTATTCATCAGACTATCCCAAAAAATGCAAATATCCAGCGTTTGTCATTCTATTTGGTAATGATTCTGAGAAAAACTGCAGGAAACACAAAGGGTCTTTTCAATAACTGCAATAATAATTGCGCTGTTTTGGGTAACAATGCAGCATCCGAAGAGCCGTTTTGCACCTTTTATTGCTTTGCACAGTGAAAACGGCCGGATTCAAGACAGGAAGATATGGATACCTTGCAAAACATGCGCGTTTTCATGCGCGTAGTCGATGCCGGCAGTTTTACGCTGGCTGCGCAACAGATGGATTTGACCACCGCCCACGTGTCGCGCGCGGTCGCCGATCTGGAGCGCCACCTGCGCACGCGCCTGCTGAACCGCACCACGCGCCGCATCGCCCTGACCGAAGCGGGCGAACGCTATCTGCTGCGTTGCGAGCAGATCATGTCCTACGTGCAGGAGGCCGAAGCCGAGGCCGGCGACGCCTATGTCAGGCCGTCGGGGCGCCTGCGCATCCACACCATGACCAGTTTCGGGCAGCGCTACGTGATTCCGGCGATTTCCAATTACCAGAAGCGTTATCCCGACGTCGCCATCGAACTGACGCTGGCGCAGCGCGTGCCGGATCTGCTGGAAGAGGGTTTCGACGTCTCGCTGGTGCTGGCGCGCGAGCTGCCGGATTCGGGCCTGATCTTCCGCCAGCTCGGCAGCATTTACAGCATCCTGTGCGCGTCGCCGTTTTATCTGGAAAAACACGGCGCGCCGCAAAAGCCGCAGGAGCTGCTCAACTATAACTGCCTGCAACTGGTCAGCCCGGTGTCGCCGCTGGATGAGTGGATCATGGACGGCCCGAACGGCAAGGAAACGGTCGCCATCAAATCCAATTTCCACGTCAACGTTGCCGAGGCCATGCTGCTGAGCCTGAAGGAGGGCATGGGCATCGGCGTGCTGCCGATCTATTCCGCCGTCGACGCCTTGCGCGCCGGCACCATCGTGCGCGTGCTGCCGCAGTTCCGCATGCAGCAGATGGGCGTGTATGCGCTGTATCCGTCGCGGCAATATCTCGACGCCAAGATCAGCACCTGGGTCGATTGGATGCACGAAAGCGTCGACAAGGCCTTGCAGGACGATCATCAGGCGCTTGACCGGATCACGGTTCATTCGCCATGATCGCATATTGATAAAAACGGAGCATCAGACATGCAATGGCTTGCAGTAGGAACGGGAGCGGCGCTGGGCGCCTGGTTGCGCTGGGGATTGAGTCTGTGGCTCAACGTCGCCGGTCAGGCTTTGCCTTGGGGGACGCTGGCGGCCAACTGGGGAGGCGGCTTCGTGATCGGTTTCCTGGTGGCGTTTTTTGAGGGACATCAGTCCTTGCCGCCGGAGTGGCGCCTGTTTCTGATCACCGGTTTTCTGGGCGGACTGACAACGTTTTCCACCTTCTCGGCCGAAGCCATGATGCTGTTGCAGCGCGGCGATTACTTCTGGGCAATCGCCCATTCCGGCTTGCATCTGCTGGGATCGATCATTCTCTGCGTGGCCGGCTTCGCAGTGTATCGGGCTGTCTTTGCCTGATTGATCCAGATCAAAGTCCGGTTGTTTTTGCACGCCTGCGACGGGATGTTTCCTTGAAATATCCCCGTACGGCCCAATTTTCTAAGTATTCAAAAATTCGGAGCGAAAGCACATCATGCGTCTCGACAAACTCACCACAAAATTGCAGGAAGCTCTGGCGGATGCCCAGAGCCGGGCTGTCGGCAACGACAACCAGTACATCGACCCCGTCCACCTGGTGCTGGCCTTGCTGGCGCAGGACGACGGCGGCGCCCGTTCGCTGTTGCAGCGCGCCGGCGTCAACGTGGCCGGGCTGACTTCGGCCTTGCAGCATGCTTTGACGCGCCTGCCCAAGGTATCGGGCAACGGCGGCGAAGTGCAGATCGGCCGCGAGCTGGTGGCCTTGCTCAATCTGGCCGACAAAGAATCGCAAAAACACGGCGACCAATTCATCGCCAGCGAAATGGTCTTGCTCGGCCTGGCCGACGACAAATCCGACGCCGGCCGCGCCGCGCGCGACAACGGACTCGCGCGCAAGTCGCTGGAAGCCGCCATCAGCACCGTGCGCGGCGGCGCCAGCGTGTCTTCGCAAGAGGGCGAAGGCCAGCGTGAGTCGTTGAAAAAGTACACCCTCGACCTGACCGAGCGCGCCCGCAACGGCAAGCTCGATCCGGTGATCGGCCGCGACGATGAAATCCGCCGCGCCATCCAGGTGCTGCAACGCCGCAGCAAGAACAATCCCGTACTCATCGGCGAACCCGGCGTCGGCAAGACCGCCATCGTCGAAGGCCTGGCGCAGCGCATCGTCAGCGGCGAAGTGCCGGACAGCCTCAAGTCCAAGCGCGTGCTGTCGCTCGACATGGCGGCCTTGCTGGCCGGCGCCAAGTATCGCGGCGAGTTCGAAGAACGCCTGAAAGCCGTCCTCAAGGAAATCGCCCAGGACGAAGGCCAGACCATCGTCTTCATCGACGAACTGCACACCATGGTCGGCGCCGGCAAGGCCGAAGGCGCGATGGACGCCGGCAACATGCTCAAACCCGCGCTGGCGCGCGGCGAATTGCATTGCGTCGGCGCCACCACGCTGGACGAGTATCGCAAGTACATCGAAAAGGACGCCGCGCTGGAGCGCCGCTTCCAGAAGATCATCGTCGACGAACCGAGCGTGGAAGCGACGATCGCGATCCTGCGCGGCCTGCAGGAAAAATATGAAGTGCATCACGGCGTCGACATCACCGACCCGGCCATCGTCGCCGCGGCGGAGTTGTCGCACCGCTATATCACCGACCGTTTCCTGCCGGACAAGGCGATCGACCTGATCGACGAAGCCGCGGCCAAGATCAAGATCGAAATCGACTCCAAGCCGGAAGTCATGGACAAGCTCGACCGCCGCCTGATCCAGCTGAAGATCGAGCGCGAAGCCGTCAAGCGCGAAAAGGACGAAGCCTCGCAGAAACGTCTGACGCTGATCGAGGAAGAAATCGTCAAGCTCGAGCGCGAATACGCCGATCTGGAAGAGATCTGGAAGTCGGAAAAAGCGACGGTGCAGGGCAGCCAGCATCTGAAGGAGGAAATCGAACGCATTCGCCTGCAAATGGATGAAGCGACTCGCAAGAGCGACTGGCAAAAGGTTTCCGAACTGAAGTACGGCAAGCTGGCCGAACTGGAGAAAGCGCTGGAAACGCAAAGCAAGCAGGATGCGGCCAGTGAACAGAACGTCAGTAAGCCGCGTTTGGTGCGTACTCAAGTGGGCGCCGAAGAGATCGCCGAGATTGTCGCACGCGCCACCGGTATTCCGGTATCGCGCATGATGCAGGGCGAGCGCGAGAAATTGTTGCACATGGAAGAGGTATTGCATCAACGCGTGGTCGGACAGGACGAGGCGATTGTTGCAGTCTCGGATGCAATCCGCCGTTCGCGCGCAGGCCTGGGCGATCCGAGCAAGCCATACGGCTCGTTCATGTTCCTCGGCCCCACCGGCGTCGGCAAGACCGAATTGTGCAAGGCGCTGGCCTCGTATCTGTTCGACACCGAAGAGGCCATGATCCGCATCGACATGAGCGAATTCATGGAGAAGCATTCGGTCGCCCGCCTGATCGGCGCGCCACCGGGCTATGTCGGCTACGAAGAGGGCGGTTACCTGACCGAAGCGGTGCGGCGCAAGCCTTACAGCGTGATCCTGCTGGACGAAATCGAGAAGGCGCATCCGGATGTGTTCAACGTCTTGCTGCAAGTGCTCGACGACGGCCGCATGACCGATGGACAAGGCCGTACGGTGGATTTCAAGAATACCGTGATCGTGATGACATCCAACCTCGGCTCGCACAAGATCCAGGCGATGGAAGACAGCGATCCGGCGGTGGTGAAGATGGCGGTGATGGCCGAAGTCAGGCTGCACTTCCGTCCGGAATTCATCAACCGGGTCGACGAGATCGTGGTGTTCCATGCGCTCGACGAGAAAAACATCGGCGCGATCGCCAAGATCCAGCTGCATATTCTGGAAGAACGCCTGGCCAGGATGGATATCGGTCTGGTGATTTCGGACGCCGGCTTGCAGAAGATTGCCGAGGCCGGATTCGATCCCGTTTATGGTGCGCGTCCGCTCAAGCGGGCTATTCAGCAGGAAATCGAAAATCCGCTGTCCAAGCTGATTTTGCAGGGGAAGTTCGGTCCCAAGGACGTCGTGCACGTGGATGTCGAAAATGGTGCACTTTCGTTTGCAGCCAACTGAAAGGACTTGATTAACTCCTTGTGATTATGCTATCTAGTTCCCTGATGCCCGGAAGAATGCCACAGAGAAAAACGGTATTTTTGATGACATCAGGGAATTTTTTTGCATAAACGATTAAACTCTGGAGTCAGAGCGCAGAGAACATCGACATCGCGTTATCCGGCGTTAAATCCGGCGTTAAATCCGGCGTTAAATCCGGCGTTAAATCCGACGTTAAATCGTACATAAAAAACAATAAAGTGCGTGGTCTGCCACGCTGATCAATTATTGTGAGCGGCTATTGCAACCATGGCAATCATGGCGCTTATGGCAACAGGCAAGGGGTGAAATTCTGAAGCAATCTTCGTTACAGCGGCTGTTCATTCTGCCGTTTGTGTTCCTGATGTTATGCCTGGTGGTGACGATAGGCTGGTTTTTGTATCGTGCCGGCGATGATGCGACGGAGGTGCTGGCGCGCAATGCGCTGATGGATACCATGAGCCGGGTCGGCCAGGCGACCGACCGGCAATTGCTGGGCGCGCGCGAAAGCTTGCGCGTCGTGGCGCCGGACCCGATTCCACCGGCGGAAAAAGGCGGCCAGCCGGTTCTTATTCCTTTCCCGAAAGACAAGGCTGCGCTCGAAGAACGGCTGTGGCTGGCCAACAGCCTCTTTGACGATCCCAGCTACGTCTATTTCGGTGGTGCTGATGGCAGCTTCCTCGGCGTGAAGCAGGAGCAGATAAATCTGTTCATGTACAGCACGCGCGATCCGCAAGGCAAGAGCTATGTTTATCACCTGCGCGGCCCCGGCACGACGCCGACGCTGATTGCGACGCAGGATTACGAGCCGCGCACACGGCCCTGGTATATCCAGGCAATGGAGCGCAAGCGCGAAACCTGGTCGCCGGTGTTTACCGATTTCCGCTTGAAATTTCTCGGTCTCAGCTTGTCCAAGCCGGTTTATACGCCGGACGGGACTTTGCTGGGCGTGGCCACCAGCAGCATCGGCCTGAGTCGCCTGAGCGAGTTCCTGCAGGCGCTGCCCCTGAGCAAGAATGGCGTCACCTTCATTGTCGAAATGTCGGGCGACCTGATTGCCACTTCGGTCAACGAACCGATCCACAAAGTCGAGGGAAGCGGTTTTACCCGCCTGAACGCCGCGCAGAGCAGTTCGCCCAAGGTGCGCGAGGCTTATGCCGACGTGACTGCCTACCTCAAAAAACAGAAGCTGGAGCCCGGCAAACTGGTGATTCAGCCATTGCAGGTCAGCGGTCCCAAGACCGAACTGGCGTTCCGCCTGCATCACGACGATGCCGGAATAGACTGGCTGGTCGTCAGCTCGGTCAGTCGTTCGGACTTTCTCGGTTCCGTGACCGGCGGCGTGTACCAGACGCTGTTGCTGGGTTTGATTGCGGTTTGCATGACCTTTGTGCTGGGCTTTGCCATCTTGCGCTGGGTCTTGCGCGACATTCGCAAGCTGACGCTGGCCGCCAAGAGCATCGGCAACGGCGAGCCTTTTCCGTCGCTCAATATCGATCGCCGCGACGAGATCGGCCAACTGGCGCAAAGCTTTCAGGAGATGGAACGCAACCTGCGCACCGACCGCCTGACCAATGTGCTCAACCGCGACTCTTTCATCGCACAGATCGATTTCCGTCGCCGCAAAGGCAACGAAGCGACGCCGCTGCGGTTTGCCTTGCTGTTTATCGATCTCGACAAGTTCAAGTCGATCAACGACCAGTATGGTCACGATGAAGGCGACAAGGTGTTGGTGTCGGCTGCATCGCAATTGCAGCATGCCTTGCGCAAGGACGATTCGGTGGCGCGTTTTGGCGGCGATGAGTTCGTGGTCTACCTGCATGGCGTATCGGATGAAGAGATCGCCAAATCGATCGCCGAGAAGATCCGCAACTTCCTCAATCAGCCGATAGAAGGACGCGACGGCAATCAGTACGTCGTGGATGCTTCCATCGGCGCGGCGCTGTTCCCGCGGGACGGTCTGGATATCGAAACCTTGCTGCGCGTCGCCGACGAGCGCATGTTCGAGCAAAAGCGCATGCATAGGATTCTGTCGTACGAGGTGCCGGATATACCTGACGACAAGAGTTGATGCTCCGGTCTGGATGTCGGCAAAGATAAAACCGCGTGGATTGCACGGTAATGCCGTTTAGTTAAGCCTATTGCCGTCTTTCTTTTTCATAGCTCACCGTCGTCCCAGCGAACGCTGGGACCCAGTGTCGTGACAACCGCCGATACGACGCTGGGTCCTGACTTTCGTCAGGACGACGGCGATACAGGCTTTGGTAACAAGCAAGCATGTCTTACGCTTAACTGAACGGCATTAGCGAGTTGCACGTTTTTTTTTCGTCCGTTTCATTGTTGTTCAGATCAAAGCAATTCAACGTTGGGCAGGTTCAGATAACTGGTTTCGCGTGTCGACGCCACGAAGTCGCCCAGATAGGATTTGCCGGACAACTCCGGCAGGCATGCTGCATAAAGCCGCCCGGTCAGGCCGTCGGGCGTGATGCGTTTGGCGAGGACGTAGTCGCGATTCAGATAATTTTGCGCGGCCCAGAGCGGCAGCGTGGCGATGCCGCGACGGCTGGCAACCAGTTGCAGCATGGCGACCGTCAGTTCGGTGGTGCGCCGCTGCGTCGCGACGCCGGCCGGTTTCAGCACCTGGCGCACGACGTCGAGCATGTCGTCGGGCACCGGGTAGGTGATCAGCGTATCGGTGGCGAAGTCTTCCGCGGTCAGGAAGTCCTTGCCGGCCAGCGGGTGATCGTGGGCCAGCAGCGCAACGATTTCAAAGCGGAACAGCGCGTGGTAATCGACCGGTTCGTCGGCGTCGACCTCGGCCACGATGGCGACGTCGGCGCGGTGTTCGTAGAGCAGTCCGATCGGGTCGGCCTGGAAGCCCGAGACGATATCCATGTCGACTTCCGGCCAGCGCTTGCGGAACACGTCCATCGACGGCATCAGCCAGTCGAAGCAGGTATGGCATTCCACCGCGATTCTCAGTTGGCCGGCTTCGCCTTGCTGCAGGCGGGCCAGATCGCGTTCGGCGTCGGCGATGCGTGGCAGTACCTCGTCGGCCAGCCGCAGCAGGCGGTCGCCGGCGGGCGTGAAGCGCACCGGCACCGATTTGCGCTCGAACAGCTGCGTGCCGTGATGGTCTTCCAGCTGCTTGATCTGGTGCGACAGCGCCGACTGCGTGACGTTGAGCAGGGAGGCGGCGCGCAGCAGGTTGCCGGCTTCCTTGAGCGCTTGCAGGGTTTTCAGGTGGCGAAGTTCAAGGATCGAATGCATTATTAGTAAAATTCAAGTTGATTCTTAAAATTTATCGTTTGAATCATAGATGATGTTCCCGCAACATGCCAGTTCTCAGGATTGCGCGGCCTGCTGCCGTGCGATCTCCGTCATTTTCAGGGGAGTTGGCGATGGCTTGGTCTGGTACGGTCGGTTCGGAACATGTTGCACACGTGTTGGGTTTTCCGCGCATCGGCGCGCAGCGCGAGCTGAAATTCGCCATGGAGTCGTTCTGGCAGGGCGAATCCGACGAGGCCGCCTTGCGCGCCGCAGGCAAGGAGCTGCGCGCCCGGCACTGGCAGGCGCAAGCCGCGGCCGGCATGGACTACGTGGCCGTGGGCGACTTCGCCTGGTATGACCATGTGCTGGGCACGCTGGCGCTGCTGGGCGCCTTGCCGGCGCGTTTCAATCTGGACGCTTCCAGGCTGGATCTGGCCGGCTATTACACGATGGCGCGCGGCAACAAGGATCACTTCGCCATGGAAATGACCAAGTGGTTCGATACCAACTATCACTATCTGGTGCCGGAATGGACGCCGGAGCTGTCCTTCGACGGCGGCGTCGACTGGCTGTTCGACGAGATTGGAGAGGCGCAGGCGCAATTGTCCTCGACATCTTCATCGGCACAGGCCAAGGTCGTTTTGCTCGGTCCTCTTAGCTTGCTGTTCCTGGGCAAAATCAAGTCCGGCCTCTCGCACAAGCTGGATCTGCTGCCGAAAGTCGTCGCCGGTTATGAAAAGCTGCTGGCGCGCCTGCGCGACAAGGGCGTGACGCTGGTGCAGATCGACGAACCGATACTGGCGCTGGAACTGGACGGGGAGTGGCTGGACGCATTTCGTCCGACCTATGGCGCCTTGTCCGATGTCGCGCCGTCCTTGCTGTTGACGACCTATTTCGACACGGTCGGCGAACACGCCGACCTGTTGCGCAGCCTGCCGGTGGCGGGCGTGCATCTGGACGGCGTACGCGGCGTCGCGCAGTTGCAGGAGTTTGCCGACAAGTGGCCGCGCGACAAGGTGCTGTCCATCGGGATCGTCGACGGCCGCAATATCTGGCGCTGCGACCTGGATGCCGCGCTGGCGACGCTCAAGCCTTTGCATGACAAGTTGGGCAAGCGTTTGTGGGTGGCGTCGAGCTGCTCCTTGCTGCACGTGCCGGTCGATCTCGCCGGTGAAAACAAGCTCGATGAAGAAATCAGGAGCTGGCTGGCTTTCGCCACGCAAAAACTTGACGAGATCTTCGTGCTCAAGCAGGCGCTGAGCGGCAATGCCGACGTCGTCGTCGGTCAGTTTTCGGCGGCGCGCGCCGCGCTGGCGGCACGGCGCAGTTCGCCGCGCATCCACAATGCGCTGGTGCAAAAGCGTCTGAAGGCCATCGCCGACACCGATGCCGATCGCGCGTCCGCTTTCCCGGCGCGCATCGCGACCCAGCAGCAGCGCTGGAATCTGCCGGCTTTCCCGACCACGACCATCGGTTCTTTCCCGCAGACGCCGCAGATCCGCCAGACGCGCGCGGCCTACAAGCGCGGCGAGATGGGGCATCTGGATTATCTGAACAAGATGCGCGACGAAATCCGCCTGGTCGTCGGCAAGCAGGAAGAGCTCGGCCTGGACGTGCTGGTGCACGGTGAGCCGGAGCGCAACGACATGGTCGAATACTTCGGCGAGCAATTGTGGGGTTACGCCTTTACGGCAAACGGCTGGGTGCAGAGCTACGGTTCGCGCTGCGTCAAGCCACCGTTCATCTACGGCGACGTGTATCGTCCGGAAGCGATGACGGTAGGCTGGAGCCAGTTCGCGCAGAGCCTGACGCAGAAACCGATGAAGGGCATGCTGACCGGCCCGGTGACGATGCTGCAATGGTCTTTCGTGCGCGACGACCAGCCGCGTGCGACCACGGCGCTGCAGATTGCCCTGGCGCTGCGCGATGAAGTCTGCGATCTGGAAAAGGCCGGCATCGGCATGATCCAGATCGACGAACCGGCGTTCCGCGAAGGGCTGCCGCTCAAGGCGGGCGAGTGGAAGGACTATCTCGGCTGGGCGGTGCGCGTGTTCAGGATCAGCGCCGCCGGCGTCAGGGACGAGACGCAGATCCACACCCACATGTGCTATTCGGAGTTCAACGACATCCTGCCGTGGATTGCGGCGATGGATGCCGACGTCATCACCATCGAGACCTCGCGCTCCGACATGGAGCTGCTGGACGGCTTCGGCCGGTACCGGTATCCGAACGACATCGGACCGGGCGTCTACGACATCCATTCGCCGCGGATTCCGAACGTCGACGACATGGTGCGGCTGATGGAGAAGGCGCGCGGCGTGATTCCCGATCAGCGCCTGTGGGTCAATCCGGATTGCGGCCTGAAGACGCGCAACTGGCCGGAGACTTATGAAGCGCTGGCGCGCATGGTGCAGGCGGCGCGCAGACTGCGCGAGACGACAGCGACGGTCAAGGCGGCCTGAGCGGTTCGCCAACAACGAAAAAACGGCGGGAGTGAAAAGCTCCCGCCGTTTTTTTATGCGAGTTCTGCTTGACGCAGGATGTTTTCGATGGCGCCGGTTTGCGCCACGATTTCCTGCAAGTCATTGTCGAGCAGGGCGGAACGGCGGCGCAGCGTGTGCCAGCCGGACCATTCGGTGGTGTCGGGTTGCGTGGCGAGTGCAATATCTTCGGCGGCAACCGTGTCCGCCAGAGGATTGGCAAGGGCAGGGGCGACTTCCTCGACCGGTACGGTTTGCGCTGCAGTCGGACCTTCCAGGATGCTCTGCGCCTGCAGCAGGTGCGCGGTGGCGTTCAGGTAGGTCTGCTCGATCAGCTTGTTGACCGGCTCGCGCGGCAGGCCTTCGGCATGACGGCGCAGCATGATGCGCAGGGCGGCGATGTGGGCGGCGACCAGGTAGTTCTGCACCACGAAGCGGTTGATTTCGCGCACGGCGCGCTGTTTGCTGATCGGTTCGTCCATCATGCGCACTTGTGCCGAAATCAGCGCCGACAGGCTGTCCATGAAGCCCTTGCGGCAGACGCGATAGAAGAAGTCGTCGCCGACCTTGCCCTCGAGCATGTCGCGGCTGGCCTTGATGTAGCGATGGCTGGCGTGCAGCACGTTCTTGAGCAGGCGCGGCAGGTCGCGGTATTCCCAGCTCGGCAGGACGTAACTGAAGATGGTCGCGATGGCCACGCCGATGATGGTGTCGATCAGGCGCTCGCTGACCACGCCTTGATGGCCGGCCGGCAGCAGCAGGTTGAGCAGCATCAGGATCTGCACCGATGCCGCGATCGCGGTGTAGCGATATTTGACGTAGGTGAAAGCCGGCGCCGCGATGCTGGCGATGAAGAGGACGGCGAGCAAGCCCATCGGGTCGTGCACGAACCGCAGGATCAGCGCGGTCAGCAGGCAGCCGATGATGGTGCCGATCAGGCGGTCGCTCATGCGCTGCTTGGTCGAGCTGAAATTGGGTTTGAGGATGATGACGATGGTCAGCACGATCCAGTAGCCGTGCGACATGTAGGGCAAGGCGGAGGCGATCCATAAGCCGGCCGACACCGCCAGCGCCACGCGGATGGCGAAGCGGAAGATCGGCGATTGCCAGCGCAGGTTGGCGATCAGCAGTCCGGCCTTGTATTTTTGCTGCGTCAGGAACGGCGTCATGTCCGAGCCAGGCAGGATGGGGATGGGATCGATTGGCGTTTGCGTGGCCAAGTGCAGCTGCGAGATCAGCTCGATGATGTCGAGGATCTTGTTGTACGTCACGCGCAGCACCGTGATGGCTTCGTCCGGGATGTGTCCGGCGAGGCTGTCCTGCTGCAGCTGCTGCAATTCGTATTGCACGGCGCGCAGTTCAGCCTTGTAGTTGACGGTCGGCGTGGAGGCGCGTTTGCGGGTGACGGCGTAGGCGATGGATTCGATGTCTTCGGCGGACTTGTTGGCGAGGTCGCGCAGGAAGATGATGACGTCGGTGTCGCCGAAATGGCTGCGCAGCAGCGCGTAGTCGGCATGGGTCGACAAGACCTGCTCATACAGTTCCAGCATGCTCAGGTGGACGTGCACCAGCAGGCCGTCCTGTTTGGTGTGCATGTCGCGCAGCACCAGGTCGCGCGAGGCTTGCAGTTTGTCGGCCAGCACGATCTGCTGGCGCACCAGCGTCGTGAACTGCGCCTGCAAATCGCTGCGCATGTCGTAAAACTCGGCCTTGATGCGCAGGTAGCGCGCCAGTTCGAACAGCGCTTCCGCCAGCACTTGCTGCTTGACGCGCCGCCGCAGGAAATACGACACGATCATCGAATAGCTCAGGTAGCCGAGACCGCCGGCCAGGAAGAAGCCGGCATGCAGAAAGGCTTCGTTGAACGGCACGCTGTTTTCCATCGACAGCGTCATCACCATCAGCGCGGCGAACTGCAGCGGCAAGGTCTTCTTGCCGTACACCACCATCATGCTGGCGAGGAAGCTGACCACCACCATCGCCACGCTGACCAGCCAGTGGATCGGCGCGCACAGGCTGATCACCAGCATGACCAGGGTGCACAGCAGCACGCCGGCCAGCATTTCGTTGAACTTGTGTCGCAGCGGACTCGGCAGGTCCATCAGGCTGGTGCACAGCGCGCCGAGGAAGATCGTCATGGTGGTCTGCATGTCGGCCATGTTGAAGACCAGCATGGTGAGTCCGACGACACCGGTGGCGATGCGCAGGCCGGTATAGAAATAATGGCTGAAGAGGAAGGTGCGTATATCCAGGGCGTAATGCATGTAGGCAGTCGGCTAAATTTCTATAAACGCCATTCTGACCCTTCTATCCCCAATAGACAACAGATTCGCCACCGGACGTCTGCTGAAAGCGCTGTTGGACGATGTCACCATTCGTCCGACGCTTCATTGGTCACGGCAGTGGAAACACCAGGCAGGTGGTGGTCGCATGCGCGTAGAGCTTGCCGTCGACGTCGACGATGCGGCCTTCGGCGATGCCGACGCGATTGCCGACCTGGATGACCTTGCCTTCGGCGCGCACGGGACCGGTGGCGGCGGTCAGCGCGCGGATCAGGTTGACCTTCAGTTCCAGCGTCGTGTAGCCCATGCCTTGCGGCAGCACGGAGTGCACCGCGCAACCGACGGCCGAGTCGAGCAGGGTGCAGAAGTAGCCGCCGTGCACGCTGCCCAGCGGGTTGTAGTGCTGCTTTCCCGGCATACCCTGAAACACGATGCGGCCGGGTTCGCCTTCGATCGGGATGAAGTCCATGGTTTCACAGATGGGCACCGACGGCAGTTCGCCATTCCAGATGCGCTGCAGGAAATCCATGCCGGTGCCGGCCTTCAGCTCCTCCATCGAGGCCACGCCGGGGCCGGCGAGTTTGGCGCGGACTTCGGCTTCTCGGGTTTGCCATTGTTTGAGTGCCTCTTCTCTGCTGCTCATGCTTTTCCTTGTCTTTATGGATGAGATGGATCCGGATTGCCGGTCGGTGAATTGTTACTTTTATGATGAAAGAATGGCTTTATTATGCCTTGCCCGTTTTCGCTTGCGGCGCCCGATGCGTGAATTCGGTGGGTAAAACAATGATTTTTCATGATGCAAAAATATCGTTTCATATTGTGAAAAATGCGATTGCGCAGCATCATGGATTTATTTCATTTCCAGAAATTTCATTTCGTATCGCAAAATTTAATATTTAACTAATTGAATAATAAGAAAAATATTTTATTAATATGTCTTATATAAGACATTGTTGCTGCGCACCTAAAAGCCTACTATGAAGTCATGGAATTCACTTTTGACCTCCATTTTTGATGACCGTATTTGATTACCTAAGGAGATTGACCATGACGACACGTGAACAGCAAATTCAGGCATTGGCAAAAGACTGGGCGGAAAATCCGCGCTGGAAAGGCGTCAAGCGCAACTACAGCGCCGACGACGTGGTGCGTTTGCGTGGCTCGGTGCAGATCGAACACACCCTGGCCAAACGCGGTGCTGAAAAACTGTGGAACCTGGTCAACAACGAACCCTTCGTCAACGCGCTGGGCGCCCTGACCGGCAATCAGGCCATGCAACAAGTCAAGGCCGGCCTGAAAGCGATTTACCTGTCCGGCTGGCAAGTTGCCGGCGATGCCAACCTGGCCGGTGAAATGTATCCCGACCAATCGCTGTATCCGGCCAACTCGGTGCCGATGGTGGTCAAGCGCATCAACAATACCTTCCAGCGGGCCGACCAGATTCAATGGTCGGAAGGCAAGAACGACATCGACTTCTTCGCGCCTATCGTGGCCGACGCGGAAGCCGGTTTCGGCGGCGTGCTGAATGCTTATGAGCTGATGAAATCGATGATCGACGCCGGCGCCGCCGGCGTCCACTTCGAAGATCAGCTGGCATCGGTGAAGAAGTGCGGCCACATGGGCGGCAAGGTGCTGGTGCCGACGCGCGAAGCGGTTGAAAAACTGAACGCCGCGCGTCTGGCAGCCGACGTCTCCGGCACGACCACGCTGGTGATCGCCCGTACCGATGCAGAAGCAGCCGACTTGCTGACGTCCGACGTGGACGACAACGACAAGCCTTTCCTGACCGGCGAGCGCACTGTCGAAGGTTTCTTCAAGACTCGTCCGGGCATCGATCAGGCGATCTCGCGCGGCCTGGCCTATGCGGATTATGCCGATCTGGTCTGGTGTGAAACCGGCAAGCCGGACCTCGCCTTCGCCAAGAAATTCGCCGAAGCCATCCACGCCAAGTTCCCCGGCAAGATGCTGTCGTACAACTGCTCGCCGTCGTTCAACTGGAAGAAGAACCTGGACGACGCCACCATCGCCAAATTCCAGAAGGAACTGGGCGCCATGGGCTACAAGTTCCAGTTCATCACGCTGGCCGGTTTCCATGCGCTGAACTACTCCATGTTCAACCTGGCGCACGGCTATGCCCGCAACCAGATGTCGGCCTTCGTCGAACTGCAGGAAGCCGAATTCGCCGCAGCCGACAAGGGCTTTACCGCGGTCAAGCATCAGCGCGAAGTCGGCACCGGTTATTTCGACGCGGTGACGCAAGCGATCCAGCAAGGCCAGTCGTCGACCACTGCGTTGCACGGTTCGACCGAAGATGAGCAATTCTTCGACGGCAAGGAAAAGAAAGTCGCCTGAAGCCGAGTCTCATACAAAAATAGAGAACGGCATCAGGCTGGAGAGGATGTCTGAGGAGACTAAGGAGCTACAGCTCCGGTAATGGAAAAACCGCACTTCAAAAGAGTGCGGTTTTTTTTATTTGTGCTTATTTGTGCTTATTTGTGTTGCCTGATCGTGCCGTCGCGCACTTCAAAGACGGCATCGCCGAGTATGTCGACGTCGGCAGGATCATGCGTGATGATCAGCATGGGCACGCGCAATTGTTGCTGCAATTCGCTCAGCTCGTGGCGCATGCGTTCGCGCAGGGACAGATCGAGCGCGGAGAAGGGCTCGTCCAGCAGCAAGATGTCGGGCTGCGCCACCAGCGCGCGCGCCAGGGCCACACGCTGGCGCTGGCCGCCGGAAATTTGCGCAGGATAGCTGCCCGCCGTCGCTTCCAGGCCGAATGCCTGCAACCACTTCGCCACCATCGGATGCGCTGCCGGCCGGCGTAGATTGAAGCAGCCGCGTTGCAGGCCGAAGGCGATGTTTTGCGCCACCGTCAGGTGCGGGAACAGGGCGTAGTCCTGGAACAGGTAAGCGACGTTGCGCTGCTGAGGCCGAACGTTGATCTCGTGCGCAGCGTCGAACAGCGTGCGCTGATTGAGACGGATCTTGCCTTCATCGGGCGTCATCAGGCCCGCGATGGCCTTGAGCGTCAGGCTCTTGCCTGCGCCTGACGGTCCATACAGGACGATACGGTCGCTGTCCGACGAGAAGGTAATGTCAAGGTCGAACACGCGGTCGCCGGCGCGCAGTTCTTTGCGGATATGGACGTCGACGCTCATGACAGATCCGCCCGGCGCGCATGTTCCGGCACCAGTCGTCCGGCGATCAGCAAGACTGCGACGCAAGTCACCGAGGTAATGACGACCAGCAAGGTCGCGGTCGAGTCGTCGCCGGCTTGCACCGCTTCGTAGATGGCCACCGACAAGGTTTGCGTGCGGCCGGGCAGATTGCCGGCGATCATCAGCGTCGCGCCGAATTCACCCAGTGCGCGCGCAAACGCCAGCAAGACGCCGGCGGCAATCCCGCGCGCCGCCAGCGGCAGGCTGATGCGGAAGAACACCCCGGCTTCGGAGACGCCCAGCACGCGGGCGGCGTTTTCCAGTTGCTTGTCGACGTTTTCGAAGGCGGCGCGGGCCGACTTCAGCACCAGCGGGAAGGCGACGATGGTTGAGGCAATCACGGCGCCTTGCCAGGTAAATACCAGCTCGATGCCCATTTTCGACAGCCAGGCGCCGAAGACGCCGCGCTTGCCGAGCAACACCAGCAGGTAATAGCCCAGAACCGTCGGCGGCAGCACCAATGGCAGCGTCAGGATGGAGTCGATCAGGTCGCGCAAAGGCGAGCGCCAGCGCGACAGGCCATAGGCCGCCGCGACACCGAAAAAAAGATTAAGCACCGTTGCCCATCCCGCGACTTTCAGCGAGAGCAGCAACGGGGTCCAGACTGAACCCATAGAAAAAAACGCGTGAGCGAGTGAGAGTTGAATCAGCCCGCAGCGTATCAGGGTTTCAGGAAGCCGTAACGCGCGAGTACGGCCTGACCGGCAGCCGACTGCACGTAGGCGAGATATTTATTGGCCAGTTCCGCTTGTGCGGTGCCGGCAGTGACGGCGATCGGGTAAGTGGCCGGCGTGTCGGACGGGATGCGGATGGCGACCTTGACCTTGTCCGGCATCACGGCCGCATCGGTGGCGAACACGAAGCCGGCTTCGACTTCACCGCGGGCGACGTAGTCCAGGCTCTGGCGCACGTTTTGCGCCATCACGCCCTTGGCCAGCACGGCATCCCACAGGCCTGCGTTTTCCAGCGCGGTCTTGGTGTAGCGACCGAACGGCACCGACGCCGGGTTGCCGAGCGCGACTTTCTTGACGCCGGCCTGGGTCAGGTCCTTCAGGCTGGTCAGCGACAGGGGACTGTCGTTGGGCACGATCAGGACGATCTGGTTGGCGGCGAAGTTCTTGCGTGTTGCCGGTTGCACGGCTTTTTCGGCGACGGCCTTGTCCATGGCGGTCTGGTCGGCGGAGGCAAACACGTCAGCCGGCGCGCCGCGCACGATCTGTTGCATCAGGATGTCGGAGGCGCCGAAGTTGTTGATGACCTTGACGCCCGGATTTTGCTGCTCGAACGCCGTGCCGAGATCCTTGAACGCATTGGTCAGGCTGGCGGCGGCGGAGACCACCAGGTCGGTTGCATGCGCGGTTGTCGCGGCGAAGGGCAGCGCCAGCAGGACGAAGGAAGCGGACGCAGCGAGTCGGCGCATGGTCGGTGCGGAAAAGATCGTGGACATGGGGTTTCCTGTTTTCTTGAAATGGGAAGGCGAATCTGGTCGGAATATACGTAAGGATATAGCGATAGTCAATTCGCTGCCGGATATACATATAATTTGGAGAAAGCCCTTGCTACAATCTCGTCCATGACAAATTCCAAAACCGTACGACTGCGCGTGATGCAAGGCGAAACGATTGCCTTCGGCCCCGGCAAAGCCAC
This sequence comes from Herbaspirillum sp. CF444, assembly GCF_000282135.1. Lineage (GTDB taxonomy): Bacteria > Pseudomonadota > Gammaproteobacteria > Burkholderiales > Burkholderiaceae_D > Herbaspirillum. The sequence continues at coordinate 17,299 of NZ_AKJW01000074.1, forward strand.
GCTGCTGCTGGCAATAGAGCGCACCGGTTCGATCTCCGGCGCGGCGCGCGAGATGGAAATGTCCTATCGCCGCGCCTGGCTGCTGGTGGAAGAAATGAACCGCTGCTTCGCCAGGCCACTGGTGGAAACCGCAACCGGCGGCGCCAAGGGCGGCGGCGCCAGCATCACCGAACTGGCGCGCGAAGTGATCGCCTGCTATCAGCGCATGCAAAAGAAAGCCGATACCGCCGTCGAAAAAGACATGCAGTATTTGCGCTCCCTCATTGTCGACGTCGACAAGGACTGAAGACTTTGTCGATGCGCACGACTCTCCTCAAACTCCGCTTTCGCCTGCAAAACCTGTTCCGCATGTCGGAAAGCCACGCCATGCTGCTGTGGGCGGCCATCATCGGTTTCGTCGGCGCGCTGGCGACCATTTTTTTCCGCGAATGCATAGGCTGGGTGCAATACCTGCTGACCGGCCATAGCGGCAGCTTCGTCGAGATCGCCAAGGGCCTGTCCTGGCAGATGCGTGTACTGTTGCCGACCTGCGGCGGCGTGGTGGCCGGCCTGATCCTGATCTGGGCCAAACGCATGCCGGCCGGCGCGACCTCGGACTATATGGAAGCGGTCGCCATCGGCGACGGTCGCATTCCGATCCGGCACACCTTGTTGCGCAGCCTGTCGTCGCTGGCGACCGTGGGTTCGGGCGGTTCGATCGGACGGGAAGGGCCGATGGTCCAGCTGGCGGCGTTGTGTGCTTCGCTGGTCGGGCGTTTTGCGCACTTTCCGGCGTCGCGCATGCGGCTGCTGGTGGCCTGCGGCGCGGCGGCGGGGATTACGTCGGCCTACAACGCGCCGATCGCCGGGGCTTTCTTCGTGACGGAGATCGTGCTCGGTGCGCTGGTGATGGAAAGCTTCGGCCCGGTGGTGGTGGCGTCGGTGGTGGCCAACATCACCATGCGCGAATTGCCGGGCTACGCGCCGGCTTACGAGATGCCGTACTTTCCTGAAGTCGGCGGTGTCGAGATCATTCTGTTCGTCGTGCTGGGCATCATTGCCGGCTTGTTGGCGCCGCAGTTCCTGCGGCTGCTGGACATCAGCAAGCATCTGTTCCAGAAAACCCGTTTGCCGTTGCCGCTGCGTCTGGGCGTGGGCGGCCTGCTGGTCGGTTTGCTGTCGGTGAGGGTGCCCGAGGTATGGGGTAACGGTTACAGCGTGGTCAATTCGCTGCTGCATACCGACTGGTTGTGGTCGACGGTGCTGGTCGTGATGATCTATAAAATTGTCGCGACGGCGCTGACCACCGGCTCCGGCGCGGTGGGTGGGATTTTCACGCCGACCCTGTTCGTCGGCGCCGCCATCGGCTTCCTGTTCGGCGACATGGCGCATGCGCTCTGGCCGCATGCGATTTCGCAGCCGTTCGCTTATGCGATGGTCGGGATGGGCGCATTCCTGGCGGCGGCGACCAATGCGCCGCTGATGGCGATCCTGATGATCTTCGAGATGACGCTGAGCTATCAGGTGGTGCTGCCGCTGATGCTGTCGTGCGTGGTGGCGTATTTCATCGCGCGCAGCCTCGACGGCAATTCGATGTACGAGATCACGCTCAAGCGCCACCGCGACGCCGCCGAACGCATCCGCTTGCGCGGCACGCACATGAGCGAGCTGATCAAGCCGGCGGAAACCGTGTTGCAGAAAGACGCGCCGTTTTCCGAGGTAACGCGGATCTTCCTGCAATACCCGGTGAAGTACATCTACATCACCGACCAGGACAACCGTTATCTCGGCGTGGTCGCCTTGCAGGACGTGACATCGTTGTTGCTCGACAAGAACGACATCGACACCAAGCGCGCCGGCGACTTCATGCGCACGCATTTCCTCCACGAAGTGACGCCGGACATGTCGCTCGGCGAGGCCTTGCAGTTGTTTCTCGATCACCAGGGAGAGCGCCTGCCCGTGATCGCCAGTACGGAAAATCCACAATTGCTTGGCGTGGTCTTTAAGACATCATTGCTGGATGCCTATTTTCGCCTGGATCGTTCTGGCGAGTAGGTTGCAAAGAAAGGTGTTGGCAGCTTTGTAACAAACGAGAGCCCGACCGACTATTACGAGAGCAACCTTGTTAGAATGCGAAATTATTTGTGAGAAAGTACCAAATCGCGCGATTTTTCTGTCGCGCAGGTACCGCCGCTGCCGGCCACGCTGTCGGTAATTAACATATCAGGGATTCGAACGATTTTATGCTGAGTTACCGCCATGCCTTTCACGCTGGCAATCATGCTGATGTGCTCAAGCACATGGTGACGATCCAATTACTGCGTTATCTCGGCCAGAAAGAAACACCTTACATGGTGATCGATACCCATGCCGGCGCGGGTGTCTATGCGCTGGATGGAAACTACGCCAGCAAGAATGCGGAGTACGAGACCGGTATCGCGCCATTGTGGGATCGTACTGATTTGCCGGAAGCGCTTGCCGACTACGTGCAACTGGTGAAAGACCTCAATCCCAGCGGCAAGATGCGTTATTACCCGGGTTCGCCTTATTGCGCCAACCAGGTGATGCGCGAGCAGGATCGCCTGCGCCTGTTCGAACTCCATCCGACCGAAAGCAAAGTGCTGGCGGATAACTTCCGTAAACTCGATGCGCATGCCGCCGAGCAGGGCAAGCGCCCGTCCGGCCGCGGCAAACGCGTGCTGGTCGAACGGGGCGACGGTTTTCTGGCGCTCAAGGCGCTGCTGCCGCCGCCGTCGCGTCGCGCCCTGGTGCTGATCGACCCGCCGTATGAAGACAAGCGCGACTATCAGCGCGTCAAGGAAAGCCTGCAGGATGCGCTGGTGCGCTTCCCGACGGGCTCGTATGCGGTTTGGTATCCTGTGCTGCAGCGGATCGAGTCCAAGCAGTTTTCCGACCGGCTCAAGCGTCTCGGCGCCAAGAGCTGGCTGAACGTGACCTTGTCGATCTGCTCGCCGTCGCCGGACGGTTTCGGGCTGCATACCAGCGGGATGTTCTTGCTCAATCCTCCATGGACGCTGGAAGCGACCCTCAAGGAAGTCATGCCCTACCTGGTCAAGGTGCTGGGACGCGACAGCGGCGCCGGCTTCGTTCTGGAATCGGGGGAAGCGTAGGATGGTTCGTCTTGACGAGACCGGCGTCAGTGCTTTGCTTCACTGTCGTCTCACCTGTGAAATGTTTTCTGGTATTCGCGACACATCACGGCATACAATAGAAAGTCATGCCGAAGATACATTGTCTGCCGAAAGTGCTGGGGTTATTTACAACAAGAAATCATGACCGAACCGTCTCCTGACCACGCCGCCCCGGTACAACATGCCCATGATTTTTTTCTGGCCAGGCAGCCGATCCTGAATCGCGAACAGGAATTGATCGGCTACGAATTATTGTTCCGCAATGCCGCCTTTGGCCCCGCCAACGTCAACGACGACGTGTCGGCGACCGCCTCGGTGATTGCGCACGCGTCCGAACTCGGCCTCAACAACGTCATCGGCAGCCTGCACGGCTTCATCAATGTCGACGCCACCGTGTTGATGAGCGACTTCATCAATTTCCTGCCGTCCGACAAGGTCGTGCTGGAGATTCTCGAGACCGTCAAGGTCACGCCCGAACTGGTCAGGCGCGTGACCGAGCTGTCCCGCGCAGGCTATGTGTTTGCGCTCGACGACGTGATCGCCGAGTCCGAAGATATCGCCCAGTTGCTGCCCCTGGTAAAAATTATCAAGATCGACGTCATGGAGCTCGATCCCAGCAAGCTGCTCAAGCTGAGCATGCACTTCAAGCGCGCCCAGAAGATGCTGCTGGCCGAAAAGGTCGAGACGGTCGAACAATTCCGCGACTGCGTGACCTTCGGTTTCGACTACTTCCAGGGGTATTACTTCGCCAAGCCGGTGATCCTGCAAGGCAAGAAGCTGGAAGCGTCGAAGATCGTCATCATGCACATCCTGACGCTGCTGGTGCGCAACGTCGACAACGGTGAAGTGGTCCGTTACATCAAGCGCGACGTGGCATTGAGCCTGACGCTGCTGCGTCTGGTCAATACGCCCGTGTACGGTTTCATGAAGCACATCGATTCGCTCGGCCAGGCGCTGATCGTATTGGGTCGCCGTCAACTGAAGCGCTGGCTGCAGATCCTGTTGTTCGCCAATACCGAAAAGGACAAGGCGCATTCGCTGTCGCCCTTGCTGATCCTGGCGGCCACGCGCGGCAAGATGCTGGAGCTGATTACGGAGAAGGTGCGTCCGGGCCGTCGCAAGATGTCCGAAATCGCCTTTACCGTCGGCATCATGTCGCTGGTCGATGCCTTGTTCGGCATGCGCATGGAAGCCATTCTTACCCAGATCACGGTCAGTTCGGAGATTCGCGACGCCTTGATGTTCCGCACCGGTTTCTACGGCGAAATCCTGCAACTGGCGGAATGCACCGAACAGCCCGACAAGACCGCAACGCAGATGAACGAACTGCTGGCCGGTTTGCAGCTGTCGGCGGAAGAGTTCTACGATCTGGAGACGCAAGCCTTCGAGTGGGGCAATAACATCTCCACGAACATGGGGCATGTACCGGCAAAAAAGGCTGAAGAAGCCGACACAAGCGACGTCTCCGAGTAGACCTCTCATCCGACACGCAGAGCAATCTGCCGTGTCGGGTTTTATGCGGTAGCGCCGCTACCCACTCCGATCACGCCGCCTTGCGGCGTATTTTTTTATCAGGCGCATCAGTCGGTTGCCCTGGCCGTTGCCATGCCAACGCGCCTTGATGCCACGCCACCAGTTGCGCCGCGCCGCGGTGAACGTCGCCATGCCGGCTTCCACATGCCGCCACGCCTGCGTCGCGCGCAGTTGCGCAATCATCCTGTCCTTGAAGCGCAGAACGGCGTCATGGCATCGTACGAACCAGGGCAGGGTAAGCAGCGCTTTTTGCGTCAGCGCGTAAAGTCGGGCAACCAGCGCGGTGCCGAGGACTTTGGCCGTGACGATGATGGCCAGCCCAAGCGTCGGGTGGCCGTGCGTGATGGACAGCAGGGCGAGGATTTTGACCGGCAGCAGCAACAGCGTGGGCAGAATGAAAATGGCCAATGCCGCGTAGGGCGAAAAATTGCCGATCCAGGATTCCAGGCGGGCAATGAAAGGGATGAGCGGCAAACGCGCGAGTACGCGCTTGCTGGCGTTCCACAGCCATTCTTCGAACAGCAGGAGAAGTGCTGCGGTATAAATGAAGGGTGCAAGCAGGTATTTTCTGATCTTGTGCGACAAGGATGGATCCTTATGGACGCGGAGGGCTTGCAAGACATATGTTGGGCAAGCGCCGGAAAAACAAGCCGTTCCGCATCACGAAAACATCAGGTCTTAAGATAATGCAGTTCAGTTAAGCCTATTGCCGTCTTTCATAGCTCACTGTCGTCCCAGCGAACGCTGGGACCCAGTGTCGTGACAACGGCCGATACGACGCTGGGTCCTGACTTTCGTCAGGACGACGGCGATGCTTAACTGAACGGCATTCCAGGTGCTAGCCCACCTGGCGCCGCTTGATCAGACTCAGCCAGCGATCGCCCCATTTTTCATCGCTCATGCAGGATGCGTAGTCGGTGACGGTGCGTGCGGCGCGCTCCAGCAACTGGATATCCGCCTCATGCTGGCGGGCAACGTGGGGATCTTCCAGGAACAGGACGCGGCGGCACTGATGTTCCAGGATCAGTTCGGCAATCTGCGCATCGCCGCCGAGCGGGCCGCTGAGGAAAGGCTTGACCCAGTTGCGTCCGGCTTCGCCCTTGATCTTCATCGCCAGTTCATTGAGCAGGCCGCCGGTGGTGCCGGTGGCGCAGCGGAAGGCAAAACTGTCGAGCACTTCGAAATGACGCTCGGCCAATGCCAGCATGCGCGATTTCATTGAATCGTGAGCGATCAGCGCGATGCCTTCGTTGCCGAGATTGAAGTAATTATCCAGCTTGGGATCGGGCGCAGCGCCGTTGGCGATCGCTTCCAGTTCAAACCACTCGCGCGCGCCGGCCATGGTCGACAGGAAGGGCTTGCCGTGGATGACGCACTGGCGCTTGAGCGCCACCGCTTCCGGGAAAGTGGAAGAAGGATCAACCGGATCAATCAGATAAATGATGGCGTCCAGCTTGCGCGCCGGATCGCTGTCGACCACGCGCGACACCAGCTTCATCAGGCCACCCTGGCGACCGTAGGGAAAACGCTCGATATGCGGATAATTCGGCAGCAGGCCGAGATGACCGATGGCGTCGAGCGTTCTGCCGACGACGACCAGTTCCGGTTGCAGGGCTTCGATGCGCGCGCGCGATCCTTGCAGCAACTGAACCAGCGCGGAATTCGGGGCGTCTTGATGGGCGCGGTTGGCGGCCAGACCGATACGATAGCGAGTGGTGGTGGACATGGAAATGGCTGATGGAGGCGTTGTTTTTGAGAGCTTGAATGTAGTGCGGACGTTGTCGCGTGAATATGCGTTATCAGCGAAATGCGTCCTCGGCGACTTTAACATACCGCTACAATGATGGACAGGCTGCAGGGCCTGCTCCCGGTGAATTATGCAAGCGAGAACATGAACAAAGCATTCGTAAAAGAGTCCGACGGCGATGACGACGACGAGCTGGCCTTGCCGGCGATACCGGCCGGCTCCAAGAATTACATGACCCCGGCAGGGCACAAGCGCATCAAGGATGAATTGCTGCACCTGATCGACGTCGATCGCCCGGAGGTCGTGCGCATCGTGCACTGGGCTGCTTCCAACGGCGACCGTTCCGAAAACGGCGACTATATTTACGGCAAGCGCCGCCTGCGTGAAATCGACCGGCGCATCCGCTTCCTGACCAAGCGTCTGGACATCGCCGAAGTGGTCGATCCGACCATCCATCACGGCAACGATCAGATCTTTTTCGGCGCCACGGTGACCTATGAAAATCAGGATGGCATCGAACACACCGTCACCATCGTCGGCATCGATGAGCTCGATCCGCTCAATGGCAAGATCAGCTGGATTTCCCCGGTGGCGCGTACGCTGACCAAGGCGCGCGAGGGCGATGAAGTGACTTTGCAGACGCCGGCCGGCGTCGAGCAGCTGACGATTCTGGAAGTCAGCTATCCGGCGCCGCCGGACTGAATTTTCCGATGCGCACCTGAAATCGCCCGCGGGATGCGCTTGCCGGCATGGATGCCGTGTTCAGTGGAACGGATCCTGCTTGGATCTTCCGGTGTCGTTTCCGTGATGTGGGTCTTCGATTCTTGCAACGCAGATTACGTTTTGATTGAAAAGGTAAGTCCATGTCCATCGTGTACGCCAGTCTGAATCATCCGCAACGCGTCGCTCTCGCGGCGGAAGTGCATTCGCGGCCTTTCCTGCATCTCAATGCGCCCGAGAGCCTCACTCATCTGGCCGTCTATGTGCGCGACCAGGCCGACGCCAGTCGCCACGCGCTCTTCCAGCATGCCTTGCTGACCGATCTGTGCGTGCATTTCGGCGTGACTGCGCCAGGCATGGACGCCAAGCATTTCTTCCACGATTTCGGGCGCTTTCGACTGAAGTGGGAATGCCATACCGAATTCGCCACTTACACCTTCGCGCAACATCACGAGTCGGCGCTGACGATAGACGAAGCATTCATCGAAGCGCCGCTCAAGCATGTGCCGCAACAATGGCTGCTGGCCTTGCAAGGCAAAATCATGGTGGCGGCGCACGTGGTGCTGGAGCGCGTGCCGAAGAAGGAAAGCGGTAGCTGCATTGCTCACATGCAGCGCCTGTTCGAAGGCAAGCTGTTGTCGTCGAGCAAGGTGTTGCAGGGCGGCGAGATCTGGACCGATTTCCTGATCCAGGCCGATGGTTTCAGTCGCTTCGTGGTGCGCGACATCGATTTGCGCGACATGCAGGGCGGCCGTCTGGCGCAGCGTATTCTGGAAATCGAAACCTACCGCATGATGGCCTTGCTGGGCTTGCCGCATGCGCAACAGGCGGCGCCGGTATTGAGCGCGATTGAAAGCGATCTGGCCGCGCTGACCGCGACCATGGTCGATACCGATCACGGCAATCCGGAACCGGCGCAGGCTGAGGATGAACGTATCCTGCGCAAGATCACGGGACTGGCTGCGCGCATCGAAAAGATGTCGCTGGAAAACAGCTATCGCTTTTCGGCCTCGCAGGCGTATTTCAGGTTGGTCAAGGCGCGCATTGAAGAATTGCGCGAAAACCGCGTGGAAGGCGTGCCGACCATCGGCGAATTCATGGAGCGGCGTCTGGCGCCGGCCATGGATACTTGCACCTCGGTGGCGCGCCGGCAGGAGGCGCTGGCCGAACGCATCGCCCACACCAACGATTTGCTGCGCACGCGCGTGGGCATCGTGCAGGAGCAGCAGAACCGCCAGATCCTTGAATCGATGAACGCGCGCGCCGCGCAGCAACTGCGTCTGCAACAGGCTGTGGAAGGCTTGTCGGTGGCGGCGATTTCCTACTACATGGTGGGTTTGTTCGGTTATGCCGGCAAGGCGCTCAAGGCGGCGGGCTTGCCGATCAATCCGGACATCGCCACCGGCGTGATGGTGCCGGTGTTTGCCGCCGGCGTCTGGCTGGGGTTGCGGCGATTGCACAAGACCGTGCATGACGCCTGAGCGTGAAAACAAAAAACCGGATCTTGTGGATCCGGTTTTTTATTGCAGAGACTGAAAATCAGACGTTGGCGCTGATCCGTTCTTGCGCTTGCGCGATGGCTTGCTTGCTCTTTTCTTCGCCCATGGCGACGCCTTCGGCGATCACCAGTTCAACATCGGTGATGCCGATGAAGTTCAGCACGCTGCGGATGTAAGTGCCCTGGAAGTCCAGCGCTTGCGCAGGGCCTTCCGAATAGACGCCGCCGCGGCTCAGGATCACGATGGCGCGCTTGCCGGCGACCAGGCCGACCGGGCCCTTGTCGGAGTAGCTGAAGGTGCGGCCGGCGCGGCAGACATGGTCGATCCAGGCCTTGAATGCCGATGGCGGCGCGAAGTTGTACATCGGGATGCCGATGACCAGCGTGTCGGCTGCCAGCAGTTCGTCAACCAGCTTGTCGGACAAGGCGATGATCGATTGCTGTTCGGCGCTGCGTTGGTCGGCAGGCGTGAAATAGGCGCCCAGCAGCGCTTCGCTGATGTGCGGGATGTCGGAAGTCGCCAGATCGCGCTGGACGACTTTGCCGCCCTGGTTTTTGGCTTGCCATTGTTCGACATAGGCGGCGCTCAGTTGGCGGGTAATGGAGCCGTTGAGACGGGCGCTGGAGTCGATGTGAAGAAGTGTGCTCATGTTGATTCCTTGGAAAGTTGCCTTGGATGAATAATCAATCGGGGTCGCAGGGAAGTAGCGATGAATGGAATATAAAGACTTTCCAATAACATCAATAGATGGGAGAATTTGATTTCACTAATCCATTTATCGGGTGAATCATGTTGGACCTTAACGATATCGCCGTCTTTGTCCATGTCGTGCGTGCCGGCAGCTTTGCCGCCGCCGGTCGCCGCCTCGGCATGCCGTCGAATACCATCAGCCGTCGTCTGCAACTGCTGGAAGAGAGTCTGGGAGTGCGTCTGCTGCAACGCTCCACGCGGCAATTGAACATGACGGCGGCCGGACGCGAGTTTTTCGATCGTTGCGCGCCGGGGATTGAAGATATCCAGCAAGCCGGCGCCACGCTGTCCGAAGGCAATCGCGAGCCCGGCGGCGTGCTGCGGGTCGCCGCGCCGGCCGATTTTTTCGACAACTTCGCCATGGAGTGGGTGGCTGAATTCATGCAGCGCCATCCCAAGGTGCAGCTGGAGTTTGTCCTCAGCGACGAGCGTGCCGACCTGATTGCCGAAGGCATCGACCTGGCGTTTCGCGCCGGGCAGTTGCCGGACTCCAGCCTGGTGGCCCGCAAACTCGGTGAAAGCTATCGCGGCTTGCTGGCCAGTCCCGCGTATCTGAAAAAGCACGGCATGCCGGCCTCGCTGGAAGAGCTGGCGCAGCACGATTGCCTGGCTGCCGCCAATACCGTGCAGGCCGCTTTGTGGCGTCTGGAAGGGCCGTCAGGCGCTGAAAGCATACGAGTCGTGCCGCGCCTGTGCATCAACACGGCACAGGGCTTGTTGCGCGCTGCCCGCGCCGGTCTGGGGATTGCCTTGCTGCCGGTGATGGTGGCGGCGGAAGACTTGCGCCGCGGCAGCCTGGTGAGCATCCTGCCGCAGTATCAGCGCGATCTGAGCGGTCTGTACGCGGTCTATCCCAACCGGCGGCAGTTATCGCTGGCGGTAAGCGCGCTGATCGATTTCGTGGCGGAAAAGGTCAGGCACGGGGCCTGCGACGGCAGTCACCGGGAGATGCAATTCGCCGTGCCGGAGGCGCAGAAGGAGCAAGAAGCGGCATAGGGCCGAGGGCTGAAGTCCGGCAAAAGGACGGATCAGAAGAAATGAAAAGGCGCGCGCATCGGCACCGCCTTGGAACTTGCGCTGACGTTTAGCTGCGTTCGCGCAGGATGCGGGTCACGCTGTCGATGCTGCGGATGCCGCGCATGGTGCGCGCCAGATGCACGCGGTCCTCCACCTGAATGGTGAAGCGCAGGTGCTTCATCGCCGGATCGCCGTCGTCATCCATGCTGACGGAGACGATGTGCGCATCGGCTTCGCCGATCTCGGCGGCGATGCGCGCCAGCGTGCCTTTCTGGTTATGCGCCAGGATGGTGATGCGGCATTCGAAGCGACGGTTCAGCTCGCCGGCCCAGGTGACTTCAATCCAGCGGTCGGGTTCTTTTTCGATATGCCGTTTGGCGGTTTCGCAATCTTCGACGTGGACGATCAACGCCTGGTCGTGCTTCAGATGGCCGATCAGCTTGTCGCCCGGGATGGGCAGGCAACAGGCGGCAAGTTGCACGGTCGAGCCTTCGTTGCCGGTGATGACGACCGGATCCGGTTTGCTCGGCATGACGTGGCCTTCGACGTCGAGTTGCGGGATCGCGCCGCCGCCATCGGTCATGCCCATGATATGGCGCGCCACCAGCGGCGCCATGCGCGTGCCGATGCCGATGTCGGCGTACAGTTCATCGATGGTCTTGGCGCTGGATTCGTTGAGCAGGCGTTCGATGATGGCCGACGGCAAGTCAGGTTCCAGGCCGAGCGTGTTCAGCGCATTGGTCAGCAGGCGCTTGCCCAGCGCTTGCGATTCGGCCAGGTTGACCGTGCGCAGGCGATGGCGGATCGCCGAACGGGCCTTGCCGGTGCGCACATAGCCGAGCCAGTTCGGACTCGGGCGCGACGATGGCGAGGTGATGATTTCGACGATGTCGCCGTTGTGCAGTTCGGTGCGCAGCGGCGCCGGTTCGTGATTGATCACGACCGAGGTGGTCTGGTCGCCGATGTCGGTGTGGATGCTGTAGGCGAAGTCCAGCGCCGTGGCGCCGCGCGGCAGGGCGATGATCTTCGATTTCGGCGTGAAGACGTACACGGAATCGGGGAACAGGTCGACCTTGACGTGTTCGAGGAACTCGGCCGAGTCGCCGGTTTGTTTCTGGATGTCCAGCAGCGATTGCAGCCAGGCATGCGTGCGCTGCTGCAGGTCGGTCAGGCTGCCTTCGTCGTCCTTGTACAGCCAGTGTGCGGCGACGCCGGATTCGGCGACGCGGTGCATGTCCTGGGTGCGGATCTGGAACTCCACCGGCGTGCCGTAGGGGCCGATCAGCGTGGTGTGCAGCGACTGGTAGCCGTTGAGTTTGGGGATCGCGATGTAATCCTTGAACTTGCCCGGCATCGGCTTGAACAGTGAATGCAGCGTGCCCAGCGCGACGTAGCAATTGGCGAAACTGTCGACCACCACGCGGAAGCCGTAGACGTCCAGCACCTGCGAGAACGACAGATGCTTGTTGCGCATCTTGCGGTAGATGCCGAACAGCGTCTTTTCGCGGCCGTCGACCTGGGCCGGGATGCCGGCGGCGATCAGCGTGCTGGTGACGGATTCGAGGATCTTGGTCACGACCTCGCGGCGATTGCCGCGCGCAGCCTTGACTGCCTTGAGCAGCGTGCGATGGCGTAGCGGGTAGAGATGCGAGAACGACAGTTCCTGCAACTCGCGGTAAATATTGTTGAGACCGAGGCGGTGTGCGATCGGCACATACACTTCCATGGTCTCGCGGGAGATGCGGCGCTTCTTGTCCGGCGGCATCGAACCCAGCGTGCGCATGTTGTGCAGGCGGTCGGCCAGCTTGACCAGGATCACGCGCACGTCGCGCGCCATGGCCAGCAGCATCTTGCGGAAGTTTTCCGCCTGCGCTTCGATCTGGCTCTGGAATTCGATCTTGTCCAGCTTGGACAAGCCGTCGACCAGCGACGCAACTTGCGCGCCGAAGCGTTCGATCAGCTCTTCCTTCCTGACGCCCTGGTCTTCCATCACGTCGTGCAGCAGGGCGGCCATCATGGCTTGCGCATCGAGCTTCCAGTCGGCGCAGATTTCCGCGACGGCGAGAGGGTGCGAGATGTAGGGTTCGCCCGACTTGCGCATCTGGCCGAGGTGCATCTCGTCCGAGAAGCGATAGGCTTCCTTGACCTTCTTCAGTTCGGAAGGCGTGAGGTATTCCTCGAGCTTGTGCGTCAGATGGGTAAACGTCGCCACGCCGCTGTGCAAGGCGGGAGCAGGGTTTGTTGCCGGGGGATGTTGCGTTTGCTTCGACGCCGAGCGTCCGGAAGACGCTCGGGTGGTGTTGCCAGTATTGCTAGATGCCGATAACGGAGAACCGAGGGTTGAATCTGTTGGTGTCAGGCTCATACGTTGGCGTCATCGGCAGCATGGACGTGGGTCAAACTCAGGCAGGCACTTTTTTCAGCATCTCGATACCGACCTTGCCGGCTGCGATTTCGCGCAGCGCCGTCACGGTTGGCTTGTCCTTGGCGTCCACTTTCGGCGTGTGACCTTGCAGCAGTTGGCGTGCGCGATAAGTCGCAGCCAGGGTCAGCTGAAAGCGGTTAGGGATCTGCTTGAGGCAATCTTCAATCGTGATACGGGCCATAAATACTCCTGATTACTTGGTTCTTACATGGTTCTGGTTCAGCTTAAATCAAGCCCGATCCAGCGCGGAGGCGGCAATACTGCTTGCTGCCTAGCTACTGGCATGGATGCCCAGCTGAGTGAATAAGAAAGTGTTGCGCGCGGCTTGTTGCGGGAAGCGGCAGCGGGCCGCTTTGACAATTGCTGTTAATTCCGACAAAGCGACTGCAAACTCTTGATTAATAATAACATATTCGAACTCCGGAGAGTGAGCGATTTCGCCGCCGGCCGCCAGGATGCGGCGTGTGATGACGTGCGGCTCGTCCTGTCCGCGTTTTTTCAGACGTTCTTCCAGCGCCGCAATCGAGGGCGGCAAAATGAAAATCCCGATCGCGTTCGAAAACTGCTTCTTCACCTGCTGCGCGCCTTGCCAGTCGATTTCCAGCAGCACGTCGGTGCCGTTGGAGATCTGGTCGGCGATCATCAGGCGCGACGTGCCGTAATAGTTGCCGTGGACTTCGGCCCACTCCAGGAATTCGCCTTCCGCCTGGCGCTTCAGGAAGTCGTCGGCGGTGGTGAAATAGTATTCGCGGCCGTGTTCCTCGCCCGGACGCGGCGGACGGGTAGTGTAGGAGATCGACAGCTTGATTTCCGGCTCTTGCTTGAGCAGCGCGTTGACCAGCGTCGATTTGCCGGCGCCGGAAGGCGCTACGACCATGAACAGGCTGCCGGAGGTGGGATTTTTTGCGGGCATGGAATGCTCTCTCGTCGTTCTGATTGAATGTTTTTATTAAATATAGGCGCTTATTTAAGCATTTACTCCAGGTTTTGCACCTGTTCGCGCATCTGGTCGATCAGCAGTTTCAATTCCATCGACGCGTCGGCCAGTTCTTTCATGGCGGCTTTCGAGCCGACCGTATTGGCTTCGCGGTTGAGCTCCTGCATCATGAAATCCAGGCGCTTGCCGACCTGGCCGCCTTTCTTGAGGATATGACGGGTCTCGGCCAGATGCGCCGACAGGCGCGCCAGTTCTTCGGCGATGTCGATGCGGATGCCGTACAGCGTGACTTCCTGGCGGATGCGCTCCAGCACCTCGTCACGCGGCAGTGAAGGCGTTGTTGCTCCATCCTTGCCATCTTTGGTCGCCAGTCCCAGCGCTTCCTGCATGCGCTCGGTGGCTTTTTGCTGGAACTGCGCCACCAGTTGCGGCACCAGCGGCGTGATGCGCGCGACGATCGCTTCCATGGCGTCGATGCGGGTTTCCAGCACCGCTTGCAAGGCAGCGCCTTCGCGCGCGCGGCTGTCGATGAAGGCCGTCAAGGTCTCTTGCAGGGTAGCCAGCACGTCCGCTTGCAGGGTGTCCTGGCCGATCTCGGCTTCTTCGATGACGCCGGGCCAGCGCAGCAGCTCGTTGACGGTCAGCGGCGCCGCCTCGGCGAATTGCTGGCGGACCTGGCTTTGCAAATCGGCCAGCGTCGCCAGCAGCGCCTGGTTGAGGGCCTGGCTGGAGCCTTCCGCCGCCTTGCGGCCGAAGCTGAGGCGGCATTCGACCTTGCCGCGCACCAGTTTGCTGATGATGGCTTCGCGCATCGCCGGTTCGACGGCGCGCAGGTCGTCGTTGACGCGGAACTGCAGATCCAGGAAGCGTGAGTTCACGCTCTTCATTTCAACGGTGATGGCACCGGCGGCGGTTTCGCGTTTGGCGACGGCGTAGCCGGTCATGCTATAAATGGTCAATCGATTCTCCGGATGTCGGCCGCTTCCGTTTGCATGAGCGGCCGGGATGATTTGCACGGAGCGCCGCAGCGCTTCCTTTACAAACCGGCAATTTATCAAGACAATGCCGGTGAAATTTTTCACGTCAATGAGGCGTGATTGTATTTGGGTTTGGATAGCGCATTGTAAAAAGTTTGCCGGTCCTGCGCCACTGCGCCATCAAAACCTGTTCTCCGGTATCGTCCTGAAAACAAACGTCAGGGCTTCCGCCACCGACTTCTAGAGGAAACACATGACTGACTTTCAACGTCCCAGCGGACGCGCCACTGCCGATTTGCGCACCGTCCGCCTGACGCGCCATTACACCAAGCACGCCGAAGGCTCGGTGCTGGTGGAGTTCGGCGACACGCGCGTGCTGTGCACGGCCAGCATCGAAGAAAAGGTCCCGGGTTTCCTGAAGGGCAAGGGGCAAGGCTGGATGACCGCCGAATACGGCATGCTGCCGCGCTCGACCCACACCCGCATGGACCGCGAAGCGGCCAAAGGCAAGCAATCCGGCCGCACCCAGGAAATCCAGCGCCTGATCGGCCGCGCCTTGCGTGCCGCCTTCGATCTGGAAGCCTTCGGCGAGCGCACGCTGCACCTCGACTGCGACGTCCTGCAGGCGGACGGCGGCACCCGCACGGCGGCCATTACCGGCGCCATGGTCGCTGCTTACGACGCGTTCTCGGTGTTGCTGGGGCGGGGCCTGATCAGCGCCATCCCGGTCAAGAGCTTCGTCGCCGCCATTTCGGTCGGCGTCTACCGTGGCGTGCCGGTGCTGGATCTGGACTACCTGGAAGACTCCGACTGCGACACCGACATGAACGTCGTCATGACCGATGCCGGCCATTTCGTCGAGGTGCAAGGCACGGCGGAAGGCGCCGCGTTCGATCGCACGACCCTGAACAGCTTGCTGGATATTGCCGACAAGGGCATCAAAGAGTTGCTTTCCCGGCAGAAAGAAACCTTGGGCCTGGCGAAGTAAACTGCGCCGATGTAGGGCCTGTTAACAATCAA
>NZ_AKJW01000075.1 GCF_000282135.1 Herbaspirillum sp. CF444
GGGCAGCATTCCACTCAACGCTGCAAAGCAAGGTGTGATCGCCGGGATCAAGGCCGGCAACGGGGCGGTAACTGCTACATTGATCCTGCGCCCGGAAGGGGATTTAGAAGATGCGCACAAATTGGAGGTGAAACTCAGCGTCAACGCAATCAAGTGGGCCATCAGTCCAAGCGACTCCTCCGCCAGAACAGCGTTGTCATTGGCGAAGGCGGTCGAGCCTGAGGAAGTATACGATGCCCAACTCCTGCCCGATTACCACGTAACGGGGCAGACCATTGATGGCAAGATACCGCATGGCGCCAAGATTCAATTTGATATCGATGACGACAGCAATGACATTGCGAGATTCGTTACCCCGAGCAAGGAGACGGTGCCCACTCAGGCAACCGTAAGCGTTCAAGAGAGCGGTTCCGGGCCGGTGACGGTACCGCTTCCGGCATTTCAGATCAAAAAAGGCAAGTTGGGCCCGTTCACGATAACGGCGACCCCGGAAGGAATGACGAGTCCATTGCCTCCACTCTATTTTGATGTGAGGGAGTACCGCCCCATCGAAGCAATGGAATTTACGCATCCGGATTGGTGGGCGAGTCCGCCGGCCGGTAAGCTAACCTACTCGGTCTCAGAACCGTTAATTGCTTATACCGATACGACAAAGTCTGTTGTTGCGCAGCCGGGGGTAAATCGGGTGACCTTCACTCTTCAAGAGGGTGGGCAGCCCGCGACCCGCGTTACATTCCGGAACGGTAAGACGACTATCGATGCGAATGTCAAGACGAACGGGCAGGTCAGCATTCC
Source organism: Herbaspirillum sp. CF444 (assembly GCF_000282135.1). Classification (GTDB taxonomy): domain Bacteria; phylum Pseudomonadota; class Gammaproteobacteria; order Burkholderiales; family Burkholderiaceae_D; genus Herbaspirillum. The sequence continues at coordinate 796 of NZ_AKJW01000075.1, forward strand.
CACGATGACCTTGTCGGACAAGCTGCAGAAGGATGACAAATTCCTGATTATCGCAACACCAGTAGATACCCAGGTGATTCGTGCATCACAGGAGATCACCATAGCATGAGCCTGGACAGATCATGGATGCGGATGATGCTATCCCGTCGTCTGCAGTGAACCTGATTTTCGACCAGGCTTCTCCGGGGGGGGAGATGTGCATCGATCCAGATAAGTTGCATGCAAGAATAAATTGAGAAGATCTATTCATGGCGTTCCGCCACTATGTTGTTGGATTCAGGAGTGTTTGGTCCAAAAAATGGCTGGCAATTATTGATGTACTTGTTTAATGAAAGGAGTTGGGAATGACTCTCCTGACTGCGAATTTGGGCAATCTGATTCCTAAGGAAGATGATCTGACCGACTTTGGTTATGTAGATAAGTCCCATTTTCAGGGCGGTGCTTATGTGGTACCGAAGCTTGGACCTCTTACCGAAAAAACAAAATGGGCGCAGGGAAAATATCATGACCCATCCGCATGGATCGAGATTCTTAATGACGCCGATATTGGGCTGAAAAACGCCAACAATTCATATTCTGCTAAGTATTGTATTTTGGTCACGGAGCGGAGTACGGGGGGGAGCTTTTCCCAACCTAACATGTATTATCCTGTCGATTTAATCGCTGATAGAAAATATACGCTGATCTGGAAGGATGCTGCGGACCGCAGGTCGGAGCGAGATGATCCCGATAATCCGATTGGTGGGCCAGAGGTGTATTCGATCTTAATTTGGACTACTGATAAATTTGTTTCGCCAGCAGTTCCTGTGCAAACCTTCGTCCAAACGAGCCAGCTCGGATGGGCGGAAAAAACACTAACCTTTTCTGTGGAGAAGGACGGCAAGTATTTCCTAATGTTCTTAGGGCCAGCAGAGCCCTATCAAGGACCTACTCGTAGGTTGATTCGTGGCGTATTGATTACGGCAGTGAGCCTTTTCACTGAATCAGACGATATTGAAATTAGCGGTCCCGCGGTATTGACGTTGCCTCAGGACGGCAAGAATAAGCAATGGGTATTTGATATCACGATCAGGAATCTTTCCGATGGGACGGATAATTTTTCGCTTCCTGCGTATGCCAAACTTGATGCCGGTAATACTAGGGCAACGCTGTCGTCAGATCTGCACGCGATGGTGGACATCACTGTTGATAAAACGAAAAAGATTGGTACGGGTAAGTTCATTGTCCGTGCAGACACCATTACTGCTGGCAGCGTCATTGGTGAGGGAACACTGACAATCTTCGTGGCCTCGTCGGCGCGCAAGGCCTTTACATTGAAAGTCACCTCGGCCTCGACAAACGAGGCCGAGGTGTATGCCGCCAAAAATCAGGTCTCCTTGTATAGAGGAGAAATTGATAGCGACGGACTTAAGGTCTGGCTGGCACCGACCGACGGAGACGGCGTTCCTGATGCCATCTCTTTCGAATTTAACCCGGCACAGGCGGCGGATGGCATTGCCTTGGAGGTGAATAACACGTGGACAAATGGGCCGGGCAGCATTCCACTCAACGCT
>NZ_AKJW01000076.1 GCF_000282135.1 Herbaspirillum sp. CF444
TGGACGCGTCGGGATAGACTTTGTTCATACGCTCAGGTCTCCTTTCGATTCTTATAGTTTGAAAATGTCAGCTGGCATCATAGGACGCGGGTACAGCGCCAACAATACGGTAAAAATACTTGGGGCCTGTTACCCATCAATTTGTGAGATGCGTTCAGCCAGAAAGCGTGCTGGCAAGGCGCGTGGCGTAGCAGGTGGTGGGTCCACCTGCAAGCCATGCAACGCAGCCAGCGCGCTTTCTGGCTGAACCCTCCGGGAACGGCTGCAGGCGTCGCCTGCCGGTGTTGCAGCTCCTTGCCGTAGCACCGCTACATCGCGTCGCTGCGCCTAGGCAGTCAACGCCTGCCGCGCGTTCGCACTCGCAAATTGATGGGTAACAGGCCCCAAAATGGCCGCCAGGCTTTAGAATCCAGAATCCTGACCAGTATTTTTACGATACAAGAATTAGCAACGAACAATGAGCAACTCGCATCTCGTCGACTTCGAACAAGTATTCATGCATGCCCCTATCGGCATGTGCGTATCGCATAACCGCGTCATCCAGCAAAGCAACCTGGCGCTGGCGAAGATGTTCGGTTACGCGCCGGGCGAATTGTCGGGGCTCTCGTTCATGGTGCTGTATCCGACGCCCGACGAGTTCGAACGCACCGGCGTGCGGCTGGTGCCTATCCTCAACGAAAAGGGTTTCTACTCCGACGAACGCATCATGAAGCGCGCCAACGACGAGATGTTCTGGTGTCACGTCACCGGCGCGTCGCTGGTACAGGGCGATCCGCATGCGGCCGGCATCTGGACCTTTGAAGACGTCAGCGCCAAACGCCCCCTGGCGCCGGGACTGACGCCGCGCGAACGCGAGATCGCCGCGTTGCTGGTGGAAGGCAAGACCAGCAAGCTGATCGCGCGCCAGGTCGAACTCAGCCCGCGTACCGTGGAAATGCATCGCGCCCGGCTCATGCGCAAGTTCGGCGCGGCGACGTCTTCCGAACTCGTGCACAAGCTGCTCAGCATCACGCCTTAATTCCCGCCCTAACCCTCACCCCACTCCGGCTCGCCGGTAAACCGCTCCGCCAGAAAATCCAGCATGGTGCGCAAGGTCGCCGGCATGTGCTTGCGCGAGGCATACACGCCATAAATGTCGAGCACGGTCGGCTCGTATTGCGGCAGCAGCGCCACCAATTTTCCCGACGCCACATACGGTGCGGCCGCATAGGCCGGCAAATGCGCGATGCCGGCGCCGGCCAGTGCGGCGGACAGCAAGACCATCGCTTCATTGGCGCTGATGTTGCCGCTGACCGCAACCGAACTGTGCTTGCCCTTGTGATCGAACTCCCACAGGCTTTTCCCAACGTAGGAATGCGTCAGGCAGTTGTGCAGCGCCAAGTCCGCCACCTTCTTCGGCGTGCCGTGTTCGCGCAGATAATCGGGCGACGCGCAGATCGTTGAACGACACACCGACAGCTTGCGCGCGATCAGGCTGGGATCGAGCCGCGTGGTCATGCGGATCGCCAGATCGATACGTTCTTCCACCAGGTTGACGGTGCGGTCCAGCATCATCAGATCAACCGCCACGCCGGGATAGCGCTTGCAGTAAGCCGTCACGGCGCGCGCCAGTTGCGGACCGAACGACGTCGTCGTGGTGATGCGCAGCAAGCCCCTGGGCGCCTGCTGCGGCTGGTTGACGGCATTCTGCAAGTCGCTCGCGGAGGACAGCATCTGGCGGCAACGTTCGAGAATCTCGTTGCCGGCCTGCGTCAGGCTCAGGCGGCGCGTGGTCCGGTGCAGCAGACGCGCGCCGACCCATTCTTCGAGCTCCGCCAGATAGCGTGAAACCACCGGACGCGACATGTCCAGCTGCAAGGCCGCCGCCGACTGGCTGCCGCTGTCGACGACGCTCACGAACACCTGCATTGCGGTCAATCTGTCCATGCCGACCCCTCGGTTCTTCCGCTTGATATATCGATCATCTGCACGATTTAAGAAACAAACTATGTTTCATTATGCTGTTTTTCCAAAACAAATAAATCATTAATCTTCATCCGTCGCACTTTTTCCCGCACTTAAATCGTTATTAAACCGTTCTTAAACTGTTTTGGAGAGATGAACATGCATTCGAGCTTCCGTACCATTTCCCGTCCGCTGCTGGCGCTGGCTGTCGCCGTCGGCATCTTTGCCGCCGGCAGCGCCGCTGCTGCGACAACTGCATCCAGCGATGCCCTCAAGCTGGACGTCTATAACCCCGGCGACAGCGCGCTGTTCCCGGTCAGCTCGGTGCTGGTCACCGGCAAGCAGGATGCGATCCTGGTCGACGCCCAATTCGGCCGCGCGCAGGCAGAGCAAGTGGTGGAAAAGATCCGCGCCGGCGGCAAGAAACTGGTCGCGGTCTACATCAGCCACGGCGATCCGGATTACTACTTCGGCCTCGACACGATCAGGGCCGCCTATCCCGACGTGAAGATCCTGGCGACGCCGCAAACCGTTGCCCACATCAAGGAAACCGTCGCCCACAAGCTGGCGTTCTGGGGACCGAAACTGGGCGCCGATGCGCCGAAGCAAACCATCGTGCCCGACGTCCTCGACGGCGACACGCTGACGCTGGAAGGCAAGAAGCTGCAAGTAATCGGCCTCGACGGTCCGCAACCTGATCGCAGCTTCGTCTGGATTCCATCGATCAAAGCGGTAGTCGGCGGTGTCGTTGTCGACGGCAACGAACACGTCTGGATGGCCGATACGCAAGGCGCGCAGTCGCACAAGGATTGGCTGGGCACGCTGGCGCGCATCGAGAAGCTGAAACCCAAAACCGTCGTCCCCGGCCACTACGCCGCCGGTGCGCCGATGACCATCGCGTCCGTGCAATACACCCGCGATTACATCAAGGCCTTCGATGCGGAAACAGCCAAGGCAGCCGACTCCGCCGCACTGATCGCCGCGATGAAAACACGCTATCCGACGCCGACCAATTTCTCGTCGCTGGAGTTGAGCGCCAAGGTCGCCAAGGGCGAAATGAAGTGGTGATGCCGTTCAACGGAAATTAGGGCCTGTCTTGAATCGCCGGCGCACATGCGTCGGCGTTTCACGTTAGGCTAACGATCTCTCTTCAAGGAATGCATCATGAGTACTCACAACACCAGCGGCACTACTGCGCTGCATTACATCTACGACCCGCTGTGCGGCTGGTGCTACGGCGCCGCGCCGCTGGCCGCAGTTGCACGCGAAGTCATGCCGGTGATCGGCCATGGCGGCGGCATGATGATGGGCACGAACCGCCAGCAGGTCAGCCCGGCCCTGCGCAATTACGTCATGCCCTACGACCATCGGATCGCCGAATTAACCGGCCAGCCATTCGGCGACGACTACTTCAACGGCTTGCTGTTGGACGACACCGCCGTCTTCGATTCGGCGCCCCCGATCAGGGCGATTCTGGCCGCGGAAGAAATCGCCGGACGCGGCCTCGACATGCTGGCGCGCTTGCAGGCGGCGCATTACGTGGAAGGCAAACGTGTTGCCGATGCCGAGGTACTGCGCGCGCTGGCGGAGGAACTGGGATTGGATGGCGCTGCATTCGTACAAGCGTATGCGCGCATCGGCGAAGCAGAATTACAGCAGCACGTCGCCGCCAGCCGCCGCTTGCTGGCGCAGGTCGGCGGCCATGGTTTTCCGACCTTTGTGCTGGAGCAGGACGGCCGCTTCGAAATGCTCGATGCCGGCCGTTGGCTGGGTGAACCCGACGCGTGGCGCGAACATCTCTCTGCGTACACGCGCCGCTAGACCGACTTAAACGGGCAATCCCAGCTCACGCAGCTGCTTCACCGTCTCGGCGCAATCGACATGATGGATCGCATGCCAGCCGAGGCGGCGCGCTGCTTCGACATTCTTCGCCGAGTCGTCGAGGAAGACCAGTTCCGCTGGTTTCAGATTCGGCAGATGCTTGCCGTAACGCGTCAGCGCGATCTGATAAATCACGTCGTCCGGCTTGATGCATTGCTCCGTTCCCGACACCACGATGTCGCGGAAGATCTGCAGGAAATCGTAGTTCGCCAGCGCATACGGAAAAGTCTCCGACGACCAGTTGGTGAGGCCGAACAGCGGGACTTCCTTCTCATGCAAAGTCCGCAACAATTCGACGCCGTCATGCAGCGGCCCGCGCAGCATTTCCGGCCAGCGGTCATAGAAGGCGCGGATCATCGGTTCATGCTGCGGATGCTGCGCCACCAGCAATTCGGTGCCTTCCTGCAGCGTGCGGCCGCCATCCTGGCGAATGTTCCAGTCGGGCGAACAGACATTGGTCAGAAAGTGCTCGCGCTCGGCGGCGTCGGGAATCAGGTTTTGATACAAGTGCAACGGACTCCAGTCGAACAGCACGCCGCCGAAATCGAACACCACGGCGCGAATGCCGGCCGAACTTGCGTAGTCAGGGTTGAATTTTTGCGTCATTTTCTTCAAGAGATCATCGGATGATGGAAGGAGGAATTGCTATGGACATCAAAGCGTGCGGAAAAATTCATACAACTCGGGCGCATCCGCATACGCCACGTTGAAACGGAACCACGGCTCGTCCGGCGGCGTGAGATGGAAGAACTCTCCCGGCGCCAGCCAGATGCCCTTCTGCCGTGCGCGATCGGCGATCTCGCGCGCGCTCAGTTCGCAGCCATCCAGTTTGGCCCACGAAAACATGCCGCCGCGCGGCGTGGTGAACGGCGTCAGGCCGGTCTCGCCGAGCTTGCCGTTGACGCGCGATTGCGCATTGAGCAAGGAAGCCGCCAGATTCTCGACGTGGCGGCGGTGATGGCCTTCGGTCAGCACGCTGTGCACCAGGCGTTCGTTGATTTCGGAATTGGTCAGGCTCAGCACCATCTTGGTATGCACCAACTGGCGAGCCAGGTCGCGCTGGCAGGCGATGAAGCCCAGGCGCAGCGAGGGCGCGATGGTCTTGGAATAACTGCCGACATAGATCACGCGCTGCAAGCCGTCCAGCGCCGCCAGCATCGGATCGGTGGGCTGGCCCAGTTCGCGGAAAATATCATCTTCCACCACCCAGAATCCATGCCGCTCGGCCGCCTGCAACACGCGCATCGCGCAGGCCGGCGTGTACGAGGTGCCGGTCGGATTGTGCAGCACGCTGGTGGTGAAGAAGAGCTTCGGCTTGTGCGTGCGCGCCAGCGTTTCCAGCATCTCGGTGTCGACGCCGGTGGGCGTGCGCGGGATGCCGATCACGTTGAGGTCGGCCATCTTCAGCATGGCGATCAGGTTGCAGTAACCGGGATCGTCGACCAGCACCGTATCGCCGCGCTTGACCATGGTGCGGATGATCAGGTCCAGGCCTTGCGTCGCGCCGTGAGAAGTCAGCACCTGATCCAATGAAACTTCCAGCGACCAGTTCGCCAGGAACTGGCAGATGATCTGGCGCAGCGGCGCATAGCCGTAGGGATGGCCGTAGCCGACCTGCTGCGCGCCGGGCGAGCGGATGATGCGGCGTTCGGCCTGGTGCAAGCCTTCGTCGTCGAGCCATTTTCCCGGCAGCCAGCCGCAGCCGGCCTTGATCGGCACGCGCTCGTCGGCGAACATTTCCGACAGCAGCCAGGCCGAGTCGATGACCGGCTCCGGCGGCGTGAAGGCTAGGTTGGGAGGAATGTTCGTCCCTTTGGGCGCGATGAAGAAACCCGCTCCGCGCCGCGCCACCAGCAGGCCGCGCGCCACCAGTTGCTCGTAAGCCTCGACCACGGTGGAGGCGCCGATGCCATGCGATTCGGCAAATTGACGCACCGAGGGCAGGCGCTCGCCCGAGCGCAGGCCGCCCTGTGCTATCGATTGCGCCAATCCGCTCACCACTTGCTCGACCAGGCGCGCAGCACCTTTCGCGCCATTTCTTTCCAGTGTCAGGTAAACCGCTTCGCGCTGCGCCTTTGCCATTGCATCCTCTTTACATCCGCCTGTCGGGACTTGCCTTGACGACAACTGTCATCAATACAGATTGTTGAATTGAACAATACAGTTTTCCACTTAATTCCAAAGTGTATCTAACAATACCGGCCGCGTCTCGCAATAATCGAGCATCTTCAACCGCCCAAGGTGCGCCTGAAATGAACAAACCACTGTCCTCTTCCGATCTGTCCGCTTACTGGATGCCTTATACGGCCAACCGCAACTTCAAGGCCAGCCCGCGCATGCTGGTCTCGGCGGAAGGCATGTACTACCGCGACGACGCCGGCAACGCCATCCTGGACGGCACCGCCGGCCTGTGGTGCGTGCCGCTGGGACACGCACAGCCCAAGATCGTCTCCGCCGTGCAAAAAGCCGTGGCGACGCTGGACTATGCGCCGTCCTTCCAGCTCGGCCATCCAATGGCATTCGAGCTGGCCGAGCGCCTGAAGCAATACACCGGCAACCGTTTTTCGCAAGTGTTCTACACCGGCTCCGGTTCGGAAGCAGTCGACACCGCCCTGAAAATCGCCCTGGCCTATCACCGCGTGCGCGGCGACGCCACCCGTACCCGCCTGATCGGCCGTGAGCGCGGCTACCACGGCGTCGGTTTCGGCGGCATGTCGGTCGGCGGCATCGGCGGCAATCGCAAGACCTTCAACTCGGCGCTGCTGCAAGGCGTCGATCACCTGCCGCACACGCACAACCTCGAAAAGAACGCCTTCACCAAGGGCGAGCCGGAATACGGCACCCACCTGGCCGACGAACTGGAACGCCTGGTCGCGTTGCATGACGCCTCCAACATCGCCGCCGTCATCGTCGAACCGGTGGCCGGCTCCACCGGCGTGCTGATTCCGCCCAAGGGCTACCTGAAGCGCCTGCGCGAGCTGTGCACCAAGCACGGCATCCTGCTGATTTTCGATGAAGTCATCACCGGCTTCGGCCGCCTCGGCACGCCGTTCGCGTCGGACTACTTCGACGTCGAACCGGACCTGTTCACCACCGCCAAAGGCCTGACCAACGGCGTGGTGCCGATGGGCGCGGTGTTCGTCAAACCACATGTCCACGACGCCTTCATGAACGGTCCGGACGGCATCGAACTGTTCCACGGCTACACCTACTCCGGCCATCCGCTGGCCTGCGCCGCCGGCCTGGCCTCGCTCGACATCTTCGAACAGGACGGCATCCTCGAACACGCCAACGGCGTCGCCGACTACTTCCAGGAGGCCGCCCATGCGCTGCGCGGCCTGCCGAACGTGATCGACATCCGCACCATCGGCATGATCGCCGGCATCGAGCTGTCGTCGATTCCGGGCAAGCCGGGCGCGCGCGCCTACGACGCCTTCCGCCGCGCCTTCAACGACGGCATCCTGATCCGCGTGACCGGCGACATCATCGCCTTGTCGCCGCCGCTGGTCATCGAGAAAAAACACATCGACGAACTGTTCGGCAAGCTCGCTGCGATTCTGAAAACCCTGGATTAATCTGAAAAGTATCTGCACAACATGGAAAAAATTACTCACTTCATCGGCGGCCGCCGCGTCGACACCGACAGCGACCGCTACGCCGATGTATTCAACCCGGCACTGGGCGTTGCGGTAGCGCGCGTTGCGCTGGGCACGGCGGCAGAAGTCGACACCGCCGTCGCCACTGCGGTCGCCGCCTTCCCGGCCTGGTCCAACACGCCGCCGCTGACGCGTGCACGCGTGCTGTTCAAGTTTCTGAACCTGATCCAGCAACACGCCGACGACTTCGCCGCCATCCTCACCCGTGAACACGGCAAGACTTTCTCCGACGCACAAGGCGAAGTCGCGCGCGGCATTGAAGTGGTCGAATACGCGGTCGGCATTCCGCAAATGCTCAAGGGCGAATACACCGACCAGATCGCACGCGGCATCGACGCCTGGTCGATGCGCCAGCCGCTGGGCGTGGTGGCCGGCATCACGCCGTTCAACTTTCCGGCGATGGTGCCGATGTGGATGTTCCCGATCGCGCTGGCCTGCGGCAACTGCTTCATCCTCAAGCCGTCCGAACGCGATCCGTCGGCCTCGCTGCTGATCGCCGAGCTGCTGCAGCAAGCCGGTTTGCCGGACGGCGTCTTCAGCGTGATCCAGGGCGACAAGGTCACCGTCGACGCGCTGCTCGATCATCCGAAAGTCAAAGCCATCAGCTTCGTCGGCTCGACCCCGATCGCCGAATACATCTATGCACGCGGCAGCGCCAAGGGCAAGCGCGTGCAGGCCTTGGGCGGCGCCAAGAATCACATGGTCGTCATGCCCGACGCCGACATGCAAGTCGCGGTCGATGCACTGATCGGCGCGGCCTACGGTTCGGCCGGCGAACGCTGCATGGCGATCTCGGTGGCGGTTGCGGTCGGCGACGCCGGCGACAAGCTGGTTGCCGCATTGGCCGAACGCACGCGCAATCTGAAGATCAACGACGGCATGGAAAAAGACGCCGAAATGGGTCCGGTCGTCACCGCTGCGGCGAAAGCGCGCATCGAAGGCTTGATCGGCAAGGGCGTCGAAGAAGGCGCGAAGCTGGTGGTCGACGGTCGCGGCTTCAAGGTGCCGGGTCGTGAAAACGGCTTCTTCGTCGGCGGCACCCTGTTCGATCACGTCACGCCCGAGATGACCATCTACAAGGAAGAAATTTTCGGACCGGTGTTGTGCGTGTTGCGCGCACCCGATGTCGCCACAGCCGTCGAGCTGATCAACAACCACGAATACGGCAACGGCGTCGCCATCTTCACGCGCGACGGCGGCGCGGCGCGCGAGTTCGTGCGCCAGATCGAAGTCGGCATGGTCGGCGTCAACGTGCCGCTGCCGGTGCCGATGGCGTTCAGCAGTTTCGGCGGATGGAAGCGCAGCCTGTTCGGCGACCATCACGTCTACGGTCCGGAAGGCGTGCGCTTCTACACCCGCGCCAAAGCCGTGATGCAGCGTTGGCCGAACACCGCCAGCGCCGGCGCCGAGTTCGCTTTCCCGCAGATGAAGTAAGTCTGCGGTTCATCTGAAATCGCGATGAAATGAGTTCTAAAAAAACGGCATGAGCGAACCTCATGCCGTCGCTGTTTTCAGTGTTGAATTTTGCAACGTGAAGTATTGGTGCAACAGAGGGAATTGATGGTGCAAAGCGATGTTGAAAACGCACCGGCATCGACGAAATTGGAGAATTAAATTCATCAAAAGAAAAATCAATGCAGCAAGTAATTCACGTAGCATGCAGTAACGCGAAAAAGTCAAAAGCAGGCGTGTAAAAACACATGACCATGCCGGCATTCGCGGCAGTAAAAAATAAAAACGACATACAAAAACAAACAGAGACATTCAATCAGGAGGAGCAACATGATCCATCGCCATCATGGTTTGCAGCATTCGTCCATACGCATGCGCGCAAGGTCGCAAAACCTTCATCATCACGCCGTTTTTACCCAGGTAAATGCGGCGTATTTCCACGTGCCCCATCAGTAGATTCTTCCGCGTCCGCATGGTGATTTTTTCGTCGTCATGGGCATGGAACTTGCGTCACAATAGATTGATTTAGCCCTTTCAATGCGCAGTCATTTTTGGAGATGTGAATATGATGAATCGTCGTGATTTTCTCAAGTTGTCCGCACTCGCCGCACCAGGTGCTTTGTCTTATACCGATGTGTTTGCGCAGGCCGATGCGATCCAGTTCGGCTGCCCGGTTCCGATGTCCGGCCCGTTCGCCGCCAACGGCAAATACGCCGACATGGGCATGAAGCTGGTGCTGCAAAAATACGGCAAGGTGCTCGGCAAGAACCTGAGCTACGCCACGCTGGACACCGAAGGGAAACCGGCGACCGCCGTGCGCAAGATGCAAGAGACAATGGAAAAGGGCACGCGCTTTTTTGCCGGCGGCATTCTCTCCGGCGAAGCGCTGGCGATGGGCAAGGAAGCGGAAAAAGGCGGCGGCATTTTCATCACCACCGCCGGCGCCGATGAAATCACCGGCAGCGATTGCAATCGCGCCACCTTCCGCTGGTCGGTGCCGACCTTCGGCGCGATCGAGCAAACCGTGCGCCCGCTGCTGGAAAAAATGCCGAATGCCAAACGCTGGTATACCATCACGCCGCAGTATGTTTTCGGCGACGGCCTGTTGAACGCAGCCAAGGCGATCTTCAAGGAAAAAGGCATCGAGCACGTCGGCAACAGCTACCACTCGCTGGCCGAAAAAGAATTCAGCGGCTACCTCACCAACGCCATGGCCGCCAAGCCGGACGTCCTGCTATTGTTGAATTTCGGTTCGCAATCGTCGGACACGCTGCGCCAGGCCGTGAGCTTCGGCATGAAGAACAACTGCACCATCCTGATGGCCTGGGCCTCGGGTCTGGAACAGTTCGAAACACTGGGCGCGGACATCTGCGACGGCGTCTACTTCGGCGCGCAATACTGGCACGCCATCGATTCGCCGTTCAACAAGGAGTTCGTCAAGCTGGTCAACGATTCGCTGAAGATCGACCCGAACTACAGCCTGGCCGGTTCCTACATCTGTACCAAGATCGTGCTCGACGCCATCATCAAGGCCAACAGCACCGATCCGAAAGCAGTCATCGCAGCGATGGAAGGCATGAAGTACGAAGGCCTGACCGGCACCGAAGAAATCCGCAAGGGCGATCATCAGGTCATCAAGAACTACTACCTGCTCAAGGGCAAGGCCAAGGCTAAGATGCGCAACAAGAACGACTATGCGGACATCATTTCCTCAGGAAAATCGTTCCTGGCGCTCGACAAAACCATGTGCAAACTGGGTTAACTCTGTTGTCGTAAGTTCGTTTCTGCGCGGCGCCGTGCACTTCCCTCGCACGGCGCCAATTTCGCACACTCCTGCAAGCTGCTTGCACAAGCGTTTCGAGGTTTCATGAATATCTATCTGCTGCAAATTGCCAACGGCGTCGGCATCGGCATGCTGTATTTCCTGCTGGCGGTGGGCTTGTCCATCGTGTTCGGCCTGCTGCGTTTCGTCAATTTTTCGCATGGCGCGTTTTTCCTGCTGGGTGCTTATTTCTGCTTCCAGCTCGGCGAAATGGGCGTCAATTTCTGGTGGTCCCTGCTGATCGCCCCCATCGTCGTCGGCGTGTTCGCGTTTCTGGTTGAGCGCTTCGTATTACGCCACATTTATGCGTTGCCGCATCATTTCCATATTCTGTTCACGGTCGGTCTTGCGCTGGTGTTGCAGGAGGCCGTGATCTCTTACTGGGGTCCGCTGGGGAACAATATTTCGCCGCCGGACCTGTTGCAAGGCGTGGTGATGGCCGGCGGTTTCGTGTATCCGAAATACCGTCTTTTCGTGATCGCTTTCACTGCCGTGATGGCGCTGCTGCTGTGGTGGATTCTTGAAGGCACGCGCCTCGGTTCCATCGTGCGCGCCGGCAGCGAGTCGACTGAAATGGTGTCGCTGCTGGGCTTGAACATCGACCGCATTTTCAGCCTGGTGTTCGCACTCGGCGCGTTCACCGCCGGCCTGGCGGGCGCGCTGGCGGCGCCGATCCGCGGCGTGGAACCATTCATGGGCGTGGAAGCCCTGGGCATCGCGTTCGTGGTGGTGGTGATCGGCGGCCTCGGCAGTTTCTCCGGTGCGCTGGTGGGCGGCATCCTGGTCGGCATCGTGCAAAGCGTGATGAGCACGGTGTGGTCGGAAGGCGCGCACCTGATGATTTACGTGGCGATGGCGGCGGTCATGCTGCTGCGTCCCAACGGCCTGCTCGGCCGCGCCAGCTGAGGAGACCGCCATGAAACATATTGCTCATTTCCGCTTTACGCTGCTGGCCATCGCCGTGGTCTTGCTGCTGCCGCTGTGCGTCGGTTCCGGCACGCTGGCGACCGAGGTATTGATCTACGCATTGGCCGCACTCGGTTGCAATCTGCTGCTCGGCTATACCGGCCTGATGTCCTTCGGCCAGGGGATCTTCTTCGGCATCGGCAGTTATGCCACCGGTCTGGCGCTGCTGCACCTGAAAGCGCCGCTGCTGATCTCCCTGCTGATCGCCGCCGTCATCGGTGGACTGATTGCGTTGCTGGTCGGCTGGTTTTCGATTCGCCAGAAGGGCACTTACTTCGTCATGCTGACGCTGGCGTTTGCGCAGATGTTCTACTTCCTCGCCTATACGATGAAGGACATCACCGGTGGCGACAACGGCCTGCTCGACATTCCACGCCCTAACCTGTCGGTGTTGGGCCATACGCTGTTGCCGACCACCTCGTCGTGGCAGTACTACAGCTTCGTGGCGATCCTGTTCGTGGTGGTGTTCTGGCTGTTGCAGCGCGTAGTGGATTCGGTGCTGGGCCGTACGCTGCTGGCGGTACGCGACAACGAGGCGCGCGCTTCCGCGGTAGGCTACGACGTGACCTTGCTGAAGCTTGCGGCCTTCGTCATCTCGGGCGCGGTGACCGGACTCGCTGGCGGCCTGCACGCGATGATGACCGGCGTCGCCCCCTTGTCCAACATCGAATACCACACCAGCGAAGCCGTCCTGATCATGACCGTGATCGGCGGCACCGGCAACCTGTTTGCCTCGGTGCTGGGCGCGTCCTTCTACGTGCTGGTCGGCAACTGGCTGTCGACGCTGTGGCCGCGCTGGCTGATGCTGCTCGGCTTCCTGCTGATCGGCGTGAGCCTGTACATGCACAAGGGCTTGTACGGTCTTGCGCAATCGCTGCTGCAACGCCTGCGCCCGGGCGCAAAACCAGGCGCCGTCGTCGCCAAGGAGATCCATTGATGAGCACGCCCATCCTCAAAGCGGTGAACGTGACCAAGCGCTACGGCAAGTTCACCGCCGTCAACAACATCACGCTGGATATTCTGCCCGGCACGGTGCATTCCGTCATCGGCCCCAACGGCGCCGGCAAAACCACGCTGTTCCACACGCTGACCGGCACCACGCCGATCACCGAAGGCAGCATCCTGGTCGAAGGCGAGGAAGTCTCGCACCTGCCAGGTTACAAGCGCGTGCGCAAAGGTCTGGCGCGTTCGTTCCAGGTAACGAGCCTGTTTCCCAATCTGAGCGTGCGTGAAAACCTGCGACTGGCGGCGCAAGGCACGCGCCCGGCGCAGGCGCTCAATCCATGGAAGCGGCCTGAGTTGCTGCGCCAGGCCTGCGACATTGCCGAGCAACTGGTGACGCGCCTGAATCTGCAAGGCGTCGCCGATCGTCTCTCTTCCGAACTCTCGCACGGCCAGCAACGCCGTCTGGAAGTCGGCATGGCGATGGCGGGTCAGCCCAAGGTGATCTTCCTCGACGAGCCGACCTCCGGCATGGGCATCGACGACATCGCCGACATGAAGAAACTGATCCACAGCCTGCGCGACAACTACACCGTGGTGCTGATCGAACACAACATGGACATCGTGATGGATATCTCCGACAGCATCACCGTGATGCAGCAGGGGCAGATTCTGGCGCAGGGCAAACCCAACGACATCCGCAACGATGAACGCGTGCGCCGCGCTTATCTGGGCAGCATGATTACCGGTGGGAAGAAAGCTGAAACGAAGGCAGGAGAAACAACGTGATTCTCAACGTACAAGACATTCACAGCTACTACGGCAAGAGCCACATTCTGCAAGGCGTGTCGCTGCAGGTTGCCGCCGGCGAAGTGATCACGCTGCTGGGCCGCAACGGCGCCGGCAAGAGCACGACCCTGAAAAGCATCGTCGGCGTGGTCGAACCGCGCCAGGGCAAGGTCATGTTCGAAGGCAATAACGTCGCCGGCCTGCCAGCCTACAAGATCGCCGCGCGCGGCGTGTGCCTGGTGCCTGAACATCGCGGCATCTTCAAGCTGCTGACGGTAGAAGAAAACCTGACCATGGCGGCGCGCAAGGATTCGGCCTGGGGACTGGACGACGTGTACAAGATCTTCCCGCGCCTCAAGGAGCGCCGCAAGAACGGCGGCGGCCAATTGTCCGGCGGCGAGCAGCAGATGCTGGCGATTGCGCGCGCGCTGATGACGCATCCCAAGGTCTTGATGCTCGATGAACCGGTCGAAGGTCTGGCGCCGGTGATCGTCGACGAGATCGTGGCGCAGATCAAACTGATCAAGGCGACCGGCATGTCCATCATCCTGGTCGAGCAAAATCTGGAGGTCTGCACGCAACTGGCGGACCGGCATTACATTGTGGAGCAGGGGCGCATCGCCTATACCGCGACCAACGCAGAATTCCTCGCCGACGACAGCGCGAAGGATCGCTATCTTGGCGTAAATCTTGCTGCCTAAATTTAACTGCTTAAGTCGAGCATTGAGTTGCAGTACAAACCGAATTTGACGGAGTCATTCATGGACATGAAAACCAGCATCACCAATTTACGCATCGACGGAAAACGCCTGTGGAATTCTCTGATGGATCTCGGCGCCATCGGCGCGACACCCAAGGGCGGCGTCTGCCGCCTGGCGCTGACCGATCTCGACAAGCAGGGGCGCGACCTCGTCAGCAGCTGGGCCAGACAGGAAGGCATGAGCGTCGTCGTCGACCAGATCGGCAACATCTTCATGCGCCGCGCCGGCCGCAACAACGATCTGCCGCCGGTGGTCACCGGTTCGCACATCGACACGCAGCCGACCGGCGGCAAGTTCGACGGCAACTACGGCGTGCTGGCCGGTATGGAGGTGATCCGCACGCTGAACCAGCACAACATCCAGACCGAAGCGCCGATCGAAGTCGCGGTGTGGACCAACGAAGAAGGTTCGCGCTTCGTGCCGGTGATGATGGGCTCGGGGGTATTCTGCGGCGCATTCACGCTGGAGCATGCTTACAGTGCGACCGACGTCGACGGCAAAAACGTGAAAGATGAACTGACACGCATCGGCTACATCGGCGAACAACAATGCGGCGACCATCCGATCGGTGCGTATTACGAAGCGCATATCGAACAAGGTCCGGTACTGGAAAACGCCGACACCGTCATCGGCGTGGTGCCCGCCGTGCTCGGCCTGTCCTGGTACGACTGCACGGTCACCGGTTTCGAATCGCACGCCGGTCCGACGCCGATGGAAATTCGCAAGGATGCGCTGCAAGTGTCGACTTACATCATGCAGGAAGTCGTGGCAATTGCGAATCGCTATCCACCTTACGGCCGCGGCACGGTCGGCCAGGTGCAGGTGATGCCGAACAGCCGCAACGTGATTCCGGGGCAGGTGAAATTTTCCATCGACCTGCGCAACGTCAGCGGTGAAACGCTGAACCAGATGCACGAAGACCTGCTGGCGTATCTCGAACAAACCCGTCGGAAGACTGGCCTGAAGATCGAGCTGGAGCGCGTGTCTTACTTCCCGCCCTGCCCTTTCCATCCCGACTGCGTCGGCGAAGTGCGCAATGCGTCGGCGATGCTCGGCTACGCGACGATGGACGTGGTCTCGGGCGCCGGTCACGATGCAATCTACGCCGCGCGCCTGGCGCCGGCCGGCATGATTTTCGTGCCGTGCAAGGACGGCGTCAGCCATAACGAAATCGAAGACGCCAAACCCGAGCATCTGGAAGCCGGCGCGAACGTGCTGTTGCATGCCATGCTGGCAAGCGCAAAAGTAGTCTGAACATTGCCAAGGAATTTGTCATGCCGTTAAAGATTGTCGTCGCCCGCCTGAACCACGAGACCAATACCTTCTCGCCGATCCCGACGCCGCTGGCAGCCTTCGCGCCGCAATGGGACGGCGCCGCCTATCAGGATCAGAAAGGCGCGCGCACCGCGATGGGCGCTTTCCTCGATATCGCCGACGGCATGTCGGCGTCCATCGTGACGCCGCTGTCCGCCACGGCCAATCCGAGCGCGACGGTGGCGGCCGATGCCTATACGCTGATGACCGACGCCATCGTGCGCGCCATCGAAGGCGGCTGCGACGCCATCATGCTAGACCTGCACGGTGCCATGGTGGCGGAGAACGCCGACGATGGCGAAGGCGCGCTGCTCGAACGCATCCGCAAGATCGCGCCTCGGGTGCCGATGTGCGTGGCGCTCGACCTGCACGGCAACGTCACGCAAAAGATGGTCGACAACGCCGACGTCATCGTCAGCTTCAAGACCTATCCGCATATCGACATGTACGAAACCGGCGAGCACGCCGGCCGCCTGCTGCTGGAATTGCTGCAGGAGAAGTCGCGTCCGGTCACCGGCTGGCGGCAAGTGCCGCTGCTGTCGGCGACGCTGACCAGCAACACTTCGGCATCGGCCATGCAGCGCGCGGTGGAACAGGCCAAGCTGGCGGAAAAGCAAGCCGGCGTGCTGGCCGTGTCGGTGCTGGCGGGATTTCCCTTGTCCGACTTCCGCGATGCCGGCATGTCGGTGGTGGTCGTGACCGACAACGATGCGACGCTGGCGCAAAGCGTCGCCGATACGATCGCGCAACAGATCTGGGCCGAGCGCGACGATTTCGTCTATGACAGCCAGCCGCTGCGCCAATCGCTGGCGCATGCGCGCGAGATGGCCGCCGGCCCGGGCAAGGGACCCGTGCTGCTGCTGGACCACAGCGACAACGTCATGTCGGGCGGCACCTGCAACACCATGGACGTCCTGGAAGCGGCGCTGGCCGAAGGCATGCGCGGCATCGCCGCCGGTCCGATCAGCGATCCGGAAGCGGTCGCGCAATTGCTGAAAGCCGGCGTGGGCGGTACGGTCACGCTGGCGGTCGGCAACAAGGTGGCGCTGACGCAGCAGGGCATCGTCAAGACGCCGCTGCAATTGAGCGGCAAGGTGCTGGCGATCACCGACGGCGTGTTCCGCGTGTCCGGTCCGATTTATACCGGCTCGACCATCAACATGGGCAACAGCGTGTTGTTCGACACCGGCGCGGCGAAGATCGTCATCACCGAAGAACGCGTCGAACCGTATGACCTGGGCGTGTTCACCAGCCTCGGCCTGGATCCGGCAACGATGGACTACGTGATCCTGAAGTCGCGCATGTATTGCCGCCCGGTGTTCGTGCCGATCAGCAAGGGGCTGGAAGAATGCGATTCCGACAGCGGCGGCCCGACCAGTTCCAACTTCGACCTGTTCCCGATTCGCAAGGTGCGTCGCCCGGTTTATCCGCTCGACGCTTCCACACCGGCGCCGGTCTGAACACGCCGCCGATGCCGCAAGCCGCAGCGCAAAACCGCAGGGCCAAGCTGTTGCTGCTCGTTCTCGGCGTGATCTGGGGATTGAACTGGCCTGCCGTCAAGGTTTCGCTCAGCGGCGTGTCGCCGTGGACCTTGCGCAGCATCGGGCTGGGTGCTGCCGCGTGTACTTTGTTCGTGCTGGCGTTGGCACGCGGTCGCAATCTGCGCATCGGCCGGCGCGACCGCGTACACGTCGTGATGACCGGCCTGCTCAACATTGCGCTGTTCAATATCCTGCTGACCTTTGCCCAGCTCGGGGCGGCGACTTCGCGCGTGGCGATCATCACCTACTCGATGCCGCTGTGGGCGACGCTGTTTGCGCGCATTGCGCTGGGTGAAAAACTGGACTGCGTGCGCGGCATGGGATTGGCGTTGGGTGCGGGCGGTCTGGCGGTATTGATTTCTCCGTTGATCGGCGGCGGCTTACCCCATGGAATTTTGTACGCGCTGGCGGCGGCGCTGACCTGGGCGGCGGGAACGGTCTACATGAAGTGGGCAAAGATCGATGCCGAACCGCTGGCGATCGCCGCCTGGCAATTGCTGATCGGTGCGCTGGTGGCGCTGACCGGTTTGCTGTCCTTCGAAGGCTGGCCGCATCCGGGCGCCTTGCATCTGCCGGTGATCTGCGCGCTGGCGTATCACATCTTTTTCGGCATGGCGGCGGGCTACATCCTGTGGTTTGAAATCATTGCCAGGCTGCCGGCCGGTATTGCCGCGCTCGGCACGCTGCTGGTGCCGGTGGTCGGCGTCAGCGGCGCGGTCTTGTTGCTGGGCGAACGCCCGAGCGCGCCGGACATGCTGGGCTTCATACTGATTTTCAGCGCGGCGATTTGCGTGCTGTTGCCGGCGGGATCATTGCGATGGCTGCTGTCGCAAGGCAGAAGCTGATTAGAACTCATTTCATCAATAGGCGTGAGATGCGTTCTACTCCTCCAGCGCCTGCAGCGAATTGACGTAGGCGGTTTCCAGCACGTGGTGCGGGACGTAGAGAAGATCCGTGATCGTCTCCGCCGCCAGCGCGCGCGAGAAGAAAAATCCCTGGCCGAAATCGCAACCGAGATTGCGCAGATGGTCGACCTGCATTTCCGTTTCCGTTCCTTCGGCCACAACTTCAATGCCCAGATTGCGCGCCAGCGTCATGATGGTTTCGACGATTTGCAGGCGCTCCTTGTCTTCCTTCATGCCCATGACGAAGGAGCGGTCGATCTTCAGCACGTCCAGCGGGAAGCGATGCAGGTAGCTCAACGACGAATAACCGGTGCCGAAGTCGTCGATACTGAAGCGCACGCCCAGCGCGCGCAGCTGCGACAGGATCTTGATCGTGCGTTCGACGTCGCCCATGGTGACGCTCTCGGTGATTTCCAGTCGCAGCGTATTGGGATCGATGCCCGTCTCGTGGATGATCTGCTGGATCTGGTCGACCAGATTGGGTTGCACGAACTGGCGCGGAGAAATGTTGACGCTGATGGTCAGCGGCTTGGCGCGGGAAAATTGCCGGTGCCAGGCATGCATCTGGCGGCAGGCTTCGCGCAACACCCACATGCCGATGTGCAGAATCAGGCCGGTGTCTTCGGCGACGTCGATGAAATCGCCCGGGTAGACCAGCTCCTCCGGGCCGCGCTGCCAACGCACCAGCGCTTCGACGCCGACGATGGTGCCGGCCTGCAGCTCGATGATGGGCTGGTAATGCAGCACGAACTCATTGTTCTTCAACGCGTGGCGCAACGCCGTCTCTATCGTCAGGCGGCTGACGGCGCCCTTGCGCATGCTGCGGTCGAACACTTCGTAATGGTTCTTGCCGGCCGCCTTGGCGCGATACAGGGCCAGGTCGGCGTCGCGCAGCACTTCGTCGGCAAGCGTATGGCCGACGTCGCTGAACACGATGCCGATGCTGGCGCTGGCGTAGATTTCCTGATCCCGGATCAGGAAGGGCAAGGCCAGTGCCAATTGAATACGCTCGGCAATGCGTTCGGCTTCGCTGACGTCGGAGATGTTGCGCAGCAGTACGGTGAATTCGTCGCCGCCCATGCGCGCCAGCGTATATGCCGGAACCGCGACGGCGGTCTCGACGCTACTCGTCCCGATGACGACATCGGGACGGACGGCGTTTTTCAGGCGGGCGGCCACCTGGATGATCATGCGGTCGCCCGCCAGATGGCCGAGGCTGTCGTTGATGATCTTGAAGCGATCGAGGTCGATGAACAGCACCGCGAAACCGGCGTTATCGTCTTCCCACTGGCGTTGCAGCGCGAGATCCAGCTGCTGCAGGAAGAGCGTACGGTTTGGCAAACCCGTCAGTGCGTCATGGGAAGCCTCATGCATGAGGCGCAGCTCGTTCCGGCGACGCTCGGCGACGCGGCCGATGCGGCTGCCGATCTGACGCATCAGGCTCATCAATCGCAGCAGATGGTCGTCCAGCGACAACACGCGGCTGGAAAAGAATTCCAGCACGGCAACCACTTCGCCGCCGCTCAGCACCGGGAAGGCGATGCCGGCCCTGATGCCGGCTGCGCGCGCCGCGTCGGCGCGCGGGGCATCGCGGTCGACGCCGATATTGACGATCCAGACCGGAGCGGCTTCCTTGAAGGCGCGTCCCGGCAAATCCTTGTGGGCCTGGAAGGCCGGATTGCTGGTCAGAGAGTGGAAAGCACTGAATTCGGACCGCATGGCGCCGTGCCAGATGCCGGCCGAGACCAGCGCGGTCTGCTTGCCCGCCTTGCGTACGTGATAGCAGTGCCCCAGCGCCCAGCCGGTGTAGCGGCAAATTTCATCGACGGAGAACTGGAGAATCGCATCGACCGAATCGGCCTGGTTGGCGGCGGCGGCAACGGCTTCCAGCAACTGCAATTGACGCAGACGGCCTTCCAGACGAGCGTCGGATTGCAGACGAGCATCGCGCTCGCGCACCAGGGACTGCGTCAGTTTTTCTATTTCCACGGCATGCGCCGCCGTGTCCGGTTTTATTGTCATTTGCGTGAAGTAAGGCGGCGTTGATATGCGCATTGCCGTGTTGCACTTTCCAAGCGTTCGATTATAGCGGGACGTTATCACTGTTGCATCAAGTCATCGTCGCAGGCGGCATAAAGTTATGGCAGGCGCC
>NZ_AKJW01000077.1 GCF_000282135.1 Herbaspirillum sp. CF444
GTTCGACCTACACCCAGGGTGGTGGCGTGCCGCACCTGATCGCGGTTTATCAAGACAAGTCCGGCACTGCCCGTGACGTCGCGCTGTCGTACGCCACCGCCAACGGCGGCGGCCGTGCCGGCATCATCGAAACCAACTTCCGCGAAGAAACCGAAACCGATCTGTTCGGCGAGCAAGCTGTGTTGTGCGGCGGCACCGTCGAACTGATCAAGGCCGGTTTCGAAACGCTGGTGGAAGCCGGTTACGCGCCCGAAATGGCGTACTTCGAATGCCTGCACGAACTGAAGCTGATCGTCGACCTGATCTACGAAGGCGGCATCGCCAACATGAACTACTCGATCTCGAACAATGCGGAATACGGCGAATACGTCACCGGCCCACGCATCATCAACGAAGAGAGCAAGAAGGTCATGAAGCAAGTGCTGACCGACATCCAGACCGGCGAATACGCCAAGAGCTTCATCCTGGAAAACAAGGCAGGCGCACCGACATTGCTGTCGCGTCGTCGCATCAATGCGGAACACCAAATTGAAATCGTGGGTGAGAAGCTGCGCGCGATGATGCCGTGGATCAAGGCCAATAAACTCGTGGATCAGTCGAAGAACTAATCGACATCGTTGTCGATGAACGAAAAGGACGCCTTGGCGTCCTTTTTTATTTGCGGGGCAGGAATGACTGTGTTCGAAGAGTTGAACGCGTTTCCTTGCTTGCACATTGTCACAATCATCACATTGCCATAACGAACTAACTCCATCCATCAGCATCCAAACGCAGTCTCCGGATCGTCGGAGCACTCAGAACACATATCAAACAAGTTTTACTTTGGAGGTTTTATGTCGCGCTCAAGCCAACTCTTATTTGCCGCCGTCCTTGCCACAGCAACAATGGCCGCGCATGCGCAAGCAGTACAAACCGGAGGGACTCTTGTGGTCGTTCCGGCATCGGGGGAATTGGTGGTGCCGAACGATGAAGCGCGCGCCACGCTGAATGTCGAGGAGCAGGACAAGGACAAGGGCGCTGCCGCTTCGCGCGTCAACAAGAAGATGAAGCAGGGCATCGAGATCGTGAAGAAGCAGGATCCTCAAGCGCAGCTGAAGACGCGCGGCTACTATACCTATGCCGTTTATTCCGAAGAGGCTCCGCGTTCCAACAACAAGCCGCGCACGATCGTCGGCTGGCGCGTCGGTCAATATCTGGAAGTGACGACGACGAATCTGGACGGCTTGCCGAAGACCGTCGCTGCGACGCAGAACATCCTGGGGCTGAACAATCTGCAATTCGGTTTGAGCCCCGCGACCAGCAAGAAACTGGACGCTGACCTGATCAATGCTACTTACAAAAACCTCAACGAGCGCATTTCCTCGATTGCGACTGCAATGGGCCGCCGCAGCAGCGACGCCGTTGTGGAAACGGTCGATTTCGAGGGTTCCGGCAATTATGTGCAGGCGGCAGCAGCTCCGAAGGCGATGATGATGCGCGCGATGGCGGATGCTCCTCAGGAAGCCGTGGCGGAACCGAGCTTCGAGCCGGGCGAGTCGACGGTCGGCATGCATCTGGTCGGCAAGGTGCGATTCAAGTAAGCGCCGTATCGAAACGGCGGCAGGGCACTTGTCCTTGCCGCCTGTTTTGCAGAATGGTGGGCTGGCGATCTTGCCATCATTCGCTATTTTCCTGTGCCCGCCGTTTGCTTCGTTCCGAGTTCCGGAAACAGGCGCTGAACCCCACTCATTTGCCGTTCCTGTCCTGTTTTGCCGCGGTTCGCGATAAAATACCCGCTTATCAAAAAAAGAATGGCTCTTTCAGGCCAACAGGTCCCTCCGCCTTGGCATAAGCTGGCATCCCTGGCTGTCATTCGCTTTCAACGGGTAAATATCCGTTGATTTGATTTGCGGCGCGTTACATTTCTTAGGCGCTCGTCTAGAATAAGCACGCTTTACCATTTTGAAATCCATCAGCGACTATCGGAGCAACGTTGAACAATCATTACCCACATCCTATTATTGCCCGCGAAGGCTGGCCTTTCCTGGGCATCGCTGTCGTTGTCGCCGTTGTCGTTACGCTGATTGGCGGCGCCTGGTCGCTTCCTTTCTGGATCATCGCGCTGTTTGTATTGCAGTTTTTCCGTGATCCTCCACGCACGATTCCGCAAAATCCGAATGCCGTGCTGTCGCCTGCCGATGGCCGCATCGTGGTGGTCGCCAAGGCCCATGATCCCTACACCAATCGTGAAGCGCTGAAGATCAGCGTGTTCATGAATGTGTTCAACGTCCATTCCAACCGCGCACCGGTGGATGGCAAGATCGAGACCGTGCAATATTTCCCCGGCAAATTCGTCAATGCAGACCTGGACAAGGCCTCGCTGGAAAACGAACGCAACGCGCTGGCCATCACCGCAGCCAATGGCCAGAGCGTGACATGCGTGCAAGTGGCAGGTTTGATTGCCCGCCGCATCCTCTGCTATGTGAAGGCCGGCGACGTATTGGCGCGCGGTCAGCGTTACGGCTTCATTCGTTTCGGTTCGCGCGTCGATGTCTATCTGCCGTTGACTGCGACACCGAAAGTGAGCGTGGGTGAAAAGGTTTCGGCGACGGAAACGATCCTGGCCGAATTCTGAACACCTGACGCATATTGAGACGGACTCTACATGGCAACTTTCCGCAGACGCAAAAACAAGGGCGCGATTCCTTTCCCGAAATCCTTGCGCAGCCATAAAACACCGATGTATCCGGCCCAGCTGGAAGACGCAGACGGTGCGCCGATCGTGCGTCCACGGCGTTCGCGCGGCATCTATCTGTTGCCGAACGCTTTTACGACGGCGGCGCTGTTTTGCGGCTTCTACGCCATCGTGATGGCCATGAACCTGAAGTTCGACCATGCATCGATTGCGATCTTCGTGGCGATGGTACTGGATAGTCTTGACGGCCGCGTGGCGCGCATGACCAATACGCAAAGCGAATTCGGCGCGCAATACGACAGCCTGTCGGACATGGTGTCTTTCGGCGCTGCACCGGCGCTGGTGGTCTATGAATGGTCGTTGCGCGGCATGGGAAAATTGGGCTGGCTGGCGGCATTCGTGTATTGCGTCGGCGGCGCCTTGCGTCTGGCGCGTTTCAACACCAACATCGCGGTGGTCGACAAGCGCTATTTCCAGGGCTTGCCGAGCCCGGCCGCTGCTGCATTGGTTGCCGGCTTTATCTGGCTGATGGACGACTTGCGTTTTGCCGGCACGGACCTGAGCTGGGCTTCCTGGGTGATCACGCTGTATGCCGGCATCACCATGGTGACCAACGTGCCGTTCTACAGTTTCAAGGACATCAACTTCCGCAAGCCGGTACCCTTCATTGCGGCATTGCTGGTGGTCGTGGTGCTGGTGGCGATCTCGAGCGATCCGTCCAAGGTATTGTTCGGCTTGTTCGTGCTGTATGGGATTTCCGGCTACATCGTCTATGCCTGGCGCAAGATCAAAGGCAAGCCCGTCAGCATCGTCCAGACGGAACACGAGGAAAAATAAACGTCCCTGTACTACTCTCCGAAAACCGCCCACGTACCATCGGGCGGTTTTTTTACGCCTGCTTCCCGCTATCGTTATCGCGCTGCTACTGCACCGCTGTTGCAACATTATGCGAGAGGAATAGAATGGATTGCAGACTAGCCCGAGGAGTTGCCATGTCAGCAGAAAAGCTCATCATTTTCGACACCACCTTGCGCGACGGCGAGCAGTCGCCTGGCGCATCGATGACGAAGGAAGAGAAGATCCGCATCGCTCGCCAGCTTGAGCGCATGAAGGTCGACGTGATCGAAGCCGGTTTCGCCGCCGCGTCTCCCGGCGACTTCGAGGCGATCAAGTCCATCGCCGGGCTGATCAAGGATTCCGTCGTTTGCTCCCTGTCGCGCGCCAACGATCGCGATATCGCGCGTGCTGCAGAGGCCCTGGCGCCGGCGCAACGCAAGCGCATTCACACCTTTATCGCAACTTCTCCGCTGCATATGGAAAAGAAGTTGCGCATGACGCCCGATCAGGTCTTTGAGCAGGCCAGGCTGGCGGTGCGCTATGCGCGCCAGTTCACCGACGACGTCGAGTTCAGTCCGGAAGACGGCAGCCGCTCCGATATGGATTTCCTGTGCAGGGTACTCGAAGCCGTGATCGCCGAAGGCGCGACCACCATCAACTTTGCCGATACCGTCGGTTATGCCGTGCCTGAGCTGTACGGCAACATGCTCAAGAGCCTGCGTGAACGCATTCCCAATTCCGACAAGGCGGTCTGGTCTGTGCATTGCCACAACGACCTCGGCATGGCTGTCGCCAATTCGCTGGCCGGCGTCATGATCGGCGGCGCGCGCCAGGTCGAATGCACCATCAATGGCCTGGGCGAACGTGCCGGCAATACGGCGCTGGAAGAAATCGTCATGGCGGTCAGGACGCGCCGCGATCATTTCAACCTGACGTTGGGCATCGATGCCTCGCAGATCGTGCCGACTTCCAAGCTGGTGTCGCAGATCACCGGTTTTGCCGTGCAGCCGAACAAGGCCGTGGTCGGCGCCAATGCCTTTGCACATGCGTCCGGGATCCATCAGGACGGCGTGCTCAAGGCGCGCGATACCTATGAAATCATGCGCGCCGAAGACGTCGGCTGGACCGCCAACAAGATCGTGCTGGGCAAGCTGTCGGGCCGCAACGCGTTCAAGCAGCGGCTGGAAGAACTCGGCATCGCGCTGGAGTCGGAAGGCGAGGTCAATGCCGCCTTCGCCCGCTTCAAGGAACTGGCCGACCGCAAATCTGAGATTTTTGACGAAGACATCATGGCGCTGGTCAGCGATGAGCAGCATAGTCACGAAGGCGAGCATTATGGCTTCGTCTCCCTGTCGCAACATTCGGAAACCGGCGAGCGCCCGAGCGCCACGATCGTCTTTACCGTCGGCGGCAAGGAGGTGAGTTGCTCCGGACAAGGAAACGGTCCGGTGGACGCCATCGTCAACGCCATCGAATCGAACGCCGCCAGCGGCGCCGAGCTGTTGCTGTTTTCCGTCAATGCGATCACCACAGGCACACAATCGCAGGGCGAGGTGACCATGCGTCTGGCCAAATCGGGGCGGATCGTCAATGGCGTGGGCGCCGACCTCGACATTGTTGTCGCTTCGGCAAAAGCCTACCTGTCGGCATTGAACAAACTGTATTCAAAATCGGACAAATTGAACCCGCAGCAGGTGTGATGTTGCCATCATGGTATCGAAATTCGCCCTAATTGCTGCTAATCTACATTAACAACTACGCATTTTTCGCGAGAATTGTTTTATGGCAATTGCAGTCAACAGTTCGTTCACCGCTACCGTTCCCTATGTGTTCGGAGGGAATGCGCCGGTCATCGATCTCGGCCAAAGTCCGGGAGTGATCAGTACGGCCGTTGCACTCGCCGATGCGGGATCCGTGGTGTTGAGTCTGCCAGGTGCACCCAAGGGAGCGGTGACGTACACCGCGTCGGGTCTTCTGCATATACTTGCCCGTGCCGGCACGGCGACTTCGAAGCCGACCACGCCTGACGAAGAAACTGCGGCCCTCGGCAAGGGCATCCTGGCATCCCTGAACAATTCCGATTCGACTTCTTCTGGTTCGACGGACGGCGTCTATGACGGCAGCGGTATTTTCACGCCGACCAGCGGCATTTCCGCCAATTTCGCCGATGTCCTGAGCAGCAATCCCGGTTTGTCTTCCGTGGCCGTCAGCGATGCGGTCGCGCAGGGCGTGGTGGGTACGCTGGTCAGCACCAGCGCCTGAACATTCTACTTTTCTTCTTTGATTGCGGCGGCAATGCGCTGAAGCAGCGCCATGTCATTCGCCATTGCTTCACTGACGCGATGATCGGTTCCGGGCAGATCGATGATGCGCCGAAAACGCGCCGATACGGCAGCTTGCTCCAGCAAATCAGCGACTTCATGCGGAATGACGGCATCCTCCAGCGCCCGGATCAATGTCAGGCCGCCACGATAATCCCGGATCATTTCCAGCGTCTCGGCTTGCCGCCAGCTTTGCGGCCGGCGAATCACGTTTGAAAACTCCGCCCCGAAAGGAATGGGGAAGGCGGCGCGGTCGTAAATGGCGCCGACAATCAGGACGATATGACCAAGGCGACTTTGCGTCCGGCAGGCCAGGCGCAGGGCAATCTCGCCACTCATGCTGGTGCCGACGACGGTATGGATGGTGCGGCCGGCGTCGGCATGATCCAGAGCGCATTGCGCTTGCCGCAGGCGTTTTTTCAACGAGCCGGCGCTGTTGGCGCTACTCTCGCCATGCCCGGAAAAATCCAGCGCAACGCTGCCGAATCCGGAGCGCGCCAGTTCCTCGCGCAGTTGCCGCTGGCGCAACCGATGGCTCTGGCCCGCGCCGTGCAGAAACAGTGCGCGCAACTGATGCTGGTCGCCCAAGACATCGCCGACGATGGCTTCATCGTCGACTTGCAGTTCGAAACGAGGCGCGCTCATTCGTCGGCAGGCTGGCGCCGGTCATGCGTCGGCACTTTGGCGTAATACGAGCGCTTGTCTTCATACATCAAGGCATCGGCGCGTTGCACGGTCGCCTCCAGGCGTTCGCCATGCTGGCTGGTGGCGTAACCTATCGACAGGCTGAGCGGGGAGCCCGAGTAGTACTGGTTGTTGATATCGATCAGCTTCTGGATGTTTTCCAGCATGGCCGCGGCGCCGCGTTCGTCCGTGGCAGGCATCAGGATGGCGAACTCGTCGCCGCCGATGCGTGAGGCATAGACCGGCTTGTCGGCGGCTTTGCCCAATACTTCGCCGACGCGGCGCAGCAGCGCGTCGCCGGCGGCGTGACCGAGCTGGTCGTTGATTTCCTTGAGGCCGTTGAGGTCGATCATGATGACGCTGACAGGGAACGGCCCCTTGCGCTCAAGCCGGTTCATTTCATCGACCATGAAAGCGCGGTTATGCAGCTTGGTCAGTTCGTCATGCTTGCCGAGGAACTCCAGATAGGCTTCGGCCTTCTTGCGGGCGGTGATGTCGGTCAAGGCCACCAGCACCAGGCTCCAGTCGTCTTCATGGCCGGGGAATACGGAGAACTGCAGATGCACATGCAGTTGTTCGCCGTTGAGCGCATAGTTGACCACCTCGCGCTGATGGAACAGATTGCCATGCCACAGCTCGCTCAGCTGCTCACTGAAATGCGGACGCATGTCGTCGCGGAACACTTCACCCAGGCGCGACAGCAGAGTAGTCTTGTCCGGCGCGTGGAACATCGTCAGCGTTTGCTGATTGACGTCGATGACCCTGATCTCCTGCATGCAACGTTCGACGAACTCGGGGTGCACATCGGTGAAGACGCGAAAATCCTTGATGCCGATCTGGCGCAAATCGCCAAACAGGCGTTTGACCTGGCTGAAATCCTCGACCCACAGGGAAATCGGCGAGTACTCGAACAGGCCGCGCGCGTAATTTTCACTGTGCGTGAGTTTGCGGCGGGCGGTTTCGCGCTCGGTGACGTTTTCGACAGCGAGCAGCACGCGGCCCCAGTTGTCTTCGTAGCCCGGCAGGATGCGTGCATTGAGCTGGATGTCGAGGCGCTTTCCGGACAGCGTGTAATTGACGCTGTGGCTGGAGAATTCGGTTTTGCCTTCCCATACCTGCAACAGTTCCTCGATATGGGTGTGCAGCATGTCGTCGCGGAAAACCTTGTCGAGGTTGGCGATCAGGTGCGCGATGTCATCCGCTTCAAACAGCTGCAGCGTTTTTTGATTGACGTGCAATACCTGGATGTTGAGTGTGCAGGCATGCACGCGCGACAAATCGGCTTGCAAATAGCTGCGCAAATCGGTGACGCCGGCGGCGCGCCATTCTTCGAGAAGTGTTTTGACGCCGCTGAAATCTTCCAGCCACATGGAAACGGGAGCCAGTTCAAACATGTCCGCGTTGATGAAGTCGTCGCTGCTTGGTGTGCTTGCTGCGGCAGCGTCTGAGGAGCGGATTTCATTCTGCATAACGATGAAGATGGATGGGCGATGCGGTAGTGTAATGCCTTTATTGCAATGGGCACGCATTCTTCAGGCTTGATTGGCGATTTTTTGATGTGGCACAGGCAAGCCGCTCAGGGTCTGCCTGTGCGGCCCTTGCCCGGCTATTTCGACGCCATGAATCGGGTCGCCATGGTGCGCAAGCGCCGGGTTGGCGCACTCAGCAGGCGGACCACGAAATCCAGCAAGAAATAACGCGGCTTCATGCTGGGGTAGCACAATATTTCTGCCGTTTGTGTTGCGTAAAGGCAAGTCCGGCCGCCGCGTTCGATCTGGTAGTGGTGGCCTTCCCGCAAGGTCGACAGCGTGCTCAGAATGGTGTCGCTCATCCACTCGGGCGATTCGCGCAGTCGGATGCTGCCCGACTGGATGAACAGAACGGTATCGCGGCCGGTCCACAGATAGTGGCTCTGTCCGGCGCTCAGTTGAATCTTGCTGGGAGCGGCTTGCCTGTCTTCGGTGCGCATGGTCTTTTCCTGTTTGGTTGGCGTAGGGATAGTCTAGGCAGCACAGGCTTTGCGAAACAGACACAGGCGGTAGCGATGTGAATCGAAACAGCGGGCATTTTTTTGATCTGTTATCGTCTGTTTTCGGCGGCTCTGTATCTATCGCCGCAACAGGGGAAAGCTGAAGATTCAACCATGGACATGCAACCACCACCTCTTGTTACCGCGGTTACCGCACCTGCCGCCTCTGCACTGATCTCCGCCGGCCAGCCGATTTACCGGCGCCTTGCCGAGCACTATCTGTCTGCGATCCAGGCCGGGACGCTGGTCGCGGGCGACCGCATGCCATCGGTGCGCGATCTGATGCGCCAGCACCACGTGAGCCTGTCGACGGCGCTGCAAAGTTTGCGTTATCTGGAAGAAGGCGGCTGGCTCGAAGCCCGTCCGCGTTCCGGCTATTTCGTCCGCCAGCCGCGCCGCGCGGTGATCCGACCGGTGGGCGAGCCGAATATTTCTACGCCGCTGGACCCGGCACAGTACGTCGGCATCCACGAACAGGTCTCCGACTTCATTGCGCGCCGCCAGTTGAAGATGCCCGCCATCGACCTGAGCGGCATGAGCTGTGCGCCTGAACTGTATGCGGTCGATGCCCTCAAGAATGCCGCCATCAAGGCGCTGCGCGAGCAGCCGACCTTGCTCACCAGTCCCATGCCGATCAACGGCAACATCCATTTCCGGCAAGTGGTGGCGCGGCGCGCGCTCAATGCCGGCATCCGCATCGGCGCCGACGACGTGGTGGTCACGCACGGCTGCATCGAAGCGCTCAATCTGGCGTTGCGAGCCGTGGCGCAAGCGGGCGACACCATTGCGGTGGAATCGCCCACTTATTTCGGCTTGTTGCAGACGCTGGAAAGCCTGGGGATGCGCGCACTGGAAATCCCGACCAGTCCGCATACCGGCATCTCCATCGAAGCGCTGGAACTGGCGATGCAGACCTACGGCAACATCAAGGCGGTGGTGGTGGTGCCGACCCTGCAAAATCCGCTGGGCTGCATCATGTCGGACAGCCACAAGGAGCGTCTGGTCACGCTGTGCGAACGGCAAGGGGTGCCGCTGATCGAGGACGACGCCTACAGCGAACTGGCCGATGGCGAGGTCGCTCCTTCTGCGGCAAAAATCTGGGACAAGAGCGGCAACGTCATTTATTGCTCCTCCCTGAACAAGGTGCTGGCGCCCGGCATGCGGCTGGGCTGGATGACTTGCGGCAAATGGAATGAGCGGGTCAAGATGCTCAAGTTCGCCTACACCCGCGCCAACGAAGAATGGACCCAGATCACCGCCGCCAACTACATGGGATCGCCGGCCTACGATCGTCATCTGCGCCGCCTGCGCAGCACGCTGAAGGATCAGCGCGAGCAGATGGCCGAGGCGATCGCCGAATACTTTCCCGATGAAACCCGTCTGAGCGTTCCCAATGGCGGCGTCGGCCTGTGGGTGGAACTGCCGCGTGGATTGTCATCGAATGCAGTGTTTACTGCAGCATTGGATGAGGGCATCGGCGTATCGCCGGGCGTGATTTTTTCCAACTCGGACCGCTTTGACCACTATCTGCGGCTGTGCTGCGGCAAGCCGTTCACGCGCGAGCTCGACCAAGCCTTGCGCAAGCTCGGCGTGATCACCGGGCAACTTCTGGCTTAGCCCGACTCGCCTGCCATCCAAAAAGCTTTCCGACTCGCGTCCGAAAGCTTTTTTTGCTTCTTGCAGAAAATATTGTAAGAATGTGGCGTGTCCCTGCGACGAACCACCAGCTGCTTGTCTTGCGATTGATGCATTGTGCTGAGGTGTTCAGATTTCAGTGTGTTGCTGCCGGGCAAACGTATCTCCGAATCGGAATAAGTCACAGGAACATGCTTATGGAGTCTCTTTCCCAGGTGGGGACTGGTAGTGATGCGCTGCTGCAGTCCTTGCAGCAGGCAATCGGTTTTCATACCGCCGGCGATCTCGAGAAGGCGGAAAAAATTTATCGCGACGTGCTGGCGCGGGATCCGGTCCATCCGATTGCGCTGCATTATCTCGGTATTTTTCTCTATCAGAACGGCCAGGACGAAGAGGGCGTGCAGAATATCCGCCTGTCTTGCGCATTGCAACCGGAAAACGCCAGCTGGCACAATGATCTCGGCAATGTGCTGTTTGCCTTGCGCGAGTTCGAAGAAGCATCCGAGGCTTATCAGGCAGCGCTGGACGCGGATCCGGGCGACCACATCGTCTGGAATAATCTGGGTTCGTCGCAACTCCAGCATGGCGACACCGAAGACGCGATACAGTCGTTCAAACAGACGCTTGAGCTGGCGCCCGATTTCGGCCCGGCCCTGATTCATCTCGGCAATATCTACGAAGCCGCCGGCGACAAAATGAATAGCGCGCATTACCAATGCCGCGCGTTCGTGCTGCCCCCGCATGAAGGCAAGTCCAAGCAGATGCTCGGCATTTCGTATTACTTCCTCGGCCGTCTGCAGGAAGCCGCCGACCATTACCGCGAGTGGATGCGGGAAGAGCCCGACAATCCGATTGCCGCACACATGTTTGCCGCCTGCGCCCAGCAGGACGTGCCGGAGCGCGCATCGGACAATTACATCGAAAAGCATTTCGACCGTTATGCCGAAACCTTCAACGCCAATCTGCTCGACAGCCTGGCGTATCGCGGCCCGGAACTGATGCAGCAGGCCTTGCAAATC
This sequence comes from Herbaspirillum sp. CF444, assembly GCF_000282135.1. GTDB lineage: Bacteria > Pseudomonadota > Gammaproteobacteria > Burkholderiales > Burkholderiaceae_D > Herbaspirillum. Next base: position 11,200 of record NZ_AKJW01000077.1, read on the forward strand.
ATCGGCGCGCCGGCAAAACAATTCGACGTACTCGACATCGGTTGCGGCACCGGCTTGTGCGAGCCGATCATCGCGCCCTACGCGCGCTCGCTGATCGGCGTCGATCTGTCCGGAAAGATGCTCGAACAGGCCGAGGCGCGTGGCGGTTACGATCAACTGTTCAAGCAGGAAATCACCGAGTACATGGCTGGAAAGCCGGGAACCGCCGACGTGGTGCTGTCGGCTGACACGATGATTTATTTCGGCGATCTGGAAAAAGTGTTCGGGAAAGTGGCAAGTACGCTGAGGGAGAACGGCTACTTTCTGTTCACGGTGGAGACGGCCGCAGAAGAGGGGGCGCAAAGCGTCGGGTTTTCGCTGCACCCGAGCGGCCGCTATCGCCACGATCCGGCATATGTCGCGCGCTGCCTGAATCAGTTCGGTTTTGAGTTGCTGAGCATCAAGGACGTGGTGCTGCGGGAGGAAATCCGGCAACCGGTGCTGGGCATGGTGGCCGTGGCGCAGCGCAGGAGTTGATGTTCCGGCAGGCGTCTGCGAACAAAAAAGAGCGGCGGGTTTGCACCTCGTCGCTCTTTTTTATTGCGGCAATCGTGACGATCAACCCAGTCGGCTCACTACGGTATTGACCTGGTCCGCCATCGGGATCGGCGCCACTGCGCCATAACCGGTGGTTGAAATGGCTGCCGCGACGTTGGCGTAGCGCGCTGCTGCAAACGGATCCTTGCCTTCGACGATCTGCGCAATGAAAGCGCCGCCGAAACAATCGCCGGCGCCGGTGGCGTCCAGCGCATCGACAATGTGCGGCGCCACCAGGCGGCGCTCCGTCGGCGTGGCGACATAGCAGCCCTCTTTGCCCAGCTTGAACGCCACCAGCTTGATGCCGTAGGCCAGCAATTTATCGACGATGGCGTCGCGGTCGTCCAGTCCGGTCAGCGCGCTGACGTCTTCCCAGCTTGGGAGGCAGATGTCGCACAAAGCGAAAGCTTCGGCCATTTTGGCGCGCGCGCGTTCGAGTGGCCACAGGCGCAGACGCAGGTTGGTGTCGAGCGAGGTCAGGGTGTTGTTCTTGCGCGCATGCGCCATGGCAGCCAGGCCGGCGTCGCAGGCGTTTTCGCTGATGGCCAGGCTGATGCCCGACAGATGCAGCACCTTGGCGTCGGCAATCGCTTGCAGCGGCAATTGCGCGGTGGTGTAGCGGCTGGCGGCGGAGCCGGTGCGCAGGTAGTTGAAATGATGTCCTGCGTCGTCGTGCGTGACGACGTAGACGCCGGACGCCACGCCCGGCATCACGCCGACATGCGTCGTGTCGACTTTTTCGGTTTGCCACAGCGCCTGCAGGCTCTTGCCGAAATGGTCGTCGCCGACGGCGCTGACGTAGCCGGTGTCTGCGCCCTGACGCGCTGCCGCGATGCAGAAATTGGACGTGTCGCCGCCGAAACCTTCGAGGTAATAGCGCGGGTCTTCGATGCTCTGATTGAATTCCACCATTGCTTCGCCGTAGGCGAGGATTTTCTTGCTCATGATGCGATGCCGTTGCTTAGAAGAAGGTTTGTACGATGTCGATGACGTTGAACTGCCCATCCAGCACCGGCAGGTGACGCCATTTGTCGAAGGTCAGGCAGGGGTGCGAGATGTCGAAGGCGATCATGTCGCCGACCTTGATGTCGTCGCCTGCGTTGATCTTCAGGTAGGCGTGTTGGTCCATCATGCCGGTGACTTCCCAGTGCAACGGCGAATTGACCGGCATGGTATCCAGGCCGGGGCGGAATCGTTTGACCGGCAGCGGCAGGCCGGCATCGAAGGCGGCATCGCGCTTGCCAAGTGCAATGATGGCTTTGTCGGATTCCGGAATCGATTGTACGTAAGCCCACAATTGCAGCGCAGGCAGCAATTCGCTGCGCATCTTTTTTGCCACCGGATTGCGCGTCTGGATCTGTTCCTGGGCGGCGCGGTAGACGCCGACGTCGTGCGTCAGGTAGCAGCCGGGACGCAGCACCACATCCAGCGGGACGCCGATGTCGGCGCTGGCGAATTCTTCGGCGACCACGTCATACCAAGCCGAGCCGGCACCGGTCAGCACGACCGGTTTTTGCGCCGAGCGGTGGCTGAAATAGCCTTGTCCGGCCAGATCCTTGGCGCATTGCACCGCGCGTTGCAGGAACAGGCGGATGTCGGCTTCTTCTTTCAGGACGCCTTCGTAGACTTCGATGCCCGACAATGCGATGCTGCCTTGCCAGCGTTTGACGGCAGCCAGCACGGTGTCCTGCTGTTCGTTGTTGCGCACGCCGGTGCGGCCGCCCACCGGGCCGAGTTCCAGCAAGACGTTCAGGGTTTGCCTGCGCTCGGAGAAGAAGCTGCCGAGCTGATCGACCAGATCGGCCGAATCGACCAGGCAGAAAAATTCGAAGGAGGGATCTTCCAGCAGGCGCGAGATGATCGCCATGTTTTGTTTGCCGACCAGCTGATTGGCCATCAGAACGCGACGTACGCCATGGTGATAGGCTGCATTGGTCTGGTGCGCGGTCGCCAGCGTGATGCCCCAGGCGCCGGTGGCCAACTGGCGGGCGAACAGCTTGGGCGCCATGGTGGTCTTGCCGTGCGGCGCCAGCTTGACGCCGTATTCGGTGACGAAGCGCTGCATCCAGTCGAGGTTGTGCGACAGGCGTTCTTCATACAAGACGGCGGTCGGCAGGCTCAGGTCTTCTTGGAGGAGATTCCAGGGCAGGGCGTTGGCCGCATTCGGCGCCACAGGCGCGACCAGCGTGCCGATACCCTTGTTGAGCGGGTCGATGATGCCGCTTTGCCAAGTGTTCTGGTAGTTTGTATCACTCATCTTGAATTTCTCCTCGAAAATTTGATTTGACGTAATGATAGTCCTGAATTTACTATGTTGGAAGTGTGTTATAAACTAACACGAAAAATTCTTCCATGCCCCGTTCAAGCCTCGTGAAGCCTGCTCGGGAAAGCACGGAATCACCATCGAGACTTCATTCAACGCCATGGCACAAGCTTTCGACATTGTTTCACGCATTACCGAGCGTAGCGGACAATTGCGTCTGGCGGAGCAAAAAGTCGCCGAAGCGATTCTCAGCGATTTGTCCACCGCCGCCAGCGCCAGCATCGGCGAACTGGCGCAAAAAGCTGGCGTGAGTCTGGCCAGCGTGACGCGCTTCGCCAAAGCGATGGGTTGCCGCGACGTACGCGAATTCAAGTTCATGCTGGCGCAGGCGGTTGCCGTCGGGCAACGATTTTTTGATGGCATTAAGACCATCCCGCCGGGGCAACCCCCTGAGCTCGCCGATGTGGTCTATAACGACATACATGCAGTGCTTGAGGTGAACCGCGCCTTGCTCAATCCCGAGGCCCTGCAGCGCGCCGCCGAACTGTTGCGCGACGCGCGCATGATTTATTCCTTCGGCATGGGCGGCGGTTCCACCATGATGTCGGATGAAGCGCGCTATCGCCTGGTGCGTCTGGGCCGGCCGGTGGCGACTTACCACGACGCCTTGTTGCAGCGCATGGTTGCCGCCACGCTGGACAAGAATGACGTCTTGCTGGTGTTTTCCACCACGGGCAACGTGCCCGAGCTGCTCACCAACTGCGAGGTCGCCAAGGAGTACGGCGTCAAGATGATCGCCATCACCGCATTGGGTTCGCCGCTGGCGGGCATGGTCGACGTGCTGCTGCCGATCAAGGCGCTGGAGACCGATTTCATTTTCAAGCCGTCGTCATCGCGCTACGCCATGATGATGGCGCTGGACATGCTGGTGCTGGAACTGGCGCTGCTGCAAAAGGATCGCAGCCAGGAGCAGTTGCGGCGCCTCAAGTATGTACTCGACATGCATCGCGGCGGCGGCGACCGCCAGCCGCTCGGAGACTGATATGACTACTTCCTCATCTTCCCAACATTGCGATACGCTGATCCGCAATGCTTTCGTGATTGACGGCAGCGGCGCCGATCCGGTCGTCGCCGACGTGGCTGTTGTCGACGGTCGCATCGCCGCCATCGGTTCTCTGGCAGGCTGGCAAGCCGATCATGTGATCGACGCCGCCGGCAAGGTATTGAGCCCGGGCTTCATCGATGCGCACACGCATGACGACACCAACGTCATCCGCATGCCGGAGATGTTCCCGAAACTGTCGCAAGGCGTCACCACGGTCGTGGTCGGCAACTGCGGCATCAGTGCGGCACCGGTGACGCTCAAGGGCGATCCGCCGGATCCGATGAATCTGCTGGGGCAGTCGAGCGCATTTTCTTACCCGACATTTTCCAGCTACGTCGAAGCGATCGCAGCGGCACAACCGTCCGTGAACGTGGCCGCGCTGATCGGCCACACGGCGCTGCGCAGCAATCATATGGACCGCCTGGACCGCGCCGCGACCGATGCTGAAATCAAGGGCATGCGCGATCAGCTGACCGAGGCGCTGGAGCATGGCGCGCTGGGCTTGAGCACCGGTCTGGCCTATGGCAACGCGATCAATGCGCCGACCGAGGAAGTGCTGGCGCTGTCGGAGCCGTTGGCGCAATACGGCGCCATGTACGCCACGCATCTGCGCAGTGAATTCGCCGACATCCTCGATGCGATGGACGAGGCCTTCCGCATCGGCAAGCACGCGCGCGTGCCGGTGGTGATTTCCCATCTCAAATGCGCCGGCGTGGAAAACTGGGGGCGCAGCAGCGAAGTGCTGGCCGCGCTGGAGCAGGCCGAGAAGCATCAGCATGTCGGCTGCGATTGCTATCCCTATACCGCAAGCTCTTCCACGCTGGACCTCAAGCAAGTGACCGACACCTACGACATCCAGGTGACCTGGTCGGAGCCGCATCCGGAGCAGGGCGGCAAGCTGCTGGCCAGGATCGCCGAAGAGTGGGGCGTCGACATGACCGAAGCTGCGCGTCGCCTGATGCCGGCAGGCGCTGTCTATCACTGCATGTCCGACGACGACGTCAATCGCATCCTGCGTCATCCCTCGACCGTGATCGGTTCCGACGGCCTGCCCAACGATCCTTTGCCGCATCCGCGTTTGTGGGGGGCCTTCCCGCGCGTGCTGGGCTACTACAGCCGCGAACAGCAACTGTTTTCGCTCACCGTGGCGGTGCGCAAGATGACGGGCTTGTCGGCCTCGCGTTTCGGCCTGAGCGACCGCGGCCTGGTGAAAGAGGGATATTGGGCTGATCTGGTGCTGTTCGATGCGACGACGATCCGCGACGCCGCGACTTTCACCGATCCCATGCAACCGGCGCACGGCATCGAAGCGGTCTGGGTCAACGGCGTGCTGTCGTATCGCGGCGCGGACAAGAAGGCAACCGGTCAACGCGCAGGACGCTTCCTCGCGCGCAACCGCATACCGGTGGAAGCGGCGGAAGCCGCAGCAAATTAATTCTTTGCAACGTCGGGGCGGGGCGATCAACACGCCGCGCTCCGGATCATTTTTCTGAAGGAGTGACACAATGAGCATCAAACGATATGGCGTCGACGGCGGCACCGGTACCGGCGGTCAGCATCTGCCCTTTGCACGCGCGGTGGAAGCGGACGGTTGGCTGTACGTCTCCGGCCAGGTGGCCATGGTCAACGGCGAAGTGATTGACGGCGGCATCGTCGCGCAATCGCACCAGACCATTCAAAACGTCCTGGCGATCCTCAAGGAAGCCGGCTACGGTCCCGAGCACGTCGTGCGTTGCGGCGTCTGGCTGGACGACACCCGCGACTTTCAGTCGTTCAACAAAGTCTTCAAGGAATACTTCGGCGCCAATCCGCCTGCGCGTGCCTGCGTGCAATCGGCCATGGTGGTGGATTGCAAGGTTGAAGTGGACTGCGTGGCGTTTAAACGCTAAGTTCATGCGCTGATTTCAAGCGCTGATCGCCTAGTTGAGTGACGCCCTGGTTGGGGTGAGGAGACCAAAAAATGGAAGCAGTACAAGGAAGCATGTTGTTGATCTACGCGCTGGTCGCGGTGATCGCGTTGATCGTGTTGATCGCCAAGTTCAAGATGAATCCGTTCATCGTCCTGATCGTGGTGTCGCTGATCCTGGGTTTGTCGGTCGGCATGCCGATGGGCGCGATCGTCAAATCGTTTGAAACCGGCGTCGGCAACACGCTGGGACATATCGCACTGGTGGTCGGGCTGGGTACCATGCTGGGCAAGATGATGGCGGAGTCGGGCGGCGCCGAGCGCATCGCCACCACCATGATCAATGCCTTCGGTGAAAAGAACGTGCATTGGGCCATGATGACAGTGGCGTTCATCGTCGGCTTGCCGGTGTTCTTCGAAGTCGGCTTCGTGCTGCTGATCCCGATCGCCTTCAACGTCGCCAAGCGTACCGGCACTTCGATGGTGCTGGTCGGTATTCCGATGGTGGCGGGCTTGTCGGTGGTGCACGGGCTGATCCCGCCGCATCCCGCGGCGCTGCTGGCGGTGACTGCGTATAACGCGGACATCGGCCGGACGATCCTGTTTGCGCTGATCGTCGGTATTCCGACTGCAATCATCGCCGGTCCGATCTTCGGCAAACTCATGTCGAAGGTGGTGTTTCCCGATCCGGACAATCCGTTGATCGGCCAGTTCGTTGACCAAGGCGGCGCTAAGCGCGAATTGCCGGGCTTCGGCATCACGCTGTTCACCATCCTGTTGCCGGTGGCGCTGATGCTGATCGGCAGCTGGGCGGACCTGTTCTTCGCACCGAAGACTTTCGCCAACGACTTCCTGCGTCTGATCGGCAATTCGGTGATCGCGCTGCTGATTGCCACGCTGGTGAGCTTCTATACCTTCGGCAAGCTGCGCGGTTTCAATCGAGAAGCGATTCTCAAGTTCACCAACGAATGTCTGGGCCCGATCGCCAGCATCACGCTGGTGGTGGGCGCCGGCGCCGGCTTTGGCCGTATCCTGATGGATGGCGGCGTCTCCAAGGCCATCGTCGGCATCGCCACCGACGCGCACTTGTCGCCGTTGCTACTGGGTTGGTTCGTGGCGGCGCTGATTCGCGTGGCGACCGGTTCCGCGACCGTCGCGATGACGACCGCTTGCGGTATCGTGGCGCCTATCGTGTCGTCGGTCGGCGGTACGCGTCCGGAATTGATGGTGCTGGCAACCGGCGCCGGTTCGCTGATCCTGTCGCACGTCAATGACGGCGGTTTCTGGCTGGTCAAGGAGTACTTCAACATGACCGTGCCGCAAACCTTCAAGACCTGGACGGTGTGCGAAACGCTCATTTCGGTGTTGGCTTTGCTGTTCACCCTGGCATTGGCGACCGTGCTCTGATTTGTTCAGTTTCTTCGGGCAAGAAAAAGCCGCTTTTCGAAGCGGCTTTTTTTATGTGGCAATGACAATCAGAAGCGCATGCGACTGTCGTCGAAGCGCGGATCGGGACCGTTTTCCACTTTGCGGACGATGCCGTTGTCGTCGAAGTAGACGGTCATTTGCGAGTTCCAGACGCCGCTTTCCTTGAAGCCGTAATTCCACGCTTCAAATGGGATGCGCGCATAGCGCGTCACTTCAGTCGGGCGGCCGACCAGGCGCAGCACATCGTTCTTGGTCGCTTGATCGACTTTGATCGACTGGAAGTTCTCCATGGTCCAGACTTGTTGATAAGAAATCAACTTGCCGTCCGGGCCGATGCGCGCCATGTAGCTGTACTGGCCGAAAGCGCCGGCAGCATATTCCAGCAGGTGCGTGTTGCCGTCGGGATACACGCCGGTCGGCCGGCCGAGGCGGGCGACGACCTGTTCTTCCGTATCGCCGGGATTGACCGGCGGCGCGAGCAGGGAGGCGCAACCGCTCAGGGACAGGGCGGCAGCGGCTAAAACAGGAAGAATGATGCGTTTCATAAACAGTTGGAGAAAAGTTTGTGGGAATAATTTCCCGGCAGGACTACGATTCTACGCTTTTCCGGTAAGTATTTGAATCTGCTGGCCTTTTGCTATATACTTGCGCCTCTGGTCATTTCGGCCAGTTTTAATTTTTGTTCACGGTATGCAGGGTAAGCACTCCGCACACCGCTTGTGAAAGGTATAGCATGTCGATCGAAAAAGCAGCCAAGGCTGCCATTATCACTGATAACGCCCGTGGTCAAAACGACACCGGCTCCCCGGAAGTTCAAGTTGCGCTGCTGACGGCACGCATCAACGACCTGAACGGTCACTTCAAAGAACACAGCAAGGATCACCACTCCCGTCGTGGCCTGATCAAGATGGTTAACCGTCGCAAGAGCCTGCTGTCCTACCTGAAGGGCAAGGACGCCGACCGTTATCGCGCACTGATCGAAAAACTCGGTCTGCGTAAGTAATCTTGTTCCCTCGTACCATTCCGGTTCAGGGTTCATAGCCAAAATGCCTGCGTCAGTCTCTGACGCGGGCATTTTGTTTTTTGCGATTCCGTTTTGCTTGTGTTGGTGTTTATTTCGGTTCGCAAAACTTCTTTGCAGTACCGCGATCCCATCCAATGATCGTGATTCGTAAGGTGTCTTGCAACGGCAGTCGTTTTGCCGGTGACGGGCATCCGTGGTGAGGTGAACGACAGCGCCTGAAAATCTGTCGGCAAAAAAGAATCCCCGCCAAGCAAGGCAACGCAGGGGTTCAATATAGAAAGGAAATACCGTGTTTAATAAAGTTACTAAAACCTTCCAGTATGGACAACACCAGGTCACGCTGGAAACCGGCGAAATCGCTCGCCAGGCTTCCGGTGCAGTCGTCGTTTCGATTGAAGACACTGTTGTGCTGGCAACGGTCGTGGCGCGCAAGGATGCCAAGCCAGGTCAGGACTTTTTCCCATTAACCGTCGACTACATTGAAAAGACGTACGCTGCGGGTCGCATCCCCGGCGGCTTCTTCAAACGTGAAGGCAAGCCATCCGAAAAGGAAACACTGACATCGCGCCTGATCGACCGCCCGATTCGTCCGCTGTTCCCGGAGGGTTACCTGAACGAAGTGCAAGTCATCGTGCACGTTCTGTCCGTCAATCCTGAAATCGATCCGGACATCGCCGCGATGATCGGTTCGTCGGCTGCCCTGTCGATCGCCGGCATCCCGTTCAACGGCCCGGTCGGCGCCGCACGCGTCGGTTACATCGATGGCCAGTACATCCTGAACCCAACCGCAACGCAACTGAAGACCTCGCAACTGGATCTGGTCGTCGCCGGCACCGAAACCGCCGTGCTGATGGTCGAATCCGAAGCGCAGCAACTGTCCGAAGAAGTCATGCTGGGCGCAGTCGTGTTCGGTCACGAGCAATCGAAGGCTGTCATCAACGCCATCCACGAGCTGGTGCGCGACGGCGGCAAGCCGGAAGTCCAATGGGCTCCTCCTGCGAAGAACGAGCCGCTGATCGCACGCGTCACCGAACTGGCTGACGGCAAGCTGCGCGAAGCGTATCAGACCAAGGACAAGCAGGCGCGTACCGAAAAGCTGAAGACCGTCACTTCCGAAGTCAACGCAGCACTGGCGGCAGATGCAGCGGCAGCGGGCACATCGGCAGCGGACTCCGCAGAAGTCGGCGGCATCCTGTTCGATCTGGAAGCCAAGATCGTGCGCTCGCAGATCCTCGACGGCGAGCCGCGTATCGATGGCCGCGACACACGCACCGTGCGTCCGATCACCATCCGCACCGGCGTGCTGCCACGCACCCACGGTTCGGCACTGTTCACCCGCGGCGAAACACAGGCGCTGGTCATCGCGACCCTGGGCACTGCGCGCGACGAGCAAAAGATCGATGCGCTGATGGGCGAGTACTCGGACCGCTTCATGCTCCACTACAACATGCCTCCGTTCGCTACCGGCGAAACCGGCCGCGTTGGTACGCCAAAGCGCCGTGAAATCGGTCACGGCCGTCTGGCCAAGCGCGCGCTGATCGCGGCACTGCCGCCGGCTGAAGAGTTCAGCTATTCGGTGCGTCTGGTCTCGGAAATCACCGAATCCAACGGCTCTTCGTCGATGGCTTCGGTCTGCGGCGGCTGCCTGGCACTGATGGACGCCGGCGTGCCGATGCAATCGCACGTTGCCGGTATCGCCATGGGCCTGATCAAGGAAGGCAACAAGTTCGCCGTCCTGACCGACATCCTGGGCGACGAAGATCACCTCGGCGACATGGACTTCAAGGTGGCGGGCACTGCCAACGGCATCACCGCACTGCAAATGGATATCAAGATCCAGGGCATCACCAAGGAAATCATGCAGGTCGCGCTGGAACAAGCCAAGGAAGGCCGCGTGCACATCCTGGGCAAGATGCAGGAAGCCGTTCCGGCCGGCAAGGCAGAACTGTCCGACTTCGCACCGCGCCTGATCACCATCAAGATCAATCCGGAAAAAATCCGTGACGTGATCGGCAAGGGCGGCGCCGTCATCCGCGCGCTGACCGAAGAAACCGGCACCCAGATCGACATCAGCGACGAAGGCGTGGTCACCATCGCTTCCGTCGACGCTGCCGCCGGCCAGGAAGCCAAGCGCCGTATCGAAGAACTGACCGCTTCCGTCGAAGTCGGCAAGGTCTACGAAGGTACCGTGCTGAAGCTGCTGGACTTCGGTGCGATCGTTCAGGTCCTGCCGGGCAAAGACGGTTTGCTGCACATCAGCCAGATCGCCAACGAGCGCGTCAACGCCGTTGCCGATTACCTGAAGGAAGGCCAGCAAGTCCGTGTCAAGGTTCTGGAAACCGACGACCGCGGCCGTCTGAAACTGTCGATGAAGGCAGCCCAGTCGGAAGAAGGTGCGGAAGCGCCTGCGTCGCAAGACGCACAGTAATGTGTAGCCGGATGCAGCTAACTCCTCATCCGCTGGCAACGCTGACGTAGTATCGGATCCCCCGGGGCGAAAGTCCCGGGGGATTTTGTTTTTTTGCGCGTGTTTCTGCGCGTGCTTATGTACGTCTTTATGCGGAGCATTTGCCGGAGAGCGTCATATGCCGCCATCGCCGCCATCGGCGGTACACAGATTCGGTTCGTTACACCTTGTCCGCAACGCAAACCGGCATTAGGCTGATTCCTGTTCTTTTGAGACAATGCGGATGTCATCGCAGAATGATTGGGAAATAATCAGGACGATTGGGGAGCATCATTTCATCAGAATCTGAAAGGAGTCCCATGCCTCACGTGATCATCGTCGGATGCGGTTTCGGCGGCCTCGCCGCCGCACGCGCACTGGCCGATGCCAAGGTCGACATCACCATCATCGATCGCAGCAATCATCATCTTTTTCAGCCTCTGTTGTACCAGGTGGCGACGGCAGGCTTGTCGGCGCCGGCCATCAGCGCGCCGATACGCAGCATCCTGGCGACGCAGCGCAATCTCACCAGCCTGATGGCGGCCGTCAGCAAGATCGACGTCACGCGCAAGACGATCGCATTGGAAGATGGCAGCGAGATTGCCTACGACTATCTGATCGTGGCGGCAGGGTCCACGCACAGCTACTTCGGTCATGACGAATGGGCGCCGTTGGCTCCTGGCCTGAAAACGCTTGCCGATGCTTTCGACATCCGGCGCCGCATCCTCATGGCGTTTGAACGCGCGGAGCGCGAAGCCGATCCGGTGCGTCGCGCGGAATGGCTGACCTTCACCGTCATCGGCGCCGGCGCCACCGGCGTCGAAATGGCCGGCACGCTCATTGAGATCGCGCGCCATACCTTGCGCGGCGAGTTTCGCCGTATCGATCCGCAACAGACGAAAGTCGTCTTGCTGGAAGGTTCCGAGCGCGTGCTCGGCGCCTATCCTCCCGATTTGTCCGAGAAGGCGAGAACGCAATTGCTCAAGCTGGGCGTCGACGTGCGCACCGGCAGTCGCGTTACGCATATCGATGAGGAATGCGTGCGCTATGCCGATCAAGGCGGCGAGCAGCGATTGGCTTCGCGTACGGTCATCTGGTCTGCTGGCGTGGCGGCATCGCCTCTGGGCAAGTCGCTTAACGTGCCGCTCGACCGGGCGGGGCGCGTCATCATCGGCAGCGAATTGTCGATCCCGGATCATCCTGAAGTATTCGTCATCGGCGACCTTGCTGCCGCCATATCGGACGGCAAGCCGGTGCCTGGCGTATCACCTGCGGCGAAGCAAATGGGACGTGTCGCTGCACGCAACATCCTCAATCGGATCAACGGCAAACCGCTCGAAAGTTTTGTCTATCAGGACTACGGCTCGCTGGCGACGATCGGTCGCAAGGCGGCAGTGGCAATGGTCGGCAAGTTCAAGTTTTCCGGCTATCCGGCATGGCTGTTCTGGCTGTTCGTGCACGTATATTTTTTGATCGGTTTCCGCAATCGTCTGTTGGTGATGAGCGACTGGGCGTGGGCGTATCTGACCTTCAAGCGCAGTGCGCGCGTGATTTCCAGTGCCATCGATACGCCGGTGGAAAAGCCCGACGACGCGCCAAGCCAGTAAAGCTTGCCAGCGGAAATGAAAAGGCCTGCATCTGCGCCGGCCTTTTTTATGGATGAAAGAATCAACCTTCCAGCGCCAGTAATGCGAAGCTGGCGAGCCAATGGCCGCCGCTGTAGTGGCTGCCGACGACATGGTCGAGGCTGGCTTGCAGATGGCGCTGCACGGCGCCTGCCAGCGCGGCTTGCGCCGGATGGTCGGACGGCAAATGACGGGCGATATGCTTCATGCACCAGGCGCGGCTCAGATTGAGGCCGTCGAGATGGGCAATCTTGGGATCGGTGCGATCGCTGACCTGGGCCGGCTGCATCAACTGCCCGACCTTGTCGATCTGCGGCAGGAACCGGCTGAACCATGCAGGGAATGCCGATGCATCGAATACCTTGCTCATCAACAGCGCTTCCGTCAACGCTGCGGAGATGTATTCGTCGCCGCCCGGTTCGTAGTGCGCCGGATAGTCGACGTCCTTGCCGTAGTAGCGTTGCGAGGCTTGCACGATGGCGCTTTCAAGTTCGCCATCTTTCGCCGCCCGTGCATAGTCGATTGCCAATGCCAGCGCGAACGCGGTGTTGTAATGCGTGCCGACGCGGATCGGATAGGTCAGTTTGCCCAGATATTCCAGCAGGCGCTTGCGGATTTCCAACGTCAGCGGCTGCATGGCGGCATGCCAGATTGCCGCGCGCGGATGGCGCGATTCCGCCAGTTCCTGCGCCAGTCCGAGAATCCAGCCGAAGCCGTAAGGGCGTTCAAAAGAGGCGCGACCGCCGACCTGGAAGTAGGCGGTTTCCTGCGTCATCAATTCCGGCGTGAAGTGCTCGTCGAAGATCGCCGTGATCTTGTCTTGCGTCGGTAAAGACGGATACAGCCTGGCGCAGCGCAGCAGCAGCCAGTAGCCGTGGACGGCCGAGTGCCAGTCGTAGCAACCGTAAAACACGGGATGCAAGGCGCGCGGCGACAAGACGTCGTCGGCGCTGTTAAGCACGTGCATGATGTGATTGGGATATTCCTGGCGGAGATAGGTCAGCGGCATCTCGGTGTATGCAGTGGCCAGTTCGATAGTGAGTTGCATGGGAGTTTCCGGTTTTCAGATCAACGTTGTTGAAGCGTGTTCGCGACCGGCGGGAGCCGACCGGCCGCGGCATGCATTAACGGAACGCGAGGAAGTACATGAGGAAAATATTCACGGTCAGCAGCGTCAGCGCAGTCGGGATTTGCACCTTGATAACCTGGTACTTGTCCTTGAGCTCAAGCAACGCCGCGGGGACGATGTTGTAGTTGGCCGCCATTGGCGTCATCAAGGTACCGCAATAACCGGAGTACATGCCGATGGCAACCAGTGGTGCCGGATTTGCGTGGTGACCGACGATCAGGAAAGGCAGCGCGATACCGGCGCTCATGACCGGGAAGGCCGCGAAGGCATTGCCCATGACCATCGTAAACAAGGCCATGCCGACGCAGTAGATCGCCACCACCAGGAACAGGTTGTCCGGATCGACGAACATGCTGACGACCTGCTGCACCGAGTTGCCGGTTTTTGCCGCGACGAACACGCCGCCCAGCATCGCCAGCATTTGCGGCAGAATCGCCGCCCAGCCGATGGAGTCCACCAACCGGCGCGATTGACGCACCGCTTGCAAAGGCGTGCCCCCGGTCAGTTTCCAGCCTGCCAGCAGCGCGCAGATACAGGCGACGCACAGCGCAGCCAGCGTCAGTTGTTTCTGATCCAGCAGGAACATGCCGCCGACCGAAACGCCCTTGAGCAGTACGGTACAGGCTACCGTGATCACTGGGATCAGCACTGCCGGAAAGAACAGCCAGTTGCCGAAACGGCCCGACGACGCCTTGCGCTCTTCGTCGGTGGAGGTCTGATAGGAGCCGGTCGACAGCATGCCGGTACCGGCGATCAATGCGATCAGGATGACCATGACGCCGATCAGCCGATACGCCAGCGATTTGCCCAGTTGGTCGACCATGATGTCGCCGAACAGAAAAATCGAGCCGAACAGGAACCAGAACAAGGCCGTGGTGTAGCGTTTGGGATTGCCCTTGTCCTTGAGCGTCATGCCGACCAGCAGCATGACGATGAAACCGACCAGATAATAGATGCGGTTGATGGTGATCAGAGTTGTCATGCCGGCACCTTGTTTTGGTTGTTGTCGGTTTTCTTCCATGCATCGACATCGCGGCGGATGCTGGCGTCGAGGCGGGTCAGGCGGAACATGTGGATGATCAGTGCGCTCAATGCGGTCGGGATGGCCCACAAGCCGATGTGCAGCGGTTCGATGTTGGTGATGCCGTTTTCCTTGAGGAAGGCGTCCATCAGCAAGACGGCGCCGAAGGCGATGAAGATGTCTTCGCCGAAGAACACCGCGATGTTGTCGCAGGCCGCCGAGTGCGCCTTGATCTTGTCGCGGATATGTTGCGGCAGGTCTTCGCCGTAGGCGCTGACGGCGGCGCCTTCGGCCATGGGCGCCAGCAGCGGACGTACCGTTTGCGCTTGTCCGCCGAGATAGATCAGGCCCAATGCCGCAGTACCTTCACGCACCAGGAAGTAGAGCATCAGGATGCGCGCCGAGGTCGCGCTGGCGATGCTGGAAATCCAGGCTTGAGCCCGTTCCTTCAGGCCATAGTGTTCAAGCAGGCCGATGATCGGCAGGATCAGCAGGAAGGTCGCCAGCGAACGGCTGTTGACGAATTTTTCGCCGAAGGTTTCCAGCAGCATGCCGAAATCCATGCCGACAGAAAGACCGGTGGCAAGGCCTGCAACGGTGACGACCAACAGCGGATTGAAACGGAGTGCGAAGCCTGCAACGACGATCGGAATCCCGATCAACGGTAGCAAAATCGAGCTATCCATGGACTATCTCCCAGGTAAGAATGGTTGTTGTTAATTGACTGCCGACGACGAAAAGCCGAAACACGACGAAAAAGAATTCAGGACGGCGGGCGGATGGCGATGTGCTCGCTGTTCAGGCGCGCACGAATCCGGCGTGCAAATTCCAGGGCGTGCGCACCGTCTCCGTGCAGGCAGACGGTTTGCGCATTCACCTTGACGACGCTGCCATCCAGAGCGGTGACTTGTTTATCCTTGACCAGTGAAATCGTTTGCGCGATGGCCTGCGTTTCGTCTTCGATCATGGCGCCGGGCAAGGTGCGGCTGACCAGGCTGCCGTCGGCGTTATAAGCGCGATCGGCGAAGACTTCTTCAATGGCGGTCAGGCCGGCTTGTTTGGCCGCGTTGATGAGCTCGCCGCCGGCCAGGCCGAATAACGCCAGTTCCGGATTGAACGTGCGTACGGCGCAACAGATGGCATGGGCCAGCACGGCGTCTTTTGCTGCCTGGTTGTATAGCGCGCCATGCGGCTTGACGTGCACCATGCGACCGCCTTCGGCGCGCACGATGGCGTCCAGTGCACCCAATTGATACAGCATGCCGCTGATGATTTCTTCCGGCGGCAATTGCATCGCGCTGCGGCCGAAATTTTCGCGATCGGGGAAACTGGGGTGGGCGCCGATGGCGACATGGTTCTTGATCGCCCAGCGCACGCTCTGGCGCATGGTGTTGGCGTCGCCGGCATGCCAGCCGCAGGCGATATTGGCCGAGCTGACGAGCGTCAGCAGCATCTCGTCGTTGTTGCAACCTTCTCCGAGGTCGGCGTTGAGGTCGATTTGCATGATCCTTGTCTACTCCTTCTTGTCTCGCCGTTACTTTTGTTTTTGCTTCCGGGCCTACTTCTTGTATTGCGTGGCGCGCGACCAGTCGAGGGCGGCGAGCGTCTGCCGGATGCCTTCGAGGTAGGCCTGCTGTTCTTCCCATGCATGCAAGGCTTGTTCCAGATCGCAGGGCTGCAATTGCAACTGCGCGTTCAGAGGCGCTTGCGCCAGCTTCCACATGTCGGCCTGGATGACGACGCCGATCTTGGGGTAGCCGCCGGTGGTTTGTGCATCGCCCATCAGGATGATAGGCTGGCCCGATGGCGGCACCTGAATCACGCCGGGTACTACGCCATGCGAGAGCAGGTCGCGGCTTTGCTTGCGTTTGAGTTCCGGGCCTTCGAGGCGATAGCCCATGCGGTTGCTGTTGGGGGTGATGCGCCATTTGTCGAGCCACAGCGCATTTTTTGCTGCGATAGTGAATTGTTCGAATTCAGGGCCAGGTAAAACACGCAGGTGAATCAGCTTGCTGCCGTCTTGCGTCTGTGTGCCGACGCCGCTCCATGCCGGCGAACGAACGCCGAAAGCCGGGCCTGCGATTGCCATGGTCGCAGGTCCTTGGGGCAAGCGATCGCCTTTGCGCAAGGCGCGTCCTTCATGACCGCCGAAGTTGGCTTTCAAATCCGTGCTGCGCGAGCCGAGGACTTCTGCAACGTCGATGCCGCCGGCGATGGCCAGATAGCTTCGCATGCCTTGCGTGGCGTTGGGGCCGGCGTGCGCCAGCTTCAAAATCTGACCGGCGCGAACCGGCACGCTCCAGTAAGGAGTGATTGATTTGCCGTCGAGCCGGGCATCGAAGTCGTCGCCGCCGAGTGCAATGCGCGTATCGACGGTAAAGCGCATTTCGCAAGCGCCCATGGTGATTTCAAGGCCGGCGGCGTCTATGGCGTTGCCGACGAGCAGATTGGCGGCACTCAACGCCAGGCCGTTCAATGCGCCGCCGGGATTGATGCCGAGCTGACGGTGGCCGGGACGGCCAAGGTCTTGCACTGAAGTGAGCATGCCGGGTTGGAGGATTTGTATCATTTGGCGATGCGCTCCACGGTAAAGCGGACACGGTCACCCGGACGCAGCAGGGTTGGTGGGGTCCGGGTCGGATCGAACAGCGGCAGTGTGGTGCGGCCTATCAGTTGCCAGCCACCGGGCGACGCGAGCGGATAGATGCCGGTCTGTTCGCCGCCGATGCCGACCGAGCCGGCAGGGATGGACAGGCGGGGTTCGTCCTGGCGCGGCGTGGCCAGTGCAGGATCGAGGCCGCCCATGTAGGCGAACCCGGGCATGAAACCGATGAAATAAACGACATAGTCGGCGTCGCTGTGACGTTGGATGACTTCCTTGGTGGACAAGCCGGTATGGCGCGCGACGATATCCAGGTCGGGGCCGTCCTTGCCGCCATAGGCGACCGGAATGTCGATTTCGCGTCCCGCCACATGGCTGGCGTCGACTTGCGGCCACAGTGCCAGAATGCGCTGGGAGACGGTATCCATGTCAACTACCGGCCGGGAAAGGATGAGCGTCAGGTTGTTCATGCCGGGAACCACTTCGCTGACCTCGGGCCAGCCTGCCGCTTGTTCGGCGATGCTCCAGATGCGTTGCTGATGGGGGAGCGTGGCAGGAGAAGGCAGGTTGCATAGCAACGCGCTGTCGCCCAAAAAATGAATTTGCGGTTGAATCATTGTCATCCAGATCGTGCGTGGGCGGGGCCTGTTAATCCCCGTGGATCATACATTTTCAGCAAGGTATAAACAATATATGGATAAATTATTTATTTAAGATTGCTATATAGTGTCGTTGGTTGTACGAATATGTACGAATATCTTCAAAATGTAGAAAATAGCTTATGAATGACAAATCCCTAGAATTCACGCCGGAGAAGGCTGTGACCAAAAAATCGCCGACCAAAATCGTTTCGTCGAATCATCTCGTTTCCGAGCGCAGCGCCGAGCTGTCCGAACTCGAATATGCCCTGATCATGGCCGGCAATGCGTTCAATCGCTGGATGATGCGCTGCATGCTTGCTGCGGGTGCAAAAGACATGACGGCGATCGAAGTCTCTTTGTTGCATCACGTGAACCACCGCGAGCGGAAGAAGAAACTTGCCGACATTTGCTTTGTCCTGAATATCGAGGATACCCACGTTGTGACTTACGCGCTGAAGAAATTGGTCAAGGCCGGTTACGTCAAGAGCGAGAAGGCCGGCAAGGAGCTGTTGTTTTCGACCACCGAAGAGGGGCAGGCGCTGTGCATGAAATACAAGGAAGTGCGCGAGCGCTGCCTGATCGAGGTGCAGGTCGACAGCGGTATCCAGAATCAGGCGATCGGCGAGGCGGCCCAACTGCTGCGCAGCGCTTCCGGCTTGTACGACACGGCGGCGCGTGCGGCGGCTTCGCTCTGACGGCCGGGGCGCTGTTCGTGCGCGAATCAGGTAAAAAAGGACAGACATGAAGGCCATCGAAATCACCAAATTCGGTGCTCCTGAAGTATTGCAATTGTGCGAGCGCCCGTTGCCGCAACTGAAAAGCGGCGAAATATTGATCAAGGTGCATGCGGCCGGCGTGAATCGCCCCGATGTTTTCCAGCGTCAGGGCAATTATCCGGTGCCGCCCGGAGCGTCCGACCTGCCGGGGCTGGAAGTGGCGGGTGAAATCGTCGACGGCGAACTGGGCGATAGCGGTTTCCGCAAGGGCGATCTGGTCTGCGCGCTGGTGCAGGGCGGCGGTTACGCCGAATATTGCGCGGCGCCTCTGGCACAGTGTCTGCCGGTGCCGGCCGGATTGACTGCATTGCAGGCGGCGGCGTTGCCGGAGACTTTTTTTACCGTATGGAGCAATGTATTCGAGCGCGCGCGCCTGTCGCCGGGCGAAACCTTGCTGGTCCAGGGCGGCAGTTCGGGCATCGGCGTCACGGCGATTCAGATCGCTACCGCTTTGGGGCACCGCGTCTTCGCCACGGCCGGTTCCGATGACAAATGCCGCGCCTGTGAAGAATTGGGGGCTGAGCTGGGCATCAACTACCGCACCGAGGATTTTGAAGAAGTCGTCAAAACGGCAACGCAAGGGCGCGGCGTCGACGTTATTCTGGACATGGTGGGCGGCGACTATCTGCCGCGCGAGATAAAGACACTGGCCGATGACGGCAGGCTCGTAGTGATTGCCTTGCTCGGCGGCGCCAAGGGGCAGCTGGATCTGAGTCAGATCTTGCGCCGGCGTCTGACGGTGACGGGCTCGACATTGCGCCCGCGTCCGGTCGAGTTCAAAGCCTATATCGCCGCGCAGTTGAAAGAGCGCGTGTGGCCATTGCTGGCCAACGGCAAGGTGAAGCCGGTGATTTACCGGACTTTCCCGCTGGCGCAGGCTGCGCAGGCGCATGCACTGATGGAGTCGAGCGCCCATGTCGGCAAGATCATGCTGACAGTAAGCTGAAATACGCTGCTTCAGCGGCAGATCTGATGAGGAAATACCGGGCTATTGGTTTGACCGGGTTTGCCGCGGCGCGATAGAATGCGGGGTTATTCAAAATACTCATTCTTATGCGCCGTAAATTAGTTGCCGGTAACTGGAAGATGAATGGCGGACTGGCCGCCAATGCGGCCTTGATCGCCGACGTAAAAACAGGCTTGGCTGTCGCAGGTGCGCAGGCCGATGTCGCTGTTTGCGTGCCGTCGCCTTATCTGGCGCAAGTGCAGGCAGCGGTTGCGGGTTCTGCGCTGGCGCTGGGGGCGCAAGACGTTTCCGCGCATGCAAGCGGTGCCTACACCGGCGAAGTGTCCGGCGCGATGCTGGCGGAGTTTGCCTGCCAATATGTCATCGTCGGCCATTCGGAGCGTCGCGCTTATCATGGCGAAACCGATGCCGTCGTGGCTGCCAAGGCGGTGGCGGCGCTGAAAGCGGGTCTGACGCCGATTGTGTGTGTCGGGGAAACGCTTGCCGAGCGCGAGGCCGATCGGACCGATGAAGTGGTCGGTCGCCAGATCGATGCGGTGCTGGCGGCGCTGGATGCCGCGGAAGTCGAAAAGATCGTGGTGGCTTATGAGCCGGTCTGGGCGATCGGCACCGGCAAGACGGCGACGCCGGAGATGGCGCAGGACGTGCATGCGAAACTGCGCGGGAAATTGTCGGCCAGGAATGCTGACGCCGCGGTCAAAGTGCAGATTCTGTATGGCGGCAGCATGAAGCCGGATAACGCAAAAGAATTGTTGGCCATGTCGGATATCGACGGTGGTCTCATAGGTGGTGCGGCCTTGAAGGCGGCGGATTTCCTGGCGATTGTCCAGGCTGCCCAAGGTAACTGATCGTTGTTGTTTTAAATTGAAGATGGCTATATGAATACTTTATTTACTGTTATTGTTGTGGTCCAGGTGCTGGCGGCGCTGACGATCATCGGTCTGGTGTTGCTGCAGCACGGCAAAGGGGCTGATATGGGGGCTGCTTTCGGTTCCGGCGCGTCGGGTAGTTTGTTCGGCGCCACCGGTTCTTCCAACTTCCTGTCCAAGTCGACCGGCGTTGCAGCTGCGATCTTTTTTATCGCGACGCTTGCGCTGGCATTCGTCGGCAATCACCACGTTTCGCAAAGCGGCGGCGTCATGGATAATCTGCCTGCTCCGGCCGCAGCAATTCCGGCAACGCCGGCTGCATCGGGCGCGCCGGCCGCGGCGCCTGCGAATCCTGCAGATCAATCAAATCAGATTCCGAAATAGTCTTTTGCGCATGGTGTAATAATGCGCGAAACTTAAAGCAGTTTATGAAGTTTTAGTGCGATTGTGCATTGAACAAGAGCATCAAAACGGGTTACAATTGCAGACTCAAGCCGACGTGGTGAAATTGGTAGACACGCTATCTTGAGGGGGTAGTGGCGAAAGCTGTACGAGTTCGAGTCTCGTCGTCGGCACCATTGAAATACTGAGAAAAGCCAGCAAAGGACACAATCCCGAGCTGGCTTTTTGTCGAGGAAAAAGCTGTTTGATATTGAGAATCATTCCGCGAATTATTTCACAAACTATCAACAAACCTACGCCTAATCGTGAACCTCGAAAATTACTTTCCAGTTCTATTGTTTATCCTAGTCGGCATCGGTGTCGGTGTCGCTCCTCAGTTACTCGGTCGTTTGCTTGGCCCCCACAGGCCTGACCCGCAAAAGACTTCTCCCTACGAATGCGGATTCGAGGCTTTTGAAGATGCGCGCATGAAGTTCGATGTGCGTTATTACCTCGTCGCCATTCTGTTCATTCTGTTCGATCTCGAAACTGCATTTTTCTTCCCTTGGGGCGTTTCCATGCGCGACTTGGGCTGGTCTGGCTACACGACGATGATGGTGTTCATCGCCGAATTTGTTGTCGGTTTTTGGTACATCTGGAAAAAGGGTGCCCTGGATTGGGAGTAAGCCATGTCAATTGAAGGCGTATTAAACGAAGGGTTTGTTACCACCTCGCTGGATAAGGTAATCAACTGGACCCGCACCGGCTCTCTGTGGCCGATGACCTTTGGTCTGGCTTGCTGTGCGGTTGAAATGATGCACGCCGGCGCATCGCGTTACGATCTGGATCGTTTTGGCGCGGTGTTCCGTCCGTCGCCGCGTCAGTCCGACCTGATGATCGTGGCAGGCACGCTGTGCAACAAGATGGCGCCGGCCTTGCGCAAGGTGTACGACCAGATGGCCGAGCCGCGCTGGGTCATTTCGATGGGTTCCTGCGCCAACGGCGGTGGTTATTACCACTACTCGTATTCCGTTGTGCGCGGCTGCGACCGCATCGTGCCGGTGGACGTGTACGTGCCGGGTTGCCCGCCGACAGCGGAAGCATTGTTGTACGGCGTCATCCAGTTGCAGAACAAGATCAAGCGTACCAATACCATTGCGCGCTAAGAAGAGAGTGGAAGGGTCAGAATGACGACAAAATTGGAAACTCTCGAAGCTGCCTTGCGCAATGCGCTTGGGGGGTATCTTCAGAATTTGACAACGGCTTTGGGCGAGATCACGATCGTGGTCAAGCAGGCCGATTACCTGTCGGCGATGCGCGTCCTGCGCGATCATGCCGACACCCGTTTCGAAGAACTGATCGACCTGTGCGGCGTGGATTACTCCACGTATGGCGACGGCGTCTGGGATGGTCCGCGTTTTGCCGTGGTGTCCCATCTGCTGTCGATCAGCCACAACTGGCGCGTCCGCGTCCGTGTTTTTGCTCCTGATGACGAATTGCCGCTGGTGGCGTCGGTGACCGGTATCTGGTCCGCGGCGAACTGGTATGAGCGGGAAGCCTTCGATTTCTTCGGCATTTTGTTCGATGGTCACGACGACTTGCGCCGCATCCTTACCGACTACGGTTTCATCGGA
The DNA here is from genome assembly GCF_000282135.1 of Herbaspirillum sp. CF444. Classification (GTDB taxonomy): domain Bacteria; phylum Pseudomonadota; class Gammaproteobacteria; order Burkholderiales; family Burkholderiaceae_D; genus Herbaspirillum. The sequence continues at coordinate 33,593 of NZ_AKJW01000077.1, forward strand.
CATCCGTTCCGCAAGGACTTCCCGGTATCGGGTTACGTCGAAATGCGCTACGACGCCGAACAAAAACGCGTGGTTTATCAACCCGTAACGATTGAGCCGCGTGAAATTACGCCGCGTGTCATTCGTGAAGAAAACTACGGGATCAAATAATGGCTGAGATTAAAAATTACACGCTGAACTTTGGTCCTCAGCATCCTGCAGCGCACGGTGTGTTGCGTCTGGTGCTGGAGCTGGACGGTGAAGTCATCCAGCGCGCCGACCCGCACATCGGTCTGCTGCATCGCGCGACCGAAAAGCTGGCCGAGCAAAAAACCTATCTGCAATCGGTGCCGTACATGGATCGTCTCGACTACGTGTCGATGATGTGCAACGAGCACGCCTACGTCATGGCGATCGAAAAGCTGCTCGGCATCGAAGTGCCGCTGCGCGCCCAGTACATCCGCGTCATGTTTGACGAAATGACCCGTCTCCTGAACCACCTCATGTGGATCGGCGCGCACGGTCTGGACGTCGGCGCGATGGGCGTGCTGCTGTACGCTTTCCGCGAGCGCGAAGACCTGATGGATTGCTACGAAGCCGTTTCCGGCGCGCGCATGCATGCCGCCTATTACCGTCCGGGCGGCGTCTATCGCGACCTGCCCGACACGATGCCGCAGTACAAGGCATCGATCATGCGCAACGACAAGGCCATCAAGCAACTCAATGAAAACCGCCAGGGCTCGATGCTGGACTTCATTGAAGACTTCACCAACCGCTTCCCGAAATACGTCGACGAGTACGAAACACTGCTGACCGACAACCGCATCTGGAAGCAGCGTCTGGTGGGCATCGGCGTGGTCTCGCCGGAGCGTGCGCTGGCAATGGGCTTCACCGGTCCGATGCTGCGCGGTTCGGGCATCGAATGGGATCTGCGCAAGAAGCAACCGTACGAAGTCTACGACCTGCTCGACTTCGACATCCCGGTCGGCAAGAACGGCGACAGCTACGACCGTTACCTTGTGCGCGTGGAAGAAATGCGCCAGTCCAACCGCATCATCAAACAATGCGTCGAATGGCTGCGCAACAATCCGGGCCCGGTCATCATCGACAACCACAAGATTGCACCGCCGCCGCGTATGGACATGAAGTCCAACATGGAAGATCTGATTCACCACTTCAAATTGTTCACCGAAGGCTTCCACGTGCCCCCGGGCGAGACGTATGCCGCGGTTGAACATCCGAAGGGCGAGTTCGGCATCTATCTGGTGTCCGACGGCGCCAACAAGCCATACCGCATGAAGATTCGCGCGCCGGGTTTTGCGCATTTGTCGAGTCTGAACGAAATGGCCAAGGGTCACATGATTGCCGATGCCGTAACCATCATCGGCACGCAAGACATTGTGTTTGGTGAGATCGACCGATAACCGGTGATGAAAGCCGATCACCGGATGTTTTTGAAAACCCATTAGGTTCTGGGGAATGTCCGATAAACCCGCGCGGGTTCTCAAAAAACCATGCGCACGGATGGCCAACGATATGCTGTTAAGTCAAGACGCTCTAAAGAAAATCGATCGCGAACTCGCGAAATATCCGGCGGACCAACGCCAGTCTGCGGTCATGTCCGCGCTGCGCATCGCCCAGGATGAACACGGCTGGCTGCCTGCCGAGCTGCAACAGGAAATCGCCGACTACATCGGCATGCCTGCGGTGGCGGTGCAGGAAGTCGCCACGTTCTACAACATGTACAACACCCGCCAGCAGGGCAAGCACAAGATCACGGTCTGTACGAATTTGCCATGCCTGCTGTCGGGCGGCGAGCGCGCTGCACATCATCTGAAGCACAAGCTCGGCGTGGGCTACAAGGAAACCACGGCCGACGGTCAGTTCACGATCGTCGAAGGCGAATGCATGGGCGCTTGCGGCGACGCACCTGTCATGCTGGTCAATAACCACCGCATGTGCAGCTGGATGTCGAACGACAAGATCGACGCGCTGCTGGAGGAACTGAAGAAATGACTTGTCTGCACGATCGTCATATCAACCCGCTGATTCTGGCGGATCTGGATGGCCAGAACTGGCACCTGGCGGATTACGTCAAGCGCGGCGGCTATGAGTCGCTCAAGCGCATCCTGTCTGAAAACATCACTCCTGAACAAGTCATCGCCGAACTCAAGTCTTCGGGCTTGCGCGGTCGCGGCGGTGCGGGCTTCCCGACCGGCCTGAAATGGAGCTTCATGCCGCGCCAGTTCCCGGGCCAAAAATACCTGGTCTGCAACAGCGACGAAGGCGAACCGGGCACATTCAAGGACCGCGACATCATTCGCTACAACCCGCACGCGCTGATCGAAGGCATGATCATCGGCGGTTACGCAATGGGCATCACGGTCGGCTACAACTACATTCACGGTGAAATCTTCGACGCCTACCTGCGTTTTGAAGAAGCGCTGGAAGAGGCGCGTGCAGCCGGCTTCCTGGGCGACAACATCCTCGGCACCAACTTCAGCTTCCAGCTGCACGGTCACCACGGTTACGGCGCCTACATCTGCGGCGAAGAAACCGCCTTGCTGGAATCGCTCGAAGGCAAGAAGGGCCAACCGCGCTTCAAGCCGCCGTTCCCGGCCAGCTTCGGCCTGTACGGCAAGCCGACCACGATCAACAATACCGAAACATTCGCAGCCGTTCCGTTCATCTTCAAGATCGGCGCGCAAGCCTATGCCGACATCGGCAAGCCGAATAACGGCGGCACCAAGATCTTCTCGATCTCGGGCGACGTCGAACGTCCGGGCAACTACGAAATTCCGCTCGGCACGCCATTCTCCACATTGCTGGAACTGGCCGGCGGCATGCGTGGTGGCAAGAAGATCAAGGCGGTCATTCCAGGCGGCTCGTCCGCTCCCGTGATTCGCGGCGAAGTCATGATGGACACCACCATGGATTACGACGCCATCGCCAAGGCCGGCTCGATGCTGGGTTCGGGCGCGGTCATCGTCATGGACGAAACCCGTTGCATGGTCAAGTCCTTGCTGCGCCTGGCTTACTTCTACTACGAAGAATCCTGCGGTCAATGCACGCCATGCCGCGAAGGCACGGGCTGGATGTACCGCATGGTCGAACGCATCGAAAACGGCCACGGCAAGCTGGAAGATCTCGACGTGCTCAATTCGGTTGCCGACAACATCCAGGGCCGCACCATCTGCGCACTGGGCGATGCGGCGGCGATGCCGGTGCGTGCGTTCATCAAGAATTACCGCGAAGAATTTGAGTATCACATCGAGCATAAACACTGCTTGGTGCCGGCTTATATCTGATCGGCGAGTTGAGCGACAGAGTTAAACGATAGAGTTGAGCAGCGCGGCAAGACATGCATCCGGCAACAGCGCAGGGCGCATGTCTTCAAGGTCAAAAGAATACTTAGCTTGGGCAAAAAGCCATGGTTGAAATCGAAATAGACGGCAAAAAAGTTGAAGTGCAAGAAGGCAGCATGGTTATGGATGCTGCCAACAAGGTCGGCACTTACATTCCTCATTTTTGCTATCACAAAAAATTATCCATTGCGGCCAACTGCCGCATGTGTCTGGTCGACGTAGAGAAGGCGCCGAAGCCGTTGCCGGCCTGCGCCACACCGGTGACCGCCGGCATGATCGTCCGTACCGCCAGCGACAAGGCGGTCAAGGCGCAAAAAGGCGTCATGGAATTCCTGCTGATCAATCATCCGCTGGATTGCCCGATCTGCGATCAGGGCGGCGAGTGTCAATTGCAGGATCTGGCCGTCGGTTACGGTGGCTCGGCTTCGCGTTACGAAGAAGAAAAGCGCGTCGTTCCTCCCAAGGACGTCGGCCCGCTGATCTCCATGAAGGAAATGAATCGTTGCATTCACTGCACACGCTGCGTGCGTTTCGGCCAGGAAGTCGCCGGCGTCATGGAACTGGGCATGCTGGGTCGCGGCGAGCACTCCGAAATCACCACATTCGTCGGCAAGACCGTCAACTCCGAACTGTCCGGCAACATGATCGACCTGTGCCCGGTCGGCGCACTGACATCGAAGCCGTTCCGCTATGCTGCGCGTACCTGGGAATTGTCGCGCCGCAAGTCGGTCAGCCCGCACGACAGCCTCGGTTCCAACCTGATCGTCCAGGTCAAGGGCGGCAAGGTCATGCGCGTCCTCCCGCTGGAAAACGAAGAAGTCAACGAATGCTGGATCTCCGACAAAGACCGTTTTGCCTACGAAGCGCTGGACAGCGAAGAGCGCCTGACCAAGCCTATGCTCAAGCAAGACGGCAAGTGGCAGGAAGTCGAATGGCAAGTCGCGCTGGAATACGTCGCGCACGGCCTGCGTAACATTCGTCACGAACACGGCGCCGGCGCCATCGCAGCATTGGGTACGCCGTACTCGACGCTGGAAGAACTGACATTGCTGCAAAAAGTCGTGCGCGGCATGGGGTCCGAAAACATCGATTTCCGCCTGCGTCAGTCCGACTTCGCGCTGGACCACCAGGTCAATCCGTGGCTGGGCATGTCGATCGTCGAATTCTCGCAACTGAACCGCGCCTTCATCATCGGTTCGTTCCTGCGCAAGGATCATCCGCTGCTGACCGCGCGCCTGCGCCAGGCCGTCAAGAGCGGCGCCAAGGTCAGCATCCTGCATGCGACCGACGACGATCTGCTGATGCCGATCGCCAACAAGATCATCGCCGCGCCATCCGCATGGCTGTCCGCGCTGAGCGAAGTCGTTGCCGCCGTGGCGCAAGCCAAGGGCGTCGCCGCACCGGTCGGTTTCGAAGGCGTGCAGGCATCGCAAGCGGCCAAGCAAACAGCCGCCAGCCTGCTGTCCGGCGAATCCAAGGCAGTCTTGCTGGGCAACGCCGCCGCGCAACATCCGCAAGCATCGCAATTGCACGCCGCCGCACAATGGATCGCCGAGCAAACCGGAGCCAAGTTCGGCTATCTGACGGAAGGCGGCAACACAGTCGGCGGTTACCTGGCCAACGCGATCCCGGGCAAGGACGGCGCCAACGCGCTGCAAGCCTTTGCACAACCGCGCAAAGCCTATCTGTTGCTGAATGCAGAACCAGAACTCGACAGCCACGATCCGCAAGCCGCTGCAGCCGCGCTGAAGCAAGCCGAAATGGTCGTCGTCATGTCGGCATACAAGCACGGCGCGGATTACGCCGACGTCTTGCTGCCAATCGCGCCGTTCACCGAAACCTCCGGCACCTTCGTCAATGCCGAAGGCCGCGCGCAAAGCTTCAACGGCACCGTCAAGCCGCTGGGCGACGCCCGTCCGGCATGGAAGGTGTTGCGCGTGCTGGGCAACCTGCTGGGTCTGACAAACTTCGATTACGAAACATCGGAAGCTATCCGCAGCGAAGTCATCGGCGCCGAAACCAATCTGGCTGCACGCCTGAACAACGTTTCCAAGCTGAGCCTGCAAGCCGATGGCGGTACTAACGGTGCCGCCAACGGCGCGCTGGAACGCGTCGCCGACGTGCCTATCCACTTTGCCGACGCCATCGCACGCCGTTCGCCGGCGCTGCTGCAAACGCAAGACGGCCAAGCGCCGAAGGCATGGTTGTCCGCAGCCTTGTCGCAAAAGCTCGGCATCGCTGCAGGCGACCGCGTCAGCGTCAAGCAAGGGCAGGGCAGCGCGCTGCTGACTGCGGATATCGACAAGACATTGCCGGAAAACGTCGTACGTGTAGCGGCAGCCCATGCAAGCACAGCCAATCTGGGCAGCATGTTTGGCGCAATCGTTGTGGAGAAAGCGTAATGGATCAACTGATTGCCAATATCAATGCAGTTGGCCCCAATTATCTGGGGACGGCATGGCCGTATGTGTGGACCTTCGTCTGGAGCTTGCTCAAGATTCTGGTGGTGATGGTTCCACTGCTGCTGTGCGTGGCTTACCTGACTTACTGGGAGCGCAAGCTGATCGGCTGGATGCACGTCCGCCTGGGCCCCAACCGCGTCGGCCCGGCCGGCTTGCTGCAACCGATCGCCGACGCCCTCAAGCTGATCTTCAAGGAAGTCACGACGCCGTCGCGCGCCAACAAGGTGCTGTTCTTCATCGCGCCGATCATGACGATCATGCCGGCGCTGGCCGCATGGGCGGTGATTCCGTTCGGACCTGAAGCGGTAATTGCAAACGTGAACGCCGGCCTGTTGTTCGTCATGGCGATCACGTCGATGGAAGTCTACGGCGTCATCATCGCCGGCTGGGCGTCCAACTCGAAGTACGCTTTCCTCGGCGCGATGCGCGCATCGGCGCAGATGGTGTCCTACGAAATTTCGATGGGTTTCTGCCTGGTCGTGGTGCTGATGGTTTCCGGCAGCCTGAACCTGATCGATATCGTCACCAGCCAGAGCAAGGGCTTTTTCGCCGATCACGGTCTGAGCTTCCTGTCGTGGAACTGGCTGTCGCTGCTGCCGATTTTCGTGATCTACGTGATCTCGGGCATCGCTGAAACCAATCGCCATCCGTTCGACGTGGTCGAAGGCGAATCGGAAATCGTTGCGGGCCACATGATCGAATACTCGGGCATGTCGTTCGCCATGTTCTTCCTGGCCGAATATGCCAACATGATCCTGATCTCGATCCTGGCATCGCTGCTGTTCCTGGGCGGCTGGGCATCGCCGGTTCATATCCTGGACTTCATCCCGGGCTGGATCTGGCTCGGCATCAAGACCTTCCTGGTGGTGTCGTTGTTCGTGTGGGTGCGTGCATCGTTCCCGCGCTACCGCTATGACCAGATCATGCGTCTGGGCTGGAAAGTATTCATTCCACTGACTCTGGTGTATCTGGTCATCGTTGCGACCTGGATGCAGACCCCGTGGAACATATGGAAGTAGATTTGAAAATGAGTTCGGAAGTAATGGATAAAGGCTGAGGTGAGAAGCATGGAAGCTATTAAGGATTTTTTCGGCAGCCTGATGCTGACGGAGCTGTTCAAGGGCCTGGCCCTGACGGGCCGTTATCTGTTTGCGCGCAAGATCACGATTCAATTCCCGGAAGAGAAGACGCCGCAGTCGCCGCGTTTCCGCGGCCTGCACGCGCTGCGTCGCTATCCGAACGGTGAAGAGCGCTGCATCGCTTGCAAACTGTGCGAAGCGGTTTGCCCGGCCATGGCGATCACGATCGAATCGGAACAGCGTGACGACGGTTCGCGCCGCACCACGCGTTACGACATCGATCTGACCAAGTGCATTTTCTGCGGTTTCTGCGAAGAATCGTGCCCGGTCGACTCCATCGTCGAAACGCATATTCTCGAATACCACGGCGAAAAGCGCGGCGACCTGTACTACACCAAGGAAATGCTGCTGGCCGTCGGTGATCGTTACGAAAATGAAATTGCCGCCGCGCGTACGGCAGATGCCGCATATCGTTAATTGAGTTCGGGACGGCATGCCGGGCTTGTTAGTTTGCCGCATGTCGCCGAGATGATCGAGTCTGATGCTGAGTCCGATGCTTGTTGGGTAGCTTGATCGATGGATCAAGCGATCGAATGATCTGATGCTGGTTTAGCCAACTTTTGGTTGATTATGGAATTTAAAACTGTCTTGTTCTATGCGTTTTCAGCGGTCCTCGTGCTCGCTGCCCTACGCGTCATTACGGCCCGCAATCCGGTGCATGCGGCCCTGTTTCTCGTGTTGGCCTTCTTCTCGGCGGCCGGCATCTGGATGTTGCTGAAGGCGGAGTTCCTCGCCATCGTGCTGGTGCTGGTATATGTCGGGGCGGTGATGGTGCTGTTCCTGTTCGTGGTGATGATGCTCGATATCAATCTCGACAAGATGCGAGAGGGTTTTTGGGGATACTTTCCGCTGGCGGCAACCATCGGCGTGGTCATCGTGCTGGAAATGGCCGCGGTCCTGCTGCGCAGCTTCTGGGCGCCTGAAGCGCAAGTGCCGGCTGCATCCAATACCATCGGCACCACCAAGGCGCTGGGCATGCAGATCTACACTGAATATGTCTACGCATTTGAAGTCGCTGCCGTCATCCTGCTGGTCGCCATCGTCGCCGCCGTGGCGCTGACGCTGCGTCGCCGCAAGGACAGCAAATACTTCTCGCCGGCCGCAGCCGTCAAGGTCAAGAGCACTGATCGCGTGCGCCTGGTCAAGATGAAGGCCGAATCCACCCGTAACAACGGCAACACCGGCGGCGATGCTCAGGCATCCGGCGCGGAACAACAATCTTAAGGAGCGGCGCAATCATGACTCTCTCGCTCTCGCATTACCTGATCCTCGGCGCGATCCTGTTCGCGATCTCGATCGTCGGCATTTTCCTCAACCGCAAGAACGTCATCGTGTTGCTCATGGCAATCGAACTGATGTTGCTGGCGGTGAATATGAACTTCATTGCTTTCTCGCATTACCTCGGCGATGCGGCCGGACAGGTCTTCGTGTTCTTCATCCTGACGGTCGCCGCTGCGGAGTCCGCAATCGGTCTGGCCATCCTGGTGGTGCTGTTCCGCAATCTGGACACCATCAACGTGGAAGATCTGGATACGCTCAAGGGATAAGCAGCCTGGTTGAGCTTGGTTGAGTAGCGGTGCATTCGCAGTGCACGTGGATTGAATGTAAATTTCATTTAAAGATGGGCGTTCTCCGAGAGTCCTCGTGATTCGAAGAGAACCCAAATAGCGATAAGGTTCATCATGGCGGGGCAACTTAACCCACATCTTCTTTTAGCCGTACCACTGGCGCCGTTGGCAGGTTCTGCAATTGCAGGCCTGCTCGGTACGAAATTCTTCGGCAACGTAGTCGGCCGCAAGGTATCGCACACGGCGACCATACTCGGCGTACTGATTGCATTGATCATTTCCGTCCAGACCTTGCTGGCGGTGGTCGACGGCGCGACCTACAACGGTACGTTGTACACCTGGATGACGGTTGCCGGCCTGAAGCTGGAAGTGGGCTTTCTGATCGACAGCCTGACGGCGATGATGATGTGCGTGGTGACCTTCGTGTCCCTGATGGTGCACGTCTACACCATCGGCTACATGAAAGACGACGACGGCTACAACCGCTTCTTCTCGTACATCTCGCTGTTCACGTTCTCGATGCTGATGCTCGTCATGAGCAACAACTTCCTGCAATTGTTCTTCGGCTGGGAAGCCGTGGGTCTGGTCTCCTACCTGCTGATCGGTTTCTGGTACACCCGTCCGACCGCGATCAAGGCCAACATGAAGGCCTTCCTGGTCAACCGCGTCGGCGACTTCGGCTTCATCCTCGGCATCGGCCTGCTGCTGGCCTATGCCGGTTCCATGAATTACGGCGAAGTGTTCGCCAAGCGCGGCGAGCTGGCCCAACTGACCTTGCCCGGCACCGACTGGATGCTGCTGACCGTGGCATGTATCTGCCTGTTCGTCGGCGCGATGGGTAAGTCGGCGCAATTCCCGCTGCACGTCTGGCTGCCGGACTCGATGGAAGGCCCGACCCCGATTTCCGCGCTGATTCACGCGGCGACGATGGTCACCGCCGGCATCTTCATGGTGTCGCGCATGTCGCCGCTGTTCGAGTTGTCCGATACGGCCTTGTCCGTGATCCTGGTGATCGGTGCGATTACCGCGCTGTTCATGGGTTTCCTCGGCACGATGCAAACCGACATCAAGCGCGTGGTGGCGTATTCGACGCTGTCGCAGCTGGGTTACATGACTGTCGCGCTGGGCGCCTCGGCCTATTCGGTCGCGGTGTTCCACCTGATGACGCACGCGTTCTTCAAGGCCTTGCTGTTCCTCGGCGCGGGTTCGGTCATCATTGGCATGCACCATGATCAGGACATGCGCAACATGGGCGGCCTGCGCAAGCACATGCCGATCACCTGGATCACGTCGCTGCTCGGTTCGCTGGCGCTGATCGGTACGCCGTTCTTCTCCGGTTTCTACTCGAAGGACAGCATCATTGAGGCCGCCGCCGCGTCGCATCTGCCAGGTTCCGGTTTTGCCTACTTTGCCGTGCTGGCCAGCGTGTTCGTGACGGCGTTCTACTCCTTCCGCATGTACTTCATGGTGTTCCACGGTGAAGAGCGTTTCGGCAAGGAACATGGTCATGACGATCACCATGCGCCGGTTGCCGCACACGCTGCGCATGAGGATCATGCACACGACGCGCACGGTCATGACGACCACGCTCATGACGACCATGAGCACCACGGTCTGGCCCCGGGGCAGAAGCCGCACGAGTCGCCGCTGGTGGTGACGCTGCCGCTGATCCTGCTGGCGATTCCCTCGGTCATCATCGGTTTCCTGGCGATCTCGCCGATGATCTTCGGCGATTTCTTCAAGAACGTGATTTTCATTGGCGAAAACCACAAGGCGCTCGAAGAGCTGGCCGAGGAATACCACGGCCCTGTCGCGATGGCGGTGCACTCGCTGACATCGGCGCCGTTGTGGCTGGCGATTGCAGGCGTCGTCGTGGCGTACTACTTCTACATGGTCAACCCGCGCGTTCCGGCCTGGTTCAAGGAAAAGTTCAGCGTGATCTACACCATCCTGGACAACAAGTACTACATGGACAAGTTCAACGAGGTCGTGTTTGCCGGCGGCGCACGCCTGCTGGGCACCGGCCTGTGGACTGTCGGCGACAAGGGCCTGATCGACGGCCTGGTCGTCAACGGCAGCGCCAAGGTAGTCAACTGGTTCTCGAAAGTCACGCGCCTGTGGCAATCCGGTTACATCTACCATTACGCTTTCGTGATGATTATCGGGGTGCTGGGTTTCCTGGTTTGGTTCATGCCGTTTCCGTTTGCCAAATAAGTTGGCGTAAAGTTAAAAACAACCATGATGCAGTCAACTTTTCCTCTCCTTAGCCTTGCGATCTGGTGTCCGGTCGCGTTTGGCGTGCTCGTCCTGGCAGTGGGCCGCGACGAAAATCCATCCATCGCGCGCTGGCTGTCGCTGCTCGGCGCCGTCGTCAGCCTGCTGGTCACGATTCCGCTGGTCATGCATTTCGATGCAGCCGCGCACGGTTACCAGTTCGTCGAGAAGACGCCTTGGATCGATCGCTTCAACATCAGCTATTTCCTCGGCATCGACGGCCTGTCGCTGTGGTTCATTCCGCTGACCGCCTTCATCACGGTCATCGTGGTGCTGGCCGGCTGGGAAGTGATCCAGAAGCGCGTGGCGCAATACATGGGCGCTTTCCTGATCCTGTCCGGCCTGATGATCGGCGTGTTCTCGGCGCTGGACGGCATGCTGTTCTACGTGTTCTTCGAAGCGACCCTGATCCCGATGTTCATCATCGTCGGCGTGTGGGGCGGCGCCAACCGCGTGTATGCGGCGTTCAAGTTCTTCCTGTACACCTTGCTCGGCTCGTTGCTGATGCTGATCGCGCTGATCTATCTGTACATCGTCTCCGGCGGCAGCTTTGAAATACCGACATGGCATCAACTGCCGCTGTCGATGATCGAGCAAAAACTGTTGTTCTTCGCATTCCTGATGGCGTTCGCGGTCAAGGTGCCGATGTGGCCGGTGCATACCTGGTTGCCGGACGCCCACGTGGAAGCGCCTACCGGCGGCTCCATCGTGCTGGCGGCCATCATGCTGAAGCTCGGCGCCTACGGTTTCCTGCGTTTCTCGCTGCCGATCGCTCCTGACGCCAGCCACGCGCTGTCCGGTTTCATGATCACCTTGTCGCTGGTCGCGGTGATCTACATCGGCCTGGTCGCGCTGGTGCAGCAGGATATGAAGAAACTGGTGGCGTACTCGTCGATTGCGCACATGGGCTTCGTCACGCTGGGTTTCTTCATGTTCAACGACATGGCGGTGCAGGGCGGTATCGCACAGATGATTTCCCACGGCTTCGTGTCGGGCGCGATGTTTATGTCCATCGGCGTGCTGTACGACCGCATGCATACCCGCGAAATCGCGCAGTACGGCGGTGTGGTCAACAAGATGCCGCGCTTTGCCGCTTTCTTCATCCTGTTCTCGCTGGCCAACTGCGGTCTGCCTGCGACCTCCGGCTTCGTCGGCGAATTCATGGTGATCCTGGGCGCCGTCAAGTTCAACTTCTGGATCGGCCTGTTGTCGGCGACCGCGCTGATTCTGGGTGCTGCTTATTCGTTGTGGCTGACCAAGCGCGTGATCTTCGGCGCGGTGACCAATCATCATGTTGAAGAACTGACCGACGTCAACAAGCGCGAATTCTTCATCCTCGGCTTGCTGGCAATCGCAGTATTGGTGATGGGTCTGTACCCTGCGCCGGTGACCGACACGATGCAGACTTCGGTGTCGGACCTGCTCAAGCACGTGGCGGTATCCAAGATTAATTAAGCAAGAAGTGTCGGCATAGCCAGCATTGCTATGCCGACACTGGCAATTCGGTACGACGTTTCGATACAAGCCGGTCACATGTTTCTCACGGCTGAAAACGGCGGCAACGGTAAGCGGACAAAATACGCGGACGAAAATAAGCGGTAACTAAATGAACAACATGAATCTGATCCCTGTCTATCCGGAAATATTTCTGCTGATTGCGACTTCCGCAATTCTGCTGATCGATATGTTTTTGCCGGATGCAAAACGCGTCATCACCTACCTGCTGTCCTTGCTGGCGCTGGTGGTCTGCGCAGTGTTGACCTTCACCAACTACGCCAGCGGCGAGACGGTCTACACCTTCAGCAACATGTTCGTTTCGGACCCCTTGTCCAGCCTGCTGAAACTGTTCTCCTACCTCGCCATCGGCCTGACGCTGATCTACGCCCGTCAATACAACAGCGACCGCGCCATCGTCGGCGGCGGTCATCTGGGTGGCGAGTTCTACGCACTGGCGCTGTTCTCCCTGCTGGGTCAGATGGTCATGATCTCCGGCAACAGCTTCCTCTCGATCTACCTCGGCCTGGAACTGATGTCGCTGTCGCTGTATGCGCTGGTTGCCCTGCGCCGCGACAATGTCGGTTCGACCGAAGCCGCGATGAAGTATTTCATCCTCGGCGCGCTGGCTTCCGGTTTCCTGCTCTACGGTATCTCGATGCTGTACGGCGCGACCGGTTCGCTGGAACTGAACGACGTCTTCCGCGCCATCGTGTCCGGTACCGTTGACCGCAACGTGCTGGTCTTCGGCATCGTCTTCGTGGTCGCCGGTCTGGCGTTCAAACTGGGGGCAGTGCCATTCCACATGTGGGTGCCGGACGTCTACCACGGCGCACCGACGCCGATGACGCTGCTGATCGGCGGCGCGCCGAAGCTGGCTGCGTTCGCCATGGTGTTCCGCCTGCTGGTCGAAGGCCTGTTGCCGTTGGCAATCGACTGGCAACAAATGCTGATGGTGCTGGCGGTGTTGTCGATCATCATCGGTAACGTGACGGCGATCGCGCAGACCAACATCAAGCGCATGCTGGCTTACTCGACCATTTCGCACATGGGTTTCATGTTGCTCGGCATGATGTCGGGCGTGGTCGACGGCAACCTGTTCCAGGCCGTCAACGCCTACAGCTCGTCGCTGTTCTACGCCATCACTTACGTGTTGACCACGCTGGGCACTTTCGGCGTGATCCTGCTGATGGCGCGTTCCGGTTTCGAAGCCGACACGCTGGACGACTTCAAGGGCCTGAATCAACGCAGCCCATGGTTTGCCGCGATCATGCTGATCCTGATGTTCTCGCTGGCGGGTATTCCCCCAATGGTCGGCTTCTACGCCAAGCTGTCGGTGCTGCAAGCGGTGCTGGGCACCGGTCAGATCTGGCTGGCGGTGCTGGCAGTCGTGTTCTCGCTGGTGGGCGCGTTCTACTACCTGCGCGTCATCAAGAACATGTACTTCGACGAGCCTGCCGACAGCGGCAAGATCACGGCAAGCTTCGACGTGCGCATCGCCTTGAGCCTGAACGGCCTGGCCGCGCTGGTCATCGGTCTGTGGCCCGGTCATCTGATGGATGCGTGCACCAGCGCCATCGTCACGACGCTGGCGACATTCCTGAGCAAAGTCATCGCAGCCTGAGCGAAGCCACCGGTGAACGTATCCTTACTGAGCTGGTGCGTCATCCTGTTGGCGGTCCTGGCCGCCAACCTGCCTTTCTTTAATCAGCAGTTGTTCGCGCTGATTCCCCTGAGCAAGTCCGCCGCATACCGCAAGCCGGTATGGGTGCGACTGCTTGAACTCATCGTGCTGTACTTCATCGTCGGCGGCATTGCCCGTTTCTTCGAAGCGAACATCGGCAATGCTTTTGCGCAGGGCTGGGAATTTTATGCCGTCACCGGCTGTCTGTTTCTGGTGCTGGCGTATCCTGGCTACGTAGTGCGCTACCTGCGCAAGAGTCACGCCTAACCAGTTCTTGAAGCGATGCTGAAACGCCTGCGGTGCGCTGTGTGCAGGCATTTCGGTTCTTTCATTCATCTTCACTGCATACCGGTCCCGCATGGATACTCATCTCAAAGAAAGCAAAGTAGACGGCGAGCTGGTCTACGAAGGGCACTTCCTCAAAGTCCAGCGCGACAAGATTCTTCTGCCCGACGGCAAGCAGGCCGTGCGCGAACACATCAAGCATCCGGGGGCCGTAGTCATTCTCCCGTTGTTTGAAGACGGCTCCGTGCTGTTGGAAAGACAGTTCCGCTATCCGCTCGATCAGGTGTTCATCGAATTCCCGGCAGGGAAGATCGATCCGGGCGAGGACCATCTGGAGTGCGCCAAGCGCGAACTCCGGGAAGAGACCGGCTATACCGCCACCGACTGGCAATTCGTCTGCACCATCCACAATGCCATCGCCTATTCGGACGAACATCTGGACATCTATCTTGCGCGCGGCCTGACTGCGGGCGAGCGCAAGCTCGACGAAGGCGAGTTCCTCGATATCTACAAGGCGCCACTGTCCGAATTGCTGGAACAAGTCCGGCTCGGCAAGGTAACCGACGTCAAGACCGTGATCGGCGCCTTCTGGCTGGAAAAAATCATCAATGGGCAATGGTCATTGCCAAGTGTGTAATCCGCAATCCGCTCGTGCCGCAAAAGCAAAAGGCTTCGATACGCATCGAAGCCTTTTTCATTTTGGAGATCAGCCAACTTAGCGCTGCGGCAGTGTTTTCAGAAACGCGCCGACCTGTTTCGCATAGAACTTCGAAAAGCTCGTCGTCCCGTGGCCGCGCGTTTCTGCGCTCGCCGGGATCAGATACAACTCGGCATTCTTCAATTGCTTCATGGCGGCGACCATCGTCCCGGTCTCCGGCGGATTGCGTTCGTCGTCGGCGGAATTGATCGCCAGCACCGGCGCCTGTATGCGCGTCAGGTTCGGCATGGCATTGAAATCGGCCGACGATCCCCATTGATAGATGAAGTCGTTGGCATCGGCCGTCACCGGTGCATTCAATCGGTCATCCACGATCTTGTCGGCCTGCGCCCGCGTCGGCGCCAATGCCTGGTAGGCAAGTGTACCGCCGGCGGTGGCGATGCCGAACATGGTATTGGCCAGACGCAGCGAGGGCGGCTGCGTAGTGTAGTTGCCGCCGTTCCATGCCGGATCCTGCCTGATGGATTCCACCAGCATGCGCCGCATCATCCAGTTGCGGCTCGCCATCTCGATCGGTTGCGACGCCATCGGCACCAGCCCGTCCATCATCGACGGATACATCTCGCCCCACATCCACGTCTGCATGCCGCCCATGGAGTTACCCATGACCAGGCGCAGATGTTTGATGCCCAGGCCTTCGGTCACCAGACGATATTGCGCCAGCACCATGTCGGCGTAATTGTATTGCGGGAATTTTGCGCGCAGCCCGTCGGACGGCTTGGCCGACTTTCCGACGCCGATGGCGTCCGGCATGATGACGTAGTACTTGCTTGCATCCAGCGCTTGTCCAGGGCCCAGCATCTCGCCGGCGAAGTCCTTGCCGACGAAATCAGCGCCGCTGCGATAGGTGCCGTGCAGCAGCAGCACCGCCGGATTGGCCGGATCCCCGACGGTGATGTAATGCAGTTTGAAATTGTTCAGCGTCTCGCCGGTGTGGAAGGTGAAGGAGGGCGCAATCCAGTCGCTTTCGCGTTGCTGCGGATAGCCGGCGGCGTAGGCCGCGGCAGGCAGCAGGGAAGATGAAAGCAGCAAGGGGACGATGATGCCCAGGGCAAGTCTCCGTATCATTTTTATGGTCCTCGTCAGCGAAGGTGGTCTTTATGGGAAAGGCCATACTAAATGAAATCCGACTGCCTCGCTGTCATGCCCGTGCCGAAACCAAAACGGCGCTTCGTTGGATCGAAGCGCCGTTTTTTGTTTGAAGCGAAAAACTGATTTACATGTTCGAATAGTTCGGTCCGCCGCCGCCTTCCGGCGTCACCCACACGATGTTCTGCGTCGGGTCCTTGATGTCGCAGGTCTTGCAATGCACGCAGTTCTGCGCATTGATCTGCAGGCGGTCCGTATTGTCGTCGTTCTTCACGAACTCATACACGCCGGCAGGGCAGTAACGCGCTTCCGGGCCTGCATACTTCGCCAGGTTGACGCCGACCGGCACTGAAGCGTCTTTCAGCGTCAAATGGATCGGCTGGTCTTCCGCGTGATTCGTGTTGGAGATGAACACCGACGACAGGCGATCGAAGGTCAGCTTGCCGTCCGGTTTCGGATAGGCAATCGGCGAGAAGTCCGCAGCCGGTTTCAGGCATTCATGGTCCGCATGCGAGTGATGCAAGGTCCACGGCGCCTTGCCGCCGAACAGCACCTGGTCGATGCCGACCAGCAGCGTGCCGGTGTACAGGCCCTTGCTTATCGACGGCTTGAAGTTGCGTGCCTTGTACAGTTCTTCATGCAACCAGGACTTTTCAAACGCCGCGCTGTACGCCGTCAGCTCGTCGTACTGGCGACCGCCGTTCAATGCCTCGAAAACCGCCTCGGCGGCCAGCATGCCGGTCTTGATGGCGGCATGGCTGCCCTTGATGCGCGACACGTTCAGGAAGCCTGCATCGCAGCCGATCAGCACGCCGCCCGGGAAGGTCAGTTTCGGCAGCGATTGCAAACCGCCGGCCGTGATCGCACGCGCGCCGTAAGCCAAACGCTTGCCGCCTTCAAAGAACTTGCGGATTTCCGGATGCGTTTTATAACGCTGGAATTCTTCGTATGGCGACAGGTAAGGGTTTTCATAAGCCAGACCGATCACGTAACCGACGGCGACCTGATTATTTTCCAGGTGATACAGGAAAGAGCCGCCGTAAGTGCTGCTATCGAGCGGCCAGCCGGCGGTGTGCACGACAAGGCCGGGCTTGTGCATCTTCGGATCGATTTCCCAGATTTCCTTGATGCCGATGGCGTAAGTTTGCGGATCCTTGCCGGCGTCAAGTTTGTACTTGCTGATCAACTGCTTGCCCAGATGGCCGCGTGCGCCTTCTGCGAAAAAAGTGTATTTCGCATGCAGTTCCATGCCCAACTGGAAAGCACCGGTCGGCTCGCCATGGCGGTCCACGCCCATGTTGCCGGTGGCGACGCCCTTGACCGAGCCGTCGTCGTTGTACAGGATTTCCGCCGCCGCAAAGCCGGGGAAGACTTCCACGCCCAGCGCTTCAGCCTGCTGGCCCAGCCAGCGCACGACGTTGGCCAGCGAGATGACGTAGTTGCCGTGATTCTGGAAACAAGCCGGCAGCACCCAGGACGGCGTCTTGTATGCCTTGCCGGCGGAGAGGAAAAGAAAGCGGTCTTCGGTGACTTCGGTATTGAGCGGGGCGCCGAGCTCTTTCCAGTTGGGAAACAATTCGGTGATCGCCTGCGGATCCATGACCGCGCCGGACAGGATATGGGCGCCGACTTCGCTGCCTTTTTCCAGCACGCAGACCGACACTTCCTTGCCGGCTTCGGCGGCCAGTTGCTTGATCCGGATGGCGGAAGACAATCCGGCCGGACCGCCGCCGACAACGACGACGTCGTATTCCATCGCTTCGCGCGGACCGTATTGCGCCAGCAGGTCTTGAGTTTGAGTCATGGAGTGTCCCGTAATGTTTTGGTTGGAATATTTGCGAACGATCGTGCTATTGTTCAGTATTTTGCGAGAGAATGCTAGTCTGAATCGCAAAATATGTTCTCGTCGCCAAGCCTCGCGATATTTTATTTGATTTTTGCCAATTCCCTTATCCTTGCATGGAATTAAGGCAATGATGCTGTCCGGCAAAATCGAAGGGTATTCCGGTCTTGAAAAAACGCAGCAACGATGAAATAAATTCAACAATGACTTGAGCCGCCAGGCGACTCGATAGAAAGGCAAGATCCCGATGAGCGACAAAATCCTGATTCATACTGCCAACATGAAGATCCGCTGGGGCGACATGGACGCCTTCGGTCACGTCAACAACACCGTCTATTTCCGCTACATGGAGCAGACCCGTATCGAATGGCTGGAGTCCGCCATCGGCGGCATGGTGGAAGACGGGCTCGGCCCGGTGATCGTCAATGCCCAGTGCACCTTCCGGCGCCAGCTCAAGTATCCGGCCGACATCGAGATCCGCATGTTCGCCCTGGAGCCGGGCCGCTCGAGTGTGGAAACTACCTATGAGATCCGGCGTGTCGACCAGCCGGAAATCATCTATGCTGAGGGCGGAGCCAAGATCGTGTGGGTCAATTTCAAAGAAGAAAAATCGGTTTCTCTGCCTGACAGCATCCGTCGAATCCTGACGAAGTTGTAAGTTTCGAGAAAGGTAGATGGGACAGAATCAGCGACGATAACGGTGCCGCAAAACAACTGACGGCCCGGCAAGAATTGAGTTAGACCACATAAAGATGGCCAACCAAGATAATTACACCAGGAGGAAGACAAATGTCATACAAGACCCACGCTTTGGTTGCAGCAGCACTGCTTAGCCTTTCCCTTTCCAGCCAGGCCGCTGATCCGATCAAGATCGGCGTGTCCGGCCCCTTCACCGGCGGTTCCGCACCGATGGGCGCCTCCATGCGCGACGGCGTCAAGCTGGCGGTGGCCGACATCAACGCCTCCGGCGGCGTGCTGGGGCGTCAGTTGCAACTGATCGAGCGCGATGACGAAGCCAAGAACGAACGCGGCGTCCAGGTTGCGCAAGAGCTGATCAACAAGGAAAAAGTCGTCGCCACCGTCGGCTTCATCAACACCGGCGTCGCACTGGCCTCGCAACGCTTCTACCAGGAAGCCAAGATTCCCGTGATCAATAACGTTGCCACCGGCAGCGTCATCACCAAGCAATTCGAAAAAGATCCGGCCAACTACATCTTCCGCACTTCGGCAGCTGACGGCATTCAAGCCAAGATGATCGCCGACGAAGCGGTCGACAAGCAAAAATTCACCAAGGTCGCGATCCTGGCCGACTCCACCAACTACGGCCAGCTCGGTCGCGAGGATCTGGAAAAAGTCCTGGCTGCCAAAAAGATCACGCCGGTCGCCATCGAGAAGTACAACATCAAAGACGTCGACATGACGGCACAGTTGCTCAAGTCGAAGCAAGGCGGCGCGCAAGTCGTGCTGACCTACGGCATCGGCCCTGAACTGGCGCAAATCGCCAACGGCATGGAAAAGCTGAACTGGCACGTGCCCATCATCGGCAGCTGGCCGCTGTCGATGGGCAATTTCATCGACAATTCCGGCAAGAACGGCAACGGCGCCCGCATGCCGCAGACTTTCATCCAGGACGGCAACACGCCTAAGCGCAAAGCCTTCATCGAAGCCTACCAAAAAGCTTACAAGGTCGATCGTATTCCATCGGCCGTGTCCGCCGCCCAAGGCTACGACTCGATCTACCTGCTGGCTGCCGCCATCAAGCAAGCCGGCACCACCGATGGCGAGAAGGTCCGCGCAGCGCTGGAAAACCTGAACACCAAGGTCGAAGGCGTCGTGACTACCTATGACAAACCGTTTAGCCATACCGACCACGAAGCGATCAAGCCGAACAACGTCGTCATGGGCGAAGTGAAAAACGGTCGCGTCATCCTCGGCAAATAAAAATCTGACGGCAGTGTGATTTGTCGTTAAAGCATAAAGGCCAGTCCTTGCGATCCGGGGACTGGCCTTTTTCGCAGGGTCTGTTGACGATTTTTTAACTTGTATCGGAAGTGAAGGAAGTTCGCGGCGGCGTCGGGAATGCAGCGGCTCAAACGGCCGGGCGTCCGGCGTCCAGCGTCGGGCAACGCCAAGGCAAGGGCAGGGCGCATGCGTGCAGCAGCTTGTACGCCACTCCTTGCCGGCGCCCGGCAGTATTCTTCCCGTTCTTCCTGTTCTTACCGGTTAACAATCGCGGCAAGCTCAACCCGCCATTCAATGGCAGCCGCTTCTTGGGTAGAAATAATGGATATTCTGTTACAGCTGGTTTTCAGCGGCATCGCGTTAGGCATGATCTACGCGGTGATCGCCTTCGGTTATCAACTCACCTTCGCCACTTCCGGCACCCTGAACTTCGGCCAGGGCGAAGCGTTGATGCTGGGCGCACTGGTCGGCCTTTCCGTGGTCGGCAACATACACGGCGGCCCCTATCTCAATTATTGGCTGATGATCCCCATCGTGCTGGTGTTCGGCGCGCTGCAAGGCATGTTCGTCGAATGGATAGGCGTGCGTCCCGCGATCAAGATCAAGTCCGAATTCGGCTGGATCATGTCGACCATCGCGCTCGCGATCATCTTCAAGAACGTCGCGGAAAACATCTGGGGCAAGGATGACCTGCCGTTCCCGAGTCCGCTGTCCGGCGCACCGTTCCAGATCCTCGGCGCCAACGTGCAGCCGATGCAAGTCCTGGTCGTGGTCGGCGCGCTCGCCATCATGCTCGCGGTTGAAATCTTCAACCGCAAATCGATCTACGGCAAAGCCGTCGTCGCCACATCGAACGACCGCGACGCCGCCGGCCTGATGGGCATCAACACCAGCATGGTGATCACATTCTCCTACGCATTGTCCTCGGCAACGGCAGCCTTTGCCGGCGTGCTGGTCGCGCCGCTGACGCTGACCGGCGCAACGATGGGCGCCGCGCTCGGCCTCAAGGCGTTTGCGGTGGCGATCATCGGCGGCCTGACCTCGGGCATGGGCGCCATCGTCGGCGGCCTGATCCTCGGCATCGCCGAAACCGTCACCGGCTTCTACATCTCGACCGGCTACAAGGAAGTCCCCGGGCTGCTGCTGCTCCTGCTCGTGCTGGCGGTCAAACCTGCAGGCCTGTTCGGCAAAACTGCGATCAAGAAGGTCTGATGAACATGAACAAGAAAATCCTCCTCATTTCCATCCTCGGCATCGCCGCGCTGGCGGTGCTGCCGCAGGTGGTGCGCAATCCTTACTACCTGCACCTGGCCGAAACCATCCTCATCTACGCGATCCTGCTGTTCGGCCTGGACATCGTGGTCGGCTACACCGGCCAGGTGTCGCTCGGCCACGCCGGGCTGTTCGGCATCGGCTCGTACACCGCGGGCGTGCTGTACTTCAAGCTCGGCCTGCCGTTCCTGATCGTGATGCCGGCCAGCATCGCCGTCACCGCCGTGTTCGGCGCGATCCTCGCGCTGCCTGCCCTGCGCGTGACCGGTCCGTATCTGGCGATGGTCACGCTGGCCTTCGGCACCATCATCCAGATCCTCATCAACGAAATGACTTTCCTCACCGAAGGTCCGATGGGCATCAAGGTCGCCAAGCCGATGCTCGGCGCCGTCAAGATGACGGAAGTCCAGTTCTTCTACGTCGTCGCCATCCTTATGGTGCTGTCGCTGATCGTGGTCCATCGCATCCTGCGCTCCAACCTCGGCCGCGCCTTCCAGGCATTGCGCGACAGCCCGATCGCGTCCGACTGCATGGGCGTCTCGGTGTATCGCTACAAGGTCTACGCCTTCATCATCAGCGCCGCGCTGGCCGGCCTGTCCGGTTGCCTGTACGCGTATTCGGAAGAGTACATCTCGCCCAATACCTACAACTTCGAGCTGACCATCCTGTTCCTGCTGGCGGTGATCATGGGCGGCCGCAAGTCGCGCATCGGTTCGCTCATCGGCGCCCTGATCGTGGTCATGCTGCCGAGCCTGCTGTCGGACATCGAACTGTTCCGCCAGATCGCCACCGTCGCGGCGGTGATCGTGGTGGTCGGCGGCATCGCCTCGGTCGTCAAGAAAACCAAGACCCCGCGCGAAATCGCCGTCCCGGTGGTCGCCACCGTGCTGATGGCCGGCTTCTCCTACAAGCTGGAAAACATCACCGACTGGCGCCTCACCATCTTCGGCCTGATGACGCTGTTCGTGGTCTACTACCTGCAGGACGGCATCGTCGGTTTCTGCCGCAGCCTGTTCGGCCGCATGTTCAGCAAGCGCGTCCCATTGGCGCAGCAAATCGCCGGCAACAAAACCGAAGCCGTCATCACCACCGCCGCCGTCAAGGACAACGGCGCAACCCTGCTCAAGGTCAACCAGGTGCTGATGCAGTTCGGCGGCCTCAAAGCCCTGAACAAGGTCGACCTCGACGTTCGCAAGGGCACCGTGCACGGCCTGATCGGCCCCAACGGTTCCGGCAAGAGCACCATGATGAACGTCCTCACCGGCATCTATCGTCCGACCGACGGCGCCGTCGAATACGACGGCCGCGGCATCACCGGACAGACGCCATCGGCCATCGCCCTGGGCGGCGTGGCGCGCACCTTCCAGAACGTCCAGCTGTTCGGCGAAATGACCGCCACCGAAAACGTCCTGGTCGGCCTGCACCACACCTTCAACAGCAACGTCGCCGACGTCATGGTGCAAAGTCCGCGTTACAAGCGTGAAGAGCAAGCCGCACGCGAACGCGCCGCCGCCATCCTGGAGTTCGTCGGCCTCGCCGACCTCGCCAACGAAGAAGCGCGCAACCTGCCGTACGGCAAACAGCGCCTGCTCGAAATCGGCCGCGCGCTGGGCCTCAATCCCAGCCTGCTGTTGCTCGACGAACCGGCCGCCGGCCTCACCGCGCCCGACATCAAGGAACTGGTCGCCATCATCCGCAAGATCCGCGATGTCGGCATCACCATCATCCTCATCGAGCATCATATGGACGTCGTCATGTCGATCTGCGACACCGTCACCGTGCTCGATTTCGGCCAGAAGATCGCCGAAGGCAAGCCGGCCCAGGTGCAGGCCGATCCCAAGGTGATCGAAGCCTACCTCGGCGGCAGCGCCGGCGACGCCACACCAACCACCGCGGGAGCTTGAGATGTTGACGATTTCGAATTTGCAAGCCGCTTACGGCAAGGTTGAAGTGCTGCACGGTATTTCGATGGAAGTACCGAAAGGCAAAGTGGTCACCCTGATCGGCTCCAACGGCGCCGGCAAAACCACCACCATGCGCGCCATCTCCGGCATGATCAAGCCGAAGGGCGGCACCGTCACCCTCGGCGGTAAAGACGTCACCGGCCAGGACTCGCACAAGATCGCGCGCGCCGGTCTCGCCCATTCGCCCGAAGGCCGCCGCGTCTTCGCCACCATGAGCGTCACCGACAACCTGCTGCTGGGCGCTTTCCCGCGCTTCACACGCGCCCGTCCCAAAGGCGACATCTCCCACGACCTGGAACGCGCGCTGGAACTGTTCCCACGCCTCAAGGAGCGCCAGACGCAACTGGCCGGCACCTTGTCCGGCGGCGAACAGCAAATGCTCGCCATGGCCCGCGCCGTCATGCTCAATCCGGAAGTCATCCTGCTGGACGAACCCTCGATGGGTCTCGCGCCCATCCTGGTCGACGAAGTGTTCCGCATCATCCTGCGTCTGAAAGAGCAGGGCATTACGATGCTGCTGGTGGAGCAATTCGCCGCTGCGGCACTGAACGTCGCCGACTACGGCTATGTACTGGAAAACGGCAAAATCTCCGTACACGGCCCGGCCGACAAACTGCAGAACGACCCGGCGGTCCAGGCAGCTTATCTCGGCGGTGGCGCGCATCATTAATCAATAAAATGCCAAGCCGGCAATCGGATACTCAGACCCGCAGTTCGCTGCGCGCCGGGTATATTAAGGGGGAGTCATACCTCTGAGACCTGACTGGGGTGCGCTGCGGCGCACCTTTTCTTTTGATCCAATAGGAAACTACAGCAGTTCTAATTTATTGAACAAATCTAAAAATTTGCTGATTTTATGAAGACTCTGAAACGGACTGATGTGCACAATCTGCGGCGATGGGAGGTGGCGATGAGCACTTATCTTCTAACTATAAAAAACTAAATTTTCAAGAGGCGCTGACAATGGATAGCTTTTACGCACCAGTAATAACTGTTTGTGGAACAGTTATAGTCGGATATTTAGCGAACTTTACAGCTGAGCGATATCGCCGTTTTTCAGATGGGAGTGCAATTGCAGCCGCAATATCTGGAGAGCTGAGCTCGCATGCCGTAAGTATTCCACTTATTAAGGATATGCTGACTGGACTCATCGTTGCCGCTGAGTCCGGTAGTAGTCCAATTTTGAGGCCTTGGGAACCACCCAATGATCCCGTTTATGAAGAAATGGTAGGAAAAATTGGATTGTTGGGCATTGAACTAGTTGAAGACGTAGTGTTCACCTATCAGCAGATTAGGGCGTTTCGAATGGCTCTCAAAGTGGTACATGATCACCATGATATGTCACCGCATGAGTTGTCTGCGCGATTAAAGCGCTGCCTTGAAACCATAACTAGAGCCGAGGAACGTGGAGTGCCCCTTGTCCATCGGTTACGCGAAAGATCCCAAGAAGTTTACAAAATCAAACTTCCCTACTGGGGAGAGTATGTATTAAAAAAACGCTGATTGAACGCACCGTTTAGAAACCAATTAGCCTATCAATAGGGCCCATTTCGATTTGAGTATCTTTATTGGTCGCTTTCACGATTTCTTTGGCAAGGACTATTACGGTTTCTATATATGCTTTTCCTAGAGAATTTTCTTTTAAAAAATCTCTATATTCTGGATTTAATAGCGCATGTCCAAGCGCACTGTCTGTCATATCGGAAATAGGCAAGGCCCCCGTTATGAAATATTGATCAATGCTTTCAATCAAACTATGAAGCGTACGGTGAACAAACGACAGTACTGACGTCGGAATATTAGTTTGCTCTATCAACGATTCTAAAATGGCTACTAGCTTTGCTTTGATTTCCTTTAGTTCCACCTCTTCAATCACTTTCTGGCTAGAAGACGAATTCAATAAGCGTGAAGTCATACTTAAGTATCGCAACGTGTGATCGTCAATATGGCCTATAAACGTTTGCCACTGACCACTTAGGTTTTGTGTACTGAAGCCTTCGTTGATTTTAGGAAACCAATAATCCCAACTCTCACTCTCTGTTGGGATTGTTTGTGTCGCCATCTCAACAACTTGGTATGGAAGTTTCATGACATTCCCTAAACGAGCGAGCATGGTCGAAAGATCGTTTGTCATAAGTACCATTTTCCAACCTGCTAAGCACGGATTGGCAGATGAAAACGTTTTACCTTTTCTTAAAATTAGCAACAGTCGTTCTGCTGGATTATCAAAATTGCTCATCTTTGATGTTTGCCTGTTTATAGAATATTTTTTGAGATTCTATAGGTATTGAGCAATAAAAAGATGATTTTCTGACGACCTGAAATAGACAATATCATTTGCCTTGGGGACGTTACTAAACCGTGATTGGTTTCATGTATGCGTGTGAGATCGCGTTGCTGGATAAAGTAATGCGATCTCTAATGTGAATTGATGAATTTACCAACTCATAGTGAGGATGTTTGTTTCAAATACCGCTTCCGCCAAGGCTTCAACACCACCAACGCCAACACCGCAGCCAGAATATCCAGCGTAATCGCCGTGCCAAACACCGGATGCCAGCTACCGGTCTTCTCGTGCATCAGCGCCGCCAGCGGTCCGCCGAGGATCGATCCGATACCTTGCGAGATATACAGCCAGCCGTAGTTGGCCGTCGCGTTGCGCGTGCCGAAGGTGTCGGTCAGCGTCGACGGGAACAGTGAAAAGATCTCGCCCCAGCCGAAGAACACCACGCCCGACAACAGCACGAACAGCACCGCGTTCTCGCGCGTCATGAGCCACAGCGCCATGGCGATGCCTTCGAGGGCGAAGGCGAAGAACATGGTGTTCTCACGACCGAAATGATCCGATACCCAGCCGAAGAAGGGACGCGTCAAGCCATTGGTCAGGCGGTCGATGGTCAGCGCCAGCGGCAGGGCGGCGAGGCCGAACACCATCACGTTGGCGACGCCGAAGTCGCGCGCGAAGCTGGCCATTTGCGAGGTCACCATCAGGCCCGAGGTGGACATCATGGTCATCATGCAGAACATCAGCCAGAACAGCGGCGTGCGCAGCATCTGGCGCGGCGTCAGGTCGTTGCCGGTGGATTGCGCGACGCGCGTTGCCGGCAGCGCCGTCATCGGGTCGGGCGAACGCAGCGCTTGCGAGGCGATCACGCCGATCACGGCGAAGATCAGGCCGAACTGCCATAGCGTGCTTTCCAGGCCCTGGCCGGCGAGTGCGGACGAGATCGGGAAGGTGGTCAGGATAGCGCCCATGCCGTAACCGGCGGCGACCATGCCGACCGCAAAGCCGCGGCGGTCAGGGAACCAGCGCACCATCTGGCCGACCACGCCGACATACACGATGCCGGTGCCGAGTCCGCCGACCAGGCCGTAGCTCAGGTAGAGCATGCCGATGCTGGAGGCTTGCGACGCCAGCACCCAGCTCAGGCCCGACATGACCGTGCCGATGGAAATCAGGCGACGCGCGCCGAAACGTTCGATCAGGCCGCCCTGGAACGGCGAGAAGAAGGTTTGCAGCACGATCAGCATGGAAAAGGTGATCTGCAGTTCGGACAGCGGCACGCCGAGTTTGGCGGCGAGCGGTTTGGTGAACAGCGTCCACACGTATTGCGGACTGGAGATCGCCATCATGCAGATCAGGCTGATCAGCAGCTGGAACCAGCGGTTCTGGAGCAGGCCCTGCGTGCTGGCGGGGGCGGATGTGTCGGTCAGAGTGGTCATGCGTTTCTCCTGAAGAAAGAGGGATGGAGCGCGTTGCCGATGGGGTGTCAATTTATGTATGCATAAATTCGCGACGAACGAATGCAGGATTCATGCCATTGGACATGCATTGCATGAGCGCGATGGAAGAACGCCATGCATGCCGGAGAAATGCCGGAGAACACCAGCAGGGGCGCGAGGAAATCGGGAGGTGAATCAGAGGAAGTGCAGGCTGGGCGCGGTTTTCAGCGCCCGGCAGCTTGCACTAAATGCGTGCTTCAGCCGAAGCGTTTGCGCCGCGCGGGTGCCGGGGAGGGATGCTGGGCCATCTCGGTGCGGACATGTTCCAGCCGGTCGATGGTGATTTGTTCGACGACGGCGTGGCTGTCCTTGATGTGGCGTTCGACCAGTGCGCCGGCTTGCGCGGCGTCGCCGGCGGCGATGGCATCGAGGATGGCGACGTGTTCGTCGTAGGTGTCGGCGATGCAGTCGCCGTAGGCAAAGTCCAGGCGCCGCATGATGCGGATGTGTTCGGTGACTTGCCGGTAGACGGCGTCGGTCTCCGGGTTGCCGGCGGCGGCGACCAGTGCCAGATGGAATTGTTCGTCCAGCGCGGCGACGGCGAGTCCGTCTTTCGAGCGCTTTCTGGTCGTCACGCGCCAGACGGCGCCGGCTTCGGCCAGCAGCGTTTCGCGGGCGGACGCCGGCCTGCCCGGATCGCACAGGCGGCGCACTGCGTGCAGCTCGATCATTTCGCGCAGGTCGTAGAGGGCGGCAAAACGGGAGAAGTCGATCGGCACCACTTCCCATCCGTTGCGGAAATAGCCGCGCACCAGTCCCTCGCTTTGCAGCCGCATCAACGCTTCGCGCACCGGCGTGCGCGAGACTTGCAGTCGCTCGGCGACGTCGTTCTCGGCAAAGCGGTCGCCGGGCAGCAAACGGAAGGCGAAGATGTCGTCGCGCAGTTTTTCATAGACGGTTTCGGCGAGCCTCGGCGCGGGGCGTCGGCTCGCATCGTCGTTGGGTAGAACCAATGGTTTCGTTGTCATGCGGTGGCGGTGGCTTTAGCTTCCGCGGCGTCGCGTGGCTGATGCATCGGGCTGATGCTTCGGACGGAGGCGCGCGGTCGATTGCAGAGTTCGATTAACGGCAATGGTAGCGCATGGCTTCCTGATTCGCTGCACATATCTCGTACCTTTTTCGCACGTCTCTCGCACATCCCTCACTTCGACGGCGGCGGCAGGGACGAGCGCGCAGATGCCAATGACGGCGATCCGGTGTAAGGTAGCGGATTTGTCGCCGCGGGCATTCTTCAACATGATCGACGCATTCAAAGCCTCCACCGCCGGATTCAGTCTCAGCCTTTCGCTGATCCTCGCCATCGGTTCCCAGAACGCCTTCGTGTTGCGCCAGGGACTGCGGCGCGAGCATGTCTTCCTGATCTGCCTGACCTGCTTTATCTCCGATACGATGCTGATCCTTGCCGGCATTGCCGGCTTCGACGTCGTCATTGTCTGGCTGCCGTGGCTGGAGCAAGCCATGCGTTACATCGGCGCCGCCTTCTTGTTCGCCTATGGCGCCAGAAGCTTGTGGTCGGCGTTGAGATCTTCGGCGGCCCTGGCCGCAAGCGACGCCACTCCGCAGTCGCTGAAAAAGACGCTGCTGATCTGCCTGGCCCTGACCTGGTTCAATCCTCACGTTTATCTCGATACGCTGTTCCTGATCGGCTCGATCTCCACGCAATACGACGGACAGAAGATTGCTTTTGCGTTTGGCGCCAGCGTGAGCTCGCTGCTGTTTTTCTTTTCGCTGGGCTACGGTGCGCGGCTGTTGCAACCCTTGTTTGCACGGCCGGTGGCGTGGCGCATTCTTGACGGACTGATCGCAGTCATCATGTGGGGCATTGCGTATTCGCTGGTGTGGAATAGGGGAGTTTGATCTTCGAAAAAATGAATCAAAAGCTGACGTAACGATGCTCCTTAGCGCCAAACCGCTCTCTGCCGACGCGCGAAGCGACGGTTGAAAGAGCAAAGACGACAAGGAGTCCGACGCCGATCTCGATTTCTGCGTCAAGCCGGCGTGAAAAATACGAACGCCCGATGCAATTCATCGGGCGTTCGTATGTGGGATGCGTCATGAACAGGGCGGTTTAGTATCGATATCCCAGGGTCAGCATGATGGTGCGGTCGTCTCCCAGCGCCACCGCGCGCGCGACGCCGCCGGCGTAGTATTCGGTATTGAAGAGGTTCTTCACGTTCAGCGCGGCGCGCCAGCGTGCGGCGTTGTAGGCCACGCCGGCGTCGGCGACGACATAACCGGGCAAGCGGTAGCCGCTGGTGCGCTGCATGCTTTGTCCGCGCACGCCGCCGTTGAGCTCCCAGCCGTTCAACTCGCCCTTGAAGCGGTAGCGCGCGCTGGTGTTGAAGCTGTGGCGCGGCACGTTGTCCAGCCATTGGCCGACGGTGGTGACGCTCTGGCCGCCGTCGTCGGTGACCGTCGCTGCCGTGTAGGCATAGCCAGCGATCAGGCTCAGGCCGTTTTTGAAATCCGAGGTGAGACCGATTTCGAAACCGCGCGAACGTTGTTCGCCGACCGCGACGCTAAAGCCCGTGTTGGCGGTGTCGCTGACCAGCACATTGCGGCGGTGCAGGTCGAAGACCGCCATGTTCAGGTTGGTGCGGCCTTCATCCATTTCCACTTTGACGCCGGCTTCCACCTGTTTGCCGGTTTCCGGTTTGAAGGTGTTGCCGCTCGCGTCGGTGCCGCTGTTGGGATAGAACGAGGTGGCGTAGCTGACGTACGGACGCACGCCGCGCGCCACCTCATACATCAATGCCGCCGAACCGGTGTTGGCGCCGGCCGGATTGTTGGTGTGGGTGCTGGTGCGCAGGTTGTCCGAATAGGTGGCCGTGTTGTCGCGGCGCAGGCCGGCCACGAGTTGCCAGCGATCGCCGAAGCGAATCTGGTCGCGCAAGTAGATGCCCAGGTCGCGGATCGTGGTGGAGGTGTTGGTGGTCGGCGTGGTCGGGCAGACCACGCGCGCGCCGTAGACCGGGTTGTAGACGTTCAGCGCGGCCACGGTGCAGGTGAACGAACGCACGTCTTCGCGCGTGTTCAGGTAGTCGGTGCCGAATGTGACCTCGTGTTTGCCGACAGCCGTGTCGAAGCTGCGCTGCAGGTTGGTGTCCATGGTGAAGGTCTGGCCGGTGTACGTCTGGTCCGTAGCCGTGCGCGTCAGCGTCTGGCTGCTGGCGTTGAGCACGTTGGCGGCGATCAGTTGGCCGCTCATGGTGAATTGTTGCCAGCGCAGGTTGTTGTGCAGCGTCCAGCCGTCGTCGAAGCGGTGCGTCAGCGAATAACCCAGACGTGTTTCGATGGCGTTGTACGGCTTTGCCGTCGGTTCGCCGATGAACAGGCTGCGCGGAAGGCTGCCGTTGATGTTGCCGGTGATCGATCCCGACAGCGGCAAGCCTTGCTGGCGGATGTAACCGCGTTCCTGGAAGCTCGTCAGGATGGTGAAGTCGGTGCGCGCGCCGAGATCCAGCGAGAGCGAAGGTGCGATGTAGCGGTTCTTGAACCAGACGTAATTGGTGGCGTCGTTGGAGTTGGAAATCAGTCCATTGATGCGGAAGGCTTGCTTGCCGTTTTCCGAGAGCGATTTGTTGAGGTCGACCGTGGCTTCGCGGAAATCGTGGCTGCCGATCGTGACGTCGGCGTTGGCGAAGTCGTAGCCTTGCGGGCGCTTGCTGACCATGTTGACCAGGCCGCCCGGCAGCACCAGGCCGTACAGCAGGGAGGCAGGCCCTTTCACCACCTCCACCTGTTCCAGTCCGAACAATTGCTCGGCGACGCGATTGGAGGCGGCCGTACGCAAACCATCCAGATACAACGAATCGGACGCTACCTGGCCGCGGATGATCAGGTCGTCCCAGCCGCGCCGGCCGTATTGATTGGAGACCACGCCCGTCACGTTTTTCAGCGCATCGGATAGCGTCACCGCTTGCTGGCTGTCGAGTACGGCGCGCGGCACCACCGAGATGGATTGCGGTGTCTGCGAAAGCGGCACGGAAGATTTGTTGACCAGCGGTTTACCGGCGTTGAAACCGGTTCCCGCATCGCTATCGGATACCACGTTCACCGTGGGCAACTGGCTCGCATCCGTGTTCGACGCCGTGGCGTCGGTCGGGGTGGACGAGGATGTTTGGGCAAACAGGATGCTTGGGGCCAGGGCTGTCAGGCCCACAAAAACGGCGCGGGTGCGGAGAGAGGGCATAGTGGTGCGGAGAGGATATTGTTAGAAATGAGAATTATTTCTATTCATGATATCCGCTGATGCCGCATTGCCGCAAATTAATTCGGATTTTTATATGTTTTTTTGATAATGGAAGGGAAAACGCCGGGAAAAAATAATTGATTGGCAACTTTTCGTGTGGCCGGCGGCATGCCTTGCATGTATCCGGCTGGCTTTGTCGTCATGGCGTCACGCAGATAACTTCACTCCTTCACGAAATTTCCTATTAAAGTTACGGTTCGCCGGGTCTTCAACGCTTGCAATCGACAGAAGAAAAAATCCAAAATCAACATGACCAATACCGCACCCTCCGCCAACAGCGAAGTCCGGATACGCCCGGCAAAACAAGAAGACTTTGAGGCCTGGCAGGGTTTATGGCAGGGCTACAACGCCTTCTATGGTCGCCATGGCGAGACGGCGCTGGCGGCCGGGATTACCGACATGACGTGGTCGCGATTCTTCGATGCCTATGAACCGGTGCATGCGCTCGTGGCCGAACGGGACGGTCAACTGATCGGCCTGGCCCATTTTCTGTTTCATCGCAGCACAACGCAGATAGCGCCCAATTGCTATCTGCAGGATCTCTTCACGGCGGAATCATCCAGAGGACAGGGCGTGGCGCGCAAATTGATCGAAGAAGTTTATCTCCGGGCGCAGGCGGCGGGGAGCGGCAGGGTGTACTGGCAAACGCATGAAACCAATGCAACGGCGATGGCCTTGTACGACAAGGTCGCCGAGAAGTCGGGCTTTGTCGTCTATCGGAAGTTGCTCTGAGTACCGGACTGCTTCCGTCTCAATAGAAAAGACATCCGCACGAACAAGGATTGGGTGCAGCCGCGACGTGCATGGCGCGTTGCCCGCAAGAGGGGGCGGGCAACGCTGCTCCGTCAGGCAAGCTCCAGACGGCTCGGCGTGATATCGATGCTGTTCTTCAGCATCGGCAACGTCCCCAGTTTGAAGATGCCGACCAGGCCCGACAACTTCGCCGCCTGTTCTTGCAAGGATTGCGCGGCGGCGGCGGCTTGTTCGACCAGCGCGGCATTTTGCTGGGTGACATCGTCCATTTGCGCCACGGCATCGTTGATTTGTTCGATGCCGTCGCTTTGCTGACGGCTGGATTGCGAAATTTCGGCCACCATGCCATTGACCTTCCTGACGCTGCCGACGACCTCGTCCATCGTCGTACCGGCCTGCTCAACCAGGGAACGCCCGATATCGACCTGCTTCACGGAGTCGCTGATCAGCACCTTGATTTCCTTTGCCGCAGTGGCGCTTCGTTGCGCCAGGTTGCGCACTTCCGATGCGACAACGGCAAAACCGCGCCCCTGCTCCCCGGCGCGCGCCGCTTCCACTGCAGCATTCAGCGCAAGGATATTGGTCTGGAAGGCAATGCCGTCAATGACCGAAATAATCTCCACGATCTTGTGCGACGAAGCGTTGATCAGCCCCATCGTGTTGACGACCTGCTGAACGACTTCGCCGGCCTTGGCCGCGACGTCGGACGCCGACACCGCCAGTTCGTGCGCCTGGATTGCACTGCCGGAATTCTGTTTCACCGTTGACGCCAGTTCTTCCATCGACGAAGCCGTTTCCTCCAGCGAACTTGCCTGCTGCTCCGTCCGCGACGACAAGTCCAGGTTGCCTTTGGCAATCTGGCTGGACGCCGTCGCGATCGTATCGGTCCCGGCGCGCACCTGGCCGACGATTTGCGCCAGCGCGTCGCGCATGCTCTTCATCGAGAACAGCAGGCTGTCCTGATCGCTCGGCTTGGTTTCTATATTGACGGTCAGATCGCCGTGCGCGATCCGGGTCGCAATCTGATTCGCATAGGCAGGTTCTCCGCCGAGCTGGTTCAGTACGCTGCGCGTGATCAGATACGCCGCCATGATGCTGACGACCAGCGCAAGTCCTCCAAACAGCAGCATCATCGAACGCGCATTGGCATAGGCGACATCCGCATTGTTCGAGGCTTCCTCATTCTGTTTGTTTTCCAGCACGATGAAGTTATTGAGCTGCTCCCACCATTTCCGCTGGATCGGCCGGAATTCATTGCGCAGCACCGAATACGCCTCGTCGCGCTTGCCGGCCATGATCAGTTCCATCGCCTGTCTGATATGCCCGTTGGCAACCTTGGAGGTTTGGCTGATGGCGTCGAACAGCTGCTGTTCTTCCTGGCTTGTCGAACTCTCGCCTCTGAGCATCGCCCCCAGTTTTTTCTCGGCGGCGGCATATTTTTGCGCTTGCGTGTCGACGCGCTTCATTTCGACCTCGATTTCCTGCGGATTATTTCCAAGCAGGATCATGTTGCGCAAGGCAAGCGCCCGCTCGGTGATGGAAAGGTACATCGATGAGGCTTCGCTGGCTTCGACGTTGTTGATCTTCGTGATCTCATCCATGCGTTGCTTCTGTTGCGCCATCTGGATGATGCCTAGCAGCGTGACGATAATCAGCAACAGGCAGACCAGCGTGAATCCGATTGCCAGGCGCGCGGAGATTTTCAACTGTGAGAGTTTCATGTTTCCCTCGGACGGTGACGTGATGCGAATGTTTATATTCCGGCGCCCTTGGCAGGCGCCGGGCCCGATCCGTCCCGGATTTCTCCACCCTGATGCGATATTGAAATACCTGCAGACGAACGGAATGACTTATCGAACCGGTAACTGCAACATTGCTGGAGCGCCGTCCCCTGCACGGCGGATTTCCTCATGCAACGACATTGAATTTTTGTAACTTATTGACGTAATTTACAGTTACGAGACTAGCATTTTTTAGTTGGCATCAGAGGCGTGTTTTCAGAAAAAATACACGGCATTAATGATTTAACAAGGAATCGATGCGGATGGATCAGGTAACCTGGTATCCGGCGGTGTCGCGACTAGCCCCGGCAGCGATGTTTATATTTTCCTGACAGATAGGCTATCTGCGCGGTAGGTTGTTCCAAAAATGTATCTATAAAGGTATACGAGCTTCGATTATGCGATTCTCTTGCTCTATCAGCGTAAAATAATTCTAAAATTCAACGTGTTGAGCTTTCAATCGACGAGATTCGCAAAGCATATGACGCAAAGACAAACAGAAAATATTTCCTTATTTCTCCCCACGATGCCGGCAAGCGCCAGCGAACGAAAACTGGCGATTGTTCTCATTGCGATATCTGCCATTTTCTTCGTGGCCTGCCTTCCGTTTGCCAAGATGCCCTTGGCGAAAATAGACGCCTTCATTCCCATCTACGCTTCGGCGCTCTGCATTAATGATGCGATTACGTCCTTGTTGTTGTTTGGGCAATTCGTCATTTTGCGATCCAAGGCGCTTCTGATACTGGCACTGGGTTATGCGTTCACTGCGCTGATGACCGCAGCCCATGCGCTGTCGTTTCCAGGTTTGTTTTCGCCGTCAGGCTTGCTGAGCGGAGGATCGCAGACCACCGTATGGTTCTATATGTTTTGGCACGGCGGCTTTCCTCTCTTTGTCATTGCCTATGCCTTGTTTAAAAAGCGGGGGAGCGTTCTTGCAGCCAAGGGTCTCATCGCGCTGAGCCTTGGCGGCGTGTTCATGGTGGTTTGCGCTTTGGCATATCTGGGGACGGCAGGCCACGACTATTTTCCCGTCCTTTTGCTGGCAGGGAAGTACACACCTACCTTTATCGGTACTGTGCTTGGCATATGGGGCGTGTCTTTCATTGCGCTCATGCTCCTCTGGCGTGGACGGTCTTATTCGGTGCTGGATTTATGGCTGTTGGTCGTTGTTTGTGCGTGGATATTTGACGTTGGACTGTCAACGATATTCAATCTCAAGAGATTCGATCTCGGTTTCTATGCCGGCCGCCTCTACGGGCTGCTCGCGGCAAGCTTTGTCCTGGGGATGCTGCTAATTGAGAACACCAAGCTATACGCGAAATTAGTCAGCATGCATGAGCAGCAGCGGCATAAAACTGCCGAGTTGGAAATCCTCAATCGTGACCTGGAGTCATTCGGCTATTCGGTTTCCCACGATTTGCGGAGTCCCTTGCGGGTCGTCGGCCAGTTCGCCCAGATCTTGCAGGAAGAATACGCCGACGTGCTCGATGAAGAAGGGCAACGTTTCGTCTCTCTCATCAGGAAAAGCAGCAACAAGATGTCTTGCCTGGTGGAGGATCTCCTGGCGTTCTCGAAGATCGGTCAGCAGCCTTTGCAGACGGAAGTCGTGAATTTCGATTTTTTGATCGGTGAAATTGTTCAAGACCTCAAGCTTGCCAATGAGGGGCGTACCATACAGTTCGACATCGTTCCTCTTCCTGTTGCGTTGGTCGATGGAAAAATTCTTCGCCAGGTGTGGTGGAATCTGATTGAAAACGCGGTGAAATATTCGCGTACAAGAGATGTTTCGATTGTCGCCATAGGGTATAAACCGAGTACGCCGCCTGTCTACTTCGTGAAAGATAACGGCGTGGGTTTCGACATGGCCTATGCCCACAAACTGTTTGGCGTCTTCCAACGTCTTCACAGCAGCCAGGAATTCGAGGGGACGGGCGTCGGCCTCGCCATCGTGGAACGCATTGTCATCAAACATGGCGGAAAGATCTGGGCTGAGTCGACGATAGGCGCCGGTACGACCTTTTACTTTACGTTGGCTCCCGACCTGCCCGCCGGCATGGGGACCCCGGTGTATTCCTCCGCTGGAAACTGATTAACGATTTCGGATGATTCGATGCTCGCACACACGCTGAATTTCACGACCCTCGCCCTTTTCGCGCTGGTTGCCCTGGCGACGATCGCCACGCCGGGTCCGACCGTGCTGCTGGCGCTGGCCAATGGCGCGCGCTACGGCGTACGTCGCTCGCTGCCGGGAATGCTCGGAGCGGTGTCGTCGGATTTCGTTCTGGTCGGTTCCGTCGCGCTGGGTCTGGGGGCGGTGCTGGCGGCTTCCGAGTTCTGGTTTTCGGTGGTGAAATGGATAGGCGCGATGTATCTGGCCTGGCTGGGGATTCGCATGTTGCGTTCCAGCGGCGGGCTGGATCTGTCGCGTGCGGTTGCCGAGCCGGGCGATGTGGCGCCGTCGCGGATTTTCGCGAAGTCGTTTTTGGTCGCGGTGACCAATCCCAAGGGATATCTGTTTTGCTCGGCGCTGTTGCCGCAGTTCATTGACGCATCGGCGCCGCAATGGCCGCAATATGCCGCGATCAGCCTGGTGTTTGCGGGTCTCGATTTCAGCGTGATGCTGGGCTATGCCATCATCGGCGCGCGTGCCGTCAGTTTGCTGCGCCGGCGCGCGGTGCTGTGGTTGGATCGCTCTTGCGGCGCGATCTTGCTGGCGCTGGCGGGGACGATGGCGTTTTATCGTCGCAGCGGCAACTGACCTGCAATTTCTCCGGCAGTTTTCCTGAGGGATCACTGCATCTAAAAAAAGAACCGGTAGCATCATGTCAATGCCGACCGGTTCACGCCACGACAACTTCAGGTACTGCAGGAGATTCTCCGGATTTGCTCGCGCCGCGACGGCATGCCGTTGCGTGCCATTCGTACATTTATGCGCGACGCTTTCTACTGCGGCCTCAGCAAGCTGCATTTCGATTCGGCAACGGTGGTGAAGGCCTGCTCGCCGGGGATGGTTTCCACCAGCTTCAGATAATCCCAGGGTTTCTTCGATTCGGCCGGCGACTTGACCTGGTAGAGGTACATGTCGTGGATGTTGCGGCCATCGGCGCGGATATAGCCTTTGTTGTAGAAGTCGTTGATCTTCATCTTCTTCAGTTCCGCCATGACTTTGGTGGAGTCGTCGGTCTTGATCGCGGCGACCGCCTTCAGATACGTTGCGGTGGCGGAATAGGCGGCAGCCTGATGCGTGCTCGGCATCTTTTTCATTTTCAGGAAGAAGCGATTGGCGAACTGGCGCGAGGCTTCGTCCTTGTCCCAGTACCAGCTGTCGGTCATGAGCAGGCCTTCCGCATTGGCCAGGCCGAGCGCGTGGATGTCGTTGATCACCATCAGCAGGCCGGCCAACTTCATGGTCTTGGTGACGCCGAATTCCTTGGCGGCCTTGATCGAGTTGATGGTGTCTTCACCGGCGTTGGCCAGGCCGAGGATTTGCGCCTTCGATGCCTGGGCCTGCAGCATGAAGGACGACAAATCGGAGGCCGACGGCGGATGCTTGACCATGCCCACGACGGTGCCGCCGTTGGCCTTCACCACGGCCGAGGTGTCGTTGGCGAGCGAATGGCCGAAAGCGTAGTCGGCGACGAGGAAGAACCACGACTTGCCGCCTTGCTTGATGATGGCCGAGCCGGTGCCTTTGGCGAGCGCGACGGTGTCGTATTCGTAGTGCACGGTGTAGGGCGTGCATTCTTCATTGGTCAGGCGCGCGGAGCCGGCGCCGATGTTGATGTAGACGCGCTTCTTTTCCGCCATGACTTTGTTCATCGCCAGGGCGGTAGCCGAGTTGACGCCGCCGATGAGCATGTCGAGACCGCGTTGATCCGACCACTCGCGCGCCTTGGTGGCGGCGATGTCGGCTTTGTTCAGGTGATCGGCGGACAAGATTTCGATCGGTTTGCCGAGTACCTTGCCGCCGGCATCGGCGACCGCCATGCGGATCGCTTCCAGGCCGCCGAGGCCGTCGGTGTCCGCATAGGGGCCGGACATGTCGGTGATGAAACCGATGCGCACGACGTCGTCGGATACCTGTGCCTGGGC
Organism: Herbaspirillum sp. CF444; assembly: GCF_000282135.1. Classification (GTDB taxonomy): domain Bacteria; phylum Pseudomonadota; class Gammaproteobacteria; order Burkholderiales; family Burkholderiaceae_D; genus Herbaspirillum. Next base: position 71,352 of record NZ_AKJW01000077.1, read on the forward strand.
GGCGGCGCAGACCAGCATGGAACCGGCCAGGGTCGAACCGGCGATCAGGCGGGCGAGGGTGTTCAGTGTGAATTGCGCTTGCATGTGTGTCTCCTTGTTGTCGATGCTTTCTGACGAAGCGATCTGTCCCGCGATTTTTCCGTTGTCTTTTATTTTCCGCGCCGCTGTGCCAGCAGCTTAACTGCGAAATCCACGCGCACGTCTTTGGCGGCGACCATTTGCTGCACCACCCAATCCATTTCGCTCGCCGCTGCACCAGCGGCGAGTGCAATATTGCGGGCGTGCAGCGCCATGTGACCGCGCTGGATGCCTTCGGTGGCGAGGGCGCGCAGGGCCGCCATGTTTTGCGCGAGGCCGACGGCGACGGCGATTTCGGCCAGCTCTTGCGCCGACTTCACGTCCATGATCTTGAGCGCCAGGCGCGCCAGCGGATGCGTCTTGGTGGCGCCGCCGACCAGGCCGACCGGCATCGGGATTTCCAGCGTGCCGACCAGATGGCCGTCGTTGCCGATTTCCCAGGTGGTCAGCGACGTGTAGTGGCCGTTGCGGGCGGCATAGGCGTGCGCGCCGGCTTCGACCGCGCGCCAGTCGTTGCCGGTGGCGACGATGACCGGATCGATGCCGTTCATGATGCCCTTGTTGTGCGTGGCGGCGCGGTAAGGATCGACTGCTGCAAAAGTGTATGCATCGACGATGCGGTTGATGACGTCGGCGCCGTCGTAGTCGGCGGTGGTCAATGCTGCCGGCGAGACGCGCACGTGGGCGCGCGCCAGGCGCAGGTCGGCGAGATTGGAGAGGATGCGCAGGCGCACCTTGCCGCCGGTGATTTGCTCGATATGGCCGGCAACCGCTTCGGCCATGGTGTTGACGGTGTTGGCGCCCATGGCGTCGCGCACGTCGACGATCAGGTGCACGATCACCATCGCGCCGCGCGGCGTGTCGGGGAAGACATGGACTTCGATGTCCTTGCAGCCGCCGCCGAGACTGATCAGCAATTGATCACGGCTGTTGGCGATATCGATGATGGCCTGGCGATCCTTGAGGATGGCCAGTCGCGCGCCGTAAGGATCGGTCACGCCGATGACTTGCACCTGCGCACGCATCAGCGGCGCGCTGCTGGAGGTGTGGAAGCCGCCGCAGTCGCGGATCAGCTTGGCCATGAACGAGGCGGCGGCGACCACCGACGGTTCTTCGACCGCCATCGGCACCAGCACGTCCTTGCCGTTCAACTGGAAGTAGCCGGCCACGCCCATCGGCAACTGGAAGGTGCCGACCACGTTCTCGATCATCCCGTTGGCGACGTCCAGCGACAATGCTTCGGGATTGCCGAGCAGGGCGGCTTCGTCGGCGCTGAGATTGGCGCGTTCGGCGATGTGCGCCAGGCGTTGTTGCGGCGTGAGGGAACGGAACTGCGGGAGTCGGGAATCGACGGTCATGGTGCGCCTTTGTCTCGGTGTTATATCCGGTCGCGGCCGGAATGGAATGCAGGCAAGAATAGCAGGCTGTACCCAATATGTTTGGTACACTTTTGACCAACAGTTATGCAACTGTACCCAGGACACTTGTCCTGCGATGCAACATCCATCCGGAGCCGCCATGCCGATCAAATCCAATGAAGCCGCCGTTCCGCTCACCCTCACGCGGCAACTGGTCCAACTGATCCAGCGTCAGATCCGCGATGGCGTCTATGCCCCCGGCAGCCGTTTGCCGTCGATCCGCGACATGGCCAAAACGCACGATTGCGCCAAGAACACCATCGTCAATGCCTTCGACTATCTGACCGGCCTGGGCGTGCTCGAACCGCGCCGGGGTTCGGGATTCTTCGTCTGCGCCGCGCCGCCGGCGATCAAGGAAGACGACGATGCGTCGTCGCTGAGCCGCGCCATGGACGTGGTCTGGCTCATGCGCGAACAGTTGAAGAGCGATCCGGAACACCTGCGCCTGGGCGACGGCTTTCCGCCGGTGGACTGGCTGACCGAAGTGCGGCTCGACAAATTCCATCAGAAGGTGGTGCGCACCGGTCTCGGCGCCTTGTTCGGCTACGGCAGCCGTTTCGGCTATCAACCGCTGCGCCAGCATCTGGTGCACCGGCTCGCCAATCACGGCATCGAAGCCTCGGCCAGCCAGATCGTGTTGACCCACGGCGCCAATCAGGCGCTCGACATCGTCATCCGCAATTTCGTCAAACCGGGCGACCGCGTGCTGGTGGACGAGCCGGGTTACTACATGCTGTTCGGCAAGCTCAAGCTCGGCGGGGCGCGCATTGTCGGCATTCCGCGCCTGGCCGACGGGCCGGACCTGGACGCGCTGGAACGGGAGTTGAAAACCGGCAAGCCGTGCCTGTTCTTTACCCAGACGCTGGCGCACAATCCGACCGGTTCCGACACCTCGCCGCACAAGGCGCACAAGATCCTGCAACTGGCGGACCGCTACAACGCCATCATCGTCGAGAACGACGCCTTCGCCGACTTCAAGCCCAACGCCGCGCCGCGCATCGCCACGCTCGATCAGTTGCGGCGCACGATCTATGTCGGCAGTTTTTCGAAGTCGGTGTCGGCGGCCTTGCGCGTCGGTTTCCTCGCGTGCCACAAGGATCTGGCCAGCGACCTGGCGGATATCAAGATGCTGGTGCACGTAAGCAGTTCCGAATATTGCGAACGCACGCTCGACGTCATCCTCAGCGAAGGCCACTACAGTCGTCATGCGGCGCGCCTGCGCGACCGGCTGACGCAGGCCACCGACAACGCGCGCCGTCTGCTCGATCAACTGGGGGCGGAGCTGTTCTGTGCGCCGGTGCAATCGATGTACGTCTGGGCGGCGATGCCCGGCTATCCGGATTCCAAGGCGTTGGCGCAGGCGCTGATGCGGCAGAACATCGTCACCGCGCCGGGCAGTATCTTCCACATCGATACCGAAGCGCCGTCGCGCTGGTCGCGTTACAACGTCGGCCTGCTCGGCGATCCGCGTTTTGCGGCGGCCATGCAGGGTAGGGGGAGCAAGCCTTGATGCCCGGTTTGCACTAGAATGGAGGCCTTTCCGAGGCAACCCATTTTCCTGTCCATGCTAGTCAAACCACCTCTGCTCAGCGTCGCGGAAGCGACCAGATTTCTTCTCAAGGCCGTCGTGCCGCTGACCGATACGGAAATCGTTCCCACGCTGGAAGCCAACGGTCGCGTGCTGGCGGCGGCGCAGGTGTCGCAGATCAACGTCCCCGGCATGGACAATTCGCAGATGGACGGCTATGCAGTACGCGCGGCGGAGTGCGCCGGCGGCGAAACGCGGCTGCGGGTATCGCAGCGCATTCCCGCCGGCCACGTCGGCACGAGGCTTGAGCCGGGCACGGCGGCGCGCATCTTCACCGGCGCCATGGTGCCGGAAGGCGCCGACGCCATCGTCATGCAGGAAGCCTGCGAACTCGTCAACGATGCCGACGGCGATCACGTCATCGTCAGGCATGCGCCGGAAGCGGGCGAGTGGATTCGCCGCATCGGCGAAGACATCAAGTCCGCCAGCACCATCCTGCCGGCAGGCCTGCGCCTGCGTCCGCAAGAGCTGGGCCTGGCTGCATCGGTCGGTCTGGCGACGCTGCCGGTGGTGCGCAAGCTGCGCGTGGCGGTATTCTTTACCGGCGACGAACTGACGATGCCGGGCGAAGCCCTGAAGCCAGGCGCGATCTACAACTCCAATCGTTTCCTGTTGCGCGGCCTGCTGGAAAACCTCGGCTGCGAAGTCCAGGACTTCGGTATCGTGCCCGATCAGTTGCAAGCCACGCGCGACACCTTGCGCGCCGCTGCCGCCAGCCACGACCTGATCATCACCAGCGGCGGCGTGTCGGTCGGCGAGGAAGACCACGTCAAGCCGGCCGTCGAAGCCGAAGGCCGCCTCAACATGTGGCAGATCGCCATGAAGCCGGGCAAACCGCTGGCTTTCGGCGAGATTCATCGTCGTGGCGGCACAGCGGAGAAGGCCTTCTTCATCGGTTTGCCGGGCAATCCGGTGTCGACCTTCGTCACCTTCCTGATCTTCGTGCGCCCTTTCCTGCTGCGCCTGCAGGGCGTGGAACATGTCGCGCCGCGCGCGCTGACCATGCGCGCCGATTTCAACTGGCCCAAGGCCGATCGCCGCCAGGAATTCCTGCGCGCCCGTTGCAACGACCGGGGCGGCCTCGATCTGTTCCCGCACCAGGGGTCGGGCGTGCTGACGTCGACCGTGTGGGGCGACGGACTGATCGACAACGCGCCGGGCAAGACCATTGCCGAAGGCGACCCGGTGCGCTTCATTCCGTTCGACAACCTGTTGAACTGAGCCGGAAAATGATCGCTAATCTTGACCGTCACCTGATGGCGCCCGGAGACCGTCCGGCACTGGCCGGGTTGCGCCGGTTCGCCGTCGAGTTCTGGTATTTCGGCATTAAAAACGCACGTTCATGTCTGTTCGCCGGTTTGTTTTTTGCTGCCATTTTTCTGATGCCGCGCCAGGGTTTGTTTGGTGTCGGACGCTACGACGCCTTGCTGCTGTTTGCACTGATGGTGCAGTTCTGGATGGTCAGGAGCGGTATCGAGACCGTGGATGAACTCAAGGCGATCAGTGTTTTCCACGTGGTCGGTTTCGCGCTGGAAGTATTCAAGACGTCCAGCCATATCCAGTCGTGGAGCTATCCGGACTTTGCGTATTCGAAACTGTTCGGCGTGCCCCTGTTTTCGGGTTTCATGTATGCCGCCGTCGGCAGCTACATCATCCAGGCGTGGCGCCTGTTTCATCTGCGTATCTTGCATCACCCGCCATACTGGATGGCGACGCTGATCGGGGTGCTGATCTATCTGAATTTTTTCACGCATCACTACATCGGCGACTACCGCTGGTATCTGGGCGCGTGCGCGCTGGGCTTGTACGCGCGCACGACCGTGGTGTTCCGTCCGTATGACCGGGACCGCAAGATGCCGTTGCTGCTGTCTTTCCTGCTGATTGGATTTTTTATCTGGCTGGCGGAAAACATCAGTACCTTTTTCGGCATCTGGCGCTATCCCAATCAGATCGGCGCCTGGTCCACGGTGCACATCGGCAAATGGAGTGCATGGGCCTTGCTGGTGGTGATGACGTTTACCATCGTTGCGCAATTGAAGCACATTCGGCCCAAAATACATGTCGCGCCGTAAGGCTGCATTGTTGGCGTACCGCCATTTTTAGAATCTGGAAAATCATGAAAATAGAACTCCGTTTTTTTGCCGGCGTGCGTGAAGCGCTCGGCGTGACGCAAGAAGTCGTCGACCTGCCGGATCACGTCAAGACCGTCGGCGACGTGCGCGCTTTTTTGATGGGACGCGGCGGCCTGTGGATGGAGGTGCTGTCGCCGGAGAAGGCATTGCGCATGGCCTACGATCACAACATGGTCGAGCCCGGCACCTTGATCGAAGAGGGCGGCGAAGTGGCTTTCTTCCCGCCGGTAACGGGCGGTTGAGTTTGAGAGAGATCATGCCGCTGCCGAAAGAACAACTCGACGTCATTGCCGGTGGCACGCTGGCTCACTACGAAGGGCGCGCTGTCGACTTCCGCGAAGGCACGCGCGACCACGACGTCAGCCAGAACATCAATGCCTTGCTCGACGCGATCAACAAACCGGCGCCGCTGACCATTCTGGATTTCGGCTGCGGGCCGGGACGTGATTTGCAGACTTTCACAAAGCTGGGACACCGCGCCATCGGTCTCGACGGCACGGCCAGTTTTGTCGAGATGGCGCGCGCCGATTCGGGCTGCGAAGTCTGGCATCAGAATTTCTTTGCACTGGATTTGCCGGACGCCTTGTTTGACGGCGTGTTTGCCAATGCCTCCCTGTTTCACGTGCCGGTCGCGGAGTTGCCGCGCGTGCTGGGGCAGTTGCACGATGCGCTCAAGCCGGACGGTGTGCTGTTCTGCTCCAATCCGCGCGGTAGCAACAGCGAAGGCTGGAGCAGCGGGCGCTACGGTTCCTATCACGATCTGGAGGCGTGGCGCGAGTTCATGACCGCAGCAGGCTTCACCGAGATACGGCATTACTATCGTCCCGACGGTTTGCTGCGCGCCGAGCAGGCGTGGCTGGCGACGGTGTGGCGCAAGCCGGCTGCATGAAGAAAAAATGCCAAGCGCCAGAGTAGCGCGAGGCAAGGAGGGAAGCAGGTGAGGAGACGCTCATACACTGAAGGAGATATCTTTGCACTTGACCACTGAAATTGCCGCCTGGGCGGCCCAGGATACGCGCCTGCTGCTGTCCGTCCTGATCGCGCTGATCGGCATCGTCGTGCTGATCAGCGTCCTTAAAATCGCTCCCTTCCTGTCCATTCTGCTCGGCACCTTCATCGCCGGCATGGGCGCCGGCTTGCCGCTGGAAAAGATCGCCTCGTCGTTCAGCAAGGGCGCCGGCAGCATCCTCGGCGAGGCGGGCATCATCATCGCGTTGGGCGCCATGCTCGGAGCGCTGATGGCGGACTCCGGCGCAGCCGACAAAATCGTCACGACCTTGCTGAAATATGCCAGGGGCAAGGCGATCCCGTGGATGATGGCGCTGGTGGCGATCGTCGTCGGCTTGCCGCTGTTCTTTGAAGTCGGCCTGGTGATGATGGCGCCGATCATTTTCGTCATGGCGCGTCGTTCGCAACAACCGATCCTGCGCGTGGCGATTCCCGCGCTGGCCGGCATGACCACCTTGCACGCCTTGCTGCCGCCGCACCCGGGGCCGCTGATTGCGGTGAGCGCCTTGCATGCGGATCTCGGCACCACCATGCTGCTCGGTTTTGTGGTGGCGATCCCGGCGGTGGTCCTGGCGGGGCCGCTGTACGGCATGTGGCTGGCGCCGCGCATGCCGATCGGCGAGCCGGAACAGATCGGCGCCTTGTTCAAGGGCCAGCAAGCGGCTGAACTGCAACCGGGCTTCCTGCCGTCGCTGGCGACCATCCTGCTGCCGGTGGTGCTGATGCTGGGCCGCACCGTCGCCAAGATCTGGGTCGCGCCGGAAACCACCTTGTTCGAGATGCTCAATTTCTTCGGCGAACCGATCATTGCACTGACGGCGACCGTGCTGTTTGCGGTGATCGTGCTCGGCTGGGGCCGCGGCGTCAGTCGTACCGACGTCGGCGCGATCCTGCGCAAGGCCTTGCCGCCGATTGCCGGCCTGCTGCTGACCATCGGCGCCGGCGGCGGTTTGAAGCAAGCCTTGCTGACGGCGGGCATCAGCGACACCATCACCAAGGTGGCGAGCGGCACGCACATGCCATTGATCCTGCTGGCATGGCTGATTGCCGTAGCCTTGCGTCAGGCGACCGGCTCGGCCACGGTGGCGACCACCGCCACCGCCGGCATCGTCGCGCCGCTGGTGGCGACGTTGTCGGGCACGCACAATGCCTTGATGGCGCTGGCCATCGGCGCAGGGTCGGTGTTCTTCTGCCACGTCAATGACGCCGGCTTCTGGATGGTGAAGGAATACTTCGGACTCGACCTCAAGCAGACTTTTGCAACGTGGTCGGTGATCCAGACCATCGTCTCGGTGGTCGGATTGGGAATGACCTTGCTGTTGTGGGGCATCCTGACCTGAGAACCTGCTCACGATTTTACTGCGAGGCCATGATCCGGCGTCGGGCGGTGCTCGGAATCCTCATGTACTGAAGTACATTCCGGTTCCTGTGCTCCGGCCGCCACCGGCTGATGGCCTCTCGCTACAGATCGTGAACAGGTTTCGCGTGAAGAAACAGAACAAGTCCCGGCCGGCCCGGGATTTGTCGTTTCTGCGGGCGATGTCTTCAAGACATTGGGTACAATGAGGGCGATTCCATTTGCTTCTTCTTTTTCCTATGCCGATCCGCGTCCAGACTGCCGACTTTGACCTCAGCGCCGAGATTGGCGCATTGCGCCTGACCAATCCCAAGGTCGGCGCGGTGGTCAGCTTTGTCGGCACCGTGCGCGATCTCAACGACGGCGCCAGCGTGCAGGAGATGGAGCTGGAACACTATCCCGGCATGACTGAAAAAGCGTTGGCGCAGATCGTCGCCGACGCCAAGGCGCGCTGGGAGATTTTCGACGCGCTGGTGATCCATCGCGTGGGACCCTTGCTGCCGCTTGACCAGATCGTGCTGGTCGCGGTGACCTCGAAACATCGCGGCGAGGCCTTTGCAGCCTGCGAGTTCATCATGGATTACCTCAAGACGCAGGCGCCGTTCTGGAAGAAGGAACAGACGCCCGACGGCGCGCGCTGGGTGGATGCGCGCGAGAGCGACGACAAGGCCGTGTCGAAGTGGGATCCGAAAACGGATTGATTTTTTCTTCTCCTTCTCAACAACAATAAAACATGTTCCGCCTGCCAACGACCGCCACCGCCCCTTTTTGTCCCTCTGAAGTTTCCGGCAGCGTCGCGGTGCCGCCGCATGCAAGCGTCTGGCAAAAGCTCAAAGTCTATGTCGGCCCCGGCTTGCTGATTTCCATCGGTTACATGGATCCGGGCAACTGGGCGACCTCGGTCCAGGCCGGGTCGCAGTTCGGCTATCAGTTGCTGTTCGTGGTGATGTTGTCGAGCCTGGCGGCGATCATGCTGCAATGCCTGTGCGCACGCCTGGGTATCGTCACCGGCAAGGATCTCGCCATCCATTCGCGCGAAAACTATCCGCCGGCGGTGGGCAAGGGCATGTGGGTGTTCGCCGAGCTGTCCATCGTCGCCTGCGATCTGGCCGAGGTGCTCGGCTGTGCGCTGGCGTTCAAGCTGCTGCTGGGCGTGTCGCTGCCGGTCGGCGTGTTGCTGACCGCGCTGGACACCGTGATCGTGCTGGGCTTGCAAGGGCGCGGGTTTCGTCAGGTCGAGGCGATCATCCTCGGGCTGGTGATGACGATTGCGGTTTGCCTCTTTACCCAACTGGCTTTCGTCAAGGCCGACTGGCATGCCGTGGTGCAAGGCTTCGTGCCGTCGCTGGCGACGCTGTCGAGCCGTGAGCCGCTGTACCTGGCGATCGGCGTGCTGGGCGCGACGGTGATGCCGCACAACCTCTACCTGCATTCCTCCATCGTGCAGACGCGCGCGGTCAGGCGCGAGCGTTCCAGCTTGCTGGAGGCGATCCGCTACACGCGCATCGACACGACGGTGTCGCTGCTGATGGCGATGACGATCAATGCCGCGATCCTGATCCTGGCGGCGTCGGCATTCCATAGCAGCGGCCGCACCGACGTGGTGGATCTGGATGTGGCGTATCACTTGCTCGATCCGATTACCGGCACCTCGCTGGCGGCGATCCTGTTCGGCATCGGTTTGTTTGCGGCGGGGCAGAGTTCCACCTTCACCGGCACGATCGCCGGCCAGGTCATCATGGAAGGTTTCTTGAAACTGAAAATCCCCTGCTGGCAACGCCGCATGGTGACGCGCGGACTGGCCTTGATTCCGGCGCTGATCGGCGTGTTGACCTTGGGCGAGCATTCGGTCGGACGCTTGCTGGTGCTCAGTCAGGTGGTGCTGAGCCTGCAGTTGCCGTTTGCGATGTATCCGCTGATCCGGCTGACCAGCCGGCGCGACTTGATGGGCGACTTCGCCAACCCGGTGTGGCTGGCCGCGCCGGCGTGGATGTTATTCCTCGGCATCAGCGCGGCGAATCTGTGGTTGGTGGCGCAGCTGTTTACCTGATCAGCTGAGCGCCAAAATTTATTTGGCGGAAGCAGTCTTGCTCTGGCCGCTGGGCTCCAGCGTCACGGTGCAGGTCAGGCCCGCCGCCAGCAGCACGTCCTTCGGCACTTCATCAATATGGATCCGTACCGGAATCCGTTGCGCCAGGCGCACCCAGTTGAACGTCGGGTTGACGTCGGCCAGCAGTTCGCGGCTTTGCGGATTGTCGCGATCGTAGATGCCGCGTGAGATGCTGTCGACGTGGCCGCGCAGCGTGGCGCCGTTGATCAGCTGGATCCTGGCCGTGTCGCCCACGGCGACGTAAGGCAGCTTGGTCTCTTCAAAATATCCATATACCCAGAACGAATGGCTGTCGATGATGGCGATCTTGGCCGCGCCCACGCTGGCGTAGTCGCCGCGGCGCACGCTCAGGTTGGTGATGTAGCCGTCGACCGGCGCATACACCCTGGTGCGGTCGAGGTTGAGTCTGGCGGCGTCGCGTTGGGCAATGGCGACCTGATATTGCGCATCGGCGGCGACGACCTGGGTGCCGGCGTCTTCGCGGTTTTCGCGCGAGACCACCAGGCTGTCCATGTCGGCGCGGCGGCGCGCCTGGGCGCGGCGCATGTCGAGATCTGCCTTGCGCGCCAGCACGGCGGCTTCGGCCTGTTGCAGCGCCAGTTGGTAATGCGCGGGGTCGATCTGCATCAGCAGGTCGCCCTTGTGCACCAGCTGGTTGTCGCGCACCGGCAGGTCAACCACCTGGCCGGCGACGTCCGGCGCGATGTTGACGACGTCGGCGCGCACGCGGCCGTCGCGCGTCCATGGCGAGACCATGTAGTGCTGCCAGAGCGTCCACGCCAGGAAGATGGCGGCAAGGAAAATCAGCGCCGTGATGATGAATCGAAAAATGGTTTTGACCGACATGATGGATTACTCCTGAATGATTCCGTATCTGTTTTTATGAAGCTGCCGTTTTTTCAGGCTAAGCGTAAATCGCCAGGCCGAGCAGTGCCGCGATGCAGGTGAACAGGCTGACGCGAAACAGCGCCGGATGCCACACCAGGTCGTACCAGCCGATGCGCACCAGGATGCGGTCGGCGACCAGCGCGATGGCGCCGGCAACGATGACGGCCAGCAGCAGCGTCGGCACGTAGGCGTCGAAGAAGGAAATTTCACGCGGCATGGTTTGCTCCTGAATTGGATGCGGAAGAAGTGCTGGCGCCAACGCTCTGGTGCTGATGCATGGGTTGCAGCGGAGACTGTGGATCCAGCAGCGCGGTGCGGATGAAGTGCAGGTAGCTCAGCGTGCGCTGCAAGCGGTGACGCTCGCTGCGTTCGCGATACTGCGGGCCGATGGCGAACTGCACCTCGGCAATGGCGCGGTTGTTGGCGTCCAGCACGGCGGCCAGCGTGGCGGGCGTGGGTTGTTCAAACAGCGCCGGCAGGGTTTCGCGCAGGCGATCCAGCGCGGCATAGGCCGATGGCGGCAGCAGGCCGGGGTTGCCGCTGCGGATGCCATGCAGTTCCGTGCGCAACTCGATCACGGCATGGCCGATTTCCAGCGTGGCGAACATCCAGCCGAAGGCGTCCTTGCGCAGCGCAGGGCGGCTGCCGGTGACCATCGTGATCTGATGCATCAGGTCGCGCGTGCCGCTTTCGAACTGCAGCGCCAGGTGGGCGAGCTTGCCGAAGCAGGCTTGAACGACTTGCTTGCGCAGCAGCTTCTCCAGATGGCGCACGGTCCAGTTGGTGGTCGGCGGCAACAGCAGCATGAAAGCGACGGTGGTCACGACCAGCGACACCATCAGCGCGATACATTCGTTGAGATAGCCCGCTGCGTTGAAGTGAGCGAGGTTGTCCGGCACCGCCACGAACGGGAAGAAGATGCAGATGCCCAGACCGTAACCGGCCAGCGTCGGTTTCGTCGTCAGCAGCACGGCCAGCATCAATACCGGCGTCAGCGCGGCAGCCAGCATCCAGAATCCGTCGAGCTGCGGCACGATATGGAAGGTGTAGAAGTAGCCGAGCACCACCGCCAGCGCCACGCCCATGGTGACGGTGCGCGTGGCCTTGGCGGGGTCGGGCGCGGCCGAGGTGATGGCGCAGAACGCGGCGGCATTGAGCGAAGCCACGTCGCCGCTGGGCCAGCCGCTCAGGATCCAGAAGGTCGACAGGCCGATCAGCGTGATGGCGGCGCGGGCGCCGGCGATGCTGGCGGTGACCATGCTGGTCTTGGGCGAATAGGCGTGTTCCCATTGTTCGCGTTCGTGGCGGCGTTGCACCAGCGATGCGTAGGTCAGCGTGTAGGCATGCAATTCCTCGATGACGCGATACAGCAGCTCGGACGCCGTGTCGAAATCGAGGATGGCGTCGTCGTCGAGCGCTTGGGCATGCTCGCTGCGCGTGGCGCGCATGCGGCGCGGCAATTCCTGTTTGTAGGTTTCCAGCTTGAGCGCGGCGTCGGCGGCGTCGGTCGCCGTCATCACCGGTTCGCCGCCGCTGCGTGTCAACAACGGCTGTACTTCGCGGAAGTAGGGCGAAATCGCATCGATCACCAGTTGCGCGGAAGGATTGCGGCTGTCGTGCAGGCGGTTCATCAACTGATGCAGGGCGTGCACGCGCGTCGACAGGGCCATGAACTCGCTGTTCATGCGTGTCAGGCGTCCGCTGCGCAGGCGGATTTCGGGATCTTCGAAAATGGCGGAGCTGCGCAAGGCTTCCAGGCCGATGATGTCGCCGACGAAACGGGCGTTGGTCGCTTCCAGCGCCTTGCGGTCGGCGGTGCCGCCCAGCGTGCTGCCGATCAGGTCGACGAAGGCGGTGAAGCGGCCGCGGATGATGCGCACCAGGCCGGGTGCGCTGGCTTGCGGAAACACCAGCGCGCTGACCACGCCGGCGCAGACGATGCCGACGGTGATTTCGGTCGCGCGTGTCATCACGGAGTCGAAGGTCAATGCCGGATTGAGCGCCGCCGGAATACCGATCAGCGCCACCGTGTAGCCCGACAGCACGAAGCCGTAAGAACGGAAGTTGCGGTTGTGCGCCGAGCCGAAGGTGCACAGGCCGATCCACAATGCCGTGGCCAGCAGGAACAGCTCCGGCGTCTGCGCGAACAGGCCGACGAACACCACCACCGCGACCGAACCGATGAAGGTGCCGATCACGCGGTAAAAACTCTTGGCGAGGATCATGCCGCTCTGCGGCTGCATCACGATGAAGACCGTGATCAGGCCGGAGCGCGGCGATTCCAGATCCAGCGCGTATCCAATGCCAAGGGCCAGCAAGCCTGCCAGCACCATTTTGAAGACGTAGATCCAGTTGGGGAAATCGGTTTGCCACCATTCGCCGGCAGCCTCGTGCAATTGCCGTCCGAACGATTTCGGCGCGGCAGGAGTGACGCCTTGAGCATTGGCGGCACTGCTCACGGTGCAACTCCCGTCGCGGTGGCGATCGCCTGGTCGGCATGGGCGCTGGTTTCAGGCGCGGATGTTTCCAGTCCGCCGCCGAGCGCGACCGTCAGGCTGGCGTAGGCGCTGAGTTTTTGCGCCAGCAGTTGCTGCACGACTTGTTGCTGATGCAGCCATTGCGTTTGCGCGGTGAGCACGTTGACATAGTCGGTCAGGCCGCGCTGATAGGCGCGGGTGGCGATATCGACATTTTTTTGCGCGGCGACGATCGACAGATCGGCCTGCACTTGCTGGCGCTTGATGGCTTGCAGCGTCACGATCTGGTCGGCGATGCTTTTGAGCGCCTGGCTCAGCAGCATGTTGTAGTGCTCCACTTCCTGATCGTAGCCGGCGGTGGTGGCGCCGAGCTGGCCGCGCAGGCGTCCGCCTTCGAAGATCGGCAGCGAGATTGCCGGACCGTAGCTGCTCGTGATGTTCGGTCCGCTGAGGAAACTGAACAGGCTGCCGCCGGCTGCCGCCGGGCCGATGCTGGCCATCAGGTTGATGTTCGGATAGAAAGCGGCCTTGGCGACGGCGATGCCTTTGGCGGCTGCCTCGACACGCCAGCGCGCGGCGCTGATGTCGGGACGGCGGCCGATCAGTTCGGCCGGCAAGGCGCTGGGCAGGCCGATGCTTGCCTGCAGATTCATGCTCGGGCGGGTGATGTTGTCGCCGGCGCCCGGACCTTGGCCGAGCAGGGCGGCCAGCTGGTTGCGGGTGAGTGCGATGTTTTCGTCCAGGGCTTCGATCTGGCGGCGTGTTTCCGGCAGCGGGACTTCGGCCTGGGTGATTTCCATCTGCGTGCCGATGCCGCCCTTGAAGCGGCGATTGGCCAGATCGAGGATGCGTTGTTCCTGCTTCAGGGTGTCCTGCATGTTGTCGAGCAGACCGTATTGCAGCGACAGCTGCACATAGGTGCGCACGACATTGCTTTCCAGGTCGAGCTGGGCGGCGCGGGCGTCGGCGGCGACGGCGTGGATTTCATCCTGGGCGCGTTCGGTGCTGTTGCGGTTGCGGTCCCACAGGTCGAGGTTGTACGAGAGGCTGAGCGCGGCGGTGTTGTTCCAGGTCAGTTTGTCGCGGAAGGCGGCGCCGTAATAGACGTTGTCGGACCAATCCTTGCGGCCGATGGCGGCATCCAGTTGCGCTTGCGGCAACTCGCCGGCATGGGCGACGACGGCCATGGCCTGGGCCTGGCGCACGCGGGCGGCGGCGATTGCCATGCTGGGGTTGCCGGCGACGGCGGTGACGACCAGGCGATTGAGTTGCGGATCGGCGTAGGTTTCCCACCAGGCGCGCCTGGGCCAGCCGGCTTCGGCGCCGACCTGGCGGATGGCGTTGCCGACGTCGAGCGTGTTGGGCTGCTGCAAAGCCGCCTGCGGCTTGATGCCGCC
>NZ_AKJW01000078.1 GCF_000282135.1 Herbaspirillum sp. CF444
TATCCGATTTGCACCTGCCGCCGCCGGCTACTCTCAAGCGGACTTCGAGACTGGCTCGCTGCGCATCGCCAGGGGACTGAGGTAGCTTTCACTTCACTGGCCTCATCTACACTGTCGTTCCAACGAAAGTTGGAACCCAGCGTCGTGAAGACGGTTGGGTGACGCACTGACGCCACTGGGTCCCAGCATTCGCTGGGACGACGGTGTAATTAATTACGACAGAAGGTGAAAATCACGATGCCGCAGGCGAGCCACCCCTGGCGATGCGCAGCGAGCCAGTCAGGCCGTTCCGCTTGGAGCCAGCCGGTGATGCGATGCGAAAAATGGAAAAAGAAGGAAAAACTGTCTGAGCGAAGCGAGTTTTTTTCCTTCCCATTTTTTGCTTCGCAGCACCGGGAACCCCGAAGGGGCTGGATCCCGCGGTCGCGTTTCTTTGCTTACTTTCTTTGGCGAGACAAAGAAAGTGAGCGGCTGCCGGGCCGCCCCCGGCAACCCCGGTTGATCGAAGAAAGAACAGCGTTATATACCGCAGAAAGTATGCTCAAGACCCACCAAACACCGCCACCGGCGCCCCCGCCGAATTATTAGCCTCCACCACCGGATTACTAATCAGCAAGGCATCCACCACCGGCCCCAGCTTGCTGCTGGTGGAAGACCACTTGTCCTGCGCAATCGACCCGATCTTGTAACTGGCGCTGCCAACCACCCGCCCATCCTTGCGCAAGGTCACCGACGCAAAAGTCAGATAGGGCGTGTAAGCATTGCTGAAAGTTTTCATGTCCCACTTGATATAGGCGCTGTAAACCAGCGTCATCGGGCAGCTGCCGGGTTGCGTGCCGGCGTCGTACACCCGGCTCGGCACGCCGTGGCGTTGCAGCTCGCCCTGCAGGCTCGGCACGAAGTCGCTCAGGGCGACGGCGCCGTTCCATTCGATGCAGATTTCCTTGATCGGCGCATGCGCAAAGACGATGGGATTTTGCGGCGTGCTCGGCGTCATCGCCGACACGCCGGTGATGGCGGAGCCGACCAGGTTGGCCGCCTCGACGATCGGGCTCGGCGACAGGACGACGCAGCCGGAGAGCGATGCTGTGCTGGCGAAAACGATGAAAAGTTTGATCATGATGGCGACCGGTTCGACAATGATTGAAATTCATCATATCTGCCGATGTTCCCGGATTCGCGTACTTTTACGCTGATTTACGCCATCGCGAACAATACTTAACATGTACGTTTTTTCTGTAGCCGGCCAGTCCGCTCCTCCTGCACGAATGCTGCAACAAAGGCACAATCACCGCGGTCACACGTTTTTTCCAGGAGATCGCATCATGCGCACATTGCTGCCCACCATCGCCCTCGCCGTCTGCAGCCTGACGGCATCGGTCAACGCCATCGCCGATACGCTCAGGAGCGAGGCCGAAGTTCGCCAGCTGGCCGACAAGGTCATGGCTGCCGCCGGCAAGGGCCGCACCGACGACGCCTATTCCGCGATGACGCCGTATGCGCTGGCCGATGTCAGCACGCTCGACCGCGCCCGCGTGAGCGCGCGCAACTCGCGCATGCAGCTGGAGCAGTTCATCGGGTCGTCGGTGGGTTACGAATTCATCCGCAGCGAAAAGGTGGGAGAGTCGCTGCTCAAGCTGGTCTATATAGAGAAGGCCGAGAAACAGGCCATTCCCTGGCAATTCATTTTTTACAAGACCGGCGCGGGCTGGGCGTTGAGCGCGTTCAGCAACAGCGACAACATTAACACCCTGTTCAGCCGCTAAACCCATGTCTTAGCGAAACGCCCGCAACGGACCCAGATCCTCGCTGGCGATTTCCGTGGCAACCCCGGCGATCTTGTCGGCAATCAGCCGACTGGAACCGCAAGCGGTGGTCCAGCCGTTGGAGCCGTGGCCGGCATTCAGATAAAGATTGGAATACGAAGTCGCGCCGATCAGCGGCGCGCCGTCCGGCGTCATCGGGCGCAGGCCGGCCCAGTATGCGATCCGGCTCATGTCGGCGCCGCGCGGGAACAGCAGCTGGAGCGACTTGATCGCGGTGGCGCAATCGCGCGGCGTCACCCTGGTGTCCCAACTGCCGATCTCGGCGGTGCCGGCGGCGCGGATGTTGGAACCCATGCGCGTGATCGCCACCTTGTAGTATTCATCCATCACGCCGCTCCGGGGCGCGGCATCGGGATCGCTGACCGGCACCGTGATGGCGTAACCCTTGACCGGATACACCGGCAACCGCAAACCCAGCGGCTTGACCAACGCCACCGATGCGCTGGCGCAGGCGACCACATAAGCGTCGGCGCTCAGCAAACCGTTTGCGGTGCGCAGGCCGGTGACGGCGCCGCCGGCGAATTCGATCTGTTGCACCGCGGTGCCGAGGACGAAGTTGACGCCTTGCGACTTCAACCACGCCGCCAGCGCGCGCGCAAACAAGGGGCAGTTGCCGGTTTCATCCTGCGGCAACAGCATGCCGCCGACCAGCTGCCCGCGCGCATCGCGCAGCGCCGGATCGAAAGCAACGCAACTGTCGCCATCCAGCAGTTCATAAGCGACGCCGGCTTCGGCCAGCACGCGGGCGGCAAGGCCGGCGTTGTCCATGCCTTCCTGCGTGCGGAACAATTGCAGGTTGCCGACCGTGGTTTGTTCGTACCGGATGTCGAGACGCTCGCGGATTGCCTTCAGCTGCGTGTGGCTGTAGCGCGCCAGCCGTCCCATGCGCGCCTTGTTGACGGCGTAGCGTTCGGAATTGCATTGCGACAGGAACTGACCCAGCCAGCGCCACTGATGCGCATCCAGGCGCGGCGTGAAACGCAGCGCCGCTTCCATGCCCAGCCAGCTCTGCAGCGACCACTTGAGCGACTTGCCCTTCATGCCCGGCGCCGCCCACGGCGTGGCGTAGGACGGGCAGACGTGACCGGCGTTGCCGACGCTGGTTTCGGCGGCGACGTCCGGCTGGCGGTCGACCACGGTGACGGTGTAGCCCTTTTCGTGCAGGAAATAGGCGGTGGTTACGCCGACGATGCCGGCGCCGAGGACGATGATGTGCATGGCTGGTTAATTGTTTATAAGGTTAATCCGCCGTCGATGTGCCAGACCTGGCCGGTCACGTAGGACGCACCAGGACTCAGCAAAAAGGCGATGACGTTGGCGATTTCTTCCGGTTGGCCGAGGCGCTGCATGGGGATGCGTTCCAGCGCGGCGGCCCAGGCGGCCGGGTCGATGGCGGATTTGTCGGGATCGGACTTCCGGACATAGCCGGGTGCGACCGCGTTGACGGTGACGCCGGACGCGGCCAACTGCACCGCCAGCGATTTCACCAGCGCTTCGATGCCGGCCTTGGCCGCCGCCGAGGCCGGAAAACCGGATTCGCCGAGGCGATAGACATGCGCGACAAACGAACTCACCGCCACCACGCGCCCGGCCGGCGAGGCTTGCAAGACATCCTTGCAGGCCGTGACCAACTGGAAGAATCCGCCCAGCAAGGCGTCGATGGAACGCGACCAGTCTTGCGTCGTCAGCTCGCCGATGCGCTTGCGATCGGCAAAACCGGCATTGGCGACCAGCGCGTCAAGGCGGCCGTAGGTGTCGACGGCGACGTCGCGCAAGGCGGCGGCGGTATCGACGTCGGCCATGTCGCCGAAGGCCGTCACGCAATGCGCGCCGCGCGCGCGGCAAGCCGCCGCGGTCTGCTGCAACTCGGGCGAATCGCTGCGCGCGTGCAGCACCATGCCCATGTCCGTCGCTGCGGTCGCCCTTGCGGTTGCCGCGCCGATGCCGCGGGCGGCGCCGGTAATCAGGATCACGCGCTGCACGCCGGGAGATGGATTCATGGGTGACGAGAAAACAATATGAGGAATCAGGATGGCCGAAACGACCGTGCGCTATTTTAACCAATAAGCCGAGAGCCAGCCGCAAAAGCCGTGCACAACAGCTTCTCCTACATCCCGGGGGATATTCTCCATTACAATTGCGGGGGTTTGCAGCGGGGAAAATTGGTCTGACTGACGGTCCTCTCGCTCGCTCTGGCACGCTTCATGCTGCCTCGCCTGACGACTGACCGTCATCGTCGGGCCTACAAGAATTCAGACACCAAAGAGTAAAAGAAAAGGAAACACGATGTATCACTGGGACTTCGCCGCGCTCTGGCAATTCCGCAACGTCATTGCCGTCGGCTTCGGCTATACGCTGGCCTATACCGTCGCCTGCGTTTTGCTGGGCCTGTTGCTGGGCTTGCTGGTCGGACTCGGCCGCCTGTCGAGCAACCCGTTCATCTCCGGCCCGCTGCGCGCTTACGTCGAAGTATTCCGCTGCACGCCGGTGCTGGTGCAACTGGTCTGGTTCTACTACGCCCTGCCGGTACTGGTCGGCATCGAAATGTCCGCCGGCACCTCGGCCTTGCTGGCGCTGGCCTTGTATGGCGGCGCGTTCTATTCGGAAATCATCCGCGGCGGCATCGTCTCGATCGACATCGGCCAGAGCGAAGCCGGTTGCGCGCTCGGCATGACGCGCTTCCAGCTGATGCGCCGCGTGATCCTGCCGCAGGCATTCAAGCGCATGACGCCGCCGCTGGTCAGCCAGTCGATCATGCAATTGAAGAATACTTCGCTGCTGTCGGTGCTGGCGGTGCCGGACCTGCTATACCAGGGTCAGATCATCGCGCATGAAACCTACCGTCCGCTGGAAATCTACACCATGGTTGCGGTGATTTACTTCCTGATCCTGCTGCCGGCGACGATCTGGGCCAAGCGCCTGGAAAATCGCCTGAACGCGCAACAGGGAGTATGAGATGAGCAATCCAACAAACGAAGTCATGATTGAAATCAAGAATCTGAAAAAGGCCTTCGGAGAGCACGTCGTGCTGAAAGACATCTCGCTGCAGGTCAACAAGGGCAGCGTGGTCGCCATGATCGGCCCGTCCGGTTCCGGCAAGTCGACGCTGCTGCGCTGTATCAACCTGCTGACCGTGCCCGAGCAAGGCAGCATCCGCGTCGGCGCGCAGGATTTCACGTTTGGCCAAGGTAATAAGGCGTCCAAACCGCTGAAGGATCGCGAGCTGGCCAAGTTCCGCACCAACACCGGCATGGTGTTCCAGCACTTCAACCTGTTTCCCCACATGACCGCGCTGGAAAACGTCATGGAAGGCATGCTCACGGTGCTGCGCAAACCCAGGGCGGAAGCGCGCGCCTACGCACTGGAACTGCTGCGAAGAGTCGGCCTGTCCGACCGTGCCGACATCTATCCGCAGCGCCTGTCCGGCGGCCAGAAGCAGCGCGTGGCGATCGCCCGCGCGCTGGCGATGCGCCCGAGCGTGATGCTGTTCGACGAAGCGACTTCGGCGCTCGATCCGGAACTGGTGGGCGAAGTGCTCAACGTGATCCGCTCGCTGGCCTTTGACGGCATGACCATGATCCTGGTCACGCATGAAATCGCCTTTGCGCGCGAAGTCGCCGACCAGGTCATCTTCATGCGCGACGGCGTGGTGGTCGAAGCCGGCCCGCCGTCGCAGGTCATCGACAATCCGCAGCAGGCGGCGACGCAATCCTTCCTGACCCGCTTCAACGGCTAGGTCAGCGCACAATCATGACCGCCCGCCTCGATCTGCTCGACGACACCGACCGCAAGCTGATCTCGCTGTTGCAGCAATCGGCGCGGGACAGCGTCGCCAACCTGGCGCGCAAACTGGGCGTGGCGCGCACCACCGTGGTCGCGCGACTGGCGCGGCTGGAAAAGAACGGCGTCATCGTCGGCTACACCGTCAAGCTCGGCCAGGAAGTCCTGGACAGCGGCCTGCACGCCTACGTCGGCATCACGGTCGAGGCCAAGACCGCGCGCGACGTCCTCAAGCGTTTCAAGCGCATCCCCGAAATCGAACAGCTCTGCTCCGTCAGCGGCGAGTTCGACTACGTCGCCTGGCTGCGCGCCGCTTCGGCGGAACAGCTCGACAAGCTGCTCGACGAGATCGGCGAAATCGACGGCGTGATCAAGACCACCACTTCGATTGTGTTGTCGCGCAAAATCGACCGCTAGCCGTTCCGGCTGCTCTAGTCTTTCCGCAACACCGCCTGCAATCCAACAGAATCGCTCTGCTGCGCATGCCGCCGGACAGGAGAAACCAGGACGGCATTACTGATAGGACATGGTGAAGGTAGCAAGCCCCCTCACAGTACCCGGTACCACATTAGCGCTGGTCCGGATATATCGAACGGATAATGGAATACCACCGGCACCGAGATTCGCAGCAGCGTTGACATAAAACTGGTTTGTGTTTCCCGCAGCCGAAGAATCCGCCCCAAAGCTGACGAGGCTGCCGCCGTACAAGATCTGCAATGCCACACCCGCAGCCGTGGAGCCTGTGGCCAGCGATAGTTGGTTGGTACGGTTTCCCGGCATGGTGTTGTCGGTCAACGTGGCGTATACGTTGCCCCCGACGCCAGAGCAGTTCAAGCCGATATTGAAGGCCGTTTCCTTGGCCGAGGAGCCGATGGCCGCCAAGTCTTTTGCCGCCACGGGAGCCAACGTGACTGACACCGAAGGCGTCGTGACGCTGCAAGTAGGGACTACCACGGCGATATCGTTTGCAAGAAAAATTCTGCTGTAGGCAAGCGTATCGAGGTTGACGGTGCGCAAAAGGCCGGCAGATATCCGGCCAGGGGATACCGCTCCCGTGACGAGCAGCTGCAAGCCGCTTACGGTCCTCGTCGCGGCCGGGAAGCGAAGGGCGCTTCCCGTGGAACCTGTCCCCTGCCATGGGTACCAGGCTTGTCCGTTGTTTATAACGTTGCGCAATTCCAGGCCGGCAACACCGGAAAGCATCTGGGTATTGGTGGAAGGAGAAAGCGCTCGCGCCGGAACATAGTTACGCTGGAAAGCGGCGTCGCAAAATGCACCTCTTCTATCTTGGAGTGGAGGTATATTCATTGCCACACTTTGCCCTGCCGCTGTACCTCGCGGCACCGTGATCGTTGCAGGCAGCGTTACGTAATCGTCCTGTGGAGTTTGTGTGGAACTGGCCCCGCCAGTCCCATCTGCATTTTGCGTGAAGTAGCATGCAGCGTAACTAATCCCGGGTGCAAGAAAAATGATGGCGCACAGTCCAACGACAAACCCGCACTTCTTTAGCGTGTTAATGCCGCCCCATGCTTGCTGTCTATTTGTATTTATCAAAGAGGCGAGCAACAAACTACTGGATGGGAATCTGTACATAAGTCGCGGTGTAGGCACGTGGATAGTATCGACACGATTATGCCACCGCCATCCCCCCTACTCCATCAGAAAACTCTCAAAGCTGTTGGTATGCATGCACGGCACAGGGCCACTAATTTGAGAATTTTCTTATATTCCACATACCTTCACGTCCCTATACTGGGATAACAATCATTCATTGCAAGCACACAAAATCCCGATAATTGGATGACTTGCAATCCAGACAAACAAACAGTCTCATCTAATTTAGTCGAACCATGCAAGGGGGAGTCGTGAAAATTCTTTATCGCCATCTCACATACCAGAACATTTTATTATCATGAAGCATGTTTTTAATATGCTCTTTACGGTATGCGCCATGGGAGGACTGCCTATCGCCGCCTATGCGCAAAGCTGTTCGCTGGCTCCGGGTGGAACGCAGTCTCTTTCCATCGCGCTGCCTGCCACGTTGACGATTCCCCGGGACGCCGTCGTTGGACGTGAAATTGGGCGAGCCACATCGGCACAGGCGACGAATGCGAATAACTTTGGCGTAATTTGTTCAGGCAGTGGCTCTGTTAACGTCGTCCGGTCAGCACGAGGAGGGGCGTTGAAAGACCCCACTACCGGGATCATTCCGACGGGAATTCCTGGAATCGGATACCGGGTATTCAGAAACTACCAGGGTGGGACTGTTCAATTGAATCCGGCGTCCGGCACTCTCAACGCACCGGTTCACATGCTCGAGTATTACACTGGTGCAAGCGCAACCGTCGTCTTGACCAAGACCGGGAATATCGCCGGTACGGGGACAATAGCCGCCGGCGCATTGTTTACGACCAGCGCAGCTGGTCGTAACGCAACAATTACAAATCTGAACAATGCGGTCACAATTATTCCCCAAACCTGCCAGGTGACCACCCCCAACGTCAGCGTGAACCTGACCGGCCCCAATGGCTTGCCGCAAAAAACCTTCACCGGCGTGGGTTCCGCCACCACGGCGGTACCGTTCAATATCGGCGTCAATTGCAGCGGCGTGGCCGCCAGCGTCTACATGACGCTGACCGACCAGCAAACGCCGGGAAACACCGGCAACACCCTGGCCTTGAGCACCAATTCCACTGCTTCCGGCCTGGGGATACAGATCTTCATGCCGAGCCGTTCAACCACGACGCCGCTGAGCTTCGGCCCCGATGCCTCCGTCGCCGGCAACACCAATCAGTTTTCGGTCTTTACTGCGAGTGGCGCAAATGCGGGCGTCACCAATATCGCGCTGAGCGCGCGCTATATCCAGACCGCGGCCACCGTCACCCCCGGTACCGCCAAGGGCCTGGCAACCTTTACCATGTCGTATCAGTAGACCTGACAGACACCAAAGAAAAGGCGCCGATATCGGCGCCTTTTCTTTCACTCCATCTGCAGCCGAAGCTGCAACAGACCTTACAGAGGAATTTGCGGCGGCACGTCTTCCGGACGCACGCCCGACAGCTTCTGCAGGTTTTCCAGCACGGTCGCCTTGATCTTGCCGGCGGCGCGTTCCTGCAGGATCCACTTGTTGATGTAGTCCAGCCAGGCCTTGTCGTCTTCCTTCGGCACGCCGATGTTGGTCGACGTCGCTTCCAGCGGCATCGGCACGATCATGCTGCCCAGGCTCGGGTTCTTCTTGAGCACGTTCAGCGCCAGCAGCCAGACCAGCACTTGTACGTCGACGCGGCCGGTTTGCAGGGCCAGGGTGGCATCGTCGGCTTTTTCCAGGCGCACGATGGTGGCGTTAGGGCAGACGCGGGTAATCATGGCGTCGTGCGACGAACCGATGTCGACGCCGATCTTGACTTCGGGCTTGTTGAGTTCGGCCCAGGTCTTGGGGGCGAAACCTTTCTTCGACACGATGGTGAAGGCATTGTTGAACAGCGGCTCGGAGAAGCCGACGGTTTCGCGGCGCGCCGGCGTCGGGTTCAGGCCGAAGAAGACGTCGATCTTGCGCGTTTGCAGGTCCAGCACCGAGTTGCCCCAAGTGGTTTCCAGCACTTCCAGCTTGACGTTGAGGCTGGCCGCCAGGCTCTTGGCGAAGTCGACCATGAAGCCGACCCATTCGCCGCTGGCCAGATCCTTGTTGTAGTAAGGAGCCTGACCGCGTACACCACCAATGCGCAGCACTTTGGTCCGCTTGATGCGGGCGAAGGTGCTTTCTCCGGCCGGCGCGCTTTGTGCGAAGGCACCGGGCAGATAGCCGACGGCGGCGAGGCCCGCCACGTTGGTGATGAAACGGCGACGATTTTGCATTGCTTCTCTCCCTGATGAAATGTATGGCGCTGATGTGCGCTGATTGGCTCCGGCTCCGTCCAGACCCTGTCCCGACGGCATCCGGCAATTTTAATACCAAGCGGTATGTGCTGCGCGGGTTATTGCACATTCCCACTTTTCGAGAACGGTGTCTGACACCCGATGCGCGGATGCTTTTTCGGCATCATGGTCAATATGCATCACGCAATGGTACAAATTGACGAATATATCGTCATACATGCATCAATCTTGGTCTTTTTATCGTATCGATCGCTTCCTACAATGGAGACAAATCCCGTCAAACCCATCCACCATCTCAGGAGCATCGCCATGAAAATCGTCCTGCTCGGCACCGGCCACATCGGCCACGCCATCGCCCGCCTGCTTCACGCCGGCGGCGACTACGACATCATCGCCGCCGACCGCGACGCGCACGCGCTGGCGGCAATCGAAGCGCTCGGCGTGCGCACCGCGCTGATCGACTTCAAGGACCACGACGCCTTGTGCAGTCTTCTGTCCGGCAACGACGCCTGCCTCAACGCGCTGCCGTACCACCTGGCGACCATGGTCGCCAAGGCGGCCAGGATGAGCGGCGTGCATTATTTCGACCTGACCGAAGACGTGCGCGCCACCAGGGCCATCGCCAAACTGGCGGCCGGGGCCGACACCGCCTTCATGCCGCAATGCGGACTGGCGCCCGGCTTCATCGGCATCGCCGCGCATCACCTGGCCCATGATTTCGATGCCATCCACGAGCTCAAGATGCGCGTCGGCGCACTGCCGGAGTTTCCCACCAACGAACTGAAATACAACCTGACCTGGAGCGTCGACGGCCTGGTCAACGAATACTGCCATCCCTGCGAAGCCATCCGCGACGGCAAGATGCAGGACATCCAGCCGCTGGAAGGACTTGAGCACTTCTCGCTGGACGGCGTCGAGTACGAAGCCTTCAACACCTCGGGCGGCCTCGGCACGCTGTGCAACACGCTGGCCGGCAAGGTGCGCAATCTCGACTACAAATCGGTGCGCTATCCTGGCCATCGCAACCTGGTGAAATTCCTGCTGGAAGAACTGCGCCTGCGCGACGACCAGGAGCAGCTCAAGGCCATCCTGCGCAAATCGGTGCCGGCCACCATGCAGGACGTGGTGCTGGTGTTCGTCACGGTCAGCGGCATGCGGCGCGGCCAGTACGTGCAGGAAGTTTTCAGCCGCAAGATCTTTGCGCGAACCGGTGCCGACGGCGTGCACGAAAGCGCGATCCAGATCACCACGGCGGCCGGCATCTGCGCCGCGCTGGACTTGTTCCGCGCAGGGAAACTGCCGGTGCGCGGCTTCATCCGGCAAGAACAGATCGCCTTGCCGGATTTCCTCGCCAATCGCTACGGATGCGTCTATGGCGGAGGTATTTTTACCGGTTCGCAACAACGTCCGCGAGACGCGTCAAATTATCCGGCGAAGGAGGCGGCGCTAGTTGACTGATTACCGTCGCGTCGTCAAGGCCATTGCAATGGCCTTGACGATTTTGAACACAGGTAAAATTTGGTCAGGATGATGTAATCCTTTTTGGCGCGGTTCTACACTGACTAGAACTCAATCGGGGGGAGAACCATCATGCAGACAACTGCGACCATACCGCGCGCTTCACCGACCGTGCTGTTGCATGCCCTGCTCGCCGTCGGGACGGCCTGCACGCTCAATGGCTGCGCCAACTACAGCCAGGTGATTTCGGAAGACGCCGACGGCTCCTATAGCCTCACCGCCACCGGCATCAGCTACACCATGTCGATGCCGGCGCTGACCGCGGCCAGCCATGACAAGGCCGCCTCCTGGTGCGCCGCCCAGGACGCCGACCTGCAATTGCGCCAGCAGACGCGCGGCTGGAAGCCGATGCAGGTTGAACTGAATTTCCGCTGCCTGCCGAAACAGGCCGGTCAGCCGGATCAGTCCGCTCTACTGCCGAGCTCACTGCCAACTTCTCTGCCGATCATCAAATAGGCGCTTTCCGCAGTTCCTCGATGATGAAGTCGATGAAATGCCGCACCCGCAGCGGCATCTGCGTGCGCTGCGGATAGTACATGTACATGCCGCCGTACACGCTGTTGAGGCGCGGCAAAATCGGCACCAGCTTGCCCGCAGCAACTTGCTCGCGTGTGGAATAGACCACCAGCTGGCCGATGCCGACGCCAGCCTGCACCGCGGCGACTTCCGACTCCATGGTGTTGAAGCTCACCACCGCCGGCATCTCCTGAAAAACCGTCGTGCCGTCCACCGTCAGCATCCATGGCGACAGCCTGCCGTTGTTGGGATGGCGAAAGCCGGTGCAGCGGTGCTTGCGCAATTCGGCCAGGTTTTTCGGCTTGCCGTATTTTTCCAGATAGGACGGCGCGGCATAGATTTGCAGGACGATGTCGCCGAGCCGGCGCGCCACCAGATTGCGTTGCGGTTCCTTGCCGGTGCGAAAGCCGACGTCGACGCGTTCGGCCACCAGATCGGTGAAGCGATCGTCGAGCAAGAAGTCGAAATGGATGTTGGGGTACTGCTCCTGGAATTTCTGGATCAGCGGCATCAGCAACAGATTGCCGACCGACGTCGGCGCACTCACCCGGATGACGCCCTCGGCATCGCGTCGACTGTTCTGCACCTGATCCAGCGCCTCGTCGAGCAGGCGCAAACCCGGGTCGGCCAGCTCGGACAGGCGCGCGCCCTCTTCCGTCAGGCTGAGTTTGCGCGTGGTCCGATGAAAAAGCCGCACGCCCAGATGCTCCTCCAGCTGACCCACGGCCTTGCTGACCGCCTGCGGCGTCATGCCGGCTTCCACCGCCGCCCGGCTGAAACTGCCGGCGCGCACCACGCCGAGGAAAATCGTCACGACTCTTGCCTTGTCCATTGCAGCCTCTCTTCCGATTTTCCATTTACAACCATTGGTTGAAAATCAAACACCTTTATGCGGTCTAGTGTAGCAGTCCACGCTTGCCTACACTTCGTTCTGCCAACTGCGCACACCGCTACACAACGGCGTGCAGTTCATCTCAACGACCGACATCCACAAGGAGCATCACCATGGCACAAGCATCCGCAACTTCCAAAGTCTGGCTCATCACCGGCGCATCGCGCGGCTTCGGCGCACTGATCGCCCGCGATGCGCTGTTGCGCGGCGACCGCGTCATCGCCACCGCGCGCAATCCGCAAACGGTGATCGAGCAACTGGGTGACCAGGCCAATCTGCTCGCACTGAAGCTGGACGTCACCAGCGAAGCCGATGCGATCGACGTCGCACAACAGGCGATGGCGCGCTTCGGCCGCATCGACGTGCTGGTCAACAACGCCGGCTACGGCCTGCTCGGGGCGGTGGAAGAAGCCGGCGCCGACGAAGTGAAGAAGCAGTTCGACACCAACGTATTCGGCCTGCTGCACGTCACGCGCGCCGTGCTGCCGGTATTGCGCGCACAGGGCAGCGGCCATGTGATCAATATCTCTTCGATCGGCGGCTATGCCTCGCATCCGGGCTGGGGCGTGTATTGCGCCACCAAGTTCGCGGTCGAAGGACTGACCGAAGCGCTGGCTGCCGAGCTGGCGCCGCTGGGCATTCGCGCCACGGTGGTGGAGCCGGGTTTCTTCCGCACCGACTTCCTCAACGCCGATTCGGTGGTCTCGACCGGCAAGCGCATCGAACAGTATGCCGCGAGTGTCGGCGTCATGCGCACGCTGATGGCGGACGCCAACCACAAGCAACCGGGCGATCCGGCCAAGTTGTCGCAGGCGATCCTGAAGCTGGCCGACGACGGCAACCCGCCGCTGCGCCTGGCGCTGGGATCGGATACGGTGACGGCGATACAGAAGAAGAACCAGTTCGTGGAAGCCGAATTGCAGGCATGGATGCCGGTGTCGGTGTCGACCAACCATGACGACGTGGCCGCCTGAAGCAGAAACTGATATCGGCCAAATCAGTTTCTGCTTGGTTTCTGCTCAGTTGCCGTCGGCGTAAGGCTGGACGTTGACGGCGTTGCCGCCAGCGTCGAACTCTTCCGCCAGCGCAACCGACTGCACACCCAGCGTCAGCAAGGCGTCGCAGGTGTCGTCCAGTTCCACCTGCAGGTCGCGCGCGGCGTCCAGCGGCTTTTCCGCCGTGGCGACGATCGCGTCGCCGTCACCGTACAAATTCACCCGCAACACCACGTCGCCGTCCATGTGCACCGGCCCCATGACGGCACGCGTCTGCGCTCCCGTCACGCCGCTTTGCTGCAGGCCGTGATCGAGCTCGGACATCATCTGCAGCATGAAGTATTCGGCGATGCCGCGCTCCTTGCCGCCGTGGAACAAGTCCTGATACAGGAAATGCACGTCGAATTCGCGTCCGTCGGTCACCAGGCAGCGCTGCACCAGCGGCACGACTTTTTCGCTCCAGGCCTGGAAGCGCTGGGCGCGCACGGCGAAGTAGGCATCCATCGCCGCTTCGTCCTGCGGGATGGTGTAGAAGGGATCGTCCACCGTCTTCAGGGTAAAGCCGAGCAGGAAGCGCAGCTCCACCGCCGTGTCGTCGGCGCCGAAACGATTGGCCGGCCAGCTGCTCATGCTGCGGTCGATGGCGGGCGTCGAAGTGAGTTTCTTGTCGGTCATGGCGGCGAAGGCGTCGCGCACCATGGCTTCGAGATGGCTGTAGGTAATCGCGTCGATCTCGTCCAGGTGATAGGCGTAGCTGACCAGCACGACCTTGGCGTCGGCGCTTTCCAGCTGGGCTTCCTTGATGCTGGCGGTCAGCTCGGTGAAGGCGTCGGCGTCGCGGAAATTCTGTTCGGCGTCGAGACCGCCGGCGGTGCGCACGAACATCGGGATGACGAAGGCGTTGACTTCATAGCTGCGCTCATTGCGGGTGAAGAAGACGATTTCGGCGGCTTCTTCGATGATTTCGCGCAGGTAGGGATAAGCCTCGGCTTCCTGGTCGCGTGCGCGTTCAAGCGCTTCGTAGAGCACGTCGTCCTGTTGCTGGCGCAGGCTCTTGCCGACCATGCGGCGCAGGTCGCGTTGCTTGCCCGGCAAATCGGGCGAGGCGTCGTCCTCGGTCGCGAGTTCGACGGCGAGATTGGCGATCTTGTCGACCAGCGCCTCGTCGAGTTCGTATTCGCCCGGATCCGCACCTGGCGATGCGACGCTGGAAGGAGTGGAGGCTTTGGCGGCCGGGCGCTTGCTTTTGGACATGATGGGGACGTAGAAAAACAGAAGAGGCGGACATTGTAACAAGTCCGCCTCTTCTGCCATCGCGTTCTGCCAAACGCGGGGTGTCAATCTCTCACTGCGGCCATGTTTTGATCGTCGTCCTGACGAAAGTCAGGACCCAGCGTCGTGTCAGCGCGCGTCAAGACACTGGGTCCTAGCGTTCGCCGGGACGACGGCCAAAGACAAATGCAGACTCAATCGGAGACGGCTATCGCCTTCTTGCCTGACGTACGCGCCAGGAACACCAGTCCCGCCGCGATCACCGACGCCACCGCCAACGCATACAAACCGCCCTGGATCGAGCCGGTCTTTTGCTCCAGATAGCCGAAGGTTGCCGGTGCGAAGAAGCCGCCCAGGTTACCGATGGAGTTGATCAGCGCGATCACCGCGGCGGCGATGCGGGCATCCAGATAGGCCTGCGGAATCGGCCAGAACAGCGAAGACGCCGCCTTGAAACCGATGCCGGCAAAGCAGATCGCCACGAAGGCAAACACCGGACCGCCGGTGGTCGAGGCGAACATGCCGGCCGCGGCGATGATCAGCGTCGCCGCCACCCAGGCTTGCTGACGCTTGTAGCGCGTCGCCAGGCTGGCGAAGACGTACATCGCGACGATAGAGATGATCCACGGAATCGAGTTGAACAGGCCGACCTGGAAGTCGTTGAAATGCCCCATCTTCTTGATGATGCTCGGCAGCCAGAAGGTCGCGCCGTAGATCGTCAGCTGGATCGCGAAGTAGATGAAGCAGAACAGCAGGATCTGCGGATCCTTGAGCAAGCTCCACGACGACACGTGCACCGGCTTGCTAGCCTGGCGTTCACGCTGCTCGTGCTGGATGACGGTGGCCAGGCTGTCGCGCTCGGCGTCGCTGAGCCATTTGGCGTCTTTCGGCGTCGAGTCGAGGCGATACCAGACCACGAAGCATAGCGCCACCGAGGCCAGGCCTTCGATGATGAACATCCATTGCCAGCCGTGCAGGCCGCCGCCTTCGATCTGCAGCAGCGCGCCGGAGATCGGCCCGGACAGGATGGACGCGATCGCCGAACCGCTCAGGAAGATCGCCATGGCCTTGCCGCGCTCGCTGTTGGGCAGCCACTGTGTGAAGTAATACACCACGCCCGGGAAGAAACCGGCCTCGGCCACGCCCAGCAAAAAGCGCAGCGCGTAGAACGAGGTCTCGTTGTGCACGAAAGCCATCGCCGTGGCCACCACGCCCCAGGTCAGCATGATGCGCGTGAGCCAGGCCTTGGCGCCGAACTTTTGCAGCAGGATGTTGGACGGCACTTCGAAGATGGCGTAGCCGATGAAGAACAACCCGGCGCCCAGACCGAACGCCGCCGAGCCGATGCCGAGGTCGGTCGCCAGATGCGAACGCACGAAGCCGATGTTGACGCGGTCGATGTAATTGGCGATGAACATGATCACGAACAGCGGCAGGATGCGCCATTTGACCTTGTCGATGGCGCTGGCCAGCGGCCCGCTTGCCGTGCCGTCGGGATGTGCGGCATAGGCCGCGATGCTTTGCTCACTCACGTTGTATCTCCTTGATGTTGTCGGTGCAGGCTGCCGGAACAGCCTGCGCAATCTTTGTTCTTATAGTTCGGCGCGGCAGTTCTGCGACTGCGCGCGGTGCTTACCGTACTAAGCAGGGTTTCTTGTTATCGAACTTCCAGCCCGGAATCAGGTATTGCATGGCGATGGCGTCGTCGCGCGCGCCGAGTCCCTTGGACTGGTACAGCGCATTGGCGGCCATGACCTGCTCCATGTCGATCTCGACGCCCAGGCCAGGCGTCGTGGGCACGTCCACCATGCCGCCGACGATCCTGAGCGGATCGCGCGTCAGGCGCTGGCCGTCCTGCCAGATCCAGTGCGTGTCGATGGCGGTGATGTCGCCCGGCGCGGCGGCAGCGACTTGCGTGAACATCGCCAGCGAAATGTCGAAATGGTTGTTGGAATGCGAACCCCAGGTCAGGCCCCACTCGTTGCACATCTGCGCCACGCGCACCGAGCCCTGCATGGTCCAGAAATGCGGATCGGCCAGTGGAATGTCGACCGATTGCAGCTGGATTGCATGGCCCATTTCGCGCCAGTCGGTGGCGATCATGTTGGTGGCGGTCTGCAGGCCGGTGGCGCGGCGGAATTCGGCCATCACTTCGCGACCGGAGTAGCCGTTCTCGGCGCCGCAGGGATCTTCGGCATAAGCCAGCACGTCGTGCTGGTCGCGACACAAACGGATCGCATCCTTGAGCAGCCAGCCGCCGTTGGGGTCGAGCGTGATGCGCGCCTGCGGGAAGCGCTCGTGCAATGCGGTGACGGCTTCGATCTCGTCCTCGCCGCGCAGCACCCCGCCCTTGAGCTTGAAGTCGTTGAAGCCGTAGCGTTGGTAGGCGGCTTCGGCCAGGCGCACGATGGCGTCGGCGGTCATGGCCTTTTCATGGCGCAGGCGCTGCCAGTCGTCGGCGGCGTCGGGCTCGCTGCGGTAGTCCAGATCGGTGACGCCGCGGTCGCCGACGTAGAACAGGTAGCCGAGCATTTCCACCTTGTCGCGCTGCTGTCCTTCGCCGAGCAAGGCCGCGACCGGCACGCCGAGGAATTTGCCGAGCAGGTCGAGCAGCGCGGACTCCACCGCCGTCACGGCGTGGATGGTGATGCGCAGGTCGAAGGTCTGCAGGCCGCGGCCGCCGGAATCGCGGTCGTTGAAAACCTGGCGCATGCGGTTGAGGATGGAATGATAGGCACCGATGGATTGGCCCACCACCAGTTCGCGCGCGTCTTCCAGCGTCTGGCGGATGCGCTCGCCGCCCGGCACTTCGCCGACGCCGGTGTTGCCGGCGCTGTCGGTCAGGATGACGATGTTGCGCGTGAAGTAAGGCCCGTGCGCGCCGCTCAGGTTGAGCAGCATGCCGTCGCGGCCGGCGACCGGGATGACTTGCATTTCGGTGACGATGGGTGCGCCGGCGGTATGGTGAACTGACATGATGAGTTTCCCTGAGGTGATCCGAGGTAATCGATAAATTCAGGAACTGGCGCTAGTCTGGAGACACCGATTGGTACCGCTACCAATTCCGATTGACACCGATGGTAGCGGTACCGTTTTACCGTGTCAATCGATTTGCAGAGGATTGATTTTCAGGAAACATTGCACGGAGGAACTGCACCGAACCCGAAGAGTGCGGCTAGACGCTCTCGCGTTCGATGATGGTAAAGCCGATGTCATGCACGCGATCCGTCACCTGCAAACCGTCGGCGCGGTCGATGATGAACTGCGCAGCCACCTTGCCGATGCCGGTGCCGTCGATGCGCACCGTGGTCAGTTTCGGATGCAGGTCGCGCGAAAAACTCAGGTCGCCGAAACCCATCACCGCCAGTTGCGTCGGAATGGCGATGCCGCGCACCTGCGCTTCGATCATCACGCCCATGGCGAGGATGTCCGAGCTGCAGAACACGCCGTCGATGGCGGCATTTTTGCCGAGCAAGTCGGCCAGGCCGGTGCGGCCGCTGCCCAGCGTGGTCGGCGCCGGCACCATGCACAGCGGAATTTCGGTCACGCCGGCGGCGGCCATGCCCAGCCGCACCGCTTCGTCGGAGAACGCCTTGGCGCGGCGGCGGCTGCGTTCGTCCACGCCGGCGATCACCGCCACGCGGCGACGGCCGGCGGCGTGCAGGTGGCGCGCCACGGCGATGCCGATGTTTTCATGCGAGAAGCCGACCAGCATGTCGATCGGCGTCGGCGTCAGGTCCCAGGTTTCCACCACGGGGATGCCGCTGGCCAGCAGGCGCTTGCGCGACTCCGGCGAGCGCATGATGCCGGTCAGCACCACGCCGTCGGGGCGACGGCCGATGATGGCTTCGAGCAAGGCGTCTTCGCGCGAGTTTTCGTAGCCGCTCTGGCCCAACATCAGCTGATAGCCGGCGGCGGCCAGCGATTCGGTCAGCGACTGCACGGTTTCCAGGAACACCGGGCCGACAATGGTCGGCACCACGGCGGCGACCAGGCGGCTCTTCTTCGAGGCCAGACCGCCGGCCAGCAAATTGGGGACGTAGCCGGTGCGCTCGACCGCTTCGCGCACCTTTTTCAGGACGGTTTCGGAAACCGCGTCCGGCGTGTTCAGCGCGCGCGAGGCGGTGATCGGCGCCACGCCGGCCAGCCTGGCGACGTCGCGCAAGGTCAGTCCGGCGCCTTTGCGACCCTTGCGCGCTTTTTCGGCAATGGGCTGGGGGTCGGTCATTGAGGCGTCAGGTGAAGGTGCTGGAATAGGCGGAATAGTAAGCTTCGTCATGGCCCGATTCTAGCATTGTCAAAATGGTACCGATACCATGTCTTGATCGTTCAACGGCCATGACGCTGCCTGAATCGCGTATGCTGACCCGCTGTCCGATAACGAACCGAAAGACTTCTTTGCGACTTTTTCTGCTCTGCTCACTTGCGGCGCTGCTCGGAGCCGCTGGCATCGATGCCGACGCCGGCGCGCAGACGACCGCCGACCAGCCCGAGATCGACGTCGTCATGAACCGCGCCAAGGGCTATCCGCTGTTTGAAGTGACGGCGAAGATGACCGTGCATGCCGACGTGGCGCGCAGCTGGAAGGTGCTGACCGACTACAACCGGCTGGCCGAGTTCGTCCCCAACCTGTCGCGTTCGCAAGTCAGCTCGAGCGAAGGCAATGAACGCGTCGTCACCCAGAACGGTTTCGCCAGATTCCTGTTCATCCGGCAAAACATCGATCTGGTGCTGCACGTCACCGAACAGCCGATGCAGGCCATCGACATCCGCCTGGTCAGCGGCAACATGCGCGAATACCAGGCGCGCTGGGAACTGCAGTCATTGCAAGCGCAGCAACAGGCAGGAAACGACGGCCGCACCCGCATTTCCTACGCGGGCATCATCGCGCCCGATTTTTATGTGCCGACGCTGTTTGGCGCGGCCCTGATGAAAGGCGACCTGCGCAACATGCTCAATGCCGTCAAGGCCGAAATAGAAAAGCGGCCCTGAGGCCGCTTTCGCTATCGAGATGATGAAAAACCGATCGGCTCAGACTATGCCGAGTATCGAATACCCTCCTTCGCATACCGCGTCGTAGCAACGCGTGCATTGTGTGCAAAACAAGTGCGAACGTTTGACATGATGACGGCGCAGCACCAGTTGCAGCGCCACGCCTTCGCAATGCGGGCACATTTCGCGCATGGGGCCGACCGGGGTCGGATCGGGTGCGAGGAACATGCCGTTATCCAGCAGCACGCCATCCACCACTGCGCGCGGATCAAGTTCCATCAGGGTAACGTCGAGACGTTCGCGGCGGCGTTGCGGGCGGGGAGGAATATCGATGCCGAGGTTTCCGGCGTGTGCTCTTGCCGAGCGCTCTTCCAATACAGCAGATGCGGCAGGACTCATTACTGTGCTCCTTGGGTAGACAGTTAAGTGCGCTGTTATGACTGGCTGTTTTTCTGTTGGAATACCCAATCTAGTAAAGATAAAGGGCAAGCGCAAGGAAGGATTGAGAATAGTTTTGACTGTCGAAAATCATCGCACGATCGTTCGATGTCAGCTTGCAAATACTTGCCCGAATCCATGTGTTGACGCGATGGCAAGCTTGCCGACATATCCGCACAACCTACGCGATCAACGGATGCTGCACGCCTGAAAAATGGATCAGGCGGCCTTGCGCTGAAACCATTTGACGCCCAGCGAAATGCTGAAGCAAATCACGAAGTAGACCGCGCCAGCGAAGAACAGCAACTCGATGATGCGACCGTCGCGTTCGCCGATGGTATAGGCGCGTCCGAAGAAATCAGCCAGCGCGCTGACGTAGACCAGCGAGGTATCCTGGAACAGGATGATGCCTTGCGTCAGCAGCAGCGGCACCATGTTGCGGAAAGCCTGCGGCAGGATGATCAGGCGCATCGTTTGCATGTAGGTCAACCCCAGCGCAAACGACGCGGCCAGCTGGCCGCGCGCCACGCTCTTGATGCCGGCGCGGATGATTTCGGAATAGTAAGCCGCTTCAAACAGCGAAAACGCCACCAGCGCCGAGGTCATGCGCAGATCATGGGAAGCCGACAGCTTGAACGCCTTCTGCAGCAGCTGCGGCACGATCAGGAAAAACCACAGCAACACCATCACCAGCGGTATCGAGCGGAACAGATTGACGTAGCCAGCGGCGAACCATTGCAGCGGCTTCGACGACGACAGCCGCATCATCGCCAGCAGCGTGCCCCAGACGATGCCGAAGGCGATCGCCGTGGCGGTGATCTGCAAGGAGATCAGCATGCCGTGACCCAGCACCTGGATGGCGGCCGGCGTGATTGCGCTGAAATCGAATTGGTAGCTCATGGCCGCGTCTTCCTTGATGTCTGCTTTTATCTTTATTTGCTGCCGACGAAACCGGGCAAGGCGACGCGCCCTTCCAGCCAGCGCATCAAGCTCATGACCGTGATGTTGATCAGCATGTAAGTCAGCGTCACGGCGATGAAGGCTTCATACGGCTGAGCGGTGTAGTCGACCAGCTGGCGTCCCTGCGCGGCCAGTTCCAGCAGGCCGATGGTGGAAGCGACGGCGGAATTCTTGAAGATGTTGAGAAACTCCGAGGTCAGCGGCGGCAGGATGATGCGGAACGACATCGGCAGCAGCACGTAGCGGTAAGTCTGGCCCAGCGTGAAACCCATCGCGAGACCGGCGTTCTTCTGTCCCGGCGGCAACGCGCGGATGCCGGAGCGCACCTGTTCGCACACGCGCGCCGCGGTGAAAAATCCCAGGCACAGCATCGCCGTCGTGAACTGCTGCGCCAGCGGACTCATGGACTTGATCGCCTCGCCCATGCCGAACGGCAGGATTTCCGGCATGGCGAAATACCAGATGAAGATCTGCACCAGCAGCGGCACGTTGCGGAACAACTCCACATACGCCGCAGCAATACCGCTGAACCAGCGATTGGGCAAGGTGCGCAGGATGCCCAGCAAGGTGCCGAGCGTGAGCGCGATCAGCCACGCCGACAAACCCAGCGCCAGCGTGATCGACAGGCCCGACAGCAGCCAGTCGACATAGGTCTGGTTGTCGGCGGCCTGGTGGAGGAAGACGCTCCAGTTCCAGCGGTAGTCCATGATGTTGTCTCGGCTTCTCTGAAGATCAGGTAATCAGGCCGGCGGCGGCTCTGAGAAAGGCAGCGAGGTCTGGCCCTCGGCGCGCATGCCGAAGACATTGAGCGTCATCGCCACCAGTGCGTAGTAGCCGAGCAGGCCGATCAGGTTGACCACCACCTTGAGGCCGAACAACTCCACCGCACGTGCATAAGTTGCATCGGCGACGCGCTTGTGGCGATACAGCTCGATAGCGAAAGACCAGACCACGCGCTCGTCTTCTTTTTCAAACACGGGCGTCTGCCCGATGCGAATCTGCTCCGCGACCGCCGCCGGCAAACCCGCATCGACGGCGATCGGCAGATGGATGTGCCACTCCGCCTGCGATTGCCATTCGCGCGCCGTCGCCAGGATCGCCAGCTCGGACAAGCGCAACGGCAGGCCGGTGTCGTAACGGCAATACGCACCCAGCCTTTGCGCCAGCTGGCCCAGCTCGGGGCTGTGGATCCAGCTCACGAACGGGCCGTTGAGATTGCCGCGCGGGCCGGACAGGATGTCGTCCAGCAACGCTTTCTGTTGCGGCGTGGCGTGGGCCGGATCGAATGCCGGCAGGCGTGCTTGCGTCATGTCAATACTCCAAATTTATGGATCGTCTTGAAACCTGCTTACGATCTGTAGCGAGAGGCCATCAGCCGGTGGCGGACGGAGCGGAGGAACCGGAGTGTACTTTAGTACATGAGGATTCCGAGCACCGCCCAAGGGTTGTCAATTCGCGGATCATGGCCTCGCAGTAAGATCGTAAGCAGGTTTAATCCATCGGCTTGTCGCTGGGATTTGCGTAGAGCTTTTTGACATCTTCCGGCATCGGGAAATTGAAGCTGATGTTCTTCGGCGGAATCGGGAAGGTGAACCACTTGGCGTAGATGCGGTTGATCTCGCCGCTCTTCATCAGGCCGCTCAGCGTACCGTCGACCAGTTGCTTGAATTGCGGGTCGTCCTTGCGGACCATGAAGCCGTAGGGTTCGGCGCCGAACGGCGTGCCGGTGAGCAGCCAGTCGTTGGGCTTTTGCGCCGTGGTGCGCGCGCCGGCCAGCAGGATGTCGTCCATCACGTAGGCGGCGACGCGGCCCGATTGCAGGATCAGGAAGGCTTCGCCGTAATCCTTGGCGCTCTGGATCTGCATGTTCATCTTGCGGCGTTCATTGAGCGTGCGCAGCAGGCGTTCCGAGGTGGTGCCGGCGTTGGTCACGACGGCCTTGTTGGCCAGGTCGGGAAAATCCTTGATGCCGCTGTCCTTGCGCGTGAGGATGCGGCTGCTGGCGACGAAGAAGGTGGTGTTGAACGACACTTGCTGCCAGCGATCCTTGAGGTTGCTGGTGACGCCGCATTCGAGATCGATGGTGCCGTTTTGCAGCAGCGGCGTGCGGTTTTGCGAGGTCACCGGGATCATGCGCACTTCCAGATTGGGCATGTTCAGTTTGGCCTTGACGCTGTCGATGACCTTGTTGCAAAGGTCTTGCGAGTAGCCGACCACCTTCTGGTTTTCATCGTAGTAGGAAAACGGGATCGAGCTGGTGCGATGGCCGATGGCGATGACGTTGCCTTCCTTGATCTTTTGCAGCGTCGGGCCGAGGCCGGCGTCGGCGGCGGTCGCCGCGTTCATTCCGCTCAATGCGGATAGCAGTGCAAGCAGCGGTAGGGTGAATCGTTTCATGTCGTTTCCTCTCCTGATGAATTTGATGGGTGCTGCCGGTGTGCGTAATGGACTGCCTCAGGCCAGCGCAGCATCGACCGCCGGAATCAGCCGCTCGACGATGCGCTCGATGTCTGCGGCGGTGCTGATGAAAGGCGGCGCGATCAGGATGTGGTCGCCCTGGCGGCCGTCGACCGTGCCACCCATCGGATAGACCAGCAGGCCGCACGCCATCGCCTCGCTCTTGACGCGGCTGTGGGTGCGCCTGGCCGGATCGAGCGGCTGCTTGCTGTCGCGGTCGGCAACCAGTTCGACGCCGACGAACAGGCCCCGGCCGCGCACGTCGCCGACGTTCGGATGATTGTCGAAGGCGCTGCGCAAGGCGGCGCGCAGTTGTTCGCCGCGCGCCTGCACGTTGGGCAATAGCTGGTCGTCCCTGATGGTCTTTTGCACGGCGAGCGCGGCGGCGCAGGCGGTGGCATGGCCGATGTAGGTGTGGCCGTGCTGGAAGAAGCCGCTGCCACCGACCACGGCGTTGTAGACGCGATCGCTGGCAATCATCGCGCCGATGGGCTGGTAACCTGCGCCGAGGCCTTTGGCGATGACGAGGATATCGGGCACGACGCCGTCCTCTTCGCAGGCATATAGATAGCCGGTGCGGCCCATGCCGGACATCACTTCGTCCAGGATCAGCAGCACGCCGTACTTGTCGCACACGGCGCGGATCTTCCTGAAGTAGTCGCCGACCGGCGGCACCGCGCCGGCGGTCGCGCCGATCACGGTTTCGGCGACGAAGGCCGCGACCTGGTCGGCGCCGAGTTCAAGGATCTTCGCTTCCAATTCGTCGGCCAGACGCTGCACATACTGCGCATCGGATTCGCCGTTCAGCTGATCGCGGTAAGCGTAGCAAGGCGCGACGTGGTGCGACGGCGCCAGCAACGGCAGGAACATCTCGCGGCGCCAGGCGTTGCCGCCGATGGCCAGCGCGCCCAGGGTATTGCCGTGATAGCTCTGGCGGCGCGCGATGAAATGGCGGCGCTGTTTTTGTCCTGTTTCCACATGGTATTGACGCGCCAGTTTGAGCGCGGCTTCGACGGCTTCCGAACCGCCCGAGAGAAAGTAAACGTGGTTGAGATCTCCCGGCGCCGAGGCGCTGAGATTGTCGGCCAGTTCTTCCACCACTTCGGTCGTGAAGAACGAGGTGTGCGCATACGCCAGTTCATCGATCTGCTTGCGGATCGCTTCGATCACGCGCGGATGGCCGTGGCCGAGGCAAGACACGGCCGCGCCGCCGCAGGCGTCGATGTAGCGCTTGCCGTTGCTGTCGATCAGCTCCATGCCGATGCCGGCTTTGGCGACGGGCATGGTTTGTTTCGGATAGCGGTGGAACACGTGTGTCATGGAACGGGCCTCAAGCAAGGATTCGAAGTGCGGGAATTCAGGTTGAGCCAACTATAAATTGAAAGAAATGCTTTTGCAACGTTTGTTGCATAAATATTTTATATTGCATTTTTTGGTGCATTGCGACACATGCGCGCACCAAATCGGACTTGCCGGAAAGTTGCCTTTTGACATGCAGGAATGCGATGCGCCTCGACGGTTGAAAGCGACGCCTCCTTCGCCGTCATCCCAGCGCACGCTGGGATCCAGCGTCTTGACGAAACCCGGACAAAGCAATGCACGTCACTGGGTCCCAGCGTGCGCTGGGACGACGGCGAGAAAAAATTGGGGAGATTTAGTGTTGCAACAGTTGTTGCAGAACGATCCGGCAAGACCAGATTACTTGCTGCCGCCCTTCACATAGGCGCCGCTCTGGTACAGCTCATCTTCGGCCTGCTCCAACCGTTTGACGGCCTTGTCGTCGTCCAGCGAAATCACCAGTTCGATCAGGCTTTCGGCGACCGCAACAGCCGCCGCCATGGAGGGAAAGAACGACGGGCTCTCATGCGAGAACAAAATCGTGTGATCGGCCTGCAAGGCTACCGGTGCGACGGCGCTGTCGGTCAGCGCGATCAGTTTGCTGCCGGCGCGCTTGGCGGCTTCAGCGACTTGCACGGCTTCGATGGAATAGGGTGCGAAGCTGATCACGATGGTCGCGTCCTGCGCCGTGACGGCGCGCAATTCCATCGCCAGCGAACCGGCGGTGCCCTTGATCAGCGTCACGCTCGGACGGAACAAACGGTACAGGTATTCCAGCATGAAGGCCACCGAATACGCGGCGCGGAAACCGGCGATGTGCACATGGCGCGCCTTGGTCAACGCCTTCGCGGCGCGCAGCAATTCGTCGGCATTCTTCGGTTCGGACGCATCGAGGTTGGCGCGCTGGGCCTGGAAGATTTCGGCGATCAGGATGTCGCTGTTGTTGCGCTTGACCAGGCTCTGCGCCTTGTAGGCGTAGGCCTTGGGCGTGACGGCCAGGCGCTCGACGAACAGTGCGCGCAGCTCGCCCCAGCCGGGAAAGCCGAGGT
The DNA here is from genome assembly GCF_000282135.1 of Herbaspirillum sp. CF444. GTDB lineage: Bacteria > Pseudomonadota > Gammaproteobacteria > Burkholderiales > Burkholderiaceae_D > Herbaspirillum. The sequence continues at coordinate 25,910 of NZ_AKJW01000078.1, forward strand.
ATTGCGACAGCCGCACCAGCGTCGACGGCTGCACGCCGGCGCGCGTGGCGACGGCGCGCATGGTCGACACCGCGACTTCGCCCGGATTATCGAGCAGGAAGGCGGCGCCGGCCTGGAACTGCGGGCGCATCTCGGCATAGTTGGCGCGGATCAGCGCATCGAGTTCGGTAAAGCTTGCGGGCACATCCTGATGGGCGATGCCGACTGTGGAATCCGTCATGGTGAAGGCGTTGCCGGTGGCCCGGCTGATAGGGTGACGCAGCATTGTTTCACAAATTGCGGGAAAGCAGGAATCTGCAACATCGGTTCCACGCCCCGGCCCCTGCTGCTGCTGTGGATGACAACTCAAATAAGAATTGTTATCATCTACAAATTCTTCGCCCCTTAATTCCACATCCTGACAAGACTACTTCCGTCGTCCTGACGAAAGTCAGGACCCAACGTTCGCTGGGACGACGGCAAAAGCCGGCGCTAGCTCGACGGCTGCGCACCTTGCAGCCGGCCCAACCATGACATTGTAGAAAATGAACTTGCATCCTCTCCTGCGTTACCGCCTCGATGTCGCTGCGCGTGTACTGGCCGCCATCGTCGGCGGCTATGCGCTGGCAGCCGCGGCAGCCGCCCTGCTCGCCGTGTTGCTGCCCATGCCGCGCGCCGAAGCGGTGATCGCCGCCACCCTGCTGTCCTTCATCGTATTCTGCTGCGCGGTGCTGTGGGTGTTTGCCGCGCGCACGGCGTGGCGCGCGTGGGCCGGCCTTGTGTTGCCGGGCGCGCTGCTCGGGCTGGGTCTGCTGCTGATGATGACGCAGCGGAGCATGGCATGAGAGAAGGTTTCCGCCAGTCGATGGCATGGCTGCACACCTGGTCCGGGCTGCTGGTGTGCTGGGTGTTGTTCCTGGTGTTCTGCGCCGGCACGGCGTCCTATTTCCGCGAAGAGATCACGCTGTGGATGAAGCCCGAGCTGCATGCTTCACATAGCGCGACCGTCACCAACGACCAGGCCGCGCAAACGGCATTGACCGCGCTGCAACGCAAGGCGCCCGACGCCGCGCGCTGGTTCATCACGCTGCCGGTGGAACGCGGCACGGCCCTGCGCATCGGCTGGATCAGCCCGCCGCCCAAGGATGCGCCGCCGAAAACGCGCGGCAAGTTCACCAGCGAAGTCATCGATCCGCTCACCGGCGACAAGATGCCGGACGTGCGCGAGACGCGCGGCGGCGAATTCCTCTACCGCCTGCATTTCGACCTGCATTACATGCCGCCGCTGTGGGCGCGCTGGATCGTCGGCTTCTGCGCGATGTTCATGCTGGTGGCGATCGTCAGCGGCGTCATCACGCACAAGCGCATCTTCAAGGACTTCTTCACCTTCCGTCCGAAGAAGGGTCAGCGTTCCTGGCTCGACGCGCACAACGCCACCGCCGTGCTGGCCCTGCCCTATCACCTGATGATTACCTACACCGGACTGGTGACGCTGATGTTCCTGTACATGCCCTGGGGTGTGCAGGCGGCGTACAAGGGCGACCAGGACAGTTTCTTCGCCGAGGTTTTCCCGAGCGCCAAGAACGGCAAGGCTGCCGGCAAACCGGCACCGCTGACGCCGCTGCAACCGCTGCTGACGCAAGCCGGGCAACACTGGAACGGCATGCCTGCCGTCGGCATCACCATCAATCATCCGGGCGACGCCAACGCCACCATCCAGATCCGTCGCCGGGAAGAAAAAGGCCTGAACTACATCCAGCCGTCGATGCAATTCAACGGCGTCACCGGCGCACTGATGAGCAGCGACAATGAAAACCTCGGCGGCGCCAACGCCACGCGCGGCGTGCTGTACGGCCTGCATCTCGGCCACTTCGCCAATCCGCTGCTGCGCGCCCTGTTCTTCCTGTGCGGCTTGTCCGGCTGCGCGATGGTCGCCACCGGCGCGCTGCTGTGGGCGGTGAAGACGCGCCAGAACCATACCAAAAAGCTGGCGCAAGGCGGTCAGGCAAAGGCAGGCTTCGGCTTGCGCCTCGTCGAAGCGCTCAACATCGGCGCGATTGCCGGGTTGCCGATTGCGTTTGCGACCTACTTCTGGGCCAACCGCCTGCTGCCGGTGGCGATGGAAAAGCGTCCCGACGCCGAGATGAATTTGTTCTTCATCGCCTGGGGCATCGCCGCCGTGCTGGCGCAGATCCGTCCCGACCGCCGCATGTGGCAATGGCAATTGTGGATGGGCGCCCTGCTCTTCATGGGCATCCCGGTAGTGAACGTCTTCACCACCTCGTCGCATCTGGGCGTGACGCTGTTCATGGCGCAAGGTCCGTGGTCGGTGGCCGGGTTCGATCTCACCGTACTGGCGCTGGGGATCGGTCTCGCCTGCGCAGCCTGGCATCTGGGCCGCAAGAAGAAGGCGGAAAAAAAGGCCGGCAAAGCGCATCTGCACGATGATGCCAATACCAACGCCGACAACGCCACGTTACAGGAGGCGGCATGATGAGTTTCATCCCCCTGCCCTTTCTGGCGACGCTGGCGCTGGCCTACAGCGCGTGGGTGGCGCTAAGCCTGGCGATGGATCGCCACTACGCCGACATCCACGGTCGCGGCGCCGAACCGAGCGGACTGCTGCGCAAACGCAGTCGCCGGCTGGGCACGCTGGCGTTGACCGTGGCATTCGCCGTCTGCGTGCGCGACAGCGGCTGGGGCATCGGCCCGGTGGCCTGGCTGGGCACCATGACCGTCGCCGCCCTGCTGCTGGTGCTGCAGCTGTGCTACGCGCCGCGCTCGGTGCTGCGTACGGGCAAGCCGGCGTTGTTGCTGGCGGTGGTATTGACGCTGGCGGCGCTGGCGATTTGAAGTTCGATCTGTCAAGGATTGCTTGACAGATCAGTGGTCACTGTTGCGGCGAACATCGATACGACGCTGGGCCCTGACTTTCGTCAGGGCGACGTCATCCATTTTTTCAATTCTCAAAACGACCGCATCACCCTCACCGTGACATAAGGCAAACGCTCGGTGGCGGCGGAGGCGCGCGCGCTGTGCAGACGATGCAAGGTGATCTGGTTGACCTCCGCATGGCTGCCGGCGATGTGCTCGGTGATCAGCCTGACGGCTTCGTCGCCGTCACGAGCGTCGATCTGCGCGAGGATGGCGGCATGTTCGTCATAGGTCGATCCGACGCAATCGCCGTAGACGAAATCCAGCCGCCGCACGATGCGGATGCGGTCGGTGAGGCGGTCGAAGGCGCTCGCCATTTCCTGATTGCCGGTGGCGCGCACCAGCGTCTGGTGGAAGGCTTCGTCGAGCGCGGCGGCCGCACGGCCGTCGGTCAGCCGCTGCGCTACCGGCACGCACCAATCCGCCTTGAGGGCATTGATCTGCGCCATGTCGATGACATGTTTTCCGTCACCGGGGCTGGCGCACAAGCGCGTCACGGCATGGACCTCGATCAGTTGGCGCAACTCGTATAAATCGGCGAAACGCTTGAAATCCATGGGCACGACTTCCCAGCCGCCGCGCACGTAGCCCTGCATCAGGCCGTCGCTTTGCAGGCGTTGCAGCGCCTCGCGCACCGGCGTGCGCGAGACCTTGAAGTAGGCCGCGACTTCGGTCTCGGTGACCTGGTCGCCGGGCAGGAGGCGCATTTCAAAAATGTCTTCGCGCAGACGGGCGTAGACATATTCCGGCAAGGAGGCCTTGACCGGCTCTTCGGCGACGCTGTCGGACGGAGTCAGCGACGGATCGGGTGAGGCATGCATGAGCGGCGTGGCCTTATCGGAATGCTGAATGAAGGAAACTACCAGGCGGCGACGCAACCGTCGGTGCGCGGCTCGGTGCCGCCGCACAGCACGCCGTTGGCGTCGCGCCAGATGATCTGGCCGCGGCCGAAGCCGAGCTGGTTGCCGGACCAGCTGACCTGATGGCCCAGACCGGCCGGACCGAGGCCGCGGAACAGATGCTCTGCCGTGGTGTGTTCGATGCTGACCTTGTTGCCGCTCTCCCATTCCCAACGCGGCGCGTCGAGCGAAGCCTGCGGATTGAGGCCGAAGTCGACCGTGTTCATCACCATCTGCACATGGCCTTGCGGCTGCATGAAGCCGCCCATCACGCCGAACGGGCCGATGGCCTGGTTGTCCCTGGTGAGGAAGCCGGGGATGATGGTGTGGTACGGACGCTTGCCAGGCGCGAGGCAATTCGGATGCGCGGCGTCGAGCGTGAAATTGTTGCCGCGATTGTGCAGCGAAATCCCCGTGCCCGGCACCACCAGGCCCGAACCGAAGCCCATGTAATTGCTCTGGATGAAGGACACCATGTTGCCTTCGTTGTCGGCCGTGCACAGATACACGGTGCCGCCGCGCGGCGGATCGCCCGCGACCGGCAGCGTGGCGTGCGTGCCGATCAGCTTGCGGCGCTCGTCGGCGTAAGCGTCGGACAACAGATCCTTGACCGAGACGCGCATGTGGTCGATGTCGGCGATATGCGCCAGGCCGTCGGCGTAGGCCAGCTTGATGGCTTCGATCTGGCGGTGATAGGTTTGCAGCGTGTCGCGCTCGCTGAAGTCGAAGCCTTTCAACATGTTCAGCGCCAGCAGAGCCACCAGGCCATGGCCGTTCGGCGGGATTTCCCAGACATCGTAGCCGCGGTAATTGGACGAAATCGGATCGACCCATTGCGGACGGAAGTTGGCGAGATCCGCCACGTCCATGTAGCCGCCGGCGGCGCGGATGAAGGCCGCCGTCTTCTCGGCCAGCGCACCCTGGTAGAAGCTGCGCGCGTTGTCGTCGGCGATCGATTGCAGCGTGCTGGCATGGCCCGCAGAGCGCCAGATTTCGCCGGCCTGCGGCGCGCGACCGGAACCGTCCAACGCGCCGAAGGTATCGAACCACGATTTGAAATGATCTTCCTTGAACTCGCGCGTAAAGGTCTTGTAGGCCTGCTGCCAGGCGAAGGCCACTACCGGCGAAATCGGAAAGCCGTCCTGCGCCAGGCTGATGGCGCCGGCCATCGAGCGCGACAGCGGCATGCGGCCGAAGCGCTCCGCCATGGTGGCCCAGGCCGACGGCGTGCCGGGCACGGTGACGGGCAGGGCGCCGTACTTCGGCACTTCCTTGTGGCCGGCGGCGGTCAGCGCGTCGAGCGAAATTGCCATCGGCGCCGGGCCGCTGGCGTTCAATCCATGCAGTTGCCCCTTGTGCCAGATCAGCGCGAAGGCGTCGCCGCCGATGCCGTTGGCGGTCGGCTCGACCACGGTCAATGCGGCAGCGGCGGCGATGGCCGCATCGATGGCGTTGCCGCCGGCCTGCAATACCTGCAGACCGGCTTGCGCGGCCAGCGGCTGCGAGGTCGCGACCATGCCGCGATTGGCGAAGACGGCGCTGCGGCGCGAGGCGTAGGGATAGTGATTGGCGTTGAAGGTTGGCATAGGGTGCTTTCTTGTTCGGACAATGGATAAGTTTAACGATACAGATGACAGGCGACGTATTCGCCGGGGGCCGTCTCCACCTTCGGCGGCGTCTCGGTCTTGCAGATGTCCATGCAGGACGCGCAGCGCGGATGGAAATGACAGCCGCTCGGCGGCGACGCCGGATTGGGAATCCCGCCCTTGAGCACGATGCGTTCGCGCACCTGATCGGGATGCTCGCGCGGGATCGCCGACAGCAGTGCCTGCGTGTAGGGATGCTTGGGCGCGCTGTAGACGCTCTCGCAGCTGCCGTACTCCACCATGCGCCCGAGATACATCACGCCGATGCTGTCGCTGACGTGGCGGATCACGGCGAGGTCGTGCGAGACGAACAGATAGGTGAGAGAAAACTCCTTTTGCAGCTCCTGCAAGAGGTTCAGGATTTGCGCCTGGATCGAGACGTCCAGCGCCGATACGGCTTCATCGGCGACCACCAGTTTGGGACGCGTGATGATGGCGCGCGCGATGCCGACGCGCTGGCGCTGGCCGCCGGAAAATTCATGCGGATGGCGACCGGCATAGGCCTGACTCAAACCGACCACGTCGAGGATCTCGGCGACCTTGCGCTTGCGCGTGGCGCGGTCGAACAGGCCGTGCACGATCAGCGGTTCTTCCAATACTTCGCCGATGGTCATGCGCGGATTGAGCGAGGCGAACGGATCCTGGAACACCATCTGCATGTTGCGGCGCATGCTGCGCAGGGCAGGGGAAGACATCGTGGAAATCTCTTCGCCCATGAAGTTGACGCTGCCGGCGGTGGGTTCGATCAGGCGCAGCACGCTGCGGCCGGTAGTCGACTTGCCGCAGCCGGATTCGCCGACCAGGCCGAGGGTCTTGCCTTCGTCGATGGAGAACGAGACATCGTCCACCGCCTTGACCGGCGGCGCGCCGCGCTTGCCGGAGGCGAAGTGTTTTTTCAGTCCGGAGACCTGGAGCAGGGGAGCAGTCATCTCAGCCTCTTCAATTCGGATACCAGCAACGCGCCAGGTGGCCGTCGCTGACTTTGTCGAGCGTCGGCGCATCGCGGTGGCAACGCTCCTGCGCCTTCGGACAGCGCGCCGCAAAGCGGCAGCCGGATTCGACCGAACCCGGCAACGGCACCGAGCCGGGAATCGCTTCCAGCGGCTCGCCCGGCGTGGCGTCGAGGGCGGGGCGCGCGCGCATCAGCGCTTGCGTGTAGGGATGGGCGGGCGCATCGAACAAGTCGCGCACGCTGCTTTGTTCGACCACCTGGCCGGCGTACATGACGACCACGCGGTCGCACATTTCCGCCACCACGCCGAGGTCGTGCGTGATCATCAGGATCGCGGTGCCGTGCTCGCGCTTGAGCTCGCGCATCAGGTCGAGGATCTGCGCCTGTATCGTCACGTCGAGCGCGGTGGTCGGCTCGTCGCAGATCAGCAGGCCGGGATTGCACAGCAGCGCCATGGCGATCATCACGCGCTGGCGCATGCCGCCCGACAGGCTGTGCGGATAATCGTTGACCAGTTGCTCGGCGCGCGGCAAACCCACGCGTTGCAGCATGGCGATGACTTGCGCGTCGATCTGCTTGCGATCGAATTTAAAATGCGCGCTATGCACTCGCAGCATCTCGCGCAGCTGGTCGCCGATGCGGTGCAAAGGATTGAGCGAGGTCATCGGCTCCTGGAAGATCATCGCGATCTCCTTGCCGCGCATGCCGCGCAAGGTGGCGTCGTCGGCTTCCAGCAGATTGCTGTCGGCAACGCCGTCGTTGTAGGTGATGGCGCCGCTCAGCTGCGCCTTGCTGGACATCGGGAACAGCCGCAGGATGGACAGCGCGGTGACGCTCTTGCCGCAGCCGGATTCGCCGAGCAGGCCGACGGTTTCGTTGGCGCCGACCGAGAACGACACGCCGTCGACGGGTGCGACGCGCTTGCCGTTGCGGACGAATTCGACTTTGAGATTATTGACTTCCAACATGGCCGGTTCTCTTTAACGGTATAACTTGGGATCGAACACTTCACGGATGCCGTCGCCCAATAAATTGAAGCCCAGCACCACCGCAAAGATCGCCACGCCCGGCCACAAGGCCAGCGTCGGGTTGGTGTTCAGATAGCCTTGCGCAATGTGCAGCATCGAGCCCCAGCTCGGGTCTTCCGGCTTGGCGCCGAGGCCGAGGTAGGACAAGCCCGCTTCGGCGATGATCGCCGAGCCCATCGCGAAGGTCGCCTGGATCACCAGCGGCGCCATCGCGTTCGGCAGCACGTAACGCCACATGATGCGCATGTGACCGGCGCCGACCGAGCGCGCCGCCATGACGTAATCGAGATTGCGGATGCTCAGCGCCTGGCCGCGCGCCAGACGGATAAAGGCCGGCGCAAAGCCGATGCCGACCGCCACCATGGCGTTGTAAAAGCCGCCGCCCAGGGCCGCCGCCAGCGCCAATGCGAGGATCAGCGAAGGGAAGGCCTGCAGCGCGTCGACGATGCGCATCACCACCCATTCATCCCAGAAGCCGCGGAAGTAGCCGCTGGCAATGCCGATCGGCACGCCGACGCAGAAGGCCAGGCCGACGGCGATCAGCGCCGCCTGCAGCGAGATGCGCGCACCGTACAGCATGCGTGAAAAAATATCACGCCCCAGATCGTCGGTGCCCATCCAGTGCGTTGCGTCGGGACCGGAGAGCAGGTTGCCGTAGTCCTGGTCGAAGATCGGGTCGTTGGTCGCCAGCAGCGGCGCGAAGATCGCGACCAGCACCAGCAGCAAGATGATGGCCGCGCCGACTACAGCCAGGCGGTTGCCGGCGAAACGGCGCAGGCCGACGAAACGTTGCCGGCGCGGCAGGGCTTCTGCGGTACCGGTATTTGCTTTCTTTGCGATGGCTTGATTCATGTCCGTCCTCATTTCGCGATGCGCGGATCGATGACGCTATACAGCACGTCCACCACCAGGTTGACGATCACCACCATCAGCGCCGCCGCCAGCACGCCGCCCTGCACCATGATGTAGTCGCGCTGGAAGATGGCGTCGACGATCATTTTGCCCATGCCGGGAATGCCGAAGATGCTCTCGGTAATCACCAGCCCGCCGAGCAAACCCGACACCATCAGGCCGCTGGCCGTCACCACCGGAATCAGCGCATTGCGCAGCGCGTGGCCGATGACGACTTGCCAGTCCTTCAGACCCTTGGAGAACGCCGTGCGGATGTAATCTTCATTGAGCACTTCGAGCAGGCTACTGCGCACCATGCGCATCAGGATCGCCGACTCGCGCAGCCCCGTGGCCAGCACCGGCATGCACATCGCCGCCAGGTTGCCGCGCCAGTCCTCGGTGAACGGCACATAGCCGGAAGCCGGCAGCCAGCCCAGCTTGACCGCGAACAGGATGATGAACATCATGCCCAGCCAGAAGTGCGGCACCGACATGCCGAACAGCGCCACCAGCGTGCTGAAATAATTGGCGATGCCGCGCGGACGCACCGCCGCCATGATGCCGGCCGGCACCGCGATCATGATGCCGACGGCGAAACTGCCGAGCGCCAGTTCTATCGTCACCGGCAGGCGCTGCATCAGGACGTCGATGACCGGTGTGCGGTCGATGAAGGAACGGCCGAGATCGCCGTGCAACAGGCCGCCCAGCCAGCGTCCGTATTGCATGTAAAGAGGGTCGTCAAGGCCGAGTTGCGCGCGCAATGCCAGCGCGGCTTCGGGCGTGGCTTCCTGGCCGAGGATGGCGGTCACCGGATCGCCCGGCAGGATCGCCAGCAGGGAAAAGATCACCATGCTGACCAGCAGCAGGGTGGGGATGACCAGCAGGATGCGTTTAAGTAATGGAGACATGGGCAGCAGCGCCGTGACAAATGGGAACGTTCATTACAAGCACAACACAGCCGTCGTCCTGACGACAGTCAGGACCCGGCGTCGTTGTAGCGTTCGTCACGACACCGGGTCCCGGCGTGCGCTGGGACAAGGGCAAATGAGGCATGCGTTATTTCGCCAGCGTCGACGTGCGGATCACGCCATCCGGCACATACCGGAAGCCCTTGACCGACTTGGAGATACCGAACAACACGTTGTCGTGATTCAGGTAAATGTAGGGCACGTCCTTCACCAGAATCTGCATGGCCTGATCGTAGAAGGCCTTGCGCTTGGCCTCGCTGCCTTCCAGGCGCGCTTGCTGCAACAGGTCGTCGACTTCCTTGGTGCCGTACTTGGAGTAGTTCAGCGAACCGTTGGTGACGACGAAGTCGTAGATGTTCTGATCGGGATCGGGACGACCGCTCCAGCCGACGAAGATGGCTTCATAGGTGCCGGCCTTGCCCGACTCGATCTGGGTCGCCAGTTCGGCTTTTTCCAGCGTGACGGTGATGCCCGCCGGACGCAGCATGCCCTGGATCATCTGGCCGACCTGCGACTCGTACGGCGTGGTCGGCAGCGTCAGCTTGAAGCTGAAGCCGGCTTCCTTGCCGGCGGCCTTGAGGAGTGCCTTGGCGCGCGCGACGTCGACCTTCGGCGGCGCATCGGCCTCGCCATGGGAGAACTGCGCCTTGCTGAACGGCGAATGGCTGGCGGCGACGGCGCCGTTGTAGACCACCTTGGCGATGGCGTTGCGATCGATCAGGATGTCGACGGCTTCACGCACTTCCTTCTTGTCGAACGGCGGCTTGGAGGTGTTCAGGTAGAAGCCGCGGAAACCCAGCGAAGGTTTGTTGATGACGGCGTACTTGGCGCCGGCTTCGATGTTGGTGATTTCCTTGTACGGAAAACGATTGGTGACGTCGACCTGGCCGCTGCGCAGGTTGTTGAAGGCGACGTTGACGTCGCTCATGATCTTGTAGGTCACGCCGTCGGCTTTGGGCAGGCCGGCTTGCCAGTAATGCGGATTCTTTTCCAGCGTGATGGTGGCGCCCTTGAGGCGCCCCTTGTAGATGAAGGGGCCGGTGCCGACCGGATTGTTGACGTAGTCGTCGCCGAACTTCTTCACGGCGTCGGGCGAGGACATCATGCCGGCGCGATCGGTCAGGATAGACATGAAGGGCGCGAACGGCGTGCTCAGCTCCAGCTTGACGGTGGTGTCGTCGACCACGGTGATCTGCTTGATGTATTTAAGCTCATTGCGACGCAGGGAGCTTTTCTCCTGGCCGCGCAACAGATTGAATTCCACCGCCTTGGCGTTGAACGGCGTGCCGTCCTGGAATTTCACGCCCTTTTGCAGGTACAGCGTGTAGGTCTTCTGATCGTCGGAAATGGTCCAGCGCTGCGCCAGCATCGGCACGATCTTGCCGTTTTCGTCCAGATCGACCAGTTTGTCGAAGATGCTTTGGTACACCATGCGCTCGGCGATCATCGACGATTGCGTCGGATCCAGCTTGCCGGGGTCGTCGTCGAGCGAGATATTGATGGTGGCGGCCGAGGCCGCAAAGGATGTGGCGGTCAGCAGACCGGTCGCAATCAATTGCTTGAAAAGACGCTGAAAGGGATGCTGAAACTGCGGAAATGGCTGGATCATCGTTGTTCCTTTAAATGTAGGCACCAATGTATACATCAAAGTAGACATGCATTTATCGTGCCATATCTCTTCATAAAAAGGGATTGCAAAACGATGGGGAACTAGTCTTTCTGCTTTAAAAACAACGCTTTACAGTGCCACGCAAGGCCGCTTTCCGCCATTGCGGCGCACAAGAAAACCCAGCTTCCCGCGGCTTTTTGTTTGCTTTGATGGAAAGAAAAAATACCCGGAACAGGCATTGAGCGCCCGAAAAGTCCGGACATGGTGCAGACCGGATCAGGCGGCGTACCGGAAAAAACCGAAATGGTGCGCCGCGATTCCCGACGTCCCGGATGAAAAAGGCCGCTGCGGAAATTTCCGCTCGGCCTTTGTTTGCTTCAGGAAGAATCGGTTGCGCTCAATCAGCGATATCAGCGACGTGGGGCATTCTGCTTGTCAAGTTCGCTCAGTATCCGGTACGCCGCCGTCACGCGCTGAGCGTTGGGATAGTTTCTGTTGGCCAGCATCACGATGCCGATTTTCTTTGCCGGCGCGTAAAGCGCATAGGCGCCGAAGCCGCCGGTCGATCCGGTCTTGTTGAGAAACACGGCGGCCTGCGGCGGCAAGGGAGGGCTGATCGCGGTCGCGGCGACGCCCTGATAGACCATCTGGTCGGCATTGCCGGCCAGCAGCCGCTCCAGCGGCGAGGTATCGGGATACTGTTCCCAGATCAGGTCCTGGGTGATCTCGCCCGCCTTGAAATAACCGGTGTGCGTATCGGTGACCGCCTGCTGCAACTTGCCGTCCAGCCCGACGAGTCCCATGTTGGCGTTGATGAAGCGGATCAGGTCCAGCGTATTGGTTTTTACGCCGTAGGCTTCGTCGGCCAGCATGCCGGGATTCACCCGCACCGGCGCATCGAACTTGTTGTAGCCCTGCGCGTAGTTTTTCATCTGCTCCGCCGGCACGTGGATATAGCTGTGCGTCATGCCAAGCCGGGGAAACAGCGTCTTCTCCATCGCATCGGCAAAGGACATGCGCATGCTTTTGGCCGTGACGACGCCGAGCAGGCCGATGCCGGGGTTGGAGTAGGTTCGGTACGTGCCGGCGGCGTGGGTGGGTTTCCAGTTCTTGTAGTAATCCATGAGCTGCTCGTCGTTCGTCACCTCGTCCGGAAGCTGCAGCGGGAAGTCGCCGGCGGTATGCGTGCCGAGATTCATCAGGCTGATGTTGTCGAAGGGGGTACCGCTCAGATACGGAAGATGCCGGCTGACGCTGTCCGACAGGGAGAGCCGGCCGTTGACCTGCGCGTACGAAGCCAGCGTCGCGGTCAAGGTCTTGCTCAGGGAGCCGATCTCGAACAGGGTGGCGTTGGTGACGGCTTGGCCGCTTGCCCTGGAGGCCACGCCATAGTTGTAGAAATAATTCCTGCCGTCGATGGTGACGGCGACCGCCATGCCGGGGATGGCGTATTTTTCCATCAGCGGCCGGATGGCGGCGTCGACCGTGCCCTGGATGTCCGGCTGGGTAGCCGTGTTGTCCGCGTAGCTGCTGCAGCCCGTGAAAAGAGTGAATGCCGACACCGCGCACAGGGTGTTGATGACTTGTCGATACATGCCTGAATACCTCGATACAAAATACGAAAATGGATGGAGAAAAATCTCCTCGCTGCAGATGATCCGCAGATGGTTCGATGCCAGCCGCAATATCCCAGTTCCAAACGCCCGGTACAAACGATAATAATTAGGGCCTGTTCACAGTAAATCTGAGGTATGAAGAATCCACGAGAAAATCCACGTGACGCCGGCACGAACGCGATGCTAAGGTAGCCGCTCTCCGCCGACGAAAGCACGCGATGCTCCATTCGCAATCAGACACTCATCCCGCCGCACACACATCCACGACCGGGTTCTTAACGCGCCCGCTGGAAGAGCGAGACATCGCGACGCTGGATTCCATACTGCGCGAACATGTGCGCGACTTGCATAGCGGCGAAGTAGTCGAGAGCGAAGTCGATGCCATCAAAGCCTATATGCGAGGAGCGACGGATGAATTCGGGCGCACGCGCCGCTACCTGGTGGCCGGCGATGGCGAAGGAAGAGCAATCGCCTGCATGGCCTTGTCGGCGCCGGAGGCGCGCATGACGCTGCATTTCGACGAGGAGACGGCAGCATCGGCATCGGACATCGCCTCTGTCGAACTGCTCAACGCTTTCGTCGCCACGGCCGCGCGTGGCAAGGGCGTCGGGCGCATGCTGTTCGAAGCGATCTGTCGGCTGGGCGCGGCGGACGGCGCCGGCTGCCTGCTGGTCAATAGCGGCCCGCGCTACCGCCACAGCTGGGCCTTTTATGACCGCGTGTGCGACGGCAGCCATGGTTTCATCAACGACTATTATGGCGAGGGTCGCCACGCGAAGACGTGGCGAAAAAATCTTCGGGCTTGCGCTCCTGAACCGGCCACGTCGGCATGACGCGCGCGCCGCGCCACGTTCAGGAATGGAACATCATCGCAATCCTGGCCGCAATGAGCTTCACGATGAACCGGAACGGATAGGACGGGGAGCTCGGCACGTCGGACGGCAGCGGATCCGTCGCCGTCCTGGATCTGGTGCAAATGCGCATCTGCACCGGCGCGGCATCTTCCGGAAAACGGGCCCGGTACATCGATACCCAGTGCCTGCCGTCATCGAAGCTCATCAGCATGGCGCTATTGCAGCAGGTGGCGACCATGCGATTGGTCGCCGACGTCGCCTCGATCTTGTAACTTTTCAGCAGCGCCGCGCCCTTCACGAGCGTCACGCGATCCTTGCGATACGCCACATAGGCGGTCCCGCCATCGGGGTCCTGAATGGCGGCGGCATCGGGCAAGGCCGCAATCTCGCGCGATCCCCGCTGACAATCCTTGCAGTAACAGATGGCGCTGACGATCGGGGCGGCGCGCGCCTTCAGGGCGACGCTTCCGCACCTGCACGATACGACCAGTTCCTGCGTTGGCGAGGCCGGCATCACTCGCCCCTAAGCGGAAGCGAAGTTGAGCCCGTTTCCGGTCTCGAGCAGGGACTTGAGGCTGGACGCGATCTGGGCCCACGCTTCCTTCAGGCCCTCATGCCCCTCCGGAATGCCGTAATGCAGGATGGTCAGCTTGGTGACTTCGCCGACCGGCTGGATGTCGTACACGATGCGCGACGGTTTGAGATCGGAGCCGAACCAGCTTGGCAGGAAGGTCATTTCGAGCCGCTTGCCGTGCTCGGCGAACAGAATGTCGCCGGACACCATCACCTTGCCCTCCGCGGTGCGGTGTTCGTACTTGCCGCCGGTTTCGAAGCGGCCATGGATTTCCGTGCCGCGAATGTTGTAGCGCCTCGACAATTCCGCGCTGGTCAAGGCCTCCCATAGCTTCCCGGGCGTGGTGCGGATGAAGGTTTCAAGGATGAAATCGGGTTTGACGGAATCCATGGATGATGTCCTTTCCAGTTCGGCCTTCAGGTCCAGGATGGCCCTGGTCAGCGGTTGACGGGTAAGCGGCTCGATCCAGCGGTCGACCAGCGACTGCAGCGGAGCGGCATTGAGATAGTGGTATTTGAACCGGCCGGACCGATGCGTCACCACCAGGGATGCGGCCTCCAGCACCTTCAAGTGCTTCATGACGCCAAAGCGCGTCATGCCCAGCGCGCTTTCGAGTTCGGTGAGCGTCTGGCCGTCGCGTTTGCGCAGCATGTCCAGCAGCTGGCGGCGGGTTTCATCACTCAAGGCTTTAAAGATCGCATCCATGACGCCGATATTAAGTGACTCAATAGTCACGTGTCAATAGGGTCACATGAAATGATGGGACGGCACGATCGCCGTCATGGCGTTCAGGCTGCCTTGCGGGCGACAGGATTGGCGAGAGCCACGCATTTGCGGGCGAGGATTTCGGTCGGGTCGAGCACCGGCACCTGCTTGCCGCCGACGTCGAACTTGTCGTCCTGCGCGATCAGCAGCGGCAGCTCGGTGCAACCGAGCACGATGACGTCGGCGCCGTTGGCAACCAGGTAGGCAATCGCGCGTTTGAGCCTGGCGCGCACGGCGTCGTTGACGAAGCCGGCCTTGACGCCTTGCGCGCCGTAGATGACGTCCATGACGACGGCCTGATGTTCGGCGTCGGGCACGACCATGCGGAATTTGCTGCGCTCGATGTTGTGGTGATAGACGCGGCTGGCGATGGTGCCGGAAGTGGCCAGCAGGCCGATGCTGGTTTTGTCGCCGTGGTGCTTTTCGATATAGCTGACGGTTTCGCCGAGCATGTTGACGATGGGAATCGACAGGTAGGCCTGGATGCGTTCGACGAAGGCGTGCGCGGTGTTGCACGGGATCGCGATCATGTCGGCGTTGTCGTTCTCCAGGCGCTTGCAGGCGGCGTAGATGGCCACCGTCGGGTCGGCGCCGTCGCCGATCAGGTTGTCGGTGCGGTCGGGGATCTTGGGGTTGTGCTCGACCACCAGCTTGATGTGGTCCTGGTCGCGCGCGGCGGGGGTGTTCCTGATGACCTTTTCGATGAAGTCGACGGTGGCCGCCGGACCGACGCCGCCGACCACGCCGATCTTGAACGAGCGGCCGATCTGTTCGGCCTTGAAGCTCAATGCCGATTCCGCATAGATCTGGTTGGTGTCGACGATGGGGATGCCGCGCGCCCTGAGCACTTCGGCCACGGTGGAAATCTCGGTCATGCCGGGCACGATCACCTGCGCGCCCTGGTCGAGCAGATCCCTGCAGGCGCGGTACAGCAGGTCGATCGATTCGCCGTCGAGATAGCCGTTCTTGATGCCGGTGGTGCCATAGACCGCGCGCATCAGGCAGGCATGCTGGATGGCGGCGGCGGGGTAGAGCAACTGTACATCGTCCTCGCCGAAATACTTCTCGAACAAACCCTTCTTGCGCACGTAGCTGGAAGTCAGCACGCCGATCTTCTGCAGCTTGGGCAGGCGCTGCACCAGATGGCGGCGGATGGCGGCGACCATGTCGATCACCGGGATGCCGATCTCGGCCTGCACTTCGTCGAGGAAGGTATGGCTGATGAAGCAGGGCAGCAGCACGGCGCTGCTCTTGCGCTCCTCGAACTCGCGCAGCATGTCGAAGACGTAGAGCTTGCGCGCATTGGTCTCGGCGTTTTCGGCGCCGGCCATGTCGATGTCGTCGAAGGCTTGCTGGCCGAACAGGACCTTGATGCGTTCGTGCGGGGCCGCCTTGGCGGCGACCTTGGTCATTTTGGCGTAAAGGTCGGCGCTGCCGATGGCGCCGAGGCCGCCGACGATGCCGACCGACATGGCGCGCTGGATTTGTTCGACTTTCATGATGGCTGTTTCCGCAGATTCCGAGTGAGCTTGTTCCATGCACCGAGGATAATCCTTACGGCAGGCGAGGCTATGCAAAGTAGTACGGTGGTTATGTCGCTGGAGCATAGTTTGTGGAAAAGGCAGCCGGGCGGGACTTTTCACGCCCGGCGCTTGCTGTTATAGATGCGCTGTTGCATCGCATGCCGATGCACGCAAACACACACACAAACGCCTACAAAGGACGGCAGATGGACATCAAATGGATCGAGGATTTCCTCAGCCTGGCGGCGACGCGCAACTTTTCGCGCTCGGCGGATCACCGCAACGTCACCCAGCCCGCCTTCAGCCGCCGCATCCGCGCGCTGGAAGCCTGGATCGGCGCCGAGCTGGTCGATCGCAGCACTTATCCGCTGACGCTGACGGTGGCCGGCAAGCTGTTCAACGACGCCGCCGCGGAAGCCGTCAAGCTGCTCAACGATGCACGCAACCAACTGCGCAGCGAGCAGACCGCGGACAACATGCTGCGCGTGACGGCCGGGCATTCGCTGGCGCTGAGTTTCTTTCCCGAATGGCTGGACAAGCTCAACGGCGCCGCCAACGATAAAAACAACATCAGTGCGCGCATCGCCGCCACCAACATCCACGATTCGGTGCTGGCGCTGACCGAGGGCGAGTGCGACCTGTTGTTGTGTTTCTATCATCCCCAGCTACCCATCCTGCTCAACCCGGACCAGTATGAATACGTGACGGTCGGCAGCGAACGCGTGATCCCGGTGTCGGCGCCGGACAAGAGCGGCGCACCGCTGTTTCGCTTGCCCGGCAGCAAGAGCAAGCCGACCAGGCTGCTGGCTTACCCGGCGACGTCTTTCCTCGGTCGCGTGATGGAGCTGATCCTGGCCGGCGCGCCGCAAGCGCCGGGCCTGCTGACCAGCTACGAATCGGACATGGCGGAGTTGCTCAAGCGCATGGCGCTCAACGGCCACGGCCTGGCCTGGCTGCCGCAGCGCTCGGTCGTCGAGGAGCTGGATGAAGGCAAGCTGGTGAGCGCCGGCGGCGACGCCTGGTCGCTGGAACTGGAAATCCGCGTGTTCCGTTCACTGCAAAACAAACGGCCGGCGCTGACCCGGCTATGGGAGACGCTGGCGTTGACCGCAACCCCACCAAAATCTCCCACGGCATAGCGGTCGGCTGCGCCTATCCTGACTGCACGCTGAACATTCAGCCGTCGCGTGCTTTTTCCTCAAGTCCTGCATCGCACCATCCGTTAATGCAGGGATGCGCATCGGTTCGTCCCGATCTGCCCGCCACTTTCCGCTGCCGGCCACAAGCCGTCCGCAATCAGTATCAGATAAAGAAGCAGGCAAAGCGACGAACTGCGCCAACATGAGGGAGAGATGGAACAATGAAAAATCTGAAGATCGGTACACGCCTGGGCATCGCTTTTGCGGCACTGCTCATCCTGATGAGCGTCATCACCGGCATCGGCGTCTGGCGCCTGCAGTCGGTCGGCAGCCTGACCGATTTCATGGTCAACGACGCCCTGGCCAAGGAGCGCCTGGTCAATGCCTTCTACAAATCGATCGAACTCAACGTCGGCCGCATCGTCGCCGCCGCCAAGAACGCCGATCCGGTGCAGCAGAAGTTCTACAAGGACCAGATCGTCGCCACCATTTCCCGCAACAACGGTTACGTCAAGCAGATGGAAGAGCTGATCCAGGATCTGGACGGCAAGGCGCTCCTCAACGAGATCAATGAGCACCGCAAGATCGTGATCGCCGACAACACCGCCGTCTTCAAGGAAAAGGATGCCGGCAACGAAGACGCGGCCCGCAAGATCGTCGAGGAAAAACTGATACCGGACAGCCAGCGTTACCTGGCCGCGATTGAAAAACTCTCGAATCGCCAGAGCGACAGCATTACCCGGCTGACGGCCCAGGTCGACGCCGTGTTCCGCACCGCGCGCACGCTGATGATCGCCCTCGGCGGCATCGCGCTGATCGGCGGCATTGCGCTGGCGATCGTCATCACCCGTTCGATCACCCGGCCGCTGGTCAAGGCGGTGGACGTCGCCAGTCGCGTGGCACAGGGCGACCTCGGCACCCAGATCAAGGTCGAGTCGCGCGATGAAACCGGCCAGCTGATGGCCGCGCTCAAGGGCATGAACGACAACCTGGTCAATATCGTCGGCCAGGTGCGCACCGGCACCGACACCATCGCCACCGCCTCGGCCGAAATCGCCAACGGCAACCTCGACCTGTCTTCGCGCACCGAGCAGCAGGCCGGCTCGCTGGAAGAAACCGCCGCCGCCATGGAACAGCTGACCTCCACCGTCAAGCAGAACGCCGAAAACGCCCGCCAGGCCAACCAGCTGGCGGCGTCGGCCTCCGAAGTCGCGATCCAGGGCGGCAGCGTGGTCGGCCAGGTGATCGACACCATGGGCTCGATCAACGATTCCTCCAAGAAGATCGTCGACATCATCAGCGTGATCGACGGCATCGC
>NZ_AKJW01000079.1 GCF_000282135.1 Herbaspirillum sp. CF444
CCGCGTTGCGCTCCTTGCGCGTAGCACCGCTACGCGACGCGTCGCACGCCTTGCCAGCACCCTTTCTGGGAAGAACGCATCTCACGCCTATTTATGAAATGAGTTCTAGATATCGGATACTGCCTCATCAAAAGCACGCGGCGATCTTTGCGGTCGCCGCAATTTATCCTGTCGCAAGAACAGCGCTCGCGCCGGCGGCGCAGATGAGGTACAATTCGTGCCGGCGGGCCCCTGCGCATTGTGGCATGGTCAACCTGGTCAGGTCGGGAACGAAGCAGCCACAGCCATTTCCTGCAAGTGCCGCAGACAAGGCTCGCCTCTTCCTTTGAAGTTTTCTTCAGGAAGCACTCAACAAATCGCCGACGATCGCATTCACATCGTCGCCGACATCCCTGTTTTACATCCCTTGGTTATTTCTCCGGTTGCGCGCAAATCAGTCCGCCTCAGGCCGCTTTGCCGCCGACCGTAAAGCCTATCGTCGTGATGCCGCCTCTGCTCGCCGCGAAGGCGGTGCCGCCATGCATGAGCGCGATCGCCTTGACGATGGCCAACCCGAGTCCGTGGCCGTGGATGCCGTCGATCTCGCGACGCGCCGTGTCGACGCGGTAGAAGCGGTCGAACAGGCGCGGCAGATGGCGCTGCTCGATCGGCTCGCCGGGATTGGAGACGGCGACCTGCACATCCTTGTTCTGCGCGTCGATGGATACCTTGATGCGGGCGCCGGCGGGCGAATGCTGGATGGCGTTCTGCAACAGGTTCGTCAGCGCGCGGCGGAACAGGGCGGTTTCTATCATCGAGCTGGCGTGGATGTCGCCGGTGACCTCCACCGTCATCTGCATTTCGTCGAGCACGAATTCG
The DNA here is from genome assembly GCF_000282135.1 of Herbaspirillum sp. CF444. Taxonomy (GTDB): domain Bacteria; phylum Pseudomonadota; class Gammaproteobacteria; order Burkholderiales; family Burkholderiaceae_D; genus Herbaspirillum. Next base: position 859 of record NZ_AKJW01000079.1, read on the forward strand.
AAGAATTCAATGGTCTTCTGCACCTCGTCGGCAATCAGCGTGTGCACCAGGCTGGTGGCGGCCTCGCCCTGATCGCAGCGGGCCAGGAACAGCATGTCGTTGATGATGGAACGCAGCCGGTCCAGCTCTTCCAGGTTCGATTGCAGCACCGTTTCAAACTCCGGCGCGCTGCGCTCGCGCGACAGCGCCACCTGGGTCTCGCCGATCAGATTGGCCAGCGGCGTGCGCAGCTCATGGGCGACGTCGGCGTTGAAGGCTTCCAGCTGTTTATAGGCATTCTCCATGCGATCCAGCGCACCGTTGAAGGCTTGCGCCAGGTCGGACAATTCATCCGGCAACGCGGAGACGGTCAAGCGTTCGGACAGGTTTTTCGGGCTCAGCGTCTGCGCCTTGTCCGACATTTTCTTGAGCGGCTGCAAGCCGGTGCGCGCGATCCAGTAGCCGAACAGGATCACCAGAAAAACGCCGATCAGCGACAAGCCGATCATCGCCGCGACGAAGGTGCGCAGCGTTTCAAAATAAGGCTCGGTATCGACGCCCACTGTGAGGCGGATGGCTGGGCGGTCGAGATAGGCAGGCAGGATTTTGGTCAGCGTATGCAGCGGAAATTCTTTGCCTTTGATGCGCAGCCTGCCGATATTTTTGGGGTCGTAATCGAATTCGTGCAGCTCGGCCAGATCCTTGCCGTAGCTGAAGCGCGGATCGTCGCTGAACACCCAGAAGCGCACTTTGCCGTCGGCCGGCGTCAGCGTATCCAGCTTGGTTTGCACGCGCGCCCAGCGGTCCACCGTGCCGATGCGCGAGACCATGTATTCGATATCGTTGAAGGTCGTGACGAGGCCGTCGCGTTCATGACGCAGCAACTCGTTCTTGACGACGGCATACAGCACGCCGCCGATCAACGAAAAAATAATCAGCGCCGAAGCGGCAAACATCATCACCAGGCGCGTAATGATGGAATGCTTCATCCGTCTTCCTCGTCATCGTGCGGTTCATGCGATTCATGCGCGGTCACCGCCGTGCGCGGCTCCAGCACATATCCCATGCCGCGTATCGTGTGCAGCAGCTTTTGCTCGAAGGGCGCGTCGATCTTGGCGCGCAAGCGTTTGATGGCGACTTCGACCACGTTGGTGTTGCTGTCGAAATTCATGTCCCAGACCAGTTCGGCAATCGCCGTCTTGGACAGGATTTCACCCTGGCGCCGCGCCATGATCGCCAGCAGCGCGAACTCCTTGGCGGTCAGGTCGATGCGGGTGTTGTTGCGAAACGCCTTGCGGCTCAGCAGATCGATCTGCAGGTCGCCGATGCGCAGCTGCGCCGGCTCCTGCGAACGGCCGCGTCGCGTCAGCGCCTGCAGGCGCGCCAGCAGTTCGAGGAACGAGAAGGGTTTGATCAGGTAATCGTCGGCGCCGTCGTGCAAGCCCTTGATGCGGTCTTCCACGCGGTCGCGCGCCGTCAGCATGATCACCGGCGTCTGCTTGATGGTGCGCAGCGAACGCAGCACCGAGAAGCCGTCCAGGCCGGGCAGCATGACGTCCAGCACGATCACGTCGTAATCGTGCTGGATCGCCAGATGCTGGCCGTCGATGCCGTTGGCAGCCAGATCCACGGTGCACCCCTGCTCGGTCAGACCCTTGCAGAGGTACTCCGCCATCTTGTGCTCGTCTTCGACAATCAGAACTTTCATTCCTGCTCCTGGTACCGCGTTCATGGGCATGTGACTATTAGTGCGATTCTATTACAGGTGTTGCGCCTTTCTTGGCTGCCTTGCGCGCTGCGCGTGCTTCCTTCTTGTTCATGTACCAGTAGTGGGCGCGGTCCAGATACAGATAGATCACCGGCGTCGTGAACAGCGTCAGCGCCTGCGACAGCACCAGACCGCCGACCATCGCATAACCGAGCGGACGGCGCAGTTCGGAACCGGCGCCATGGCCCAGCATCAGCGGCAGGCCGGACAGCAGTGCGCACATGGTGGTCATCATGATCGGACGGAAGCGCAGCAGGCAAGCCTGATAGATCGCTTCTTCCGGCTTCATGCCGTGCTGGCGTTCGGCGGTCAGGGCGAAGTCGATCATCATGATGCCGTTCTTCTTGACGATACCGATCAGCAAGATGATGCCGATGAGCGCAATCACGCTCAGGTCGTAGCCGCCCGCCATCAGGATCAGCAGGGCGCCCACGCCGGCCGACGGCAGCGTCGACAGAATCGTCAGCGGATGGATGTAGCTCTCATACAGCAGACCCAGCACGATATACACCGCAATGAGCGCCGCCGCGATCAGGTAAGGCTGCGAAGCCAGCGAATCGCCGAAGGCCTTGGCCGTGCCCTGGAAGGCGCCGGTCAGGGTGGTAGGCACGCCCATTTCCGCCTGCGCCTGGTTGATGGCGTCGACCGCTTCGCCCAGTGCCACGCCCTGCGCCAGGTTGAAGGAAATCGTCACCGCCGGGAACTGGCTCTGGTGGCTGATCGACAGATACGCGGTCTTGGTCGTGTCGATCTTGATGAAGGTCGATAGCGGCACTTGCTGGCCGGTGATCGGCGAGGTCAGGTACAGCTTGTTGAACAGCGCCGGATCTTTTTGCAGTTCAGGCGTGACTTCCAGCACCACGTGGTAGCTGTTGATCTGGGTGAAGTACTGCGCCACCTGGCGTTGGCCGATCGCATCGTAGATCGTCGCATCGATCAGCGACGGCGAGATGCCGAAACTGGAAGCGCGTGCGCGGTCGATCGTGATGGTCGCCGTCGCCGCGTTGTTTTGCTGGTCGGAAGCGACGTCGGTCAGTTCCTTCATCTTGCGCAGGCGATCCACCACCTTCGGCGCCCAGACATTGAGCTCGTCCAGGTTGGAGTCGGTCAGCGTGTACTGATATTGCGTACGCGCCAGACGACCGCCGACGTTGATGTCCTGGCTGGCCTGCATGAACAGGTTCACGCCCTGGATCCTGGCGACTTGCGGACGCAGGCGCGTGATGATTTCGCCGGCGTCGGCGGTTCGGCCCTGATCCTTCGGTTTCAGCGCAATGAAGAAGTTGCCGGTATTGAACGTCGTCGAACCGGCGCTCATGGCAAAACCGGTGACGTCGGGATCCTTGCGGACCACTTCCGCAACCTGCAACAAACGACGGCGCATCGCCTCCGAAGAGATGTCCTGCGCCGATTCCGCAAAGCCGACGATCACGCCGTTATCCTGTTGCGGGAAGAAGCCCTTGGGAATGACCACGAACAGGAACGCAGTGAACGCCACCGTGCCGATGAAAGTCAACAAGGTGATGAACTGGTGACGCATCACGACGTCGAGGCCGCGCTTGTAGCCGTTCAGCATGATGTCGAAGAAACGCTCGAACAGCTGGTACAACTTGCCATGTTGTTCGGCATGGCTGTTCTTGAGGAAACGCGAGCACAGCATCGGCGTCAGCGTCAGCGAGATGATCACCGACACGCCGATGGTCAGCGTCACGGTCACGGCGAATTCGCGGAACAGACGGCCGACGATGCCGCCCATCAGCAGCAGCGGAATGAACACCGCCACCAGCGACACCGAGATCGAGATGATGGTGAAGCCGATTTCGCTGGAGCCTTTCAGAGCCGCTTCCATCGGCGACATGCCTTCTTCGACGTAGCGGTAAATGTTTTCCAGCATCACGATCGCATCGTCGACCACGAAGCCGACCGCAATCGTCAGCGCCATCAGCGACAGGTTGTCGAGACTGTAGCCGACCAGGTACATCACTGCAGCCGTGCCCATCAGCGCCAGCGGCACGGTGATGCTCGGGATCAGCGTCGCCGCGACATTGCGCAGGAACACGAAGATCACCATCACCACCAGTGCAATGGTCAGGATCAGCGTGAACTCGACGTCTTCCACCGAGGCGCGGATGGTTTGGGTGCGGTCGATCAGCGTATTGACGTGCACGCTGGCGGGGATCGCGGCGCGCAGACGCGGCATCGCCGCCTGGATGCGGCCCACGGTTTCGATCACGTTGGCGCCCGGCTGCTTGGTGATGGCCAGCACGATCGAGCGGCCGTTGGTGAGCGTGCTGTCGGGCGCTGCCGCGGCGCCGGCGAAGGCCCACGCCGCGATCTTGTTGTTTTCCGGACCGTCGACGGCGACGCCGATGTCGCGGATGCGGATAGGGGCGCCGTTCTTGTAGGCCAGCACCATGTCGTTCCAAGGTTCGGCAGTCAGCAACTGGTCGTTGGTGTAGACGGTGAAGCTCTGATGCTGGCCGTCGACCGTGCCCTTGGGCTGGTTGACGGTGGTCGTGGCGATCACGCCGCGGATGTCTTCCAGGCTCAGGCCCATGGTCGCCAGCTTGGCCGGATCGACCTGGATGCGCACGGCCGGTTTTTGCTGGCCGTTGACGCTGACCAGACCGACGCCGGAGATCTGCGAGATCTGCTGCGCCAGGATATTGTCGGCGTAGTCATTGACCTGCGTCAGCGGCAACGCGTCCGACTGCACCGACATGATCATGATCGGCGAATCGGCCGGATTGATCTTGCGGAAGGTCGGCGGGTTGGGCAGGTTGGTCGGCAACTGACCGGTCGAGGCATTGATCGCCGCCTGGACATCCAGCGCGGCGGCGTCGATGTTGCGGTTGAGGTCGAACTGCAAGGTGATCTGGGTGCTGCCCAGCGCGCTCTGCGAGGTCATCTGCGTCAGGCCTGCAATCAGCGAGAACTGGCGCTCCAGCGGCTGCGCCACGTTGGACGCCATGGTTTCCGGACTGCCGCCGGGCAAGCTGGCGGAGACCTGGAGCGTAGGGAAGTCGACCTGCGGCAGCGGGGCCACCGGCAGCAGCGGCCAGACGGCGATGCCGACCAGCAGGATAGCGATCGCGAGCAGCGTGGTGCCGATCGGACGCTTGATGAAGGTAGCGGAAACACTCACTTGGCGGGTCCTTTCGCAGCGGCGGCGTTGGCTTTGTTCTCGACGATGCGGCTGCCCGGCTTCAGCTTGTACTGACCGTCAAGCACGACGCGTTGTCCCGCTTCCACGCCCTTGGTGATGACCGCGATGCCGTCCTGGATGCGCGCCACCACGACCGGCTGGATCGCGGCAGTCTCGTCTGCCTTGACGATGTAGACGTAAGTGCCTTCCTGGTTACGCTGGATGGCGGCGGCCGGTAGCGTCAGCGCCACGCCGTGGTCATCCATCTGCAGGTTGACGTTGACGTACTGGCCCGGCCACAGCGTGTGCTGCGGGTTGGTGAAGCGCGCCTTCAGTTGCACCGTGCCGCTGGTGGTGTCGATCTGGTTGTTCAGCAAAATCAGGTTGCCGGTACCCAGCGGATCCTTGTTGTTGGTGCGCGCGTAGGCCGTGACCTTGAGTGATTTGTGATTGGTCAGCTGGGCGCGGTTGATGGCCGGCACCGCTTCTTCCGGCAGGGTGAACTGTACGGTGATCGGATCGATCTGGTTGATCACCACCAGGCCGTTGGCGTCGGTGGCGTGGACGATATTTCCCGCATCCACCAGGCGCGCGCCGACACGGCCGCTGATCGGCGCGTTGATGGTGGTGTAGCTGAGCTGCACCTTGGCGTAGCTGATCTGCGCTTCGTCGGTCTTGACGGCGGCTTCCAGCTGCGCGACCAGTGCTTTTTGCGTATCGAGCTGTTGTTGCGTGGCGGCGTCTTGCTGACGCAGCGTGGTGTAGCGTTGCAAGTCGATCTTCGCGTTGGTCAGCTGCGCCTGATCCTTGGCCTGCTGCGCCTGCACTTGCGCCAGTTGGGCCTGCAATGCGCGCGGATCGATTTGCGCCAGCAGTTGGCCGGCCTTGACGTCCTGGCCTTCGGTGAAAGCAACCTTGTCGAGCTGGCCGTCGATGCGCGCTTTGACGGTGACGCTGGCGTTGGCGGTGACGGTACCGACGCCGGCCAGGTACAACGGCACGTCGCGCTCCTGCACTTGTACGGTGGTCACGGAAATCGCCGGACCCTGCTGCGACTGCGGGTTGGGCGCCGCGACGGCGTCGGTGCGATGCATCAGCGCCCAGGAACCGCCGCCGACGAGGGCGACAACCGCAGCGGAAATCAACAGAGTGGAAGGTTTTTGAATGAATGAAGTAGTCATACTTTTACTCGCAAGATTGTTTTTCTTAGTTGGCTTTGGCGGCAGTATTCGTTGCCGTCGCCGTTGTCTGATTGATTTCGCCGACGCGCCAGCCGCCGCCGACCGCCTTGATCAGCGCCACGCTGGCAACCAGCTGGCGGCCGAGCAAGGTCACGGCGGTGCGTTGGTTGGTCAGCGATGCGGCCTGTGTCGTGACAACCGACAGATACGTCGCGGTGCCGGCCTGATACTGGCTCAGCGCGAGCCGCTCGGACAACTGCGCCGCCTTGACGGCCTGATCCTGGACCTGGCTTTCCTGATCCAGCACGCGCAAGGTCGAGAGGTTGTCTTCCACCTCTTGCAGACCGCCGAGCACAGTTTGCTTGTACGTCGCGACCGAAGCATCGAAGGCCGCCGTTGCCTGATCGTTGCGGGCGCTGCGCGCGCCGCCGTCGAACAGCGTTGCCGCAAGCGTGGCGCCCAGCGACCAGACCCGGCTTGGCGTATCGAACAATTGAGAGAAGGCGATCGCGCTATAGCCGCCGGTCGCGCTCAGGGTCAGCGTCGGGAAGTAAGCGGCGCGCGCCACGCCTATATTGGCGTTGGCGGCGGCAGCCAGACGTTCGGCGTTGGCGATGTCGGGGCGACGCTCCAGCAGATCGGACGGCAAGCCTGTCGGCGTGGGCGGCATGCTTGCTTGCAACGCCGCGCCGTCGGTAGTCACGGGCGCCAGCGTGAATACCGCGGGCGCCTTGCCGACGAGGATGGCGATGGCGTGTTCCAGCTGGTTGCGCGTGGCGTCGAGGTCGATCAGTTGCGCCTGGGCGGAACGCAATTGCGTCTCCGCTTGCGCCACGTCGGAGCGCAAGGCCACGCCGGCTTCATATTGATGCTGGGTCAGTTGCAGCGAACGGGTGTAGGCGGCGACGGTGCGCGCATACAAATCCTTTTGCAGATCGGTCACGCGCAGCTGCAGGTAATCCTGCGCCAGCGTCGCCTGGATGCTCAGGCGCGCCGCCGCGAGGCTGGCGGCGCCGGCTTCGCTGGTGGCGTCGCCGGCTTCCACCGAGCGGCGCACGCGGCCCCAGATGTCCGCTTCCCACGAAGCATTCAGGCCGACGGCGTAGGTATCGGTCAGCCGGCTGCCTGACGTAGCACTGTTGGTCCGCGCGCGGCTGGGGCCGCCGGAAGCGCCGATCGTCGGCCACAGGCTGGCGCGCGCGATGGCGGCGGTGGCCTGGGCCTGGCGATATTGCGCTTCGGCGAAGCGGATATTCTGGTTGGCCTTGTTGGCTTGATCGACCAGGTCGTTCAGCACCGGATCCTTGTAGGACTCCCACCAGCGGTGATTGCTGTCGATCTGGCCGGGTTCAGCGATTTTCCAGGGCCCCTGTTCTTTATAGGCGGCGGGCAAATCCATTTGCGGACGAACGTAATCCGGTCCGACGGCGCAACCGCCGAGCAGGACGGCTGCGGCCAACGTGATTGCGAACAAAGCCGGGGCAGGTTTGAAGGCGTATTGAGGTGGCGATTTGGCGGTCGCTGTCATTGGTGGATTCCGAAACATGGTTGGACGTTGCATTGACGGGAGATCAAAGGGAAATGCCGATGGGCGTCGGCAGGATACCTGTCGACGCCTTTCTACAGCATTACTGTACGAGGGGGAGGTCAACCTGAAGCTGACGGAAAGATGACAATTTTGTCAGTTTCAGGATGGGGAGTAGGTTGTTTGTATTTTGTTGTTGTTGATGCAATGAAATTACAGCGGCCAGGCGCGCTGCAAAATCTCATTCTGCAGTACGGCGGCATCCGCAGCGCCGGCCGGCAGCGTGCCGTAGACGCGGCCATTGGCGGCGTCGTTGCGACTGAGAACGAAAACATGCGCCATCGCCGCCGGCGCATGTTGCAACATCAATGCGCCCTGCACGGTCAGGATCAGTTGTTGCACCAGCCTGCGCGCCAGCATTTCGCGTTGCTCCGGCGGCGTGGTCAGCAGTTGCTTCAATGCGTCCAGCGGCGCCTGCAGAACGTGGTGGCCATCGGCGACTTGCTGCAACTCTTCCAGCAACAGGATGCAGCCTTCCGGTTCGCGCTCCATGGCGCGCAGCACGTCGAGGCACATGACGTTGCCCGAGCCTTCCCAGATCGAATTGACCGGCGCTTCGCGATACATGCGCGCCATCGGCGCCGTCTCGACATAGCCGTTGCCGCCCCAGACTTCCATGCATTCTCCGGTGAATTCCAGTGCGCGCTTGCAGATCCAGAACTTGGCCGCCGGCGTGACGATGCGCCGCCATGCGCGTTGCAGCGGATCGTTGGGCGATTCGAAGGCGCGCGCCAGGCGCAGCATCAGCAGCGTTGCCGCTTCGCTTTCCAGCGCCAGATCGGACAGCACGTTGCGCATCAGCGCCTGCTCGGCCAACTGCTTGCCGAATGCGCTGCGATGACGCGCATGGTGGATCGCCTGGATCAGCGCATGGCGCATCAGTCCGGCGCTGCCGATGACGCAGTCCAGGCGCGTGTGATTCGCCATTTCGATGATGGTCGGAATGCCGCGTCCTTCATCGCCCACCATCACGCCGTAGGCCTCCTCGAACTCGACTTCGCTGCTGGAGTTGGAACGGTTGCCGAGTTTGTCCTTGAGGCGCTGGATCAACACGCCGTTCTTTTGCACGTCGGGCCGCCAGCGCGGCACGAAGAAGCACGACAGGCCGTTGTCGGTGCGCGCCAGCACCATGTGCGCATCGCACATCGGCGCCGAGAAAAACCATTTGTGGCCGATCAGCGTATATGCCGCGCCGCGTCCGCTGCCGTTGAGCGGGCGCGCGGCGGTGGTGTTGCTGCGTACGTCGGAACCGCCTTGCTTTTCGGTCATGCCCATGCCGATCAGCATCGAACGTTTTTGCTCCAGCGGCAGGTCGCGCGGATCGTGTTCGCGCGAAAACAGTTTGTCGCGCACCAGCGGGAACAGCGCATCTTCATTGCGCAGCACCGGCAGCGAGGCGAAGGTCATGGTGGTCGGGCAGAGCGATCCCGCTTCCACCTGCGCGTGGAGGAAATAGCCGGCAGCACGCGCCACATGCGCGCCAGGCATGCCTTCATAGGCCGGCATCCATGGCAGCGCATGCAAGGCTTCGCGGCGCAGCAGCGCCAGCAGCGCATGCCAGCTGGGATGGAAGTCGACGCGGTCGATGCGGTTGCCGAAGCGATCGTGGGTTTGCAGTTCGGGAGTGTGACGGTTGGCCAGTTCGGCCAGTTGCAGCACGTCGGCGCTGCCGAGTTCGGCGCCGTAATTGGAAAGCGGGGCTGCATGCCAGCCGGCTTGTCCGTGCTGCACGCCTTCGCTCAGGGCCAGGTCGGTGCTGTACAGATTGACATCTTTCAGCGCGGGAACCTGGTTGGTGACTTCATGCGTTTTCATTGCAGCTCCTGTACGTGGACGGGCGGGCAGACAACGGCGCGGACAGTGTAAGGCATTCATCGCCGGGAAAACAGAATAAAACGCAGAACAAAATGCAGAACAAAACCGCCATTAGGTGAATTTGCTATAACTATATAAGTATCTTGTCGCTAGGGCCTTCCGGCACATGACAAAGACTCATATTAAAATGAGGATCCTGAAAGGACTCCTCCGACCATGCCTTACCTGACCATCGAAGATACCATCGGCAATACGCCCCTGATTCAATTGCAACGCATCGGCGGCGAAGAGGTCGCGCGACGCAACAACGTCATCCTCGGCAAGATGGAAGGCAACAATCCCGCCGGTTCGGTCAAGGACCGCGCCGCGTTGTCGATGATCCGCCGCGCCGAAGAACGCGGCCAGATCAAGCCCGGCGATACGCTGATCGAAGCCACCAGCGGCAACACCGGCATCGCGCTGGCGATGGTGGCGGCAATGCGCGGCTACAAGATGGTTTTGCTGATGCCGGAAAACCTCAGTGAAGAACGCCGTCAAAGCATGGCCGCCTACGGCGCCAGGATCGTGCTCACGCCCAAGAGCGGCGGCATGGAATACGCGCGCGACCTGGCCGAACAGATGCAGAAGGAAGGCCAGGGCCTGATCCTCGACCAGTTCGCCAATGCCGACAACCCGCTGGCGCACTACGAAACCACCGGTCCCGAACTGTGGCGCGACACAGCAGGCCGCATCACCCATTTCGTCAGCGCCATGGGCACCACCGGCACCATCATGGGCGTGTCGCGCTACCTGAAAGAACAGAATCCGGAGATCCAGATCATCGGCGCGCAGCCGGAAGAAGGCTCGTCGATCCCGGGCATCCGCAAATGGCCGGAAGCCTATCTGCCGAAGATCTATGAAAAACCGCGTGTCGACCAGCTGGAATACGTCAGCCAGGCCGCAGCCGAAAACATGGCGCGCAAGCTGGCGATGGTGGAAGGCTTGTTCTGCGGCATCTCCGCGGCAGGTGCATGTGAAGTCGCGTTGCGCGTCGCGCAGCAGGTGGAGAATGCGACCATCGTGTTCGTGGTCTGCGATCGCGGCGACCGCTATCTGTCGACGGGGGTGTTCCCGGCGTAAGCGCGGGAATCAGCGTGCAAATGATGAATATATGGTGAGCGCATGTTTGCGCGTTCTCTACAATAAAAAACGGAGCCTCAGGCTCCGTTTTTTTATTCCATACCCGGTGTTGCAGGCGCGCCTGGCTTCGGTTTGAACTGCTTGTCGCTGATGCGGAATTTTTCGCGGCGATCGCCCATCAGTTCGCGCAGTTCGCGGATCGACAGTTCGCTGACTTCGTGCATGCGAATCAGCAGGGACGCACCAACCGGCAGGCGGCGGTGACGGATCTTGCTGATCACCGGCGGCGCCACTTCCAGCGCACGCGAGAGGGCGGCATCGTTCTTCAGATGCAGCTTCTCGATCAAGGCGTCGAGCAGGTGGTTGGGATCGTAGTTGATTTGATCCGAAAGAGAAGTATCGTTGGTGCCATTAGGTGTAGTCATGATCGGACGTTCCATTATGCAGATGTTTATAGGGGCCTTGTTTGTGCAAGTGCTATTAGTTCTTGGTAAAACTGCAAAACGTGGTTAACCAGTTTCCATCAGAGGTGCCATTCTTTTCCCACTGCAACATACACAACTCGAACCAAGGCCACAGGGATCAGTCGGTCTGACTTGCCAGCCTTCACTATTCGTTCCCTGTTTCACACTCCGGCACTGGCAAAAACGGCAATGTTGACACCAGTACATCCGGTGAGAAAAGTCTATTACAAAATAGTTGCGAAAAATCACCTCGAATTTGTAACAGATATTAACAGGATTTTTTCTATATTTGGTGTTGTTTCTTTGATACGACAAAAGACAGCCGATTCCAGCCGTTTAAGCCGAGATCCCGTATGGTGGCAATGTTTCGCTCGAAAATCATGCTTGCTTCGGGGAAAGCCTGGACGGCGCGATCGATGCTGCTTTCTCGCAACAGATGCAAAACCGGATAGGGAGAGCGGTTGGTGAAGTTGTCGATATCGTCCGGCAAGGCGTCGGCGAATTGGTAGTCAGGATGGAAACTGGCTATTTGCAGTTCGCCTTCCAGACCGGCGTTTTCCAGTACCTTGTCGGCAACATCGAGGAAACTGTTGTAATCCAAGAAATCTTGCAACACGCGCGGATGGATCAGCACCGTGGTGTCGGTTGCTTCCGGATCGCAGTCTTGCAAATGCTGCAATTCGCGCAACAAGTCATTGGCGAGATCGGCTTCGGTTTCGGCGTGGCTGACGACATAGCGGATCTGGTCTTTGACGTAGACCGATTTGGCGAAAGGGCAAAGGTTGAGGCCGATCACGGCCTCGCTGATCCAGGCTTGCGTGAGCGCAATCACCTCGTCGTCGGAAGGAAACGGTGCGGTATTCATGGCGGCATTGTCTCATGGCGTCCGCGCCCAAAACAGTACGGACAGCGAGGGAGGCAGCGGAAACGGCCGGAAATCGGCTATGCTTCACATCCTTCGCAAGCAACCCGTATTACCTTAAGTACAAAAAGACCTCTATGGCGCTCAAAGCAACCATCTTCAAAGCCGATCTGCAAATTTCCGACATGGACCGGCACTACTACCAGAACCACACGCTGACCATCGCCCGTCACCCCTCGGAAACCGACGAACGCATGATGATCCGTGTGCTGGCCTTCGCGCTCAACGCCAGCGAATCGCTGACCTTCGGCAAGGGCTTGTCGGACGTGGAAGAGCCGGACATCTGGCAAAAGGACCTGACCGGCGCCATCGACCTGTGGATCGAAGTCGGCCAGCCCGACGACAAGCGCATCCTCAAGGCCTGCGGCCGCGCCGCGCGCGTGATCGTCTACAGCTACAGCAGCGTCAGCAATATCTGGTGGAACCAGACCGGCAGCCGCGTCGAGCGCGCCAGAAACCTGACCGTCGTCAATATCGCCTCCGAAACCAGCCAGGCGCTGGAAAAGCTGGCGCAACGCTCCATGCAACTGCAATGCACGATTCAGGATGGGCAGATCTGGCTGGGCAGTAACGAAGACATGGTGCAGATCGATCCGCAGATCATCAAGCCGTAGCCAGCAAGTCGCGCACCGACGGCAGCATGTCGAGTGATTTGAGACGGGACAGCAGCAGGGCACCGTTGCTGTCATTGCCGGCTTCGATGCATTTCATGAATTTGCCGTCAATTTCTTCCTGGCGCATCGGACATTGCGCCGCGCCGCGCGCATACGCCTGGAATCCTTCCACCCAATCACGGCCGGCGGCCTTGATCAGCACGTTTGCTCCTTCCGGCGCTGCCTCACAGGCGCCGGCCAGACTCCAACGCGGGCCGACGGTCATCTTGATGCGCTTCATCAGGGCGACGATGCGCGGCTCCTGCAAGACCGCACTATCCAGATGCGCTAATTCCACCGTGCCGTACAACAAGGACACCGCGACGGCGAAGGGCATGCTGAATTGCGCCTCCTGCCGTGTCGCCGGCTTGTTGTAAATCAGATTGGCAAAGACGATCTGCGGCACGTCGCAGACGATCTCTGCAATGTCGTCCACTTGGATATCGTGCCTTGTGACGATGGCCATGGCGGCATCGACGGCGGCGTGCGAAGACAGGCAAAGCGGAATGCGCTTGAGGTCGACGCCGGGCGATTCCATGAACCATGGTGAACCTGAACCGAGTTGCGCGATCATGGCGACGTTGAATTCGCCGTGATTGAACAAGCCTGTAAAACCATTCCAATGCTCGAAAGCATCGTGGGGTCCGCCGGCGCCTTGCGCAGCCAGCAGCGCGGCGACCACCCCGGCCTCTGCGGCGCGACCTGCCATCAATGCCTTGGCGTCGGTGCCGAAGCAGGCTTTCAGGCCGCCCGTGCCGGCCACCGCCAGTCCCAATGCCGAGGCGGTTTGTTTGCGGTCCAGCTTGAGCAGCCAGGCCGCCGCCGCGCAGGCGCCGATAGGACCGAGCACGCCGGTGGTCCACCAGCCCTGATCGTAGAGAATGCTGTTGGTCGCGGCGCCGACGGCGTATTCACATTCGGATCCGACGATGAACGCCGTCAGCAAATCCTTGCCGGAGGCATTGCGCTTTTGCGCGACCGCAATGGCGGCCGGCGCGATCGCCGCAGAGCCGTGTACGAAACCCGCGTAGCAATTATCGTCAAAGTCCAGCGCATGCGCCGACGCGCCGTTGACGAAGGCCGCCGCCGGCGCGGAAAACAATTGCGGACTGCCGACGACTGCGGCATCGCCGCGCGAACCGGCATCCATGGCGATGGCGCGCGCGGTGCGGGCCACTGCCGTCGCGGCGCCGGCGAAAGCCACGCCGATGGTGTCGAGCAGGCAGTTGGTGGCGATGGCGCGGACGGCAGCGGGAATGTCGCTGTGTTGCAGGTCGCAGATCCAATCGGCCAGGCGTTCAATGGCGGTAGGGTGAGTCATGGTGTGACGCTATGTCATGGATGGGGAAAGCAGTGGTGTTGCCTGCCCGATGCGATTCTGTCGCCGGGATTCATCCGGGATGAAACGGCATCAGGCTATGACGGCGCAGGATGCCTGCGTTGTCGGTTTATTCCGGCAGCGAACCGGCAGGCGCGCCCAGCCACTTCTTCGACATCTCGTCGATGGCGCCGCTGCTCTTGGCTTCGCGGATGATCTCGTTGAGTCTGGCGACCAGCTGCGGTTCGCCCTTTTGCACGCCGATGTAGCACGGCGCATTGGACAGGATGACTTTCAGGTCCATGCTCACCGACGGATCCTTGGCCTTGATCGTGGCGGCCACTGCGGTGCCGGTCGCGAACATCTGCGCCTGGCCGGCGAGGAAAGCCGAGACCGTGCCGTTGTTGTCTTCGAAACGCTTGATCACGGCTCCCGGCGCCAGGCGCGAGAGTTCTTCATCCTGCATCGAACCGCGTGTCACGGCGATGACCTTGCCGGTCAGCTCGTTGTAATTCTTGGCGACGATTTCCTGCTTGCCGAAGACGGCATCGAAGAACGGCGCATAGGCGATGCTGTAGTCGATGACTTTTTCGCGTTCCGGCGTTTTGCCGAGCGAGGAAATGGTCAGGTCGGATTTTTTGGTCTGCAGATAGGCGACGCGATTCGGGCCGGTGACGGGGATCAGTTCCAGTTTGACGCCGAGCTTCTTGGCGACCAGCGTCGCCATGTCGATGTCGTAGCCGCGCGGCGTCATGTCGGTGCCGACCGAGCCGTAGGGCGGATAGTCGGTCGGCACGGCGACGCGAATGACCTTGCGCGCAAGGATGGTGCTGAGGGCGTCCTCCGCCATGGCATTGCCGGAAACGGCAGCGGCAATCGAGACGGCAATCAGGCTAAGCAGGAGAGAGCGGCGTTTCATTTCGATATCCTTTCAGTGAGATGCGTGGTGCACAAGTGAGTAGTGAAGTACGGGTAGTGCCGAAGCGGATTGCATTGCCTCTGTCTTGAAAATCGGGAGAACATCAGTTGTCGTTTTTGCGCGTGCGTGCTCTGGAAACCTTGGGCAATTCGGATTCTTCCGCGCCCCACCATTCGCCCATGCTCCACAGGTTTTTTTCCGTCTCGGAGACCGAGGCCTTGACGTCGACCCTGGATGTCGCGGCCATCAGCGCAACCAGGATTTCGCTGACGAGAAAGGCCGGAACCAGCGTGTCGAAGAAGGAGGCGTTCTGTTTGCCGACCAGGATGGTCTCGGCCGCCATGCGCGCAATCGGCGAGCTGTCGCTGTCGGTGATGGCGATCAGCTTGACGCCGGCCTTGGCCAGATGTCCGGCGATCGATACGGCGCGGCGCGAGTAAGGCGCGATGCAACAGACGAACAAGGCGTCCTTGGAGCCTGCCTGATGCATGATCTTCATCATGCCGCTTTCGCCTGCGCCGTCGATGAGCGTGATGTTTTTGGCGAAGTATTCGGAGACGTGAGAAAACTGGAACGCCACCGGAAACGACGAGCGCAATCCCAGGCAATAGATCGTGCGCGACGCCGACAGGATTTTCACGGCGCGCACGATGGCGGCCAGGGTGTCGGCGCTGCACAGCGCCTGGATGTGCGCGATGGCGTTGTTGGCGACATCCAGCGCGAGCGCGGTTTCGCCGATCTTCTGATTCAACTCGACCAGGCCGTGGGCGCGCTGGCTGTATTCGTTGCCGCGCGAACGCAGATTGTTCTTGAACACCTCGCGGATGTCGTCGTAACCCTCCATGCCGAGAAACTTGGCGAGACGCGTCATGGTCGACGGCGGAATGCCGGCCAGCCGCGCCTGTTCGCGCATGGACATCACGGCGACTTCATGCGGATGATCGAGCACGAAGCTGGCGGCCAGACGCACTTGCCGCGGCAGGCTATCGAAGCATTGCTTGATGTGCAGCACCAGCGCTTGCCGGGACCGCAGGGATTCAGACGGCTTCAGTGACGTCGATGGCTTTTGTGACTCTGGCGATGCTGATGTGGCTTGATTCACGTTGATGCTCCGCAATCGGGATATGCAGGACATCAAGCAACATATGTGCCAATATTTTTTTCAAATGATTCAAATGAATCATTTTTGCGGGGTGTTTCAGCGCCCGTAAAAATCGCTGCGCAGGAGAATTTTGATTTCGGTGATTCAAAAACAGAGGGCTGCGTGAATCAATTTGTCTGCGGCGGGAGCAGCAGCGCTCGTCACGTGCATCGCCAGTGCGCCACGATGGACATGGTTATGCTGCAACGGTGCTGCTGTTTGGTGAGCCTGGTTTGAGTTTAGTTGCCCGGATGCAGTTCTCTGAGGATGTCGAGGAAGAGATCGGCGCGATAGGTCGAAGGACGAGACGATTCGGTGACTGCGCAAATCTGATGGTGATAAGAGGGGCTGCCGTTTCTTACTCTGAGTGCGTACCTCTTGCCGAGCAGTTGTACATAGTGCACCGGCAGGATGCCGAGATAGCTACCGGTCGCGACCAGCAAGCCGATGGCTTCCAGGCCGCCGGCATCCGGCCCGCGCGCGTAGCCTTCGGTTGCCAGCGCCTGATCGACGTAAGGATGTTGTCTGTATACCAGCGGCAGATCGCCGGCGCCGCGCTTCGCTTTCTTTGCGGCGCTGTAGACGCGATGGGTTTCCGAGAACAAGGGCAGGTAGTTGAATTCCCCCTCGCGCGGATACTTGCCGCGGATCGCAATGTCGACACGATGCTCGCGCAAGGCCTGGTTGAGATCGGGGAAGGTCATGACGCTGATCTCCGGCCGTACATTGGGGGCGCGCTCGCGCAGGACGGCCAGCGCTTCCGGGATCTTGCAATCGGGATGCGTCAGCGTGTGCTCGACGATGCCGATCGACAGCGAACCGGACAATACGCCATGCACGGCGTCGATTTCGGAGCGGATGCGTTCCAGCGAACGCAAGGCATCCGACGCCAGCTTGAGCGCGACTTCGCCCTCGGGCGTCAGCTTGAAACCGGCCGGTCCGCGCTCGCACAGGCGCACGCCGAGGCGTTCTTCCACCTCGCGCACGTGGCGGCTGATGGAGGCCTTGGACATGTGCAGGCGCTTCTCCGCAGCAGCGAAACCACCGGCCTGGGCCGCATTGCAAAACACGCGCAAAGAACGCAGGTCGCGTTCGTCGAAGTCCAGTTGGATCATGATTGCCTGCCGGGAAGGTAAGTAGAGGTCAGAAATGCAAGGTATTGAATTTCAAGACTATACCTGCAAAACAATCATTTTTTATTATCCGCATTGCTTGCTAGAGTCAAACGCACTCGGCTGTGTCGGCACATGCGCTGGCGTTGGATCTTGCATGGACATTGGCTTGTTTCTTCTCGTTTATTACATCTCGTCCAAAGGATCCCAGGTCATGGAACAACTCACCGTAGCGCCACGCACCGGCCACAAAACCTTGCTTTACTCGGAGCTGGTCACCGACATGACGGATCTGAAAGCGGACATCGCCATCCTCGGCGTGCCGTTCGGATCCGCGTATACGCCGCGTCAATTCACCAACGACCAGAGCAATGCGCCGCAAGCGATCCGCGACGTGACCGACCGCATCGTGCGCGCGCCGGAACATTACGATTTCGACATCGACGGTCCGCTGTTGCAAGGACGCAGCGATATCCGCTTCGTCGATTGCGGCGACGTGTTGCCCGATCTTGCCGTACCCGGCGATCATCAGCGCCGCGCCGAACTGGCGATACGCCAGATCCTGCGCGGCGGCGGCATGCCCATCGTGCTGGGCGGCGACCACGGCATCACCAATCCGGTCTTGCGCGGTTTCGACGAAGCGGGGCCGGTGACCATCGTGCATATCGATGCGCATCTGGACTGGCGCGACGAAGTCAATGGCGTGCGCGACGGTTTGTCGAGCGTGATTCGCCGCGCGTCCGAACTGCCGTTCGTGAAGCACATCGTGCAAATCGGTTTGCGCGCACAGGGCAGCGGACGTCCGGCCGATTACGAAGCCGCCAAAGCCTGGGGCGCCGATCTGATCTCGGCCTATGAGTTGCACGATATCGGCATGGATGCCGTGCTGGCGCGCATTCCCGATGGCGGCAACTATTACCTGACCATCGATGCCGACGGTCTCGATCCGACCATCATGCCGGCCGTCGACGGCCCGGCGCCCGGCGGCGTGAGTTTCGTGCAGGCACGCAAGCTGATTCACGGACTGGTGAAGAAGGGGCGTGTGGTCGGCATGGACATCGTCGAGATTCAACCGGTCAAGGACAACGCCAGCAAACTGACTTGCGTCACCGCCGGCCGCCTGATCGTCAATCTGATCGGCGCGACCATTCGCGCCGGTTATTTCGACAAGAAGAACAAAGCGTAATCAATCCGAATCACTTCACCCCACACTTTCACCGAGGCTCTCATGGAACACACGCGCATTCGCAGATTCAACACCAAGGATACCTATCCGGAACAAAAGATCGACAACGACCTGTGCCAGGCCGTCGTCGCGCGCGGCACCACCGTATTTCTGCGCGGTCAGATCGGGCAGAACCTGGATACCTCGGAAAGCGTTTGCATCGGCGACGTCAAAGGCCAGACCGAACAGGCGATGTACAACATCGACATGCTGCTCAAGGAAGCCGGCGGCAAGCTGGAGCACATCTGCAAAGTGACGATTTACATCTCCGATCCACGCTATCGTGAAGATGTGTATCGCGTGGTGGGGCGTTGGCTCAAGGGCGTGTTTCCGGTATCGACCGGCATCGTGGTGTCGGCGTTTGCGCGCCCGGAATACCTGGTGGAGGTCGACGCGACCGCCGTCATTCCCGATTAAGAATGCTTGGCGCGCTGCCGGATTTGTTCGAGCAGCCGCTGTCCTTGCGCGCTGTTGAACCAGGCGGCATGACCGAGGTAGTAGGTGTCGTAGGCCAGCGACGCATTTTTCGCCGAGCGCGTGACGCCATGGAAGTAGGCCAGTTCGGCCAGCGCAAATTCGGCATGCACCAGCGGCAGCAGCGCCGCCAGCGCCAGCCATTGGCGTGCGCCCAGCGGACGGATCAGGTGGTAGCCGTCCAGCATGGCGTCGAGCAGATCGGGATGGACCACGTTCCGCTTGCCTGCCTGCGCATCTTGTATTTCTTGTATCGCCAGCCATTCGATGATGTTGCGTTCGATCGCCGTCGCCAGATCGTGCAGGGCGCAGGTGCGGTCGCTCAGGCCGAAGTCGAGGATGGTTTCCACGCCGGCTGCCGCGCTGCGGTCGGTCCACAGCAGATTCGACGCATGCCAGTCATTGTGCGTCCACAGCGGCGTCAGCTCGTCCAGGTAAGGATGCAGCCTGTCATGGAAGGGCAGCAACGTATCGGCCGTTTCCTCACGCCAGTTGCGGTGCTGCAGATAATCGCCGATGGCCGGATGCTGGTCGACATAGCCTTGCAGCGCCGGCAGCGGATCCTGCTGCGAAAAAATCGTGAAGCTCGACACCAGCGTTTGCGCCTTGCGCGCGGGCGCGGCGTAGTCTTCGGCCGCCAGGTGCAGGCGCGCCAACGCCTTGCCGGCTTCGTGCGCGTGCACGCGGCTGCTGAACGGCGTCCATGACACGGCGTCGCGGTACAGGTCGATGCCCGAGGCGACGCCGTGCACTTCATATGTCCAGTGATCGTCGGTGATGGCGGTGGCGCCGTCGCTGGTGGTCAGCACTTCACTCACGGCGATGCCGCGGCTGCGCAGGTGATTGATGAAGCCGTGTTCCTCGCTCAGTCCGTCGACGTCGCGCACCGAGGCATGGTGACGCTTGACGAATACTTCCATGGTCGACGTCGTCATCACGCATCCCGCCGAGAACGGTCGCGGGCTATGCCACACCAGACGCGTGGGAAGGCCGGCCTGCGGATAGTGCCGCAGTACGCGCGCGACTTCCGCCGACGTCAGCGCCGGCCAGTCCGAAATCACCGCATCGGCATTCATGCCGTGGCTGAGGACGCGGGTCAGGTGATGGGAAGCGGCTTCCATGCAGGCGCTCCCCGGTCAGAAATCGTATTGCACCGTCAGGCGTGCCTGACGCGGCGCACCGAGGTGCAGGTAACTGTCGCCCAGCGATTCGCCGGTGTCTTTCCAGTAGCGCTTGTCGAAGATATTGTCGACGGTCAGGCGCACCGTGGTCGCATGGCCGCTCATGCTGGTCCGGTAGCGCAAGCCGGCATTGAAGATATGGTAAGCCGGCACGGTGGCGCTGCCGTCGCGCGTGGCCGCCTTGCTGCCGCTGTACAGCCAGCTGCCTTGCAGATTCAGGCCGGGCAGGCTTGCCAGCGCGTAGTCGGCATAGACTGCGCTGCGTACGCGCGGCACATTGATCGCCTGCTTGCCGTCGTAGGCCGGCGTGCCGGTACCGTCGGCGCGCGCCTGGATGAAGGCCACGCCGGCGGCCAGGCGCAGTTGCCTGGTGACGTTGCCGGAGGCGCCGAGCTCGATGCCGGTATGGGTTTCCTTGCCTTGCTGCACGTAGGTGAAGGTGGTGCCGCTCGCGTCCGGTTGCGGATATTCATAGGCCTTCTTCATGCGGAAGATGGCCGAGGTAAAGCTCAGGTCCTTGCTCCAGTCATATTTGAAGCCGGCTTCCAGCTGGCGCGCCACCGACGGCGGCAGCGTGGTCGGGTAATTGCTGGCCCAGAACGCGGCGGACGTGCCCATGCTCAGCGTCTCGGCATAGCTGCCGTACAGCGACATGTTGGCTTGCGGTTTGAAGATCAGCGCAAGTTGCGGCAGGAACTGATTGCGGTCGGTGTCGCGCGTGGTGGCGCCGGTCGCGTCGTAGGTTTTTTCTTTCAGCCAGACCTGGCGTCCGCCGGCCAGCACTTGCCAGCGATCGCTGAACCGCACGCGGTCGGTGAAGAAGACGGCTTGCTGGCGACTGTCCAGATTGCGATACGACGCCGGGATGGCGGCACCCGATGGCGGCAGGACGGCCGGCGTCGCGGCGTAGATATTGTCGCTGCCGACCGGAATCGAAATGCCGTCCGATTTGTCGACCACGCGGCGCGACATGCTCAGGCCGGCGGTCAGATCATGTTTGAGGAAGCCGGTGTTGAAGTTGCCCTGCAATACCGCCTGGCCGTCGTCGTTGCGGCGCGTGTCGTCGGGACTGCGATAGTCGTAGACGTCGAAGTCGCCGTTGGCGGCGAAAGTCGGCGAGAAGCTGGTCGCCACGTTGCTGCCGTACGGGAAGGCCAGGTAGTCGTCGATGACGGCGCGGCTGCGGCCGACGTTGACGTAGGCGCGCCAGTCGGCATTGAGTTCGAGGTCGAAGCGCGTATTGAAGTTGAGCGAATCGATGCGCACCGGCTGCGCCCAGGACTGCGGCGAGAGCATGGTGCTCGGCGACACGTCGGACGGCACGGTTGTGCCGCCCAGCAATTGATAGCCGGCGACCGATTTTTGCGCTTTTTTCTGATACTCGATATTGAACTGCAAATGCGCCGTGGACGTGATGTCCCAGTTCGCCGCCACCGAGGCGAAGTCGCGATAGCCGTTGCTGTTGTCGACGTAGGAATTGATGTCTTCGTGCGCGGCGTTCACGCGCAGGCCGAATTGCTTGCGGTCGCCGAACAGCGTGCCCAGATCGGTCGACGCATAGCGCGAACCGTTGGAGTCGGTGCCGAACATCACCGAGCGCACGTCGGCCGGACGTTTGGTGACGTAGTTGACCAGGCCGCCGGCATTGACGACGCCGCCTTGCAGGCCCGACAAGCCTTTGATGATCTCGACTTGTTCCTTGTTCTCCAGCGCGATGTTCTGTTCGCCGACGACCGACAGGCCGTTGATGCGGTAACCGCTCGCCAGGTCCAGCGGAAATCCGCGCACGCTGATGTTCTCGTAATAGCCGACCGGTGCGTAGTTCTCGCCGATGCTGGCGTCGTTCTTGATGACGTCGCTGAGCAGGCGGGCTTGCTGGTCCTTCAGTTGCGCTTCGGTCACGACCGCGACCGAAGCGGGCGTATCGAGCAAGGGTGTCTCGCCGAAACCGGCGATGTTCGACGAGCGTGCACGATACGTCGGCGCGGAGTCGTCTTCGGCGGTGACGCTGACGGTCGGCAGCGAGCCGGCTTCAACCGGTTCTTCGGCGCGGGCGCCGGTGGTGAAGACGCACGGCGCGCCGGCCAGCGTCAGGGAAATCGCGAGAGGAGAAAAACGTTTCATCGGTATTGCTTTACTTTTCTTGAGACGATACGGGCAGGACAGGACGGCTTACTGTTGTCCGCGCGCGGTACGAACGGCGCGCGCCAGGTCGATGACCGACATGGCGTAGAAATAGCTGCGGTTGTACTGCGTGATGGCGAAGAAGTTGTTGGTCGCCAGCCAGTGCTCGGTCGGCGCCGCGCCGTTCTGCAGATCGACCACGCCGTAACGCAGACCGGCAGGCAGCTCGGCGCCAGGCACGACGCCGGCGGCTTTCAGCTCATCCGGCGAGAACTTGGCTTCGAGGCCCTGGTTGATCAGGTCTGCGGCCTTGGCGGGATCGGTGACGGTGGCCGGGAACACGGTCGGTTCGCCGCGCTGCCAGCCGTGGATCTTGAGGAAGTTGGCGACGCTGCCGATGGCGTCCACGGGCGAACTGCGCAGATCGATCTTGCCGTTGCCGTCGAAATCGACGGCATACTGGCGGATGCTGCTCGGCATGAACTGCGGCCAGCCGATGGCGCCGGCGTAGGAACCCAGCAGCGAGAACGGATCGACATTCGACTCACGCGCAAACAGCAGCGTGTTTTCCAGCTCGCCGCGGAAGAAGGCCATGCGCGCGTCGCGGTTGGCGGTTTTGGGATAATCGAAGGTCAGCGTGGTGATCGCATCCATCACGCGGA
This sequence comes from Herbaspirillum sp. CF444, assembly GCF_000282135.1. Taxonomy (GTDB): domain Bacteria; phylum Pseudomonadota; class Gammaproteobacteria; order Burkholderiales; family Burkholderiaceae_D; genus Herbaspirillum. The sequence goes on from NZ_AKJW01000079.1 coordinate 23,646, forward strand.
AGTTGCCGGTGTTGCGGCCGTAGACGGTTTCCACGCCGATGATGCCGACGATGATTTCGGCCGGCACGCCGTATTGGGCTTCGGCGCGCGACAGCGCCAGTTCATGCTCGTTCCAGAAATCGACGCCGGCGTTGATGCGCTTCGGTTCGACGAAGCGGGCGCGGTAGGCTTGCCAGTTCTTCGGCTTGCCGCTGGGTGCGGGTTTGATCAGCTGGATGGCGGTGTCGAGATAGCGCGCCTTGCTGAAGACCGCTTGCAGCGCGGCCTTGTCGAAGCCGTTGCGCTCGACCATTTCATCGATGAAGGCGTTGACTTCCTTCCATTGGCTGAAATTGGCGAATTCGCCGTCGTCGGCTTCTGCGGCTTTTTTCTTCGGTTTGGCTTTTTGCTTGGCAGTTTTACTGCCGGCATTGCTCTTGGCCTTTGCCGTCGTCGACTCTGCATGGGCCGCCGCCGGGTTCAGGCAAGCCAGGGAAAGTGCGAACAAGCCAAGCAGGGAAGAGGGAAAACGGAAGCGGAAGCTATGTTTCATCGACATGGATAAGCGCAAAAGGTCATGGAAATTCGGGGAAATTCAGGGAAACCGGAGTGCTCCGTCGCGCGGCTGCTCGTAAGCCGGCTGACAGGCAAGTCAGCCAGTATACATGAACGACTGGGCGATCCGCGCCACGCCCGCCTCGGGGATGTACACTAGCGTTGTCACTGTCGACATTCAGGCGCCCGGCGCCCGGTGAGAAGCCTGAGGCGATGGAAATGACAATGACAATGACAATGAGCGAGACCTGCTGACGGGCAGATATTCAAAAAGACAACAATGACTACCGCTTTCTATACCCATGCCGATTGCCAGCGCCACGAGATGGGCGAATGGCATCCCGAGACGCCTTTGCGCCTGCAGGCGATCGAGGATCAACTGATCACCAGCCGCATCGACCAGTTCATCGAACGCCGCGAAGCCCCGCTGGCCGAGATCGCCGACATCGAACGCATCCATACCGACGACGCGGTTGCCCTGATCCGCGACAATGCCGCCGCACTGGCCGAAAGCAGCGCGGCGCACTATCCGCTGGACGGCGACACCTCGATCAACCGGCACAGCTGGAAGGCCGCCTTGCGCGCCGCCGGCGCTGCCGTGGCCGCAACCGACGCCGTCATCGCCGGCGAGCTGGAAAACGCCTTTTGCTCGGTGCGTCCGCCGGGACATCACGCCACGCCGACCACGCCGATGGGCTTTTGCCTGTTCAACAACGTCGCCATCGCGGCGCGTCACGCCCTCGACATGCATGGCCTGGAACGCGTCGCCATCGTCGATTTCGACGTGCACCACGGCAACGGCACCGAAGAGGCCTTCAAGCACGATCCGCGCGTGCTGATGGTGAGTTTTTTCCAGCATCCGTTTTATCCGTTCAGCGGCACCGATCCGGCCGAGCCGCACATCCTCAACGAGCCGTTGCCTGCATACTCCGCAGGCGACGTGGTGCGCAAGCTGGTGACGGAGAAATGGCTGCCGGCCCTGCACGCGCATCAGCCGCAGATGATCTTCATCTCGGCCGGTTTCGATGCGCACCGCGAAGACGACATGGGGCAGATGGCGCTGGTGGAGGCTGATTACGCCTGGATGACCAGACAGATCATGGACGTGGCGCGGCAATATGCGCGCGGCCGGATCGTGAGTTGTCTGGAAGGCGGCTACAACCTGTCGGCGCTGGGCCGCAGCGTGGTGGCGCATCTCAAGGTGCTGGCCGACCTCGACTGAGGGGCAATTGACTCAGGAAGCTTCCAGCTTGTCGTAGGCGGCAACGATGGCATCGGCCACGGCGCGCACGCGCGCGGTGCGGTTGAGGTCGTTGTGCAGCACCAGCCACATGTCGTAAGGCTCGGAACGTTCCGGCCAGAGCCGCACCAGTTGCGGCACGACGTCCCCCATATGCGTGGGCAACTCGCCGATGCCCAATCCGGCGGCCACCGCTTCGATCAGCATCAAGCCTGAACTGACTTCCATCGCCACGCGCGCATTGGCGGTCGATTCGCCGCAGATGGTTTCGATTTGCGAGGCATAAATGGCGCGCTGGTAAATCACGACGTCGTGTCCCGCCAGGGCGGAACCGGGTTGCGGTATGCCGCGCTTCTTCAGATAAGCTTTTGACGCATATAAGCCGACGGCAAGCCGTTTCAGATGGCGCGAGATCAGATCGGGGCTGGTGGGGCGCAGGCTGCGCACGGCCAGGTCGGCTTCGCGGCGCGTGAGGTTGGACACTTGCGTCGAGGTGGTCAGCACCACGCGGATCGCCGGGTGCTCGGCCGCCAGTTGTTGCATGGCCGGCATCAGCACGTGCTTGGCCATGGTGTCGGTGGCCGCCACGCGCACCACGCCGCACAGGCGCTCGTCGATGCCCTGCATCTGGCGTTGCAGCTGGTCGGCGGCTTGCTCCATCTTTTCCACGGCGGCAATCGCCAGATCGCCTGCGGGCGTGGCGACATAGCCTGCCGGCGTGCGCAGGAACAGGCGCGCACCCAGCGATTTTTCCATCGCGTTGAGCCGGCGGCCGACGGTGGCCTGGTCGATCTGCAATTGCTCAGCCGCGCCGCGCAGCGTGCCGGCCCGCTGGATCGCCAGGAAAATACGGGCGTTATCCCAATCCATGATTCCAGTCCATGCTTGTTTCCGGAGGAATTGAAGGGTGCTTTCATGATGCATTTTTGCATCAGAGTCATGAGCTTATGCTTATTTATTGCATTGTGCAAGAAGCATAGAATGGCATCCTTGCTCGTATTCCCGGCTGCCTGGCCCGGCTTGAAAAACAAGCTCGTCGGCAGCCCTCCACAGAAAGAGAAGTGCCCCATGTCAACACAATGCCCCTCGCAGGCGGCCACTGCCGCCGCTGCAGCGATACCTGCAGCCGCACCCGCTGCGGCCAAGCCGCATGCGCATACCGGCTTGCTGCCCCTGATCACGCTCGCCATCGGCTTCGTCATGGCGATGCTGGACGTGACCGTCGTCAATGTCGGCCTGTCGTCGATTGAGAAGAGCCTGGCCACGCCGCTGAGCATGCTGGTGTGGATCGTCGACGGCTACACGCTGAGCTTCGCCGCCATGCTGCTGGTCGGCGGCGCGCTGGCCGATCGCTACGGCGCCAAGAACATCTACTTGCTCGGCCTGGTGCTGTTCGTGGTGGCGTCGCTGCTGTGCGGTGCGGCGCCCAATGGCGGCATGCTGGTGGCGGCACGCCTGTTGCAAGGTTTGGGTGCGGCGTTCTTCATGCCGAGTTCGCTGAGCCTGCTGACCCATGTCTACGAAGACGACCGTGTGCGCGCCCGCATGCTGGGCGTGTGGTCCGCCACCGTCGGCGGCGCGGCGGCGGTCGGCCCGCTGGTGGGCGGCATCCTGATTCACTCGTTCGGCTGGCGCAGCGTGTTCCTGATCAACGTGCCGGTCGGCTTGCTGGGTTTGTTCATGGCGGTCAAGATGATTCCGGCGGTGGAGAAGCACATGCGCGCGCTGACCATCACCAGCCATTTCCTCGGCGTGCTGATGCTGGCGGCGCTGAGCTTCGTGCTGATCCAGGGGCCGGTCTACGGCTGGACCTCGATGTCCATCGTCACCGCCGTCATCGTCGTGGCGCTGGCGCTGGGTACGCTGGTGCAACGCGAACGCAGCGGTTCGGCGCCGCTGTTGCCGCGCGCCTTGTTCGCCACGCCGCAGTTCGCGGCGGCCAACGGCATCGGCTTCCTGATCAATTTCGGCGTGTACGGCCAGTTCTTTTTCCTGGCGCTGTTCCTGCAGCAGGCGCGTGGCGCCGATGCCCTGCAAACCGGTTTGCAGATGCTGCCGATGATGGCGGTGATCTTCATCGGCAATCTGTCGTCGGGACGCATGACGGCGCATTGGGGGCCGCGTCTGCCGCTGCGCCTCGGCCTGACGGTCGGCGCGGTGTTTTCTGCATTGCAGATGGCGCTCACGCCCGAGACGCCTTACTGGATGGTCGCCGTGGCGGGAGCCTTGGCCAATCTGGGCATCAGCACGGCGATTCCTGCGATGACCACCGCGGTGATGCAAGTGGCGGGCAAGGTCAATTCCAACAGCGCCGCCGCCGCACTGAACGCCAATCGCCAGATCGGCGCATTGGTCGGCGTGGCGTTGATGGGTGCGATCCTGCATACCTTTAGCGGCTGGACCACGCGCATCGTGCTGGCTTACGGCGTGATTGCGATCGTGTATGTGCTGGCATTGGTGCTGGTGTTGCGTTACGTCAATGCGCGTTCGGCCGCGACTTCTGCTGCTGGGGCATCAGTGACGAAATAAGCGTCGGATTGGCTTCTTTTTAAGTGCAAATGCAGGGTAAATAGGCCGCAGGCCGTAAAATAGCGGCTTATTTTGCAAAAAGAAGAATTCCGCATGTCTATTCAATGGTTCCCAGGTCACATGAACGCCGCCCGCAAGAAGGCGGCGGAAGCAATGGAAAAGGTCGACCTGGTCATCGAGGTGCTCGACGCGCGCCTGCCGCAGGCCAGCTGCAATCCGATGATCGAGCAGATCCGTCTGTTTCGTCAGCGTCCCTGCCTGAAGATCCTCAACAAGAGCGACCTGGCCGACCCGGCCGTCACGCAAGCCTGGATCGCGCATTACAACAGCCAGAAGAACGTCAACGCGGTCGCCCTGAGCTGCAAGAAGCCCAGCGACGTCGCCAAGGTGCCGAAGCTGGCGCTGGCATTGGCGCCGCATCGCGGCACGCCGCTCAAGCCGTTGCGCATGATGATCATGGGCATCCCCAACGTCGGCAAATCGACGCTGATGAATGCGCTGCTCAAGAAGCGTGTGGCCGCCGTCGGCGACGAGCCGGCCGTGACCAAGACCCAGCAGCGTCTTTACCTCGGCAACAACATGGTGCTGATCGATACTCCCGGCATGCTGTGGCCGAAGATCATGCATCCCAGCGACGGTCTGATGCTGGCGGCCAGCCATGCGGTCGGCAGCAATGCGCTGATCGAAGAAGAGGTTGCGACTTTCCTCGCCGATGAATTGCTCAAGCGTTATCCGCAACTGCTGGCGGCGCGTTACGGTTTCAAGACCGAAGGCATGGACGGCGTGGCGGTGGTGGAGGGCGTGGCCGCCAAGCGCGGCTTCCGCCTCAAGGGCGGCGACTTTGACTATGAAAAGGCTGCGCATACTTTCCTGCAAGACTACCGCACCGGGGCGCTGGGTCGCATCACGCTGGAAACGCCGGCGACGCGCGCGGAACTGCTGGCGGCGTATCAGGAGGAACTGGCGATTGCGGCTGCGGAAGAGGCTGCCGAACTCGCCGCAGCCGAGGCGGAAGAAGCGGAACGGAATCGCGGCCGCCCGGAATAATGGCGCCGTGTTCCAGTCAGGAAAAAAGGCTCGCTCAGGCGGGCTTTTTTATTGCGTGCAGGTAGCGATGTGGTCGCCGGGTTTGTATCCGACAGCAGGCAGCCGTAATGAGTTGTAAAAAACGTGCTCGCCGCTCTTCATCGACCTTACATTGCGATGTATTCAGCATTCCGCATGCTTTTGCGGATTCTGCGTCGATCTGACGTCCATTGCGTGCAATGACTTTTCTTACGCGAGGCAACCATGGCCGATAGTGTTTTTCTCAAGACCGAGTTCTATCTTCTTATCTTTTTCTCGCTGGTGCTGCCGGCAGTCATTTTCGCCACGATGCTGTTGAAGCGGGCGTTGGCGCGTTCCGTCGTTCTGCTGTTCGGCATGTTGCTGCTGATGCTGGCGGGAATCGATATCGTGCTGCTGAAGAAGCTGGCGTGGCTGGCGAGAACGTCTTTGTCTTCGCTCGACGACGGTTTCTTCAATTCGGAAATGTCGCTTTGCCTGTATCTGCTGCCGGCCTTTCTGGGCGGCGTCGGCACCAATGTGATTTCGCACATCCTGATCCGGCATCTGCGTGAGGCCGAAGACAAGTTCGAGCGTGAACAGCCGGGACACTGGCGCTAGCCGAGACGCGTAAAGTCGCCCATAAAAAAAGCCGCCCATGAGGCGGCTTTTTCGTACTGCAGCGTCCTGATTACCAGGAAGTCACAACCGAGTTCTTGTACTTCTCGATCACGAACTTCTTGATTTCCGGGCTGTGGTAGGCCTTGATCAGCTTGGCGACCCATGGCTTGTCCTTGTCTTCGACGCGCACGGCGATCACGTTGACGTAAGGACCCTTGGCGGCTTCGATGGCGATGCCGTCCTTGGTGGGGGACAGGCCGGCGGATTCGGCGAAGTTGCCGTTGATGGCGGCGGCGTCGAAGTCATCCAGCGAACGTGGCAGCTGGGCAGCGTCCAGTTCGACGATCTTGACCTTCTTCGGATTGTCGATGATGTCCAGCGGCGTTGCCTTCAGGCCTGCATCAGGCTTCAGCTTGATCACGCCTTGTGCTTGCAGCAGCAGCAGCGCGCGGCCGCCGTTGGTCGGATCGTTCGGCACGCCGATGCGGGCGCCGTTCTTCAGGTCCTTCAGGGACTTGATCTTCTTGGAGTACACGCCCATCGGGAACGTGATGGTGGTGCCGACGCTGACCAGCTTGTAGCCGCGATCCTTGACTTGCGCGTCCAGGTACGGCTGGTGCTGATAGCTGTTGGCATCCAGATCGCCTGCGGCCAGCGCCGCGTTCGGTTGGATGTAGTCGCTGAATTCAACGATTTGCAGCTTCAGGCCGTCTTTCTCGGCCAGCTTCTTCACTTGTTCCAGGATTTCAGCGTGCGGGCCGCCGGTGGCGCCGATCTTGATCGGCTTGTCTTGCGCCAGGGCCGGAGCGGAGACCAGGCTGGCAGCAACACCGAGACCTGCGAAAAACTGGATTAATTGACGACGATTCATTGTTTCCCTTTCATTCTTCAAAGATGGCAGCGGATAGCTGCTTATATTTTTAACGCCCCAGCCGTGGCCAGTGGTGACTTAGCGGTGGCTAAGGCGTCGCACCAGGACATCCCCCAGCGTTTGCACCAATTGTACAAATACGATCAGGATCAGCACCACTGCCAGCATGACTTCCGGCAGGAAGCGTTGATAGCCGTAGCGGATGCCGAGGTCGCCCAGGCCGCCGCCGCCGATCGCGCCCGCCATGGCGGAGTAACCGACCAGGCTGACGAAGGTGATCGTGAGACCCGCGACGATACCAGCAAACGCTTCCGGCACCAATACTTTATAAATGATTTGCCAGGTGGTGGCCCCCATGGCCTGGGCGGCTTCCACCAGGCCGTGATCGACTTCGCGCAGCGCGGTTTCCACCAGACGCGCGATGAACGGCGCCGAGGCGATCGTCAGCGGCACGATCGCCGCGGCGGTGCCGATCGAGGTGCCGACGAAGAAGCGCGTGAACGGGATCACCGCCACCAGCAAAATGATGAACGGCGTCGAACGCACGGCATTGACCAGCAGGCCGGCGATGCGGTTGAACGCGACGTTGGGCAGGATGCCCTGGCGTTCGGTCAGGTGCAGGGCGATGCCCAGCGGCACGCCGAAGACGGCGCCCAGCAGGCCGGAAATACCGACCATCATCAGGGTTTCGCCGAAGGAGCTGATAAAGAGATCGATCAGTTCAGATGACATGGTTCAGCTCCTCCACCACGACGCCTTGCGCACGCAGGTAATTCATTGCATTGGTAATGTTTTCAGGGGTGCCGTTGGCGAGGATCGCCAGCGAACCGAAGGCCTGGCCCTGGATTTCATCGATCTGTCCGTGCAGGATGTTGAAGTCCAGGTCGTAGCGGCGCACGGCTTCCGACAGATGCGGCTGATCCACGCCGGAGCCGGTGAAGGCGAAGCGGAACAGATGGTCGGTGCCTGCGCCATCCTTGGTATTGGCCAGACGCTCACGCAGGCGCGCCAGCACGCCCTTGGGCAATTCGTGCGCGATCACGTCGCCGATCAGCGCGCGCGTGACTTCATGCTTGGGTTCGCGGAACACGTCGAGCACTTCGCCCTGTTCGATGACCTGGCCGGCTTCCATCACGGCGACGCGGTCGCAGATTACCTTGATGACTTCCATCTGGTGCGTGATCAGGACGATGGTCAGGCCGAGTTCCTTGTTGATCTTGCGCAGCAGTTCGAGAATCGAGCGCGTGGTTTCCGGATCGAGCGCCGAGGTGGCTTCGTCCGACAGCAACACTTTCGGCTCGTTGGCCAGCGCGCGGGCGATGCCGACGCGCTGCTTCTGGCCGCCGGAGATTTGCGCCGGGTAGCGATCCTTCAAAGCGGTCAGGCCGACCAGTTCCAGCAGCGGTTCGACTTTTTTGGCGATGTCGGCTTTGGACAGCCCGGCCAGTTCCAGCGGCAGGGCGATGTTGTCGTACACCGTGCGCGAAGACAACAGGTTGAAGTGCTGGAAGATCATGCCGATATGGCGGCGCGCATCGCGCAGGTCGTCGGCCGACAGCGTGGTCATGTCCTTGCCGTCGAGGATGATGTTGCCGGAGGTCGGACGGTTCAGCAGGTTGATGGTGCGCACCAGCGTGCTCTTGCCCGCGCCGCTGCGGCCGATGATGCCGAAGACTTCTCCCTTGCGGATGGACAGGTTGACGTCGCGTACGGCGTCAACCGTACCGCTGCCATTCGGGAAGCGTTGGGTCACCCCTTGGATTTCGATCATATTGCTTTGCAATGAAAAAGGCAGCAGATCGGCCTCGTGGGCAAGCTGCTGCCTATATTTTTTATATAGAGCCGTGATTTTATGAGGATTTCGTTGCAGGCGGAACTACATTTTGCATATTCCTTAATGAGGAAAAGGCATAACCAAGCGCTTTCCGGCCCGAATGGCGCTAAAAAGCGAGTATTTCCAATGTTTCTTCCGGGAATGTATTGCATGGCTTCGTCTGCATCATTTCGCTACAGCCGCTAAGATGGCAATCCGGTCTTGGAAGAAAGCGATTCATGGCATATGTCTACAAAACGATGCAGTCGCCCGTCGGCGAACTGACGCTGGTCGGCAGGGAAGAGCGACTGGCGGCCATCTTGTGGGAAAACGACAAGCCCACGCGCGTGCGGCTGGGCGAGATGCGCGCCGACCCGGAGAGCGCGGTGCTGCTCGAAACCGAGCGCCAGTTGAACGAATACTTTGCCGGCAAGCGCAAACAGTTTGAAGTCGAGCTGGATTTCACCGGCACCGATTTCCAGAAGCGGGTGTGGGCGGCGCTGCTGACCATCCCCTTCGGCGAAACCCGCAGCTACAGTGAAATCGCCGTGCAACTGGGCGACATCAAGGCGGTGCGTGCGGTCGGCGCAGCCAACGGCAAAAATCCCATCTCCATCATCGCGCCATGCCATCGCGTGATCGGCGCCTCGGGCGAGCTGACCGGATTCGCCGGCGGCCTCAAGGCCAAGGAGCTGCTGCTCACGCTGGAGGGGGCACATGCCTTGCACAACAAGCCTGGCACCGCAGTCCCGCAAAAGCGCCGCAGCAAGCTGCCGGATCCGAATCAGGGTTTGCTGTTCGCGGATTGATCTGATCAGCAGGCAGATAAGCAAACTCTGCACACAATAAAAAAGGCCTCGATTGCTCGAGGCCTTTTCTTTTGCTGCGTGAAGCTGCATGGAAAGCTGTGCTCTCCGGTGCGCCCGCATTCCGCAGAATGCAGGCGCAGCCGAATTACATCATGCCGTCCATACCGCCCATGCCGCCCATACCACCCATGCCGCCTGGCATACCGCCGGCCGACTTGTCTTCCGGCAGTTCGGCAACCAGTGCGTCGGTTGTCAGGATCAGACCGGCAACCGAAGCGGCGTTTTGCAATGCCGAACGGGTAACCTTGGCTGGATCCAGAACGCCCAGCTCAACCAGGTCGCCGTAGGTGCCGTTGGCAGCGTTGTAACCGTAGTTGCCGGTACCTGCCAGGACAGCGTTGATCACGACCGAAGGTTCGTCGCCTGCATTGAACACGATCTGACGCAGTGGCTCTTCGACAGCGCGCAGAACGATCTTGATGCCGGCTTCCTGATCGGCGTTGTCGCCCTTCAGGTTCTTGACGTTGGCGCGAGCGCGCAGCAGGGCAACGCCGCCGCCTGGCACAACGCCTTCTTCGACCGCTGCGCGAGTTGCGTGCAGAGCATCTTCAACGCGTGCTTTCTTTTCCTTCATTTCGACTTCGGTAGCTGCGCCAACCTTGATCAGAGCAACGCCGCCTGCCAGCTTGGCAACGCGTTCTTGCAGCTTTTCACGATCGTAGTCGGAAGTCGCTTCTTCGATTTGCGCGCGGATTTGCTTGACGCGTGCTTCGATGGCGATGGCTTCGCCGTTGCCGTCGATGATGGTGGTGTTTTCCTTGCCGATTTCGATGCGCTTGGCTTGGCCCAGTTCAGCCAGAGTGGCTTTTTCCAGAGTCAGGCCGACTTCTTCGGCGATCACCTGGCCGCCGGTCAGGATAGCGATGTCTTCCAGCATTGCCTTGCGACGGTCGCCGAAGCCAGGAGCCTTGACGGCTGCAGTCTTCAGGATGCCGCGGATGTTGTTCACCACCAGCGTTGCCAGTGCTTCGCCTTCGACATCTTCAGCGATGATCAGCAGCGGACGGCCGGCCTTGGCGACTTGTTCCAGGATAGGCAGCAGGTCACGGATGTTCGAAACCTTCTTGTCGAACAGCAGGACGAACGGGTTTTCCAGCGCAACAACTTGCTTTTCTTGGTTGTTGATGAAGTATGGGGACAGGTAGCCGCGGTCGAATTGCATGCCTTCGACGATGTCCAGTTCGTTTTCCAGCGACTTGCCGTCTTCCACGGTGATGACGCCTTCTTTACCGACCTTGTCCATTGCCTTGGCAATGATGTCGCCGATATCGGAATCCGAGTTGGCCGAAATCGAACCGACTTGTGCGATTTCCTTGCTGGTCGTTGTTGGCTTTGCCAGCAGCTTGACTTCAGCGACGATGGCGGTGACGGCCTTGTCGATGCCGCGCTTCAGGTCGGTCGGATTGAAACCGGCTGCAACGTACTTGAAGCCTTCGCGAACGATCGCTTGAGCCAGCACGGTAGCGGTAGTGGTACCGTCGCCTGCGTTGTCGGAAGTCTTGGAGGCAACTTCCTTGACCAGTTGCGCGCCCATGTTTTCCAGCTTGTCTTTCAGTTCGATTTCTTTGGCAACCGACACGCCGTCCTTGGTGACGGTCGGGGCGCCGAAGCTGCGCTCCAGAACCACGTTGCGGCCCTTGGGACCCAGGGTTACCTTGACTGCGTTCGCCAGGATGTTGACGCCATTGACGATTTTTGCACGTGCGTCATCGCCGAAAATTACTTGTTTTGCTGCCATGTTGGATTCTCCAAAAATTCGTTTGAATTGACTTGATCAGCTTCGATCAGAATTGCTCGCTGCCGGCGCATGACGTTTCACGCCGCGCCGAAGCAGGGGACGTCGATTATTTTTCGACGACGGCGAACAGGTCTTCTTCGCGCATGACCAGCAGTTCCTGGCCGTCGATCTTCACGGCTTGGCCGGAGTACTTGCCGAACAGAACGCGGTCGCCGACCTTGACTGCCAGCGGACGGACCTTGCCGTCATCCAGGATCTTGCCGTTGCCGACTGCCAGGATTTCGCCTTGATCTGGCTTTTCAGTTGCTGCGTCAGGCAGCACGATACCGGATGCGGTCTTGGTTTCTTGGTCGAGACGCTTGACGATAACGCGATCGTGCAAAGGACGAAGGCTCATGAAAACTCCTTAAAATTCAATAAGTTATAAATAAATTGCGGCATTGGCTGCAAAGTGTACTTAAGCCCTGCAGCAAGAAATCCGTGCCACATCGGAAAAGTGGGTAGGCCAGGAGGAGTTGTTAGCACTCTCCCCTAACGAGTGCTAAGTATAGGGGCGGAGTGGGGGTTTTTCAAGGGCGGGATTGTTTCAGGCGCCAGATTGTCGGAATTCGTTGAAGCCGGGACTTTGTCCGCTTGACTCCGGACTATCCGATTCTGATGCCCGGTTTTCGGCAACCGGGGCTCAAATACGATGGGTACGACGTTTGCAAGGACTGCTTATTTGCCTGTTTGAGGGATCAGCGTCGAACCACGTTGCCTTGCATATTGCCTTGTATATGAATAATGGCCTGGTGAACCTGATGAATATCCGCATCGTCGATATGCCGATGCGTGACCAGGCGCAAGCTCTTGCGATTGCTTGCACGAACCAGAATGCCATGCGCATGGAAGGCATGCTCCCATTGAGGGGCGCTGTCGGCAGGAACATGAATCTGCAAGATATTGGTGTGCGGCGCGTCCGTATTGACCAACTCCGGAGCGGAAGCACGCAGCAATTCCCACAGATGCCGGGCACGGCGATGGTCATCGGCTAAACGTTCCGTCATTGTCTCCAGCGCGACAAGACCTGCTGCAGCCATGATGCCGGCTTGTCGCAAACCGCCGCCTACCATGCGTCGGAAGACTCGGGCGCGACTGATGAAATCAGCCGAGCCTGTCAATACGGAGCCCATCGGTGCACCGAGACCTTTCGACAGGCATAAGCTGACGCTGTCTCCATGCGCACAAATCGTCGAGAGCGGCACGCCGAGGGCAATTGCGGCATTGAACGCGCGGGCACCGTCAATGTGGACCGGCACCTTGGCAGCGCGGGCCATGTCGGCTACCTGTTGCAGATAGGCCAGGCTGGGGACATAACCGCCGGAATGATTGTGGCTGGTTTCGACGGCGATCATTGCGGTCGGCAATCCATAGCGGGAAAAGGCCGGACGGATCGATTCGCGCAAGGCATCGAGCTGCATTTCTCCCTTGTGAGACGGAATGCGGACGCAGAACAAACCGGCCAGATGCGACAGGCCGCCGGCTTCCGAGCGGGCCATATGGGATTGTTCGTCGACCAGGGCTTCGCCGCGCTCGCGCGCATGCGCCAGGGTCGCGATCACATTGCCCATCGTGCCGCTGACGACGAATAAGGCATCCTTCTTGCCGCTCAGTTCGGCTGCGCGAATTTCCAGGCGGCGCACCGTGGGATCACCTTCCAGGGTGTCGTCATTGAGCGTGGCGAAGCGCATCGCCTCCAGCATTTCATGCGTCGGTCGCGTCACCGTATCGCTGCGTAAATCGATCATGCGAATTCCTTGGGATTGGTGTTTTCTGCGGACATGGTTGCAGATGCTGCAGATGCTTCGTCAATGACGGCATCGGCCGCTACATAAGGAACGCCGGCCAACTTCATGACCAGCTTGATTGCGACCGTATTGCTGAATACATTGATTGCGGTGCGCCCCATGTCGAGAAAGGCGTCGACGCCTGCGATCAGCGCCAATGCTTCAACCGGAATGCCTATTGTCGTCAGTACCATGGCAATCGCGACCAGGCCGCCCGACGGCACGTTCGCGCTGCCTTTGCTGGCCAGCGTGGTAACGATGATGATCGACAGCAGCGTGTGCCAGTCCAGCGGAATATGATAAGCATCCGCGAGATAGCCGACCGCCAGGGCGAAATACATGATGGATCCATCGCGATTGAAGGCGTAGCCGAGCGGCAGTACGACCGACGCGATCGCTTTGGGAACGCCCATGCCGACCAGTTTTTCCATGTGCAGCGGCAATGTCGCTTCCGATGAGCGTGTAGTGAACGCCAGGATCATTGGCTCACCGATATCGCGGGTGACTTTGAACGGCTTTTCACCAATGGCTTTGAGCAGTCCCCAAAAAATCACCAGCAACACCGCCAGCCCGAGATACATCACGCCGACCAGTTTGACCAGGGAGACAATGGTGCCGATTCCTTGTGTCGCGAATAGCCAGGCGATGATCGCAAAGATCGCAATCGGCGAGAGCGCAATGATCCAGCCGGTCAATTTGAAGATGGCGCCCATCAGCGCATCCAGCATGTCAATCAGCGGTTTGGCGCGGGGACCTATCGAAGCCAGCGCCATACCCAGCAATACGGAAAACACAAGCACCGGCAACAAGTTGCTGCCGCTCATGGCTGTCACGACATTGGAAGGGATCATCTCCAGGAAGAACTTGGTCCAGTCAACGGTCGCGTTGATGTCTTTGGGGATCTTGGCCGTCAGTGCCAGATTGGCGTCAAGTCCTGGACGAAAAAGATAGTTCAGCGCCAGCCCGATGCAGATGGAAATGATGGTGGCAACGAAAAAGTACACCATGCTGATTGCCGACACTTTGCCCAGTTGTCTGGCCTGGTTGCCCATTTGATAGATACCCAGGGTGATGGCGGTGAAGACCAGCGGCACCACAATCATCTTGATTGCCTGGACAAAAGCAGTACCTACCGGCTGCAAAGTCTGTGCCAGATGCGGCGTCAGAAATCCGAACAACATTCCCAGCGCAAGGCCGAGCAGCATTTGGAAAGGCAGGGGAATGAAGCGCTTGGCACGAGATTGCGGCATGACGAACTCCAGACGAGAGAAAAGATCAATGGGGCCGCGCGCGCTTTAATTCAAAGTGCCGGCGGGGGTTAGCACTCGCAGGCGGACCTGCAAGGCACGACTCAGATGCTCCCAGACGCGACGCTGCGCTTCAGCGGGTTGGCGTGCTTCGATGGCGGCATAAATTTCCAGATGTTCCAGCACCGCCGCGCGCGTGCGTTCAGCGTCATAGCCATCAACCTTTTGCAGGGCCAGGCCGTTTTGGACACGCAAGTTGCGATAGAACTCGTGCAGTCGTTGATTATTGGCGGCGCGGAACATCGCTTCGTGAAATTCCCATCCGACTTTTTGCGCCAGGGCCACGTCGAGTCGCCCTTGCCGGTCTTCTTCCGCGATGCGCAACAGATCTGCGGCACAGCGGCGCAACTCATCGGTGAGGCCGCGTTCCGCGGCCAAGAAAGCCGCCATGCCTTCCAGGGCCAGGCGGGTTTCGTGAATCTCACGCAGATCGTCGATGGACAACTGCCGCACGAAAGTGCCACGCATGGGGGATATCTCGAGCAAGCCATCCCGCGCCAACGCCTTGATGGCTTCGCGCACCGGCGTGCGGCCGATGCCGAGGCTTTCCGAAAGGCCGCGTTCGGACAAGGGCGAGCCGGCCGCAAGAGTGCCCGAAACAATCATTTCATGGATTTTCTCGTAGGCAACGTCTCGGCTGGAGGTCATGGCAGCAGTGGATTTCATGTTGGAATAATACTGGTATACCAGTGGTGTGGCAATTATTTAAAGCAGGTTGATTTTCGGCCCTTAAATAAATATTTGCGATGGGAGATATTTCAGCGCTTCCTGATTGGAGAGGGGACATCCCGCGAGTCAATCAACAGATTGACGCAATCTCCATCAATTCAACAACAAAGCTTAACGAAGCTCCATTAGCCTTAATTGCCCTTGATTGCCGCACCATCGGCAGTCGTTTTTCTATTCAGTTCAACTAGCCGATCACTCGAACGGAACGAAGCAAGGACAAAGAGTCAAAGATGAATCAACTTTTCAGAACATTCGCTTTTCGGGTATTGGCAATGGCAGCTTTGTCAGTTTTTTGGAGCGGATATGGCAAAGAATCTGTTGCACTCGCTGCCGAGGTTCCCACCATGAGTTCCAATGCTCCTCCTGAATATGCATTGGTATGGTCGGATGAATTCGAGACCGATGGTTTGCCGGATCAAAGTAAATGGCGCTATGACACTGAAGCGAATGCAACGGGTTGGTATAACCATGAATTGCAATACTATGCCAAAGCGCGTTTGGAGAATTCCCGCGTCAGCAACGGCAAGCTGATTATTACGGCACGCAAGGAATCGCTAACGACCGCATCAGACTATGGCGGCCAAGAATATACGTCGGCCCGGTTGACTACGCGTGGCAAGGCGAGTTGGACTTATGGCTTCTTTGAGATACGCGCAAAATTGCCGTGCGGGATAGGTACCTGGCCCGCCATCTGGATGCTGGGTACTGCTAACGTTCCCCATCCCGCCAATGGCGAAATCGACATCATGGAGCAAGTCGGGAAAAATCCGACGTCCATTGAGGGAACGATATATACAGCATCGACCGGCCAAAATTTGGGAGGAAAAAGCGGCTCGATTCAAATTGCGGATGCGTGTACGGCTTTTCATGATTATCAATTGACCTGGACGGAGGATAGCTTGGTAATAGGCGTGGATAACAATGCCTATTTCACCTATGCAAACCCCAAATCGGGAGTAGCCGAATGGCCTTTCGACGCTCCTCAATACATGCTTCTCAATCTGGCTATTGGCGGTGATATGGCCGGACCGGTTGACGATAGTATTTTTCCGGTTCAGATGGAAATCGAACATATCAGGGTCTATCAAAAACCTCAGCAATGAGTTGCAGCATGTCCATTTTTCCAGGGGGAAGAGCGCGAGTGAATGTCTCATCTCAGTGGGTGGATTCAGATCAGCAAGTGCAACACTCCCGGAAACGGAATCGACCGGATCCAGGAAACAAAAACGCAGCCTCCAGCATATTTGCCTTCAGAACTGCCTCCCCTGGTGAGTGATCCCCTGAGGCAGGCCCAAGGCCAGGCGATGAAGTTATACGCTTGTCGAGCCTTCTCAGCAGGGACCTCTTGCCGGCAACAGGTCCCTATCGGCGGCATAGCCCGCCATGCAAGACACGGGTCCGCCGCGCGCCAGCCAATCCCTGGCGGAATGCAGGGCCCCAAGAGTTCACTCCAAGAATTGACCCCTGTATGGAACGCCATTCTGCTGATGGCCATCAGCAAGAGATCGGCGTGATCAACATGGCGCTGCCGGGCATTATTCGATGCCGGCTGCCTTCGCGATCTGGTCTGCTCGTAGCACCTGGGTGTGATGACAACGGCGTGCGAAAACCAAAAGAAAAAGTGCGGTAATGAGATGAAGGTAAAATAAAGCCCGTTTTGCGGATGTCGCCTGATCAAAGCAAAAACGATAGCGGCTCTGATAGCGGCTCTATAAAGCATGGTTTTGGAAGGGAATTCGACCGGACGATCGTCTCGGCGTCAGCGGTGTGGTGGCGTGGAACCGTATTGCCAAAAGAACGGCACAGGCGCATTTGTGCAGTCACCGTTATTACAGGTTTTTCACGGATCCCATCGATTGAGACCGAGAGCAAGCATATGGGAGAAATGACATTGTGACTACATCATCAATTACTGCCAATCATATCGAAGCCATTTTTATTGAATACCATAGCTGGTTGCGAACGCGTCTTCGACGCAGTGTCGGCGACGCGTTTGCGGCCGAAGATGTCGCCGCTGAAACGTTCACGCAATTGCTGGCGGCTCCGGTTACGCAGCATATTCGCGAACCCAAAGCATTGTTGACCACGATCTCGCAGCGCATCGTCTATGAAATGTGGCGTCGTCGTGATCTGGAAGAGGCGTGCTTGCAAGCGCTGGCGCATGGCAGCAGCGACCAGTATGCAATTTCGCCGGAAGATCAGATGCTGTTGCTCGAAGCATTGCGCGCCATGGATCGCGCGCTGGCCGGGCTGTCGTCGCGTGAACGCATGGCGTTCCTGTTATACAAACTGGATGATCTGACCTATCCGGAGATTGCGGCGCAACTGGACGTTTCGCCGAGCGTGGCCAGAAGATACGTCGCCAAAGGACTCTTGCAGTGCTATAAGGCCTCCGGCTTTACGCCCCTGGCTTGAGTGTTGACATGAGCGAAGAAAAAATCGTGGAACAAGCGATTGAATGGATGCTCCAGCTGGAGTTGCCCACGGTTTCCGATGCAGATCGCGCGGCTTTTGAGCAATGGCGTACTGCCGATCCCCGCCACGAACTTGCCTATGCCAATCTGACGCAGTCGGTGCACCAGTTTGACGTGCCTCGCCGGCTAGGTGCGACAACAGAGGTATTGCGCACTACGCTGCAACAACAAAAGGATCGCCGCAAAACGCTGCGGCGCATTGCCGTTCTGGCCGGCCTGGGCGTTGGCGCCGGCGCATTGATCAATCAATTTACGCCGATCCGCGGCATCAGCGCCGACCTGCATACGGGTACCGGCGAGCGTCAGACCTACACCCTGGCGGATGGCAGCGTCGTGACATTGAACGCGCGCAGTTCCGCCGACCAGTGGATCGACCAGAGCCGCCGGCTGATCAGGCTGTTGAGCGGCGAATTGCAGATCCGGGTCGCGGCGCAAGCCCTGCGCCCATTTTCGATAGAAACCGTGCACGGCAGTACCGGCACGCAAAGCGGCATGCTGTTGATTCGCGCTCTGGCAGAGCGCACGGAAGTGGTTTCCTTGCAGGCGTTTGCCGACCTGGCGACGCTCAAGGGGCAAAGCGCGCGATTGCAGCCGGGTCAGCATACGTGGTTCACCGAGGATTCCGTCGCCTCGATCCAGGCCAATCGCGGTACTGAAAGTTCATGGGTTGACGGCTATTACACGGCGTTCGACGCGCCGCTGATGGAGGTGGTCGGCGCCTTGCGCCCCTATCGCAAAGGGGTGATCCGGCTCGAACCTGCCATTGCGCAACTCAGGGTCAGTGGCGCCTTTCCGCTGGATGATACCGATCACGCCCTCACGGCGCTGGCCGCCAGTCTGCCGATTGCCGTCACGCGCGTCACTCCCTATTGGGTCACGATTTCTGCGCTGGGATAGCCGGCCCGTCCAGCCTTTAAAATACCTTCCCATTGCGCTGCGTGACCGACTGGCGTTTGTTCGCCAAGTCTCCAAGCGCGTTGATCAGAGCCGTAAGCAGATCGACAACGACGCCCTTCCTCCGATACGACAATGCGACATCGTTACGCGACAAGAATGTTGATGCCTGTTTTTGCCGCATCGCTGCTGGGAGGTGTCGCTGCGCCGGTGTCGGCGCACCAGCCCGTTGCCGTTGCTGCAACACCTGCCAAAGTCAGCTTCAACATTCCTGCCGATCGGCTGGATCATGTTCTGATCGCGATTGCCAAATCCGTCGGGGGCATCATCCTGTTCGATCCCGCTTTGACGGGGGCGTTGAGATCGCCCGGCGTCCAGGGCAGCTTCACCGTTCAGGATGCGCTGCGCGAGGCAATGAAAGGAAGCGACCTGGAAGCCCGCGCCAATCCCGACGGCTCGTTCGGCGTGCATCGGGTTGCCGCCAAAGCCGCCACGCCGGCTGCGCCGGAGAGTCCTGCGGCATCGGCTTCCTCGTTGGAACTTGCACCTTCCGTTTTGCCGACGGTCGTTATCAGTAACAACAGCGACGTACAAACCAGCCATGGCTATAACGATATCGGTTTCGTCACGCGCACCACCAGATCCGCGACCCGGACTGACACGCCCTTGTCCGAGATTCCTCAGTCGGTCCAGGGGGTCACGGCAGATCTGCTGGAGAGGCAGCAGGCGCAATCGGTCGTCGATGCCTTGCGCAACGCCAGCTCGGTCGCCTTCGAGCGCGGCAGTGGCGTGGACCAGGCGGGCACCCTCTATGTGCGCGGTTTTGTCGCTCCTGTCATGAAGAATGGCGTGGCAGACCTGGTTTCTTTGACAAACGTAACCAACGGCCGGGTAGCGGGATCGCGTTCGATTACTTCGCTGGATACGCCAATAGCGGCAATTGAACGCGTGGAAGTACTGGGCGGAGCCGACTCCATCATCGCCGGCGGCCCGATGGAGCCTGGTGGCGTCGTGAATATCCTGACCAAGCGGCCGCAGGCGGATGCAGTCAGGGAGCTGACGCTGGAAATAGGCAACGACGGGCACCGGCGCACGGCGCTCGATCTGGCGGGCAGCTTGTCGGCCGATCAAATCTGGACTTATCGTACCGTTGTTTCCGCTACGCATGATGCGCGCACATTCGACGGCTATGACGGCGCCCGCGAATTCTATCTTGCACCGTCGATAGGATATCGACACGACGGTACATCGCTGGTGGCAGGGGCAAGTCACCAACTCGCGCGTGCGCCGTTCGGTGGTTACCAGAATGCGCAATTGACCGACCAGGGGCCCGGCCCGAATATTCGCACTTCACCATGGGGGCGTGCCGACGACCACAGCTACGCGGCAAAAACCGAGGTTTTCTACGATCTGGAACAACGCCTGGGAGAGGGCTGGGCATTTCTCAGCAAGGCGCAGTTTGCCAAGTTGCGCTACGACTCGACAGGATACGTATCCTGCTTGCCCTCTGACCTGGGCGCGACCACCGGAGTTTGTTTGCCCGATCAATCGACGCTCACCAGCTACAGCCGGTACATGGAAGCCAGCGTACGGGGGAAATTTCAAACCGGTTCGTTGCAACATACGATGCTGGTCGGAATGAGTTATCGCCAGACCAGGCTGGGATCCTATAACGATCTCGATTCCCCGGACGCGGTTGACGTACCCTGGCCGCCGTCCGGGATGCAGCTGCCACCCGTCACGGGAGCGAAAAGCCTCATCGCCACCGACGACACCATTTACTCCAGCAATGTCTTTTTGCAGGATCAGATGACATGGCGGCGCTGGCATATGCTGGTCAATGTGGGCTACGAGCAGGAACGAAACAATTTTTCTCTCGACGTCGATCGTAATGGCGTAGAACGCGATACCTCGCCGCCCAGAAATTCTCCGGTGTATAACCTTGGCATTGCCTACCGGCTTGGCGAGCGTGCGACGCTATATGCGAATGCTTTCCGCAGTTTTACGCCGGGAAACAGAGTTCTCGACGCGACCCTCAATGGCGGACCGCCCGGCACGATTGTCGCCCCTCCGACGACCGGCAAGTCCGTTGAAATCGGTCTGAAGCTGAACCTGCTGGATAATCGCGCGACATTCTCCGCCGCACTCTACCGGGCCACGCATACCAACGTTTTGCAGCCTACCAGTGTGCAGCAGACGACATCGTCCTTTGTGGATTATGTGCTGCTGCCGTCCACGATCAGTCGCGGAGTCGAGTTGAACATCGCCGGACGACTGATGGCCGGCTGGAATCTGACCGCCAGTTACAGCTATATTGCCTTTCAATATGCCAAGCCTCCGGGCGAGGATCCGCAACTGTCGCAATTTCCCCGGCATCGGGCCAGCCTGTGGAGCACCTACGATTTTCAGGCGGAAGGCTGGCGCGGCTGGGGCGTGGGCCTCGGCCTCACCATGCGCAGCGGATATCAGGCATTTAGTGAAACCGATACGCTGGTGCGTTTGGCAGGTCAGACGCGCACCGACGCCAGCATCTACTACCGATCCCGGCATGGCAGAACGACGCTGGGTATCAAAAATCTCTTCAATCGCCGTCTTTATAGCGATTTCTCGGCATCGACGGTGGGGGTAGAGCCGCGCCGCACACTTCTGCTGACGAACATCTCCGAGTTTTGACGGCAGCGGATGAGTCCGCCTATGGGGAAATTCGCGCAGAAAAGACCGGAATAAAAATAATTTGTAACAGGCCGTCATTTTGTCCGTCTCGTTGCACATACAAAGTAGAAAGCTTCTCCGAACTTCTCTTTGCATGAGTTGACGATGTATTACAAATACACTTCCTGGCCGTTTCTGCTTCACGTTGCACTCTTGCCCCTGGCGCTGGAAAGCGCCGGGTCGTTGTGGGTGTGTTGCGCAATCTCCGTACTCGCGCTGGCTTTTTATGCGGCCCTCCATTACTCCAGGTGGGCGTTGCACCAGGCATCTGTGCTGACAGCGACGATCTCTCGCAAGCGTCGCCTGCACGGCAAGATGCTGTTTGTCGCCCGCAAAGAGAGCATGCCGGATAACGCTGCTTCGACAACGGGGGCGCAGCACCGGTACTACGGCTTGAATGGCGCCGGCGGCGTCAGCCGTGGCGCCCCCGTCAAACTGTTGACATGCCTGGCGCACGACCGCCCCGGACTGGCGCTGCTGGTAAAAAAGATCAAGCTCGTCGCCAGAGGCATTTTTCACTTCCGACGGACGCAGCGATGGCTGGCTTATTGGAATTCGACACCGATGCGCGTCGAATTGGCAAGGGCGATGCCCAAGCTATTGCCGAAAATCTACCGCCCTTACCAATCACTGCGTTTGCGCGGTCGGGACCGGATCGATGTCCTGATCAGCCACTATGACTTCATCTGCCGGCATGGGCTTGAACCGCTGGTATTGAGTGCGACAAGGTCGCCGGCGTTGCTCGGCAGCTTTGCCGGAAAATCCGGAGCTGTCTATGAGTTGCGCTTGTCCGCCGCTTCCCCGCTTGAACGGGAGGGCGAATTGATCTTGCAGCTGTATTGCGACCAACGGCCTCTGTTCTCCATTGCCTTCACGTTCTACAACAGTGATTTGCACTGGTGTGTCGGCATCGGCTGTTTGCAAGGGCCGAAAGGCTGCGATGCACAGGGACGTGTCCGCAACGCCACCCGCGACATGTTCGGCCTGCGACCAAAAGCACTGATGCTGCGTTTGGCGCAAGAGCTTGGCCGTACTTGCGGATGCAAAAAGGCGATCCTGGTCGGGAATCGGAATCGCGTTCTGGTCCGCCAGATACGAACCGGGAAGCTGCTTGCCGACTACGACGATTTTTGGCGGGAGATGGGGGCCATGCGCCGCCCCGACGGGGACTACCAGATCTCTTGCGAAAACATCCGCCTTTCCAATCCTATGGATGTTCCTTCTCACAAACGTTCGGAAACGAGAAAGCGCATCTCTTTGACGGACCGTGCGATCGAAGCGGTACTCCTTGGTTTCAACAGGGTTTGACGACATGAATCCACTCGTGCTCGTCGCGGAAAGCAGTTCCGAAATTGCCCATGTTTTGTGCGCCCATCTCGAGCGCGAAGGCTTGCGGGCGATCGTCGCGGTAGATGGCCAGCTTGCGATCGATCTCTATTATTCGTCGCACCCGGATATTGTCTTGCTCGACCTCAAGATGCCTCGCGTCAGCGGCTTCTCCGTGTTGACGGCACTGCGTGAAGCCGGCGACACCCCGGTGATTGTGGTGAGTCATCAAGACGATGTGCCGAGCAAGATTCAGGCTTTGCATATCGGCGCAGACGATTATGTCGTGAAGCCCTTCAATGGGTTGGAGATCGTCGGACGCGTCAAGGCTGTTTTGCGGAGAGTGCGCAATGTGATCCATGCCTCCGTGCTGCGCGTCAACGATGTGGAAATAGATCTGGTATCGCACATGGTCATTGTGGGAAGGAGAGAACAGCCGTCAAGGCTGGATTTGACGCTGACCGAATTCCGCATCCTTGCCTACATGGCGCATTTTCCGACCAAAGCCTTTACGCGCACAGAACTTGTCAATGCCTGCATTCCCGAGGGCGATGCATTGGAGCGGGCCATCGACGGCCACGCCAGCAAACTCCGGCAAAAACTGAAGATTGCCGGCATCGATGGATTCCTCGAGAGCGTACGAGGCGTCGGTTACCGGCTCGTGCAAGTTCAATGAAGCAATCCGTGACGCTGGGGCAAAAGCTGGTCTTGTACATGGCCGGCGCCACCGGCCTGGCGCTGGTCGGGCTGAGCGCCGGCATGTTTCTGTTCTATTGGATTGAATTCGAATTTTTGGCAGATGCGGCGAAGGAAGCGCCATGGCCGGAACCCATCGAATGGGTAGTCATGTTTGCGCTATGGATTCTGGGCCTTCTGGGTTCTGCGCTGACCGCCATCTATTTCGGAAGAAAGCTGATTCTCCCGCTCAATAGCGTGGCCTCCGCGGCCAGACTGATTGCTACCGGGGATTTAAGCGCGCGCGCGAGTTCGCATCCGGAGAGTGCGACGTTCAAGGAAACCCAGCATCTGGTCGCCGACTTCAACACGATGGCGCATCAACTTGAGCTCAGCAGAAGCAACATGCGGACCTGGCACATGGTGATCTCGCATGAATTGCGCACGCCGTTGACGGTCTTGCGCGGGAGATTGCAGGGACTCGCCGACGGCATCTTTGCGCCGGACCCGAAATTGTTTTCCACCTTGATCGACCAGGTCGAAAGCCTGACGCGCATCGTCGACGATCTCGGCACCGTTGCCCGGACGGACAACGGTCATCTGGAATTGCTGCGTGAGTTCATCGATATGAGCAAGGAAGTGCAATCGGTAGTTTCAGCGGCAAGCCCCGTGTGTACGGAAGCAGGGCTGAAAATTGAAGAGAAGCTGGCGCCGGTGATGTTGTTTGCCGATGGTGCGCGCATACGCCAGATCCTGCTTGCACTGCTGGACAACGCCAGGCGCTATGCATCGCCCGGCAGGGTGTGGGTGGAAACCCTGTCGCACCGGCACTACGCCATATTGAGAGTCACCGATGAAGGGCCGGGTCTCCCCGATGAGGCCGGCTCATCCGTGTTCGATCCTTTCTGGCGCGGCCAGCATTCCGGCACGGCCGTGGGCGGCAGCAGCGGCATCGGACTGGGGCTGTCGATCGTGCAGGCGATCGCCCGCTGCCATGGAGGAGAAGCCTTCGCACGCAACGCCCCTGGGGGCGGTGCCGTATTTGAAGTTCACTTTCCTCAATACACCAGGCAATAGATTCAAGCGGTCCGGTCTCGTGCGCCGATTCTGTGCTCCATTCGTATCGCTCGATCAACATGAGCGGCATGAGCGACATGTCGAAAGATCACGCAACGCACATGCCGGCAGCACGGAATCTCCACACAACGGCGAGATACTGCCTCCGGTCCTGGAAGAGGGGTGATGGGCGGTGGCGGGTGCGCGCCGGCACTGGCGGCGCAAAGAAATTATTCGCATCAGATGTTTGTAATTTGTTCGCATCAACAATCCGCAGGCGAAGTCGGCTTCACTTGCGCAACTTTGACTTTGATCCTTCGAGTGCTCATCAGAAATTAGGGGAAATGCAATGCCATCCGTCATCAATACTAATCTTGCCTCACTCAATACCCAGCGAAACCTGGGAATCTCGCAATCCTCGCTGTCCACGTCGATTCAACGCTTGTCATCGGGTCTGCGTGTCAACAGCGCAAAGGATGACGCAGCGGGCCTGGCGATTGCCGACCGCATGACCTCGCAGGTCAAAGGCCTGGCAGTGGCGCAACGCAACGCCAACGACGGTATTTCCCTGGCGCAGACGGCGGAAGGCGCGTTGAGTACCGTTACCGACAACCTGCAACGCATGCGCGAGCTGGCGGTCCAGGCGTCGAACGGTTCGAACAGCGCGCAAGACCGCAAGACGCTGAATGACGAATACAAGCAATTGTCGGGCGAAGTTTTCCGTGTCCTGAACGGTACCACCTTCAATGGCCAGAGCCTGTTCACCGGTATCGGCTCGGGCGCCAGCGCCGGTACGGGCTCCGACGTGGCCAACGTTTCGGCTTCGCTGACGCTGAGCTTCCAGGTCGGCGCCAATGTGGTCGACAACAAGCGCAATGACCAGATCAGTATTTCGTTGTCCGATCTGTCCAACGACAGCACCATCGCCAGCGTGATCGGCACCAGCGCCAAAGGCCTGATCGGTCTGGGCAACACAACCGCGGTTGATGCCGCCCAGGTGACATACACCTCGGCCAAGGCTGCGCTGGACAATCTGTTCGCAACCGGTTCGACCATGACGGCAACTGCACTGGCATCTTCCGCGGTGACGTTGCAATCGGCGATCGACACGGCAAAACTGACTCTGGACAAGGCAATCGCCGATCCGTCGGCGCTAAGCGATGCGCAAAAGGCGATCAAGAACCTGGACCAGGCGATCAACCTGATCTCGTCCAAGCGCGCGGAGTTCGGCGCGGTTCAGAACCGCTTCAGCGCCGTCATCAGCAACTTGCAGATTTCGAGCGAAAACATCACCGCATCGCGCAGCCGCATCATGGATACCGACTACGCGGCAGAAACGGCGAACCTCACGCGTGCGCAGATTCTGCAACAAGCGGGGACAAGCATGTTGTCTCAAGCGAACGCCGCTCCGCAAAGCGTGCTGTCGTTGCTGAAGTAATGATGGAAATCGGCAGGCAACGCGCTCGGCTTGCCTGTCTTTTCATTGAATGCCGTCTCGGAACAATGCGCCGAAAAAAATCCGGATAACCGCAGCGGCAAACTGATCGCCCTTATCGGGGGCATGCAAACTCAGTAAGGGGGAAAAATGGCTATCTCTAGCGGCACCATTTCAACTGCTGCGGGACCTCTCGACGTTCCCGGACTTGTCGCCAAACTGATGGCGGCAGAGAAGGTCGCGCTGGATCCTCTGGCCAGACAGGCGCGCAGCTACAACAGTCTGGTTTCTGCTTACGGCAGTCTTAAAAGCATTGTTTCCACTTATCAGGCCGAACTCAATCGTCTTGCGCCGGCAAGTTTCAGCGCGCTGAAGGCCGCCGTCGCCAATCGCGGCACCGGCACGACGCTCACGACCGAGCCATTCACCGCAGACGTGAATAGCGATGAGTCGACCAAAGTGCTGGCGCAGAAAATTCAGTCGGTCGGATTCCCCAAGTCGCAGATTTTCAACGCCGGGGATTCGCTGGCGATCAAGGTCGGCAGCAATCCGCCTGTCTTTATTACGCTGAAGGCAGACGCGACTCTGGCCGGCGTGCGCGATGCAATTAATGCAGGCAAGACGGGCGTCACGGCAAGTATCGCCTCGGATGGCACGGGCGACCATCTGGTGTTGGAATCCAACACTGCCGGTACGGCAAACACGATCAGGATTCAAGCCAACAATACGCTGTCCGGTTTGAACTACGATCCTTCCAGATCGATTCCGAGCACCATGAGCCAGATCCAGGCGCCGCGGGACGCCACGGTCGCTGCGGCCGGCAGCTACACAATCGCGGTATCCCAGTTGGCGCAGGCGCAAAAGATCACATCTGCAGGTTTTCCGGCGAATGCCGCGTTTGACGGCGGCATTCTCGCGATCAAAACCGGCAATGGTTCCACTGCCATCATCAAGCCTGTAACGAACACATTGGCCGGCGTTCGCGATGCGATCAATTCCAGCAATGCCGGGGTCAGCGCAAGTATTGTGAACGACGGCACTTCTTCGCACCTGGTCATGACGGCGAAAGAGAGCGGAAAGACCAATTCCATCCGCGTCACGGGAACAGGAAGCTATGCGTCTCTCTCTTTCGACCCAAGCGGAAAGTACACCTCCGCCGGCGTGCCGCCGGGCCAGACCTTTGATGCCGGCACCGGTGCATTGACGTTGAAGGTAGGCGGCACAACGACCAGCATCCCTCTGAACGGTGCCGGCCGGACGCTGCAACATGTGCGCGACGCCATCAACACGGCCAATGCCGGCGTCATGGCGAGCATTGCGAACGACGGCGCCGCCGATCATCTGGTGTTGACGCCTTCAGGCGGCAGCGCGACCAGCCCTGTTGCCTTGATGGGAACGGGAGATTTTTCCAGTCTCGGCGGCAGCATGATGGGGCAGTTGGCGGCCGCCCAGGATGCCAGGTTAAGCATTGACGGCGTTGCTGTCGACAGCGCGTCAAACAAGGTGGCCAACGCAATTGCCGGCGTGACGCTGAACCTGAGCAAAGTCACCACTGCATCGGACAACTTTGCGCTGACAGTTTCGCACGATACGAGCGCCATCACGACTTCGGCGACGACGTTCGTCTCTGCCTACAACGCGCTTGTCAAGGCCGTCAAAGGCTTGACGCTGCAGACTCCGTCCAGGACACCGGGGCAAGCCGGCACGTCGTCGCCACTGGCAGCCGACTCGTCGACCAGAAACCTGATCACGCAGTTGCGCAGCATTTTGCTCGGCAAGGTCGACGGCGGCAATGGCATCAACAGCCTGTCGGACGTGGGAATCAGTTTTCAAAAGGACGGCACGCTTGCGCTGGACTCCGCAAAATTAAATGCGGCAGTGAAAAATAACCTGGCAGGTGTCGAGAATCTGTTCGCGTCGGCAGCGACGGTGACGGCAGGCATAGCCGGCAATACCAAAACAGCCGCCTCCGGTGCCGGCGGCATTCTGGTCAAACTGCAGAAATTGCTGAATGGCGCCTTGGGGGACGGCGGCGTCATCGATGTCAGGACCAAAGGCATGCAAGCAAGCTTGAAGATCAATACGGATCGCCAGACTATCGTGCAGAACAGGCTGAACAGTCTGGAAGATCAATATACGAAAAGATTTAACCACCTTAACCGCACGCTATCAAGCATGACGGCAACGCAGAATTACCTGACGCAACAACTGTCGAGATTATCGAGGGCTTCTAATTGATGTGCCGTGCACAGTGCGAAATGCACGGGGATTGCGCTGCATGCGGTGAACATCGGTCAGCCGAATCGAGCCGGTTTCATCTCCATTCTTCGAATTACCAATCGCTTCCCATACAAGGAAAATAACATGAGTTTTCAGCAAGGTCTGAGCGGTTTGCACGGCGCTTCCAAACATCTGGACGTGATCGGCAACAACGTTGCCAATGCCGGCACGGTAGGCTTTAAATCGGCACACGCCCAGTTCGCCGACATGTACGCCAATTCGATGAATCGTTCCGGCAATTCGCCGGTTGGCATCGGTGTCGCCGTACCCAACGTGCAGCAGGCATTCACCCAGGGTAACGTCACGACGACCAATAACCCGCTCGATATCGCCATCAACGGCGACGGTTTCTTCCGCATGCAACGCAATCTGGCGGATACGTCGCCGCTGTACGGCCGCAACGGGCAATTTCAGTTGGATAAAAACGGCTACATCGTCAATCCCAGCGAAAAGGGCGCCTATCTGACCGGTTGGCTGGGCACTGCCATCGGGGGCGATCCGGTCCCGTTGAAGATCGATACATCAAACATACCTGCGACGGCGACCACGGCGGTGACGACGAAACTCAATCTGGATTCGCGCAAGACCGGCATCGCACCGGCGACAAAACCGTTCAACGCGACCGACCCGACGACCTACAACAACACGACCGGCGTGACGACCTATGACAGCCTGGGCAATAGTTACAACGTCCAGACCTACTATGTCAAAAACGCGACGACGTCGACCGCCACGGCAACCAACTGGGATGTCTACGCCACGATCAATGGCGTGCCTTACCCAACGGCGGCGACGCAAGCGAAAGTCGGGACGCTGACATTCGACAATGCCGGCGTTCTGACGAGCGCCCAACCGGCCGGCACGCTCACGGCTGCGAATCTGAACGCCAACAACGTCAAGCCGGGAGCGACCTTCGCGGCTGGTATTACGCTGGATTACAGCGGCACCACGCAAACCGGCCAGGCATTCACGCCGGTCGCACAATCGCAGAATGGCAAGGCGCCGGGGGTGCTTTCCAGTTTTTCCATTGGCAAGGACGGACAGATTATCGGTAGCTATTCCAACGGCGACGCCAAGACTTTGGGACAAGTGCTGCTGGTGAATTTCGCCAATCCCAACGGCCTGCAACCGTTGGGAAACAACCTGTATGCGGCCGGCGCGGCGGCCGGCGAGCCATTGCTGGGGACGCCGGCCACCGGACGCCTGGGCACGTTGCAGGCGCGCGCAGTGGAGGACTCCAATGTCGATCTGACGACCGAACTGGTCAACATGATCGTTGCGCAACGCGTCTACCAGGCCAACTCCCAGACCATCAAGGTGCAGGATACCGTCCTGCAAAGCTTGATCAGCCTGCGCTAGATCCGGACGACATCCTGAAGCAGGAATGGCATGAGCACCAATATTTTTAGTATCGGACGGAGTGCGCTTGCCGCAGCCCAGGCTGCGCAGGCGACAACCAGCCATAATATTTCCAATGCGACTGTCGCCGGCTACAGCCGTCAGGTTGCGGTGCAAAGTACTGCCGGTGGTATTAACTATGGCTATGGTTTTGTCGGGCAAGGTACCCAGGTCACGGAAATCAAGCGCATCTATAACGATTTCCTGAATAAACAAGTCATTGCGGCGACGACGGGAACCAGCGCGCTGGATGCATACCATGCCCAGA
The DNA here is from genome assembly GCF_000282135.1 of Herbaspirillum sp. CF444. Taxonomy (GTDB): domain Bacteria; phylum Pseudomonadota; class Gammaproteobacteria; order Burkholderiales; family Burkholderiaceae_D; genus Herbaspirillum. The sequence continues at coordinate 53,285 of NZ_AKJW01000079.1, forward strand.
TTCGCCAGCTCGACAATATGGTTGCAGATACGGCTGCGGGCTTGTCGCCGGCTTTGCAGGATTTTTTCAAGTCGATGCATAATCTGGCGTCGCTGCCGGGCAATGCGGCAGCTCGTCAGTCGGTACTGTCGGCTGGTCAGACTTTAGCGGCAAGGTTTCACAGCCTGGACGAGCAGATGGCGCAAAGCCGCACCAGTATCAACGGCCAGATCGCGTCGAGCGTCGGAACCATCAATTCCTATGCCGCGCAGATAGACGAGTTGAACAAGGCGATCATGAAGGTATCCGGCGCCAACGGCGCCGCACCCAACGATCTTCTTGACCAGCGTGATCAGGTCGTTTCCGCGCTGAACAAAATCGTCCAGGTCACGACCTTGCCGCAGAATAACGGCACCCTGAGCGTCTTCATCGCGAACGGCCAGCCGCTGGTGCTTGGCAGTCAGGTGTCGACGCTGGTGTCGACACCGGCCGCCACCGACCCGACGCGTCTGCAGGTATCCCTCAAGAACAACGGCAGCAGCATTCCGATCCCGGATACGGCCTTTGGAGGAGGTAGCCTGGGCGGGATCATGTCCTATCGCACGGAGATCCTGGACGTGGCCCAGAATACCCTCGGCCGCGTGGCGATTGCGCTGGCGACGCAATTCAACGCGCAACACAAGCTGGGCCAGGATCAGAACGGCGCCCTGGGCACGGATTTTTTCACCGTCGGCGTTCCGCAGGTCAACGGCGCGCCTGGAAATTCTGCGGCTGCGGCGGTGACGGCGACGATATCGGATTCATCCAAGCTGACCGCCAGCGACTACAAGCTTGCTTATGACGGCACGAGGTACACGATCACGCGTGTCTCCGATGGCAATGCCACTACCATCACGCCGCCGGGAGCTGCCTTTCCGGTCACGCTGGACGGAGTCACTTATTCCGCACCGACGATGGCTGCCGGCGACAGCTTCCTCATCAAGCCAAGCATCAACGGCGCCGCCATGCTGGGCGTCGCCATCACGAATACGCAAAAAATCGCCGCTGCGACACCGGTCATCACATCCATAAATGCCGTTACCGATATGGGGCTCGTGACGACGGGCAATACCGGGACCGGCGCAGTCACGTCGACCAACGTCAACAAGTCGGTGTTTGCGCCTAACTCTACGCAAACATACACCTATGCAGCTGGTGTACCGAATACGCTGGTGCTGACGCCACCAGCTGCCGTTACTGTCACGACCAAGGCCGGCGTCACCACAACGTATGCCGCCGGAGCTGCAATTCCCTATGCTTCCGGCGCAACGTATGGCAGCGGTGGCGTGAGCTTCGTGCTGAGCGGCACGCCAGGCAACGCGGATAAATTCGTCTTTTCGCCCAAGCCTGCCAATACCGGCACCGCGGTCATTTCGCCGGGGACCGTCGATTCCACGTATGCGGGAACGCCATTGGCCGCCGGGACGAAGCTCGGCTTTACCTTCAACTCGAGCGGCAACACGCTGACGCCGACGGCCAATGTCGGCGCGGTGACCGTGAAGCACGCGGACGGCACCACCACGAATTATGCCGCGGGCGCCAATATCGCCATCGCTTCCGGCGACAAGCTGACCACCGGCGGCATCACCTTTGCGATCACCGGCCAGCCGGCGAACGGCGATCAGTTCTACGTCTCGCCGAATACGAATGGCGTCAACGACAATCGCAATGCCCAGGCGTTGAATGCGTTGCAGACGGCAAACACCATCGGCAGCAGTTCCTTCCAGGGATCGTATTCACAAATGGTCAGCATGATCGGCAACAAGACCCATGAGGTCGATATTCTTAACAAGGCCGGAAAAGCCAGGCTGACCGCCATTCAGCAAGAACAGCAATCCGAGTCGGGCGTGAATCAGGATGAAGAACTGGCAAACATGATCAGGAACCAGACAAGTTATCAGGCGGCAGCCAAGATTATCCAGGCGGCCAGCGACATGCTGAATGTCTTGTTTACCCTTGGCCGCTGAAGGCAAGACACGATAGGAAAACAGAGCAACGGCAACAAGCGGCTCATCATGATTAGAACTCATTTCATAAATAGGCGTGAGTGCGAGCTTACCCTGTTTGGGATGAAGTGCAAGGCGCGAATCGGGGTCAAGACTGGGCGTCTTGACC
>NZ_AKJW01000080.1 GCF_000282135.1 Herbaspirillum sp. CF444
CTTTGTCGTAAAAAACTTTCATGATTTTTCCTATTAACTAATTTTTAAAATACTAAATACTGAATTAAATACAGAGAGCTACCAACGATGGTCGTGCATCAGACTTTGAGGATCCGTTCGCCGCGGCCGATACCGGAGCCGCCGGTACGAACAGTCTCAAGAATCGCCGCACGGTCGATCGAGTCGATAAACGCGTCCAGCTTGCCCTTGTTGCCTGTCAATTCGATGGTGTAGGTTTTTTCGGTGACGTCGATGATGCGGCCGCGGAAGATGTCCGCAGTACGCTTCATTTCTTCACGCTCTTTGCCTACGGCACGTACCTTGATCAACATCAGTTCGCGCTCGATATGCGCGCCTTCAGTCAGATCCACGACCTTCACCACCTCGATCAGGCGATTCAGGTGTTTGGTGATTTGTTCAATCACGTCGTCCGAGCCGCTGGTCACGATGGTCATGCGCGACAAGGTGGCGTCTTCGGTAGGTGCAACAGTCAGAGTCTCGATGTTATAGCCGCGTGCGGAGAACAGACCCACGACACGGGACAAGGCGCCGGCTTCGTTTTCCAGCAGTACAGAAACAATATGGCGCATGATTACAGATCCTCCGAACCCAAGAGCATTTCAGTCAAACCCTTACCCGCCTTGACCATCGGCCAGACGTTTTCGGTTTGATCCGTAATGAAGTTCATGAAGACCAGCTTGTCTTTCATGCCGAACGCTTCCTTGAGCGCACCGTCCACATCGCCCGGTTTCTCGATCTTCATGCCGACATGGCCAAACGACTCGGCCAGCTTGGTGAAGTCGGGCAAGGAATCCATGTACGACTCGGAGTAGCGCGAACCGTAATCGATTTGCTGCCACTGGCGAACCATGCCGAGGAAACGGTTGTTCAGCAGAATGATCTTTGGCGTCAGGTGGTATTGCTTACAGGTTGCCAGCTCCTGGATGCACATCTGGATCGATGCTTCGCCGGTGATACAGGCGACGGTCGCGTCCGGATTGGCTTTTTGCACGCCCATGGCGTACGGCAAGCCGACGCCCATGGTGCCCAGGCCGCCGGAGTTGATCCAGCGGCGCGGCTTGTCGAAGCCGTAGTACTGCGCAGCCCACATCTGATGCTGGCCGACGTCGGACGTGATGAAAGCATCACCCTTGGTGATTTCCCACACGTTCTGGATCACGGCCTGCGGTTTGATGAATTCGTCCGAAGTGGCAAACTTCAGGCAATCTCGCTCGCGCCACTTGTTGATCTGCTTCCACCAGTTCGCGACGGCAGGCGCGTTCGGCTTGGTTTCGGAGGCATCCAGCTGCGCCAGCAATTCCTGCAGCACGTCCTTGACGTTGCCGACGATGGGAATGTCGACCTTCACACGCTTGGAAATCGACGAGGGGTCGATATCGATATGAATGATCTTGCGGGCGTTCGACGCAAAGTGCTTCGGATTGCCGATCACGCGGTCATCGAAGCGTGCGCCGATGGCGATGAGCACATCGCTGTGCTGCATGGCCATGTTGGCTTCATACGTGCCGTGCATGCCGGGCATGCCGACGAACTTGTCGCTGGTGGAACGGTAACCGCCCAAACCCATCAATGTGTTGGTGCACGGAAAACCCAGGCGATCGACCAGTTTGTTCAGCTCGGGCGCCGCATTCGCGAGGATGATGCCGCCGCCGGTGTAGATCATCGGACGTTCCGCCGTCAGCAACAGTTGCAGCGCCTTGCGGATCTGACCGGAATGGCCCTTGTCGACAGGTTTGTACGAACGCATTTCCACTGTCTTCGGATATTCATAAGCACAGGTGTGCATCGAGATATCCTTGGGAATATCGATCAGCACCGGGCCTGGACGGCCGGTTGTGGCGATATAGAATGCTTTTTTCATCGTCGCTGCGAGGTCTTTCACATCCTTCACGAGGAAGTTGTGTTTGACGCAGGGACGCGTGATGCCGACGGTATCGCATTCCTGGAAGGCGTCCTGACCGATCGCGGTCGAAGGCACCTGGCCGGAAATCACGATCATCGGGATCGAATCCATGTACGCGGTCGCCAGACCGGTCACCGCATTGGTGACGCCGGGACCGGAGGTCACGATGCAGACGCCGACTTTTTCGGAGCTGCGCGAATAGGCATCCGCTGCATGCACCGCAGCCTGCTCGTGGCGTACCAGGATGTGTTGGAATTTGTCTTGCTTGAAGATAGCGTCGTAAATATAAAGCACGGCGCCACCGGGATAGCCGAAGACGTGCTCAACGCCCTCTTCAGCCAGGCAACGGACGAGTATCTCCGCGCCGGTGAGGTTTTCTGCACTCATTACTACTTCCTTTCAAGGTCCATTGGAGATTGATCGGATGTTCTCTCCTGACGAAATCGTACTGATCGACTTGCTTCCTCCGGCATCCCTTCTTTGTGCGGTCACGTCATTTCTGCGCCTCAACCGTAGTGAGGTTCAAAATGCCGCTCAGCGCGACTCGTTCAGCCTTGGTGCAAGCACACCGTCACGAATTTCTCGCGCTTATGGCGCGGGTTAGAACAAACAGCTTTTCAATAAAGCGCGTCTTTAACAATCGCTACATTATGCGTAGCCACGTAAAGACCATAGAACTTCATGTTGATGAAGCGGACTGACACGTTAATGCGTCGCATCATTTTGGTCAAGCGAATTTCTTTGAGTAAGCCGCAAAACCGCCCGGAAATTGTGCATTTCCTATAAACACCACCACAAACAAGGGCTTTTTTGCTAGCATGCGCTCTTGTTACAAATCCGTACATTCCACCAACATGTCGGAAATGCATTCGATTCATCTATTCCCGGCTGCACATCCACAAGCCGCATTGCATGGCAACTGACAAAGAACTCTCCGATTTTCTCGAAAATGTCGAACGCCGCGCCTTCAAGCAGGCCGTCTACGCCGTGCGCAAAGATGAAGCCGCACTCGACATCGTTCAGGATGCAATGATCAAGCTGGCCGAGAAATACGGCGACAAACCGGCCGAGGAACTGCCCCTGCTGTTCCAGCGCATCCTGCAAAACACCATCCATGACTTTTTCCGCCGGGAAAAAGTCCGCACCACCTGGGTCAGCCTCTTCTCCAGCATCGGCCGCGATACGGAAAGCCAGGAAGACTTCGACTTGCTGGAAAGCTACGAGGCAGAGGAAGGTACACAGGCAGCCGAGTCCAGCGCCGACAAGGTTGAGCGCGAGCAAACACTCGCGTTGATTGACGCCGAAGTACAAAAACTTCCGACTCGTCAACGCGAAGCCTTCCTCATGCGTTACTGGCAAGACATGGATGTCGCCGAAACAGCTGCCGCAATGGGATGTTCCGAAGGTAGCGTCAAAACCCACTGTTCTCGCGCCACACACGCTCTGGCTCAAGCACTCAGGGCTAAAGGAATCAGTTTATGAACAACAAAGAACTACAATTTGCCTACCGGGTGAAGCGTGCTCTGGACGCGAATCTGGAACACTTGCCCGAATCCACCACGCAAAGCCTGGCGGAAGCGCGTCGCGTTGCGATTGCCCGCAAGAAAAAAACCGCTCCGAAGCGCGCCATCGCGCCGCAATTTGTATTGGCCGGCGCCATGGGCGGCAGCTTCCATGAACCGCAATCGTTTGCCTGGCTGGGCCGTCTGGGCGTCGCCATCCCGTTGCTGGCCGGCGTCTTGCTGTTTGCCGGTCTGTACGAGCACGAACACCAGCAACGCATCACCGAACTGGCGGAAATCGATGCCGGCGTCCTGTCCGACGAATTGCCGCTGTCGGCCTACCTCGATCACGGCTTCAACGCCTATCTGGCGCAGCAAGGCGAATAATTGATGGCGTGTATCCGGACTTCGATGAGCAACGCAATACGCAAGATGCTGAACCTTCCTGTTGCGGTCGTCGCCGTGCTTGCCTGCCTGGCCGGCGCGACGGCTCTCGCTCAGGGACCTTCGCCTGCACCCGCCACTGCCACTGCCCCGTCCGCATCACAACCTACTCCGTCGAAGCTGACAAAGAAGCCTGACACCAAACCGCTCTGGAACGAACTGACGCCTGTGCAGCAGCATGCGCTCGCTCCGCTCGCAGGAGAGTGGAACAAGATGACGCTCAACGGCAAGGAAAAATGGCTGGTCATCGGCAACAAATTCGCCGCCATGACACCTGCCGAGCAAGAACGCATGCAGGAACGCATGCGCGACTGGGTCAAACTGACGCCCGTACAACGCCGCTCCGTTCGCGAAAGCTATACTCGCGCCAAGAAGCTGGATGCCGACAAGAAATCGGCCCAGTGGAAGGAATACCAGCAGTTGTCGGACGAGCAAAAGAAAAAACTGTCGCAAGCCAAGTTGCCGAAGCATGTCGCTGCGTTGCCGGCGACGCAGAGCAAGGCTGCACCGACCATTCAGCTGCCTCAGGAAGCACGGGAACAGACTCTGGTACCGTCGCCGCCAACCATCGTGGCGCCGCCTGCTGCGCCGTCACCGGCACCAGCGGCGCCGGCCGAGACCAAATAAGCCGGATACGTCAGCCCGGGCAAAGTGCGACGGGCAAAAACATCGAACACCTCAAATGCCATGTCCGCGTGAGAATGCCGACATGGCATTTTTTCATGGCGGACACAAATGACGCCGCGTATGATGACCCCCTCATGCCGCCTGGCGCATGACTTAGCATGACTTAATCCGCCGCACGTCCGATTCATCATCGATAGAAGAGATCGCCTTGAGCGCCACATTGAACAGCACATCGAACCAGCAGGCATCGCCGCCCACGATGCCCACGCCCTCCCTCCGACGCCGCCTGTGCAGCATGCTGTATGAATCCATGCTGCTGTTCGGGGTGCTGTTCATCTCGGCCTGGCTGTTCTCCACCCTGCTGCAGCAACGCCATGCCCTGTATCTGCGCCACGCGCTGGAAAGCTGGCTGTTCATCATCCTGGGGCTGTATTTCGTCTGGTTCTGGACCCATGGCGGTCAGACGCTGGCGATGAAAACATGGCGCATCCGGCTGGTCGGCAATGACGGCTCGCCGGTCGGCACGCTGCGCGCGCTCGGCCGCTTCCTGCTGAGCTGGCTGTGGTTCATACCCGGTCTTGCGCTGGCCTGGGTCCTGGGCGCCAAAAACTGGATGCTGATAGGGATTCCCGTCGCCAACCTCATCGCCTGGGCCGGGCTGATCTATCTCGACCCGCAGCGCCAGTTCCTGCATGACAGGATTGCCGGCACCCGCATCGTCGATCTGAATCCCCGGAAAAAGAAGCAATAAGGCCTCTCTGAAACAAAACGGTCATGCAATCCTGTTACGCTAGACATTTCGTCCATCTTCACGAGGCCGCCGCTGCATGATCGCCCGCATCGCCAGAACCTTGCTGCTCACCCAATTTGGCGTTGGCATTCTGTTCTATCTCCTGCTCGTCAAGCTGCACGTCACCAACGTTCCTCTTGCGATCATCCTCAGCATCGCACTGGTCGCCTTGTTTCGTGCGTCCATCACGGCGAATAGTTTTTTTCTGACATGGCCGTATCGTGCCAAATCCGCCCATACGCCAGAGCTGACCTGGCCGGGCATTTTCAGGTTATTTGCCGGCGAATACTGCGCCACCATGGTGTGCTCGTCCTGGGGCATGCCCTTTCAGCGTTTCGACAAACGCATCTTCACCGACACGACATCCCTGCCGGTCTTGCTGATTCACGGCTACGGTTGCAACAGCGGCTACTGGCACTGGATGAGCCAGGCGCTCAGCGAAGCCCACATCACCCACTACGCCGTGGACATGGAGCCGGTCTTCGGCAGCATTGACGGCTATGCTCCGCTGGTGCACGAAGCGGTGCAACGGCTGGTCCTGGAGAGCGGCCAAGACAAGATCGTCATCGTCGCCCACAGCATGGGCGGCCTGGCGGCGCGCGCCTATCTCCGCGATCATGGCCACATCAATATCGCCAAGGTCATCACGCTGGGCACGCCGCATCACGGCACCACCATCGCCAACTTCGGCATCGGCATCAATTGCGGCGAAATGAACTGGCTCGGCCGCGCCGAAGAAGGCACCAGCAGCGAATGGCTGCACAAACTGGCCGCCACGGAAAATCCCGCCACGCGGGCCGTGATCCTGTCGGTCTATTCCCATCACGACAATATCGTGTCGCCGCAAATATCCTCTCACCTGCCCGGCGCGGAAAACATCCCCATCAGCGGCATCGGACACGTCGCCCTGGCGCTCGATCCGACCATCCAGGCGCTCGTCATCGAAGAAATCCACAAGGCCGACAAATAAAAAACCCGCATGCGAAGATGCGGGTTGTCGATGATTGTTGCCTGTCTCGGCTGAAAGCGATTACTTCTTGGCGTCTTGCGCCGCATCCTGAATTTTCTGCCCGGCAGCCTCGATCTTTTCGCCCGCCTTTTGCGCAAGATTCTTGGCTTCGTCCTTGGCGTTGGCGACGGCCTGGTCGAGCTTCTGGCCGGCTTCGCTGGCCGTTCCTTGCACCTTCTCCTGCGCCTTGTCGGCGGCGACGTTGGCCTGGTCTCCGGCGTTCTTCACGGCGCTGTCGATTTGTTTGCCCATCGTCTCTGCCGGGCCGGGCGTATCCTCTTTTTTCTGACAGGCGGATACCGCCAATGCCACTGCGCCGATCGCCAACACGGCGCTCATCAATTTAGCGAATTTCATCTTTATCCTTTCAAAATCAACATGTCCGGGAACACCCTGCGGCACGATAGCACGCCGGCGCAGCTCGGCAATCTCTGACCGTTCAAAACGGTAAAGATTTCTTCCTGAAACAATCGAATTTCTGACGCGTTGCCGTTATTCCATCAACGCCAGTTCGTCATCCGTAAAACCCGCGGCGCGGCGCGCACTCATATTGAACGGCCCCCGCATCACCGGCGCCTTGAACTCCACCGACAAGGCCGCAAAGGTGGCGATCGGATCAAGACCGCGCCGCTCGCACAGCCAACCGTACCAGCGGTTGCCGATGGCCACATGGCCGATCTCGTCGCACAGGATGATGTCGAGAATATCCGCCGCAGCCTGATCCCCGGCCTGCGCCAGTTTATTGCGCACCGGCGGCGCAGCGTCCAGGCCGCGCGCTTCCATCGTCCGCGGCACGAGAGCGATGCGGGCAAGAATGTCGGACCGTGTTTTCTCGGCCATGTCCCACAGGCTGTTATGCGCCGGGAAATCGCCGTAGGAATAGCCGAGCACCTGTAAATGCGCCGCCAGCAAGGAAAAGTGATACGCCTCCTCGCTCGCCACCTGCAGCCAGTCGGCATAAAACGCCTGCGGCATGTCCGGAAAACGCCAGATCGCATCCAGCGCCAGATTGATGGCATTGAATTCGATATGCGCCAGCGCATGAATCAGGGCGGCGCGCCCCTCTTCCGTGCGCATGGAGCGATGCGTCACCTGCAACGGCGGCACCAGCTCCGGACGCGCGGGCCGGCCCGGGATGACGGCGCCCTCCGCGGACAAGGCCGCGCCGCTATCCAGCGCCAGGCGCCCGGCATGCCAGTCGCTCGCCAAAGCCTTGACGCCGGCGACCTTCATGGCGCTTTCGGTCTGAACCAGGCAATGCAAGGCGCCCCGGCGCAGTTCGGCGCCGGCAAACAACTTGTCGTCCGGCAAATTGGCGCTCAACGGCGCGTTCAAAGGTGAATTCATGCAAGCAGCGGTAAAATGACGGGTTGATGCAACACAGTCCGTCCCAATATGGGTGTCTGTGTTCTCGATTAACCGAGGAGACAATTTTATTATGGCAATTTACAAGTTGGAACAAGACACGCCGGAAATCGCGGAAACCGCCTACGTCGCCGAGTCGGCCGTCGTGGTCGGCAAGGTCAGGCTCGAAGAGCATGCCAGCGTCTGGTTCAACGTCAGTATCCGCGGCGACAACGAACTGATCACCATCGGCGAAAACAGCAACGTCCAGGAAGGTGCAGTATTGCACACTGACGTCGGTTATCCGATGCACATCGGCAAGAACGTCACTGTCGGCCACCAGGCCATGCTGCACGGCTGCACCATCGGCGAAGGCGCACTGATCGGCATCCAGGCCATCGTGCTCAACGGCGCCAGGATCGGCAAGAACAGCCTGGTCGGCGCAGGCGCACTAGTCACCGAAGGCAAGGAGTTCCCGGAAAACTCCCTGATCATCGGTTCGCCCGCCAAAGCCGTGCGCACCTTGACGGAAGAAGATATCGCCCGCATGCGCGCCGGCACCGACAGCTATGTCGAACGCGCGCAGTTATTCAAAACCAGTCTCAAACGCATCGCCTGACGCGTCATCAAAACAAGGCACTCGACACGATGCGGTATCTGCCGCCCCTCGTGAGCATTAGAAAGAAACAATGAAAGATACGCTGCAAAAATTCATGGTTGAAGACGCACCGGTTCGTGGGGAGCTGGTGGAAATCTCGACGACCTGGCAACAGATCCTGGCGCGTCGCGATTATCCGATCGCGGTGAAAACGCTGCTCGGCGAAATGCTGTCGGCAGCCGCGCTGCTGTCGGCCAATCTCAAATTCAACGGCATGATCGTCATGCAGATCCATGGCGACGGTCCGGTCAGACTGCTGGTGGTCGAATGCGACTCCGAGTTGCGCCTGCGCGCCACGGCAAAAGTCGTCGACGGCGCGGAAGTGCCGGACGACGCCACGCTGGGGCAACTCGTCAACGCCAATGGCGAAGGCCGTTTTGCCATCACGCTCGACCCCAAGGACAAGATGCCGGGCCAACAAGCCTATCAGGGCATCGTGCCGCTGGACGGCGACAACGTCGCGACCGTGATTGAAAATTACATGCTGCGTTCCGAGCAGCTCGACACCAAGCTGTGGCTGGCCGCCGACGACAAGGTCGCACGCGGCGTATTGCTGCAAAAACTGCCGACGCATGGCGGCAAAAACGCACCGGCGGAAGAACTGGAAACCTGGAATCGCCTCTCCATGCTGGGCAACACCTTGCGCAATGAAGAATTGCTGAGCACCGATATCGAAACCCTGATGCGTCTCCTGTTCTGGGAAGAAAGCATCCGCGTGTTCGAACCCGATCATCCGGAATTCCACTGCTCCTGCTCGCGCGAAAAAGTCGGCAACATGCTCAAGATGCTCGGCCAGACGGAGATTGAAGAAGCGTTGGCAAGCCAGGAAAAACTAGGCATCAGCTGCGACTTCTGCGGTCAGCACTATGAGTTCGACGCGGTGGATTGCGCCCATTTGTTCTTTCCGGAAACGCCTGCGGACGCCGTGCCGCAGACCGATACCCGCCACTGATGCCTCATTGATCCGTTGACGTCCCGGCACATGCCGGGACGGTACAGCACTTCCGTCTCAGGCCGGCGCCAGCAACGCCAGTTGCGCCGCGTCGAGATAACACCATTCCCCCTCTTCCAGCTCCAGCGCATCCAGCAGCAGAGCCCCGATGGCAACCCGGCGCAAGGCGCTGCAATGATTGCCGGCCGCGGCCAGCATGCGTTTGACCTGATGGTATTTACCCTGCTCCAGCACGATCTCCAGCAGATGCGTATCGAGCTTGCGGCAGGTCACGGCCGCCAGCGGCGCCGACTCGTCATGCAGTTGCACGCCGCCCAGCAATTGCGCAATCAGTTCGTCCGTGACGGCATCGTGCGTGGTCGCCGCATAGACCTTGGGCACGTGGCGCTTGGGCGACGATTGCGCATGGATGAAGGCGCCGTCGTCCGACATCAGCAGCAAGCCGGTGGTGTCGTGATCAAGGCGCCCGACCGGCTGCACGTCGCGCCAGGAAAACTGTTCCGGCAAAATCGTCAGCACGCCCGGATGATGGCTGGGCTTGCGTGAACATTCAAAATTGGCCGGCTTGTTCAGCGCGATATAAACGTGTTCGCGATACGTCCACTCTTCGTCGAACAGCGTAAACACCAGACCTTCGGTATCCGGCGTAAAACGATAATCGTCGACCACTTCGCCGTTGATGACGACTTCGCCGTCTTCGATCAGCGAACGACAATATTTGCGCGATCCGAAACCTTGCGATTGCAGGATGCGATCCAGACTCAGCTTGCTCATTCCTTGGGCTTTCTTTCTTGTTTGGGGGTCAGAATCTGGCGGGCGATGCCGCGCAGGATATTGACCTCTTCGGTTTCCAGTTGCGTGCGTGAAAACAGGCGTTTCAGGCGCGGCATCAGTTTCTTGGGACTGTCGGGCTTGAGGAATTCAATGGCCACCAACGCTTCCTCCAGATGGCGGAACATGCCTTCGATCTCCGCCACGCCGGCCATCTCGCCCTGAAAGCCGATATCGGTCGCCTGCTTGTGATCGCCCAGTTCCGCCATGCGGCACTCGTAGGCCAGCACCTGCACCGCCTGCGCCAGATTCAGCGAGGAATAGTCGGGATTGGCCGGGATATTGATCAAAACGTTGCATTTCTGCACCAGTTCGTTGGGCAAACCGAAACGTTCGTTGCCGAAAATCAGCGCAGCCTTCAAGCCGGCATCGCCGGCGATCTGTTCGGCAATCGCGCGCGGCGTCACCACCGGCGGCGAAAATTCGCGCAGGCGCGCGCTGATGGCAGCGGCGAAGTTGCAATCCTGCAATGCCTCCTCGATGTTCGAGACGATGCGGGCGCCGGACAACACGTCCTGCGCACCGCTGGCGAAAGCCACCGCCGCTTCTTCCTGCACCGCATTGGGAAACCGTGGATTGACCAGCACCAGCTCGCCGAACCCCATGGTCTTGATGGCGCGGGCAGCCGCGCCGATGTTGCCTGGACTGCTGGTTTCCACCAACACGAAACGCAGGCGCTTGAAAACAGAATTATCGATTTTGGGCGTGTTCATTTAAAATAGCGGTATTCGCACGTCCGGAAACCTCGTAAGCCAGCCCAAAACAGGCTGGGCCATGCCGATTTGATGCTGAATCGGCAATTTCCGGACGGTGCACCGCTCATTAATTTCATTGTTGTGCAACTTCTCCCGACGGTAGCGAAACCGACGGCGAAGACGCCATTTTAACGGAACCCTCAGGATGCTTATCCCCCCAATGCTCAATACGGCGATCAAGGCTGCCCGCCGCGCCGCCGCCGTCATCAATCGCGCGTCCTTCGACGTCTCCCTGCTCAAGGTCACCAAGAAGCAGCACAACGACTTCGTCACCGAAGTGGACAAGGCGGCGGAAGACGCCATCATCGAGGTCCTGAAGACCGCTTATCCCGACCACGCCATCCTGGCGGAGGAATCCGGCCCATCGGCCAACCTGCACGACGACAATGAAAACGTCTGGATCATCGATCCGCTCGACGGCACCACCAACTTCATTCACGGCTTCCCGCAATACTGCGTCTCGATCGCGCTGCAACAGCGCGGCATCATCACGCAAGCCGTGGTCTACGATCCTACCCGCAACGACCTGTTCACCGCCTCCAAGGGCGCCGGCGCCTACCTGAACGAAAAGCGCATCCGCGTCAGCAAGCGCGACAAGATCGCCGACGCCCTGATCGGCACCGGCTTCCCGTTCCGCGACATGGACGGCCTGAACGAATACATGAAGATGTTCAAGATCATGACCGAAAACAGCGCCGGCCTGCGCCGTCCTGGCGCTGCCGCGCTGGACCTGGCCTATGTCGCCGCCGGCCGCCTCGACGGTTTCTTCGAAAAAGGCCTGAAGCCCTGGGACATCGCCGCCGGCTCGCTGCTGGTGACGGAAGCCGGCGGCATCGTCGGCACCTTCAAGGGCGACGCCGATTACCTGTACAAGGGCGACGTCCTGGCCGGCAATCCGAAGATTTTCTCGCAACAAGTCAATTTGCTGTCTGAATTCGCATAAGATTCAGACTTCAGTTCCGCATCACGCATTACGTACCGCTTCACAATCCGATCGCAGAACCGGAGCAGTCACCAAGTCACGCCAGGGAGGCGATGCAATTCAATTCGATCTGATTCGATTTGCAGCGCTTCCCAGCCACCCAAGGAGACGAGCATGGCAGTCAATCCCATTCCAGAAGGCTACAGCAGCGTCACGCCTTATCTGATCGTCTCCGACACCGCCAGCGCGATTGCGTTTTACGAGAAAGCCTTCGGTGCGACCGAGGTCATGCGCATCGACGGTCCCCACGACAAAATCTGGCACGCTGAAATCCAGATCGGCAACGCCCGCGTGATGCTGGCCGACGAATTCATCGAAATGGGCATCCATTGTCCCAAGACGCTCGGGGGCGCCGGCGTCAGCATGCAGATCTACGTCGACGACGTCGACACCATCTTCAACCAGGCCATCGCCATGGGCGCCGCCAAGCTGCGCGCCGTGCAGGACCAGTTCTACGGCGACCGCTCCGGCATGCTGCGCGATCCTTACGGCCATATCTGGTCGATCGCCACGCACAAGGAAGACTTGTCCAACGAAGAAATCCGCAGCCGCTCGCAAGCGCTGCTCAAGAAGTGCAAACCCACCCAGGCCTGAACCTTCCGCTCCATGCCATTTGCCCCCAGCGCCGGTCGGCGCATCCACTACGAAGTCAGCGGCGCAGGCCCTGACCTGCTTCTGCACCATGGCTTCACCAGCAGTTCGCAAGCCTGGCGTTTTTTCGGCTTCACCGAAGTCTTGCAACAACACTACCGGGTCATCGCCATCGATGCGCTGGGCCACGGCCTGAGCGACAAACCCCACGACACCGATGCCTATACGCTGCAGCAACGCACCGAAGACGTGCTGGCCGTCCTCGACGATCTCGATATCAACCAGGTCAACTACTGCGGCTACTCGCTCGGCGGCTGGGTCGGCTACGGCATGGTGCGCCACGCGCGGCATCGCCTGCAGTCGCTGATCCTGGGCGCGGCCCATCCTTATGCCGACCCCAGCTGGGACGCCTTCAAGGGCCTGGACGGTACTGACCCGGTCACATTCATCACGGCGTTCGAGTCGGTGCTCAATGAGCGGATTTCCGCCGAAGTAAAGATGATGATTCGCGCCAACGACCTGCGGGCGCTGGCATCGGCTGCGCAACAGCCGCGCGCATCCATGGAAGAATTGCTGCCGTTGATCGACATGCCCTGCCTGATGTTCTGCGGCGATGCCGATGCACGCCATGCTGCCGTCAAACGTTGCACCGAATTGTTGCCGCGCGCTTCTTTCGTATCCTTGCCGGGAGTCACACACTTCGGCGGACTGATGCAGAGCAAACTGGTCCTGCCTCCGGTGTTGGACTTTTTAGCGGCACAGGCCAAAGGCTGATTTATTTCAATTTGTGCACGATGCGGCCGGCGGTCTGTTCGCCGGCTTTTTCATTGTTGTCGAACTGCTCACGCGCGCGCCGCAAATCGGCGTGATGACGTTCCGCCCAGTTGTCCAGGGCAATCAGCGTGTCGCTCAGGGACTCGCCCAGAGGACTGAGCTCATATTCCACGTGCGGCGCGGCCGTCTCCAGATTGCAGCGCGTCACCAGGCCGTTGCGTTCCAGCTCCTTCAAGGTCTGCGTCAGCATCTTTTGCGAGATGCCCTCGATCTTGCGCAGCAAAGCGTTATTGCGCATTGGCCCCGCTGCCAGCGCAGGAAAAATCAACAAGGCCCACTTGCTGCCGACCAGCTCCAGCGCCTTGCGCGACGGACAGGCGAGGCTGTAAATATCGGTTTGCGGTTCTTCTGCAGAAATTTTGTTTGCGGGTTTCATGGTTACCAAAAAGTACCTACTTGTTGCACTTTCGCCCCTTGCCTATGCTGAGCGCCTGTTCAATCGTTTCATCATGGAGAAACAAATGGCTTGGATTTACCTGTCTTTGGCAAGTGTAGTGGAAATCATCATGGCGATCGCGCTCAAGTATGCAAACGGCTGGACCCGGCTCACACCCAGCCTGATCGGCGTCGGCGCCGCGGCATGCAGCGTGTTGTTCCTGACGCTGGCCATGCGCAACCTGCCGGCCGGCACCGCCTACGCCATCTGGACCGGCACCGGCTCGGTCGGCGTGGCGGTATTGGGCATTTACCTGTTCAACGACGCCTTGTCGCCGTTGCGCTTGCTGTGCATCGCCCTGATTATCGCCGGCACCATCGGCCTGCGTTTGCTGGACGCCTGAAACAAGCCTATCGACGTCTTGTCGTTGTCTGCACGGCAAGACGTTCATTTGGCGGCACGCCGATCAAGATTTATCCGCTGCGCTGCCGCACACCTGTTATACTGCGCCCCGTGCGGCACATTCTCCAGTCAAAGTCCGCTGTCCTCCCGACGTTTCAATCCCGTTTGCCTGCGACTGGCGCCCACTGCGGCGACAGGCCGATATTTTTAAATTCCACTATGTCATTCTCCTCTCTCGGTCTTTCCGAGGAAATCGTTCGTGCCGTAACCGAACAAGGCTATACCACGCCGACTCCCATCCAGACGCAAGCCGTTCCTGCAGTGCTCGCCGGCGGCGACTTGCTGGCAGGCGCACAAACCGGCACGGGTAAAACCGCCGGCTTCACGCTGCCGCTGCTGCAACGCCTGTCGTCGGTCGAACGCGTCAAGATCAACGGTCACGTGCCGATCCGCGCACTGATCCTGACCCCGACGCGCGAACTGGCTGCGCAGGTTGAAGAAAGCGTCCGCCTGTACGGCAAGTACCTGCCGTTGACTTCCGCCTGCATCTTCGGCGGCGTCGGCATCAATCCGCAAATTCGCCAGCTCAAGCAAGGCGTCGACATCCTGGTCGCCACACCGGGCCGTCTGCTGGATCACATGCAGCAAAACACCGTCGACCTGCGCAATATCCAGGTCCTGATCCTCGACGAAGCCGACCGCATGCTCGACATGGGCTTCATCCGCGACATCAAGAAGATCCTCGCGATCCTGCCGAAGAAGCGCCAGAACCTGCTGTTCTCGGCGACCTTCTCCGACGAGATCAAGGCACTCGCCGACGGCCTGCTGAATTCGCCTGCCATGATCGAAGTGGCGCGCCGCAACTCGACCGTCGAAGTGATCGGCCAAAAGATCCACCCGGTCGACCGCGACAAGAAGCACCCGATGCTGGCGCATCTGATCAACACCCATAAATGGACGCAAGTGCTGGTATTCACCCGCACCAAGCACGGCGCCAACAAACTGGTCGAACAGCTCGAACGCGACGGCATCACCGCCATGGCGATCCACGGCAACAAGAGCCAGGCTGCCCGCACCCGCGCGCTGGCCGAGTTCAAGGACGGCAAGCTGCAAGCGCTGATCGCCACCGATATCGCCGCGCGCGGCATCGACATCGACCAGTTGCCGCACGTGGTCAACTACGACCTGCCGAACGTGCCTGAAGACTACGTCCACCGCATCGGTCGTACCGGCCGCGCCGGCGCAACCGGCTCTGCCGTGTCGCTGGTGTGCGTCGACGAGCGCGACATGCTGCATGACATCGAACGCTTCATCAAGCGTGAAATCCCGGTCGAAATCATTCCCGGTTTCGAACCGGATCCGAAGGCCAAGCCGCAGCCGATTCAGCTGCGCAGCGGCGGTGGCGGCGGTCAACGTCGCCAGGGTGGAGGCGGTGGCGGCGGTCGTTCGCAACAACCGAAGAAATCAGGCGGCGCCGGTCAAGGCCAGGGACAATCGCAATCGGCCAAGCCGCGTCAAGGCGGTCCCGCCAAGCCGCAAGGCCAGGGTCCGGCACAAAACCGCGGACCGGCTGCACGTCCTTCGGCAGCCACACATCGTTCGGGCGGTCGCGGCAGGTAAAATGGCTGCTTTCGACTAAACGGCAGAGGTATCGAAGTGGCAGAAACGATCGACGTCATCAAGGCTGATCTCAACAATCCGCGACATGGCGTCGCCATTCTCGACATGCTCGATGCCTATGCATCCGATCTGATGGGCGGCGGCAAAGGCATCACCGATTTCGTCCGCACCCATCTGATCGATGAATTGCGCAAGCGCCCTGCCGTACATGTGTTCCTGGCGTTCGACGGCGATACGCCTGCCGGATTCGCCAACTGCATCGAAGGCTTCTCCAGTTTCGCCTGCAAACCGTTGCTCAACATCCATGACTTCGCCGTCGCGCCGGCTTATCGCGGACGCGGCATTGCAAAGCAGTTGATGCAAGCCGTGGAAAACTGCGCGCGCGAACTCGCCTGCTGCAAGATCACGCTGGAAGTGTTGGAGGGCAACACGGTTGCGCGCGCTCTTTACGCGGCCAGCGGTTTCAGCGGCTATGAATTGAATCCGACGACCGGCAAAGCCGTCTTCATGCATCGCCTGCTGTAAGGCAAAGAAAATAAAAAACTCCGGCTCTCCGGTAATGCGCTTCAGTTAAGCGTGCGACATTATTCCATCTTGCAAGAATTTTCATCTCCGTCGTCCTGACGAAAGTCAGGACCCAGTGTCGTATTGGCGGTTGTCACGACACTGGCTCCCAGCGTTCGCCAGGACGACGGTGAAAGATGGTAATCGACTTAACTGAACGGCTGATCAGGCAGCCAATTTCTGCCCGCGCGATTTGCCGGAACTGAGATAGTCGGCAATCGAATCCTGCGTCACCTCTCCCAGATACATCCCCTCCGCATCGATGACCGGCATCCAGCTCGCGCTGTGCTTGTACATCTTCGACAGCACCACGCGCAAATTCTCGTCCGGCGTCGCATTGAGCGTGAACGGCTTGACCTTGTCGCCGCTCACCCCTTGCACACCGCGAATGTCGCGACGGCTGACGTAACCGAGCGCGCGATTGTCGCTGTCGGTGATGGTCAGATATCGCGCATCCTGATCGTCCATCAGCGTCATCGCGTCCGTCAGCGGCAAGCCCGGACGCGCCGTCGCAGGCGTCGTTGCGGCGTCGCCTGCGCGCACCAGCAGCAAGCGCTTCAGGGTGTGATCCTGACCCACGAAAGCGCTGACGAAATCATCCTTGGGACGCGCCAGCAAGGTGTCCGGATGATCGAACTGCACCAGCTTGCCGGCGCGAAAAATCGCCACCTGATCGCCCAGCTTGATTGCTTCGTCGATGTCATGGCTGACCATGATCACCGTCTTGTTGAGCTGGCGCTGCATCTGGAAAAACTCGTTCTGAATCGATTCGCGGTTGATCGGATCAACCGCGCCGAACGGTTCATCCATCAACAGCACCGGTGCATCCGCCGCCAACGCGCGGATCACGCCGATACGCTGCTGCTGGCCGCCCGACAGTTCGCGCGGATAACGCTTCAGGAATTTCGCCGGATCCAGCGCCACCATCGCCATCAATTCGGTCGCGCGCTCGCGGCAACGCTTCTTGTCCCAACCGAGCAGGCGCGGCACGATGGTGATGTTTTCTTCGATGGTCATGTTCGGGAACAGGCCGATCTGCTGGATCACGTAACCGATGTGGCGACGCAGGCTGACCTCATCGATGCCGGTCGTGTCTTCGCCGTTCAGCAGCACGCGGCCAGACGTCGGCTTGATCAGCCGGTTGATCATTTTCAGGGTCGTGGTCTTGCCGCATCCGGACGGACCGAGGAAGACGCAGATCTCGCCTTCGGCCACTTTCAGGCTGACGGAATCGACGGCCTTGACCGGCGCGCCGTCTTTTTGCGTGTAGGTTTTGCTGAGTTGGTCGAGTTCTATCATTTTTGCAGTCCTTTCGGTGTCAGAAGTCGTTGCAGGCCTTGCAGCAGCACGTCGGCGACAATCGCCAGCACGCTGATGAGCACGGCGCCCACAACCAGTTTTTGCATATTGCTCTGGCTGATCGCATGCAGGATCAGCACGCCCAGCCCACCCGCGCCGATCACGGCGGCAATCGCCATCACGCCGATGTTCATCACCACGGCAGTACGCACGCCGCCCAGGATCACCGGCACCGCCAGCGGCAGGTCCACCATGCGCAAACGCTGCCAGAAGGTCATGCCGATGCCGATACCGGCTTCCTGGATGCTACTGTCGATGTTGTCGAGCGCCAGGAAGGTGTTGCGCATGATCGGCAACAGCGAGTACAAAAACACTGCCGTGATCGCAGGCAAGGGCCCGATGCCGGCGCCGAATTGCGAGAACACCGGAATCATCAAACCGAACAAGGCGATCGACGGCAAGGTCAGCACCACCGTGGCGAGGCCGAGCAGTGGCGTCGCCAGCCAGCGATGCCGCGTGATCGCAATGCCCAGCGGCACGCCGATGACGATGGCGAGACTGACGGCGATGCCGACCAGTTTCAGATGCTGCAGCGTCAGGTTGAGGATGTTGTGCCAGTCGCCGGCGAGGTATTGGATCAGGTTCATGGCCGGCTCCTCAGATCAGACCCTGCTGCTGCAGGAATTCGGTGACGACCTTGCCCACGGGCTCCTGGTCGATGTCGACGCGCTTGTTCATCTCGGTCATCTTTTCGGTGTCGATGGCGGCGGACAGCGCGTTAAGCTGCTCGGCCAGTTCCGGATTCTGCTCCAGCACTTCCTGGCGCACCACCGGCGTTGCCTTGTACGCAGCGAAGTAACCCTTGTTGTCTTCCAGCAGCTTGAGATGGAAGCCCTTGATGCGACCATCCGATGAATACGTCAAGCCGACATAGAGCTGCTCGTTACGCAAGGCGGTATAGACCAGACCCGGATCCATCTGCTTGACCTCGCTGCGGTCAAGCTGAAAACCGTACAGTTTTTGCATCGGATCGAGACCGTCGGGACGCGACGCAAATTCATAATCGACGCCCATCAGGTGCGGCTTGCCGCCGGCCTGCTGCTCTTGCGTGATGTGCTGGGCGAGATCTTCCAGCGTATTGATGCCCTGCGCGTCGGCCAGCTTTTGCGGCATGGCGAACGCATAGGTATTGTTGAGCGCGGACTCGTTGAGCCAGATCAGGCCGATCTTCTTGTCGAGCGCTTTGACGCGCTCGTAGGTTGCTTCGGCATCGAGTTTTTCATCGACGTGGTTGTAGACGATCAGCGAGGTGCCGGTATATTCCCAGACGATGTCGAGCTGATTGCTTTCCTGCGCCTTGCGCATGAGCGTCGAGCCGAGGCCGTTCTTGAGATCGACGTCGTAGCCTTTGGCGCGCAGGTATTGCGCGGTCATCTGCGACAGGATCAGTTGTTCGGTGAAGTTCTTGCCGCCGACCACCAGATCGGCAGCCTGCGAGGACGCCGTCGTCAGCATGCCCAGCGTCAATGCCAGTGCGCTGAAGGCGTGGGTGAAATATGTTTTTTTCATGATGCGGTTCCCCTTGATTGTCATGCCAGGCCGCGGCGCGACAGATACCAGTTGCTCAGCAGGCTGACCATCCCGTCCAGCAGCAAGGCCAGCAAGGCCGTGGCGGCGGCGCCCAGCAACAGCTGACCGTGGTTGTTCAGATAGATGCCGGGGAAGATCAGACCGCCCAGGCTCTCGCCACCGATCAGCATCGACAGCGGCGCGGTGCCGACGTTGATCACCAGCGCCGTGCGAATGCCCCCGACGATGATCGGCAAGGCGTTCGGCAGCTCCACGCGCAACAGCACCTGGTAAGGCTTCATGCCGATGCCTTTGGCGGCTTCGCGCATGGCTGCCGGCACGTTCTTCAAGCCTTCGAAGGTATTGCGCACGATGGGCAGCAGCGACGCCAGCCACAACGCGATGATGGTCGGCCAGTTGCCGATGCCGAAAAACGCCAGCGCCAGCGCAAGGACGGCAATCGACGGAATCGTGTTGCCGATGTTGAAGATCTGGATGAAATACTCGGCGCGGCGCGCCACCGACGGTCTGCTGAGCAGAATGCCGGCCGGAATGCCGACTGCCGTCGCCAGCAGCATCGACCACGCCACCAGCTGCAAATGCTTGCCGGTGTAGTAGATCAGATCGCTGCGGTATTGAATGATCACGTCCATGCCGATCCATTGGATCAGGCCGGCGATGACGAGCACGGAAACGGCTGCGCCACCGATGACGTTGCGGAAACATCGCGTCATGGTTACCCCCTGTGTGGCCGCCATGGTCGAGATCGATGGAATGCCGATACCGAAACCGCGACAGCGCGTTTGACTATTTTTCGTGGTTCGCTTGCCCCCGCGGGGCAGATCGTTTGGATACGAACCGATGCCGCAAGAAGCGGCGCTGAAATCGACGGCAGTGAAACAAAAGCTGCGCGATCGACGATTTATGCATCCCGGCCTGCAAGGAAAAACAGCACGCCGGAGAACGAGACAACCCGTAGACGGGTCAGGAATTACTTAGTAGTTGAACAAGATTTGTCGCTGGGACAGACATCACTATAACCGAATTGCTTAATGAAGTCCAGGCATGACATTTCAGGGAGTCATAACTGCCGAATCTGTAGACGTAAAAAAACCGGCTTTAAAGCCGGTTTTCATTGTTGCAAGGTAATTTTTACGCCCGGAATCAACTCAAATCCTCCCGGCGCCGAAAGGCCTTGGAACGCTATTTCAATGCACCAAACACCTTGCCGATGATGGCGCTGCCGGCGCCGACCGGGTCGCGGCGAATGGCTT
This sequence comes from Herbaspirillum sp. CF444, assembly GCF_000282135.1. Classification (GTDB taxonomy): domain Bacteria; phylum Pseudomonadota; class Gammaproteobacteria; order Burkholderiales; family Burkholderiaceae_D; genus Herbaspirillum. Next base: position 20,348 of record NZ_AKJW01000080.1, read on the forward strand.
TTTCTTCTTCGCCGATCATGAAGAACAAACCGTCGAGCGAGCGTTGCGTGACGTAGCCTTCGACGGTAGCTTGCTCACCCGACACCAGGCCGGTTTTGGAAACCTGCCCCATCGTCGCGTTGTATTTGGCCGAGAGGCCGTTTTTGTCGGTGATCTTCTTGACGATGGGAAGGAATTTTTCACCCAGCGGCGCGGAAGTTTTCTGGCGGAAGAAATCCGTCACGGACGTATCGCCGCCGGAGAGGATATTCTTCGCATCCGTCACCGACATCGACTTGACGGCATTGAGCAACAAAGGCTTGGCGAGCGGCACGGCGGACTCGGCGGCGCGGTTCATCGACACCACCAGGTCGTCCAGCTTCTGTCCCTGCCCGGTCATCTTCAGCAAGGGCATCGCTTGCTGCAGAGGCCCCGGCAACTGAATCTTGACCTTGTCGTTGTTGAGGAAACCGTTCTCGACGCCGAGCTTGGAGACGGCGACGTCGGCGCCCTTCTCCAGCGCCGCTTTCAGCCCGCTGGTGGCATCCTGGTTGCTGATGTCGGACAGCGAGAAGGCGAACGCCAGCGTACTGCACAGGACCAGGCCGGCAGCGATGGAAGCGTGTTTGACCGATTTGAAAGACGAATGGAAAGAAGACTTAGAAGATGGGCGAATGCGATGCATGGAAACTCCGTAAGAAATGACCGTGCCATCATAATACGCGCCCTGCCGCCGCGACCATCGGGGAATATCGATTTATTAGCGCTCTACTTGCTGTCTACTTGCTGGTCGCGGCTTTACCGTGCGTCAGCTCGCGCCCCGCATTGTGCGGCAAACGCCGGGTCACCGGCACCGACGCCACAGAGAACAATCCCACCACCAGGAAAGCCGGCCAGAAGTCCGCTTCGACGATCGTCGCGTGGCCCTGCACGTAATTGGAAATCTGCAGCACCAGGCCGGCAATCGTCACGCCCATGCCCAGCGACAATTGCTGCACCACGCTGGCCAGGCTGGTCGCACGCCCGGCATCGCGATTGCTGATGTCCGCATAGGCAATCGAATTGAGGCAGGTGAATTGCAGCGACGGGAAGAAGCCGCCCAGCAGCACCGACAGCAGCATCACCAGATACGGCGTGTGTGAGGAGAACAAACCGTACGACGCAATCGCCATCCCGGCGAACACCGCATTGAACATCAGCACCGTGCGGAAGCCGTAGCGGCGCAGCACCGTCGACGCCAGCGCCTTCATGAACATGGCGCCGAATGCGGAAGCGCAAGTGATCGTGCCGGCTTCGAACGGATTGAGGCCCAGCCCTTCCTGCAAGGCCAGCGGCAACAGGAAAGGCACTGCGCCCAAGCCAACGCGAAACAGCGATCCGCCCAGCACGCTGGCGCGCAGCGTGGGTATCTTCAGCAGGCGCAAGTCGAGCAAGGGATGTTCGACGCGCATCGCATGGCGGAAGTAAAAATACAGCGCAATCGAGCCGGCCACGCACATGACGATCGGCCACTCTTGCGGTATCAGATGATTGCCGATCAGCGAAAAGCCCAGCATCGCCACCCCGCCGCCACAGGCCGTCAGCAAGAAGCCTTTCATGTCGAGCGGCGCGGCATCGGGTTCGCGGAAGTTCTCGATATAGCGGCCGGCCAGATACAGGCCGAGGATGCACATCGGGATATTGATCAGGAAGATCCAGCGCCAGTGGAAATAGGTCGTGATGAAACCGCCCAGCGGCGGCCCGATCACCGGCCCCAGCAGCGACGGCAGCGTCAGGTAGCTGATCGCCTTGACCAGCTCGGCCTTGGATACCGAACGGACGATGATGATGCGCCCCACCGGCACCATCATCGCGCCGCCGATGCCTTGCAAAAAGCGCGCGGCCACGAAGGTGAACAAGGTGTTGGACAAGGCGCACAGGATGGAACCGGCCATGAAGGTGATCATCGCCGAGCGGAAAATCGTCTTGGCGCCGACCTTGTCCGCCACCCAGCCCGAAATAGGAATGAACACGCCCAGGCTGACCACATACGAGGTCAGGGCAAGTTTCAGAGTGATGGGATCCTGTCCAAGGTCGCGCGCCAGCGCTGGCAAGGAAGTGGCGATGACGGTGACGTCCATGTTTTCCATGAACAATGCACAGCCGACAATAAGCGGAACGATAAGCGAGGGAGACACGTTGATGCGGTACGACTGGAAAGGGTTCGGGTTGTTTCGGCGGGCCTGGTTGCTGCTTCGGTGCTACCGGCCTTGCTTCTGACAGCCTTCTAAGGTCTGACCAGTTTACACCACTTGCGGATTTGGCGTTGCGGACAGGAAATTTTGCCGACAACTCGCCGATGCATCGCCGGCATCGCCTCATACGCCGCATCATGTTTTCAGGGCCGCAGCGCATGAGCGCATCCGCAGGAACCATGAACGTTATACCCCTCCGCAAAGAAGCGGAAGCAGGCAGACTGCGGCGCATAAGCTCGGTACAATCGCCATGCCATCGGCCTGTTCTTCCCTTCAATCCCACTATGAGGAAACTGCATGAATATGAGTTCAGACGCCAACACCAGTCCCGGCCTCCTTGCCCACGACACGCACAGCAAGACCATCGGCTACCTGCTGTGGATCTTCGGCTTTACCGGCGCGCACCGGTTTTATTACGGCAAACCCGTCACCGGCACGATCTGGTTCTTCACATTCGGCCTGTTCGGCATCGGCTGGTTCGTCGACCTGTTCCTGATTCCCGGCATGGACAAGCAGGCCGACCTGCGCTTCAACGGCGGCGACATCAATTATTCGGTGGCGTGGCTGCTGCTGACCTTCCTCGGTTTCTTCGGCATCCATCGCATGTACATGGGCAAATGGCTGAGCGGCATCCTCTGGCTCCTCACCTTCGGCGTGTTCGGCATCGGCGTGCTGTACGACTTCTGGACACTCAACACGCAGATCTCCGAACGCAATCACGCCGCCGGCTTGTCCTCCTGAACAACGCTTTCGCCATCAATAACCGGCCGCCCATCTGCGCAGATCGGCGGCGCTTTGCCGACCTTCGAACATGCCCATGATGCGCTCGCCCAACAACGGACCGAATTTGAACATCTGACCATCGCAATTGGTGACGACGATGCCGTGACTGTGCGTCTCGAGATTGAAACGGCGCGAACTGTCCATCTCATAAAAACCGACTTGAATGCGGGTCGGTTTATAGCCTTCAGGTTCTTTGAGATAGGGCTTGAATGCGCCGAGAATGATGGCGCTTTCCGCTGCCAGATCGGAACCGAAGCCCTGCTCTTCCGGCTTGGCCGGCTTGCGATGACCGCCATGGCCGAATTTGAGGCCGGCGCCGCGGCGATCCGGCAAGGTGTAGCCGCCATGGTCGCCGATCGCGACAATCGCCGGCGACTGCCGCCAGCTTTCCACATAGGTGGCAGGAGGATCAACGTAGCAAAGTCCCTGTCGGAAGGTCGGGCTGTTGCCGAACCGTTCCTGCAGCAAGCGTGAAATCCAGGCGCCCGCTGCGACTACCAGCAAATCGCCGGCGACTTCGCCGCCATCGGCCAGTGTGGCCACGCCGCGCTCCAGATCGACGGCATCGACTTTGCAATGCGCCCGGATGACAGCGCCGTGCTCAAGCACCCATTGCGCCAACTCAGTGACAATCCGGCCGGCAAACAAAGGACCGCCGCGACCGCCCGTGACGCCCCAGGCATGGGCCGGCAACTCCAGATGCGGACACAAGGCTTCCATTGCAGCACGGTCATGCACCTCGTGTTCTTGCCCTACCTCGCGAAATGTGTTGAGCGTTTTCTCGCCATAGTCGTTGGGTTCCAGACTGATGGCAACCGCCCCGGTGTTTTCGAAATGCGCATGGCCCAGATCGCTCCAGACCCGCTCCCAGGCATCGAATGCCGGCGTCACCATGCGTGTGTAACCGCCGAAGGCGCCGTAGTGATAACGGATCATGCGATGCGAATCGAACGAGGCGCTGTGCGGATTCGGTACGCTGCTTTGCTCCAGAATCGTGACCTGGTGACCGCGCTTGAGCGCGTCGCGGGCGATGGAAAGGCCGACAATGCCGGCCCCGACGATGACGATATGAGGCATGACTGTTCTCTGAAAATAAGATTGTTCAGACAGTGACGGCCAGCGCTTCCGGCTGCACAAACCGACCGATGGAAAATGGCGCAATCGGCGTCGAGGTGCTGCCGGTGGCGATCAACTCCGCCATGACATCGCCGACGCCCGGCCCGAGCTGGAATCCCGCACCGCAAAACCCGAAGGCGTAATGCAATCCGGCCACGCGGGCGCTGGCGCCCATGATGGGCAAATCGTCCGGCAGATAACTTTCTATCCCGGACCAGACCCGGATCACATTGAGCCGGCGCAAAGCAGGCGCGATGCGTTGCAGTTGGCGTAACTGGTTCAATGTATTTTCCGGCCGGACATAAGCACGTTGGAGATCCGGATAGGCCGGACCGCGCTGACCACCGCCAAAGATGATGTTGCCGCGCGGGATCTGACGAAAATACAGCGTTTCCAGATCGGTCGGCGCCGACACCCCCACCACGGTCTTGAGGCCGTACGGCACGGGTTCGGTCACGCCCATTTGCGGGCCGTGCGCCACCAGATCGACCGCTTCGCCGAACTGCGTGCTCAGCTTGTTGGCCCAGGCGCCGGCGGTAATCAGCAAGGCCGGGGCGCGAAACATGCGACCATCGGTCGCCGTGGCAAGAAAATCGACGCCGTCCTTTTCCACCGTGCTCACTTCGGTATGCTCAAAAACCTGCGCGCCGGCGCGTGCCGCCGCGCGCCCGAATGCCGGCGCCGCCAAACGCGGATTGGCATGTCCATCCAGCGCGGAATAAGAGGCGCCGCCAACTTCCGGCCCCAGAAAGGGAAAGCGCTCGCGCAATCTGGCGCCGCTGAACAACTCCAGCTCCAGATCGTAATCGCGGGCCTTGCGGGCGTAGTCTTCGAACATCGCCAGTCGTTCCGTCCCATAGCAAATCCGCATATGGCCGGACGGCAGGAACTCCACATCCTCGCCGATCAGTTCCGGCAAATTGCGCCAGATCGCCAGCGAACGATTGGCCAAGGGCAATTGCAGCAAGGCCCGGCCTTGTCGACGCACATTGCCGAAATTGGTGCCGCTGGCCTGCTGCCCCAGCAGCCCGCGCTCCAGCAAGATCACCGAACGTCCGCGACGGCGCAGGAAAAAGGCGGCGGCGCTGCCCATGATGCCGCCACCGACAATAATGACATCGGCCTGAAAAGCGCGGGCGCTCATTGCGGCTCCTCGACGACGTTGAATGCCAGCGGCTTGACGGGCGCCTGCGTGCGCAAGCGCCCGACCTCGGCAATCGGACAACCGAGCGCAGCGGCAATCACTTCAGCGCCTGCATGACCGCAGTAGCGCCCCTGGCAACGCCCCATGCCGACCCGGCTGAAGGCTTTGGCGCGATTGGCTTCACGCGCGCCGTTGAGGTTGACGACGGCACGCAGCTCGCCGGCGCTGATGCCTTCGCATCGGCAAATCACGGCGGTATCGGGCAATGCCGCAGCCTGCCCCGCAGGCCACGGAAACGCCTGCTGCAAGCCGAGCCGAAAATCTTCCATCGGCAACTGCTGCCGCAGCAATTGCTCTGTTTGCCGTGGCGCCGCTGCGTAGCCGTGATCCGCCAGCGCCGCCAATGCCGCCAGCCGCCCGGCATTCTCGGCAGCGTCGGCACCGCGTATGCGCACGCCGTCGCCGGCCAGATACACGCCCGCCACCGAACTGCGGCCTTGCTCGTCAATCTGCGGCAACCACTGGCGCGAGGCGGCATCGAAACCGAATGCGCAACGCGCCAGATCCGCCAGTTGGGTTTCTGCACGCAAGTGGTAGCCCATGGCAACCGTATCGCAGGCAAGCTGATGTTCCGTCCCGGCGGCGGTGCGGTAGCGCACGCCCTGTACGCCGTTCTCAGCGTCGCCCGTAATCTGTATCGGCGTCACCCCACGCACGATCGGCACCCCGGCACGACGAATCGCCCTGAGCAGCAACATCCCTTTCCACAGCAAGCCCGGCCGCGCGCACAATTTCGGCAAGGCGCGCCATTGCAGCGCCAACGCCGAAGTATCCAGCACCGCGGCAACCTGCGCCCCCGCCTTGATATATTGGCTGGCCACCAGATACAGCAAGGGGCCGCTGCCGAGAAATACGATCCGGCGCCCGATCGCAACGGCCTGCGATTTCAGCGCAACCTGCGCCGCGCCCAAGGTATAGGTTCCGGCATATTCCCAGCCCGGGGTCGGCATCAGCCGGTCGGTGGCGCCGGTGCAGAGCACCAGGATGTCATAGGCCACGCTGGAGGCACGCGGCGCGCCGTCGTGATGCATCAGATGCACGCGGCCTTCGCTGATATTCCAGGCCAGCGTCTGCGGCAGATAATCCACTCGGCCGTGCAGTCTGTCGAAACTTGCATGCAGTGCTTCGGCACGGCCGGCTTCGGTGCCGTACAGCGTGGCGTAGGAACGCGAGAAATTAGCCGGTTGGCGCCGATAGATCTGCCCGCCGTCACGACGGCCTTCGTCGATGACGGTCGGCTTCAGCCCCGCCGCCACAAAAGCTTCGGCGCAGCGCACCCCGGCCGGGCCGGCGCCGATGATGACTACGCGAGGTTGGGCCATGTCGACTCCGGTGCATTGGTAGAAACCGCCATGCCTTCAAGCACTTCGGTCGAGCAGGCGCGCAAGCGACCGCCGTCGGCGGTCCATACCCAGCAATCCTGGCAGGCGCCCATCATGCAAAATCCGGCGCGTTTTTCGCCCCCGAACTCGGAGCGACGCACATGATCGCCGTACTGCAACATGGCCGTCAGCAAGGTATCTCCCTGTAGGGCGGATACCCGGCGACCGTCGATGAAGAAATCAACCGCGGTGCGGCCGGTCTCGCCCAGCCGGACGAAACGCGATGTTGTCCCTGCACTCATACCGTCACTCATACCGTCACTCCTTCTACCGGCACCAGCGGCAGTTGCATGCGTTGCAGATCGGCATCGGAACGATGGCACAGAATCTCGCCCCCATGCTCCATATTGCGGCGACGCGGCGGCACGGTATTGCAGACGCCGTCGATGCGCATCGGGCAGCGCGCCAGGAACGCGCAGATGTCCGCCGAGGCGCTTACCTCGCCGATCGGCGGCAAGTCATCCGGAGTACGGCCGCAGACTTGTTCCAGCCAACCCTGACGCAACGCCGGCACCGACGACAACAGCAAGTGCGAATACGGATGATACGGCGGCGCCATCATCGCTTCGCGCGGGCGGTTGGCCACCATGCGGCCGGCGTACAGCACCACGATGTCATCGCAGATCGCGCGCACGGTGCTGATATCGTGGCTGATGAACATATAGGAGACGTTCAGCTCGCGGCGCAACTCGGCCAGCAACTCCAGGATCGCGGCGGCCACCACCGTGTCTAGCGCCGAGGTCACTTCATCGCACAGGATCAGATCCGGTTTGGCCGCCAGCGCGCGCGCCAGATTGGCGCGTTGCTTCTGGCCGCCGGAGAGCTCGCCGGGCAGGCGGTTTGCCACGTCGGCAGGCAGTTGCACCAGATCCAGCAACTCTGCCGTGCGCTTGCGCATCGCCTCGCCCGACAGGCCATGATAGAAAGCCAGCGGACGGCTCAGGATGCGGCCGATGGAATGCGCCGGATTCAGCGCCGTATCGGCATTTTGAAACACAATCTGAATGCGCCGGAACTGTTCCCGCGAGCGCCCTGCCAGCGTCGGCGACAACGGCACGCCGTCAAGCGCAATGCTGCCGCGTGCCGGTGCGATCATGCCGGCCACGGCACGCGCCAGCGTGGTCTTGCCCGAGCCCGACTCGCCAATGATGCCGATGGTGGTGCCGCGTTCGATCTTCAAATTGATGTCGTCGAGGATACGCACGCCCGGCAAACCCTTGCTGTCCGGACTGCCATAGCCGGCAATCAGGCCGCGAATCCGCAACAAGGGTTCTTTCTGTTCGATCGGCTGCGCCGGTGCGGTGGCCGCATTGGCAGGCAGACTCGCGGCCGGCGCTGCCGCCGCCAGCAGGCTTTGCGTATAGGCGTTGGCCGGCGCCGTCAAAATTTGCGCGGTAGCGCCAACCTCGCGTACGCTGCCGTCGCGCAATACGATAATGCGATCGGCCATTTGCGCCACCACCGCCAGATCGTGCGAAACATAGACGGCGGTAGTGCCGATTTCCTTGACCACATTCTTGAAGGCGCGCAGCACTTCGATCTGTGTCGTGACATCCAGCGCGGTGGTCGGCTCGTCCAGAATCACCAGTTCAGGATCCGTGATCAACGCCATCGCCGCCATGGCGCGTTGCAACTGTCCGCCGGATACCTGATGCGGATAGCGCGCGCCGATATGCTCGGGGTCGGGCAACGCCAATGCGCGGAACAAACCGATTGCCTTGGCTTGCGCCGCGGCACGCGACATGGTCTTGTGGTTCAGCGCACTTTCGATCACCTGATCCATCAAGGTGCGCGAAGGATTGAAGGCCGCTGCCGCACTTTGCGCAATGTAGGCCACGTCGCAACCGCGCATGCCTTCCAGCGCCGCCTCGTCCATCGACAACACCTCGCGCCGGCCGATCCTGATCCGGCCGCCGGTGATATGGCAGCCGGAGCGTGCATAACCCATCAACGACAACGCAATGGTGGTCTTGCCGGAACCGGACTCGCCGATCAGGGCCAGCACTTCGCCGCGTGCAATCGAAAAATCGACATCCTTGACGATCACGACATCATCGCCGTCATCCGTGCCGGCGACCACCCGCAGACCGCTCACCTCGACCAGTGCCGCGGGTGTGTGGCCGTTATCCTTATCGCCGTGATGCATGGCCTCAATCCTTCCTGGCGCGTTTGCCGCGCAAATTGTCGATCAGCAGATTGACGCCGATGGTCAGCATGGCAATCGCCAGCGCCGGCATGATGACCGCCGTGGCGCCTTCACCCAGGCCGGAAATGTTTTCGCGTACCAGCGAGCCCCAGTCCGCATCCGGCGGCTGCACGCCGAGACTCAGAAAGCTCAGGCCGCTGAGCAGCAGCACCACGAACACGAAACGCAGCCCCAGATCGGCCATGACCGGGCCGATCATATTGGGCAGCATTTCCACGCAGGTGATATACAACACGCCTTCGCCGCGGGCACGCGCGGCCTGTACATATTCCATCGCCTGGATATTGACCGCCAGCGAGCGCACGATGCGGTAAGCGCCGGGCATGTAGGTAATGGCGGCGGTCAGGATCAGCAGCCACACCGACGAGCCGAAGGTCGCCACCATCAGCAACGCAAACATTTTGCTGGGAATCGAAATCAGCGCATCCAGTACCCGGCTGATGACCGCGTCAACCCAGCCGCCGGTCAGTGCCGCAAACAAGGCAATCGCCGTGCCCACCGAACTGGCCAGCAAGGTCGCCGCCAACGCCAGTCCGATGGTGTAACGCGTGCCGAACAAAATGCGGCTGAGCATGTCGCGGCCCAGGTAGTCGGTGCCAAGCCAGAACTTCCTGCTGATGCCGCTGAATACGTCGACATCGACGATGGCGCCGGCGTCATAAGGCGAAATGCTTGGCCCCAGCAATGCCATGGACAGCCAGAACAAGACAATTGCCAGGCCAACCAGGCTCAGCCAGGAACGGCCATTACCGTTACGCGCGTGCTTTTTCGCCGCAATGGCCGGTGCGGCAGTCACGTTTGCCGAGGATTCACGAGAGGGTTTCATCGATTTCTCAGCCTTGGGTTGGAGATGATGGCCAGCACATCGGCGGCGAGCACCAGCAACAGATAGCCGGCGCAGAAAATCATGGAACAGGCTTGTACCAGCGGCATGTCGCGCGTCGTGACCGCATCGATCATCAGCGTGGCGATACCGGGATAGTTGAAAATCGTTTCAACGATAATGACGCCGCCCAACAGGTACGACAGGCTCAGCGCCACCGCATTGGCAATCGGCCCGATCGCGTTCGGCAGCGCATGGCGCAACACGATGCGGGTGGGATTGACGCCCTTGAGCAAGGCCATTTCGACATACGACGAGCGCAGCTGATCGATCACCGCAGCGCGCGTCATGCGCGACATCTGCGCCACGATCACGCAGCACAAGGTCATGACCGGCATCGCATAGGCTTTGAGGAACTGCCCGACAGTGGCAACGTCGGAGGCATGCGAGAGCGCCGACAGCCAGCGCAGCTTGACGGCAAACACCATGACCGCAATGGTCGCCACCAAAAATTCCGGCACCGACACCAGCGACACCGCCGTCACATTGACGATGCGGTCGAACAAGGACCCGCGATACATGGCCGAGACGATGCCCAGCACCAGCGCCACCGGCACCGATACCGCCGCCGTCACGCCGGCAAGCAGCAACGACGCCGGCAGCCGGCCGGCAATCATTTGCGCCACCGGAGAATTATTGACCAGTGAAATGCCGGGATTGCCCGACAGCAAATTGACGAGCCAATGGGCATACCGCAGCGGCGCCGGCAGATCCAGGCCAAACTGCAAGCGCAAGGCGGCCACTGTTTCCGGTGTGGCGGCTTGCCCCAGCGCAGTCTGGGCAGCGTCACCCGGCAACAGGTTGGTGATGAAAAATACGCCGACCGACACCAGAAACAGGGTCAACACCCCCAGTGCCAGACGGCGCAGGATAAGACGCCCGACCATACCGTTCATATCAATCCCTTGTGGACAGGCTGCTGCCGATGCCGATCAGGCTTCGAGCCAGACGTATTCGGCGCTGGTGTAATTCATGAAGGCTCCCAGCGGAATCGGTTGCACGCCCTTGATCTTGCTGCTGATGCCTTCCAGGTTGATGATGAACACCGGAATCCCGATACCGCCCTTTTCGCTCACCAGCGTCTGCATGTCGGCATACATCTGCTTGCGCTTTTCAAAATCGGTCTGACCGCGTGCCGCGACCAGCAATTGATCGAACTGCGCATTCTTCCAGCCCGACTCGTTCCATTGCGCATCCGATTTGAAGAACTGGGTGAACAGGATATCCGCGCTGGGACGCGGATTGATGTTGCCGTAACCGAGCGGCACCTTCATCCATTGATTGGACCAGTAACCATCCGCCGGCAGGCGTTTGACGTCCAGCTTCAGGCCGATCTTCTGGGCCGACTGTTGCAATAACAATGCCATGTCGACCGAGCCGCCGGCGGCAACCGAGGCGACCAAAGGAATCGTGCTGCCGATGACGCCGGCTTTTTGCAGATGGAACTTGGCCTTGTCCGGATCGTAATGACGCTGCGGCAACCCGGCGAAGAAGAAACGGTTGGTCGGATCGATCGGCTGGTCGTTGGCGATCACCGCATAGCCGCGGAAGGCGGCGGTCTTGACCTGCTCGCGGTCCATCAGATACTTCATGCCGAGCGTGAAGTCCATGCTGTTGCCGGGCGCGACGTCCTGACGAATCACCAGATCGGTGTAAAGACCGGACTTGGTTTCCATCACGGTAAAACCGGAGGTCGACTTGATGCGCGGCGCCGAACGCGGATTGACCTCGTTGATCCAGTGCACGTCGCCGGACAGCAGCGCATTGACGCGCGCGGCCTCATCCGGAATACCGAACAACTCCACTTCGTCCAGATAAGGCTTGCCGGATTTCCAGTACTCATCATTGCGCACGCCGATGGTACGCACGCCGGGCGTGAACTCCTTGCACTTGAATGCGCCGGTGCCGTTGGCGGTGGTGAAGTTGCTGGTGCCTTCCTTGATGATCAGGAATTGCGCGGTGGCCAGGATCACCGGCAAGTCGGCATTGGGACCGACCAGCTTGATCTGCACTTCGTTCGGGCCGCTCGCCTTGATCGACTCGAACTGATCGGCGATGACCTTGACCTTGGATGCCGTTGCCGGATCCTTGTGACGCATCAGCGAAAACACCACGTCGGCCGGCGTCAGCGGCTTGCCGTCATGAAAACGAACGCCGCTGCGCAGCTTGACCGTCCACAAGGTGGCGTCGCTGGTGTTCATCTCTTCGGCCAGCACCATTTGCGGCCCCAGTTTGGTATCCAGCGTGGTCAGGCCGTTGTAGAACATATGCACGCGGGTGTAATCGGTGGAGTGCGCGCTCTTGGCCGGATCCAGCGTATCGGAGGTCGCACTCGACTGCGTGGCGATCTTGATCTTGCCGCCACGGCGCGGTGTTGCGGTTTGCGCCAGTGCCGATCCGGCGACGGTAAGCAAGCTGGTTGTCGTCGCCCCCATCAGGCTGCCGGCAAGGACGGTGCGCATCATGTCGCGGCGGGTAAAGCTGCCACGAACGTCTTCGATCGCATCGCCGGCGATGATGGTATCGACTGCGGGGTTTTGTTCGTTTTTTTGCTTACTCATGAAAAGCCTCATCAAAGAAGTTCAACCACGACGAATACCGGCCCACCGCACCGGCGGAATTTTTCAAGAAATGCACGTACAGCATGCCGGGATCGACGTGATATCGATCACAGCCACCTGGACTCAGAGTCCGACCACGCCCGGCAAGCCGCCCAGGTCGGAAATTTCGGTATAGCCGTAATGCGGCGTCGACGGTTCATGACCGCGCGCCACGAAGACCTTGTTCTTGATGCCCATGTCGGAGGCCGGCATCAGGTCGTAGCGCAGGCTCGACGACACGTGCAGCACGTCTTCGGGATTGCAGTTGAGGTTGTCGAGCATGTATTCGAAGGCGCGCAGACGCGGCTTGTAGGCTTGCGCCTGCTGCGCGGTGAAGACCTTGTGAAACGGCGCGCCGAGCTTCTCGACGTTGTGCATGATCTGTTCGTCGGCGGCATTCGAAAAAATCACCAGCGGAAATTCCTTGGCCACGCGCGCCAGCGGTTCCGGCACGTCGGGATGCGGGCCCCAGCCCGGCACCGCCTTGTAAAAGCTGCCGGCCTCTTCTTCGGTGGTTTGGATGTTCCAGCGCGCACAGGTGCGTTTGATGGCGTTCTTGACGACTTGCTCGTAAGGTTTCCATTGATCCAGCACTTCGTCCAGGCGATAGGCCGAGAATTGACGCAGGAAGAATGGCATGTCGGCGGCCGGGACACGATCGGCATACAGCGTGCGCGCCGTCTCCGACATTTGAAAGCGGGTCAGCGTGCCGTAGCAGTCGAAGGTAATGAATTTTGGCTTGAAAGTACTCATTGCAAATCGTCCTGTCAAAAAGTGATCGCGCGCCTGAATGGCGGCGAGAAAAAAGAATCGGGCGGTTCTCCTGGTAGCGCAGTGCAAAGACATTTCCTGAAGTGAATTACAACATAGCGAAACGCAGCATTTATTCCTTTTTTGAGGCATCGCGAGACACAAACATGTGTTTTGACCAGTGCAATCAGCATAGCTTGCCGAGCAGTGCAGCAATGCGCGCATGTAGAGCAGATTTACCCCCACCTCACCAAGGTGGTGCGAATGACGCCCGCCTGCTTCCTTCCATTGCGGCAGGCATCCTCAATGGTTCTTTCCTGAAGCAAGGAGACGCAGCGACGTGCCCGGCGTGCATGACAGCACGATGCGCATGCCGAAGCTGCATTATTTTGTGCCGAGAAGCCCGGGCATATCGCTATAAGATTGCGAAAATGCCCCGCCGAAGACTTCATCCTGAGTGGCATTCCAAGGCATGATGGATGTCGGCCCGCTGCCTTGATCAGCCGGTGCGTCCAATAAGGAATGTCTATGCAAAGCCCTGCAGCCCCCTCCGCCACACCGTCCAATCAATTTTCCCTGCGCGCCATGCGCGCCGCGGACATGGAAGCTTGTCATCGCCTGACGCTGGCGCTGAAATGGCCGCACCGCCTGGATGACTGGCAGTTTGTCGAGGCGCTGGGCAGCGGTTTCGTGATCGATGACGAGACTCCCGGCCACACGACGCCAAGCCTTGCCGGCAGCGGCCTGGTGTGGCGCTACGGCGACTCCCATGCCGCGCTGGGCATGGTCATCGTCGCCAATGCATTGCAAGGACTGGGACTGGGCCGCCAGCTCATGGAACGCCTGCTGGCCGAGGCCGGCGACCGCAGCGTGCTGCTCAATGCCACGGCGGCGGGACAAGCGCTTTACGAAAAACTCGGCTTCGTCGCCACCGGAAAATTGCATCAGCATCAAGGCAGCGTCTTTCAGGCCCCTCTGATGGCGCTGCCTGCGGGCGTGCGTGTCCGACCGCTGGGCGCGAATGACGCGCCGCGTCTGCTGGCGCTGGACCAGCGCGCCAGCGGCATGGATCGCAGCGCCGTCATCACGGCGCTGATGGACGTCTCCGAAGGCGTTGCCATCGCCGGCGACGGCGGCATGCTCGGTTTTGCCCTGGTACGTCGCTTCGGACACGGGCGCGTCATTGGCCCGGTGGTGGCGCCGGATGCCGAACATGCCAAGGCATTGATCAGCCATTGGATCAATACCTATGGCGGCACGTTCATGCGCGTCGACGTACCCGACCACGCAGGCTTGAGCGAATGGCTCGGCGACCTCGGCCTGACCCGCGTCGATACGGTCGTTTCCATGTGCAAAGGCAGTCCCCCGCAAGGCGATCGACAACGCCATCTGTACTCCCTCATCAACCAGGCGCTTGGCTAAACCGGCAGCCAGTCTGCCGGCCGCCACGCGTTCCAGAACAAGTTAGGAAGCAACATGAGTTTTCTGTACAAGGCAGACCCGGTACGCGGCGCCGAATGGGCCCGGTTATTCGCGCAAAAAGCCCCGGATATTCCATTTCACTGCTGGCCCGACACCGGCGACCGCAACGCCGTGCGTTACCTTGCCGCGTGGCTGCCGCCGGAAGACATGCTCAGCCAGTTCCCCAATGTCGAGATCGTATTTTCAGTCGGCGCCGGGATTGATCAGTTCGATATTTCCAGGCTGCCCGCACATATTCCGGTGGCGCGCATGATCGAACCCGGCATCGCCGCCGGCATGGTGGAATATGTCACCCATGCCGTGCTCGGCATCTACCGGCATAGCCGCCTGTATGCACAGCAGCAGCGCGACCGGCGCTGGCAGGCGCAGCCGGTCAAACCGATGAACTGCAATCGCATCGGCGTACTTGGACTGGGCGTGCTGGGCCGGGCGGTATTGAAGCAACTGAGCAGTTTTGGTTTCCCCTGTGCAGGCTGGAGCCGTTCCGCCCATACGCTGGACGGCGTGGAATGCCATAGCGGCAGCGACGGCCTGGCGCGCTTGCTCGCACGCACCGACATCCTGATCTGCCTGGTGCCGCTGACCGACGATACCCGCGGCATCCTGAACCAGCGCCTGTTCAACCAGTTGCCCAAGGGCGCGGCCTTGATCAACGTCGGCCGCGGCGCGCATCTGGTCGACGCGGACTTACTGGCAGCCCTGCAAAGCGGACAACTGTCGCAAGCCGTGCTCGATGTCTGCGAGCCCGAACCGCCGGCGCCGGATCATCCGTTCTGGTCGCATCCCGCCATCACCCTCACCCCCCATATCGCCAGCGCGACGCAGCCGGCCGGTGGGGTCGATGCCGTGCTCGACAATATCCGCCGACATCACGCCGGTCTGCCGCTGACCGGGCTGATCGATCGTCAACGCGGTTACTAGCCCCAATCGCGGAGCCACAAGAAAATGCCAAATCGGCGCGCAACAACAACATCCTGTGCCGCCGGATTGCGTCAGTTTGCTGAGCCGAGCTGCCGCCATCGCATTATGCTTATTGGTAGCATCCCCAATCAATCCAACCGCGGCGGCGTCGCCCGGTGTTTCCGTCATCACTGGAACTTACATGTCTCTGAAAAATTTTAAAGTACTCACATTTGATGTCGTCGGTACGCTCATCGACTTCGAAGGCGGCATGCTGGCCTATCTGCGCAAGGCGGTACCGGATAGCAAAATCACCGATGAAGAATTCCTTGCGGCTTACCGCGGCGCCCGGGCGGACGGCAACACCGGTTGGTATCCGGACGATCTGGAACGCTGCTGGCACGTGATCGCTCCCGGACTGGGCTTGCCGGATTCGGCGGCACTGGCAACCGGCCTGCGCGATTCGGTCGCCGACTGGCCGGCCTTTCCGGATTCGGTCGCGGCGCTACAGCGTTTGCGCAAGCATTTCAAACTGGTCACCATGACCAATGCACAAAGCTGGGCGCTCAAGCATTTCTCGGCGACGCTGGGCGAGCCGTTCGACATGCTGCTGAGCTGCGACGACGCACTCTGCGAAAAACCTGATCCACGCTACTTCGCCTATGCGCGCGGCCGCTTTGAAGGCGCCTGGGGTTATCTGCAAGCCGACAATCTGCATGTCGCGCAAAGCCAATATCATGACATCGGCGTATCCAAGAGCCTGGGCATCACCACCTGCTGGATCGAGCGCCGCCACGACAAGAAGAGTTCGGGCGGCACCATCGAATCCGAACACACCGTCCCCGACTATCACTTCCACACGCTGGCGGCGCTTGCCGACGCGGTCGAAGCCGGCAAGTGAGCGCAAGCAAGCACAAGTAAGCACAAGTAAGCACAAGCAAGCACATCATCGACTCGACGAGACCATCCACATGAGCATCACCATCCTCTCTCAATCGGCCGTCATCGGCGGCCTGCAAGACCAGGGTACGCCCGCGCGTCCGCTTTCCTCGCCATTGCCCAGATTAAGCGGCATTGAAGTCGAGGTCGCCGGCGCGGGGGATAACCGCAGCGGCATCTGGGAATGCGAACCCGGCCAATTCGAACGTCAACTGGCCAACGCCGAAGTCATGCACATTCTGACCGGCGCCGGCACCTTTACGCCTACCGGCGGTATCGCCAGGGAGTTTCGCGCCGGCGATACGCTGTTTTTTCCGGCCAACACCACCGGTGCATGGCATGTGCGTGAAACCCTGCGCAAGGTCTATGTCGTCATGGCGCTGCCGGCATAGACCACGCGGGCAATGTGTCTGCCCCAGCCATCGAAACGCGCCGGGTGCAGTCCTGCCGGCGCGTTTTTTTATTTGCATCAACGCGCGGCGTCGCCGTGTTTCAACCAGAAAAATGCCATGGGCAACAACGATGCGATGCAACATGGCCGTTTTTGGAGTCACGCATCAGAACTGTGCGGCACGCCTTCATATAAGGCGAAAATGGGTACGCGCGCACATGCGCTGTGCAGGCAGCAGAACATGCTGTCGCCAGCCGCGCAAAACACAGCTTCTCGTTCAGGCAAGCCCTATTTCCCTATATAACGCAGGCCGGCCCGTGTTGTAATCTAGGCGTCACAAGGCGAGCTGAAAAGACAGCCGGCGATACCGTCACAGGCAACGTCGACAGCCCCGAAAACACACTGTGCGTACTGATGCAGATGAAGAGGCAATATCGCGGCACTTTCTTCACGCCGATATCTGCATTGTTGAACAACCTATTTTCATGCGAGCAGCACCCCCATCATGAAGCTGGATTCCTACTGGACCGACTCTGCCCCCGCCTTCGCCTCTTCTGCCGGCGACCTGCCGGCACAGGTTGACGTTGCCGTCATCGGGGGCGGTTTCACCGGCCTGTCGGCAGCACTGGCGCTGGCCCGCCGCGGCGCCGTCGTCGCCGTGCTGGAAGCCGGCAACCGGGTCGCCGCGGAAGCGTCCGGACGCAACGGCGGCCACGTCAATAACGGCCTGGCGGTCGATTATGCCGAGCTGGCCGCCAAGGTCGGTATCGAGCGGGCGCGCAACTGGTATCACGCCTTCGACGATGCGGTCGATACCGTGGCCAACCTGATCAGGGAAGAACGGATCGACTGCGACTTCATGCGCCACGGCAAGCTTAAACTGGCCACCCGGCCGGGGCAGATGGAAATCTTGCAGCGCAATGCGCAACGTCTGATGGAGGACGGCGTGGATCAGGATGTCGAGATTCTGGATGCGGCGCGCGTGCGCGCCGAAATCCAGAGCGAGCGGTTTCATGGCGGCCTGCTGTACAAGCGTAGCGGCCAGATGCACATGGGACGCTTTGCCCACGGCCTGGCGACGGCAGCGCAACGCCATGGCGCACAGATTCACACCAATGCCGAAGTAAAACGCATCGAACGCCTGGGCGACGGCTATGCGCATCGCCTGCACACGGCGCGCGGCACGGTAGCGGCCAAACAGGTATTGCTGGCTACCGGCGCCAGCCGGCATGGCAGTTACCGCAGCTTCGGCTGGCTGCGCCGGCGCCTGGTCCCGATCGGCAGTTTCATCGTCGTCACCGAGCCGCTCGGCGCAGAACGCGCCCACGCGCTGCTGGCAGAACAACGCACTTATGTCACGGTCGCCAATATCCATCATTATTTCCGCCTGACCGCCGACCATCGGCTGGTGTTCGGCGGTCGCGCCCGCTTCGCCATGTCCAGCCCGCAATCGGATGCCGCCAGCGGCGAAATCCTGCGCGCCGGGCTGGCCGAGACCTTCCCGCAACTGGGCCGGGTGCGCCTTGACTATTGCTGGGGCGGCCTGGTCGACATGACCCGCGATCGCCTGCCGCATGCCGGCGAACGCGACGGGCTGTATTACGCCATGGGGTATAGCGGCCACGGCACGCAAATGTCGGTCCACATGGGGCAGCGCATGGCCGCCGTGCTGGCCGGCGATGCCGCCGCCAATCCCTGGCGCGATCGTGACTGGCCGGCCATTCCCGGTCATTTCGGCTCGCCCTGGTTCTTACCCGCCATCGGTTTGTATTACACACTCAAGGACAAGCTGGCCTGAGCGGCCTGCGCGCCCTTTTAATGTCTTTTCAACCCATTGCCTTCAGGAGTAGCAAAACATGAGCGATAACAACAAGAAATTCGAAAGCCTCGTCGGTCCCGGCGAAAGCCTTCGCATGATGGAATCCCTGAAACGCGGCGCCAGCCGCCGCGACGTGTTGAAAATGCTGATGGCCGGCGGCATGCAGGCCACGCTGGCCGGCGGCCTCGCCAGCACCGCGTTGTCGGCCTATGCGCAGACGCCGCGCCGGGGCGGTCGCATCCGCGTCGGCGGCGATACCTCGGCAGTCACCGATACGCTCGATCCGGCCAAACAATCGAACAAGACCGACTATTGCCGCAGCACCATGCTGTACAACGGCCTGACCTCGCTGGACGGCTCGCTGACGCCGCAGCCGGCGCTGGCCGAGTCGTTCACCACCAAGGACGCCAAGATATGGGTGTTCAAGCTGCGCAAGGGCGTGGTGTTCCACGACGGCAAGGCGCTCACGCCGGCCGACGTCGTCTTTTCGCTGATGCGCCACAAAGACCCCGCCACTGCGTCCAAGGCCAAAACGCTGGCCGATCAGATCAGCAGCGTCAAGGCCAGCGGCCCGAACGAAGTCACCGTCACGCTGGTCGCGCCCAACGCCGACTTGCCGGTCATCGTCGGCACCTTCCATTTCCATATCGTCAAGGACGGCACCACCGACTTCAACGCCGGGATCGGCACCGGTCCGTACAAACTCAAGGAATTCAAGCCCGGCGTACGTTCGGTGGTGGTGCGCAACGACGCCTACTGGAAACCGGGCAAGCCCTATCTGGACGAGATCGAGTTCATCGGCATCGGCGACGAAAGCGCCCGCGTCAATGCGCTGTTGTCCGGCGGCATCGACCTGGCCGCATCGCTCAATCCGCGCTCCATCGAGCGCGTCAAGGGCACCGCCGGCTATAGCATCTTCACCACGCAATCGGGCGCCTACAGCGACCTGATCATGCGCAAGGACCTCGGCCCCGGCGTCAATCCCGACTTTGCGCTGGCGATGAAGTATCTGTTCGACCGCGAACAGATGAAGAAGACCATCGCGCTGGATCATGCCGTCATCGCCAACGACCAGCCGATCGATCCGACCAACCGCTTCTATTTCGCCGGCTTGCCGCAACGCGGGTTCGACCTGGACAAGGCCAAGTTCCATCTGCAGAAATCCGGCGTAAGCGGCAAGATACCGGTAGTGGCGTCGCCGGCGGCAATGTATTCAGTGGATATCGCCCTGGTGCTGCAACAAAGCGCGCAACGCATCGGTCTCGATCTCGACGTCAAACGCATGCCGGCCGAAGGCTACTGGTCCAATCACTGGCTCAACAGCCCGGTCGGTTTCGGCACCGTCAATCCGCGCCCGAGCGCCGATGTGCTGCTGACGCAATTCTTCCAGTCGGACGCAACCTGGAACGAATCGCGCTGGAAGAATCCGAAATTCGATCAACTGCTCCTCAATGCGCGCGCCGAAATCGATTTCAACAAGCGCAAGCAGATGTATGCCGACATGCAGACCATGATTTCGCAAGAAGCCGGCATCGGCATCCCCATGTTCCTGGCCAGCGTCGATGGCCACGCTTCCAGGCTCAAGGGATTGGCGCCGATCCCGCTGGGCGGCCTGATGGGATATTCGTTTGCCGAAAACGTCTGGCTGGATGCGTAAAGCGGCATGCCAATCATGCCAATACCCGCTTGAGAGCCTCACATGAATGTTGCCGTCTTCAAACTTCTCGGCCAGCGTCTGCTCATGGCGCTGTTATCGCTGCTGGCGGTATCGGTGGTTGTCTTTGCGATCACCTCGGTACTGCCCGGCGACGCTGCGCAGGAACAGCTGGGACAGGACGCCACGCCGGAAGCCCTGGCCGCCCTGCGTGCGCAGATGGGGCTCGACATACCGGCGCCGACACGCTACGCCCATTGGCTCGGCGGCATTGTCCGGGGCGATCTCGGCACCTCCAGCACCACGCAGATGCCGGTCAGCGAGCTGGTTGCCAGCCGTTTGCCCAATTCGCTGTTGCTGGCGGCCGTGACGGCCTTGTTTTCGGTGCCGATCGCATTGGCCTTGGGGATCGCATCGGCAATGTGGAAGGGTTCATGGTTCGACCGCATTGCCTCGGCCGGCTCGGTCGCCGTCGTGTCGGTGCCGGAGTTTCTGGTGGCGACGCTGGCGGTCCTGATTTTCGCGGTCAAGCTGCACTGGCTGCCGGCGCTGTCTTATGCCACCGATATCGAATCGCTGGGACAGATGCTCAAGGCCTTCGCCATGCCGGTATTCAGCCTGTGTTGCGTCATCATCGCCTTGATGATGCGCATGACGCGCGCGGCCGTCATCGATCAACTGGAAGCGCCTTACATTGAAATGGTCAGCCTCAAGGGCGCCTCGCCGATGCGCACGGTGCTGGTGCATGCGCTGCCCAATGCAGTCGGCCCGATTGCCAATGCCATCGCGCTCAGCCTGTCTTATCTGCTGGGCGGCGTGATCATCATCGAAACCATTTTCAACTATCCCGGCATCGCCAAACTGATGGTCGACGGCGTCTCCCAGCGCGACATGCCGCTGGTGCAAAGCTGCGCCATGATTTTCTGCATCGGCTACCTGGTGCTGGTCACGCTGGCCGATGTCTGCGGCATTCTCGCCAATCCGCGGCTGCGCCATCGTTGAAGGAAAGACCAACACAATGAAGACCGATACTTCTACGCCTCCAGCCACCTCCACCGCCGCCGGCGTCGACACCGGAAAAAGCGGCGGACTGCTCAGTTGCCTGCGTTGCCTGCGTTGCCTGCGCTGGCTCGCCGGTTTCGGCTGGAGCGGCCTGATCGGCCTGGCGATTCTGCTGTTCTGGATCGCCGCAGCGCTGTTTGGCTCGTCCATGCTCACACGCACGCTGGCGGCCGACAGCAACGTGCAAATCTTCGGCGCGATCAGCCGCGCGCACTGGCTCGGCACCGACTACCTCGGCCGCGACATGCTGATTCGCGTGATTGACGGCGCCAGCTATACCGTCGGCGTGGCCTTCGTGGCCACCCTGCTGGCCAGCGGCCTCGGTACGATGCTGGCGCTGTTCGCGGCGGCCAGCGGACGCTGGACAGATAGCGTGCTGAGTCGCTCGCTCGATACCATCACCTCGATTCCCAGCAAGATGTTCGCCTTGATCATGGTGGCCGGCTTCGGTTCTTCGGTGACGATGCTGATTGCCACCGCCACCATCATCTATGTTCCCGGCGCTTATCGCATCGCCCGTTCGATGGCGATCAACATCAATGCACTGGACTATGTCACGGTCGCCCGCCTGCGCGGCGAAGGCACGCTGTACGTCATGCGACGCGAGATCCTGCCGAACATTGTAGGCCCCATGCTGGCCGACCTCGGCCTGCGCTTCGTGTACATCGTGCTGCTGCTGGCCGGGCTGAGTTTTCTCGGTCTGGGAGTACAACCGCCGGCGGCCGACTGGGGTTCGCTGGTGCGCGAAAACATCGGTTCGCTGGCGAGCGCCAGCGCCGCCGTCATCGCCCCGGCACTGGCCATTGCCAGCCTGACCATTGCCGTCAACCTGGTCATCGACAACTTGCCGGGCCGCGCCCGGCGTGAAACAGGAGTGAAGTAATGGGCGCCGCCGTCATCGTCAGGGATTTATGCATCACCGCAGGCGCGCAGACGCTGGTCGACAAGCTGAGCTTCGAGATTCATCCCGGCGAGGTACTGGCATTGATCGGCGAATCCGGTTCCGGCAAGACCACCACTGCGCTGGCCCTGATGGGTTTCGCCCGGCGCGGCTGTCAAATTTCCGGCGGCAGCGTGCACATCGGCGCAGTCGATGTCCTGCAAATGAGCGGGCGTCAGCAACGCGCGCTGCGCGGCCGCACCGTGGCCTATATTGCGCAGAGTGCGGCGGCCTCGTTCAATCCGTCGCGCACCATCCTGGATCAGGTCATCGAGCCGACCCGCATCCATCGGACCTGTACCCCGGCCGAAGCCAAAACCAAGGCGATTGCCTTGTTCCGCGAACTGGCGTTGCCCGATCCGGACACCATCGGCGAGCGCTATCCGCACCAGGTGTCAGGCGGCCAGTTGCAGCGCCTGATGGCCGCGATGGCGCTGATTACCGATCCGGACCTGGTGATTCTCGACGAACCCACCACGGCGCTGGATGTCACGACGCAGATCGAAGTCTTGCGCGCGTTTCGCCGGGTGGTGCGCGAGCGCCGCGCCACCGCCGTCTATGTCAGCCACGATCTCGCCGTGGTGGCGCAGATGGCGGACCATATTCTGGTATTGCGCAACGGCCAGATGCGCGAACTCAATTCGACCAGGCAGATACTGGAAGCGCCCGTCAGCGACTACACCAAAAGCCTGCTGGCGGCAGCCCGGCCCACGCCGCGCGAAGCCGGCAAAGCAGCCGACAACTCGCAAGCGCTGCTTGATCTGCATCAAATCGCGGTTGGCTACGGTCCGCTCGATGCCCGCGGCGAACCGGCCAAACTGGTATTGCAAGACATCAGTCTGAAACTCTACCCCGGCCAGGCCATCGGCGTGATCGGCGAGTCCGGCTCCGGGAAAAGCACGCTGGCACGGGCGATTGCAGGCCTGCTGCCGCCTTGTCGCGGCACCATCTTGTTCAATGGACGCGAACTCAAACCGCGGCTGGCGCAACGCAGCAAGGAAGAGTTGCGACAAATCCAGATGGTGTTCCAGATTGCCGATACCGCGCTCAATCCGGCGCAAACCATCGAAGACATTCTGGCGCGGCCTCTGCAATTTTATAAGGGCCTGCGCGGCGCGGCGCTGCAACGACGCATCCAGGAGTTGCTGGATCTGGTCAAACTGCCGCATACCGTCGCCAAACGCTTGCCGGGCGGCTTGTCCGGCGGCCAGAAACAGCGCGTCAACCTGGCCCGTGCCCTGGCCGCCGAACCCGACCTGATACTGTGCGACGAAGTCACTTCCGCGCTCGATACCGTGGTCGGCGCCGCCGTGCTCGACCTGATGGCAGAACTGCGACGCGAACTCAATGTCTCCTATCTCTTCATCAGCCATGACCTGCACACGGTGCGTGCCGTTTGCGATGAAATCGTCGTCATGCAACACGGCCGCAAACTGGATCAGGTAGCACGCGCCGACTACGACCGCGGCCCGCACCATCCGTATTACCAGCTGCTCGAACGCTCGGTGCCGGAATTGCGCCAGGGATGGCTCGACGAACTGGATCACACCCCCCCTTTAGCAACCTGAACTCAGGGAAACGAAATGACCAAGACATTCAAAATCGCACTGATCGCCGGCGACGGCATTGGCAAGGAAGTGATGCCGGAAGGCCTGCGCGTCGTCAAGGCCGCGGCCGCGCGCTTTGACATCGCGCTCGACTGCCGCGCCATCGAATGGGCCAGTTGCGACTATTACGCTGCGCACGGCAAGATGATGCCGGATGACTGGAAAGACCAGCTGCAAGGCTTCGACGCGATCTACTTCGGCGCCGTCGGCTGGCCGGCCACCGTGCCCGACCACGTCTCCTTGTGGGGCTCGCTGCTGAAATTCCGGCGCGAATTCGACCAGTACATCAACCTGCGCCCGGTGCGCCTGTTCGAAGGGGTGCCTTGTCCGCTGGCAGGCCGCAAGGCCGGCGACATCGACTATTTCGTGGTGCGTGAAAATACCGAAGGCGAATACACTTCGCTGGGCGGCATCATGTACGAAGGCACCGACCGTGAAATCGTGATCCAGGAATCGGTGTTTTCGCGTCACGGTTCCGACCGCGTCCTGAAATACGCTTTCGAGCTGGCCGACAGCCGCCCGCGCAAGCATTTGACGGTGGCCACCAAATCCAACGGCATCGCCATCAGCATGCCATGGTGGGATGGTCGCGCCGATGCCGTCGGCAAGGGCTATCCGGAAGTCAAGGTAGACAAACAGCACATCGATATCCTGTCGGCGCGCTTCGTGCTGCAACCGACCCGCTTCGACGTCGTCGTGGCCAGCAATCTGTTCGGCGATATCCTGTCCGACCTGGGGCCGGCCACCACCGGCACGATCGGCCTGGCCCCCTCGGCCAACCTCAATCCCGACCGCCGCTTCCCGTCGCTGTTTGAACCGGTGCATGGTTCGGCGCCGGACATCTACGGCAAGAACATCGCCAATCCGATCGCCATGATCTGGTCCGGAGCATTGATGCTGGATTTCCTGACACAGGGCCAAGGCGCCGGCCGCGCGGCGCACGATGCCATCGTCCGCGCCATCGAAGCCGCGCTGATCGAAGGCCCGCTCACGCCGGACCTGGGCGGCAAGGCCAGTACGACCGAACTGGGCGTCGCCATCGCGCAACGCGTTGCGGCCGCCTGATCTCCTATCCAATATCGAGGAAACCGATCCATCATGACTTTGACTTTACAGCGCCAGGACCTGATGCCGGGCGCGCAATTGATCGGCGCCAACTGGTGCGATGCCAGCGATGGCCGCCGTCTTGACGTCACCGATCCTGCCAGCGATACGGTCTTTGCCAGCGTGCCTGACGGCAGCGCGGCCGATGCCGCCGCCGCCGTCGATGCCGCCCATGCGGCCTTCCCCGCCTGGCGCGCGGTACCGGCCAAACAGCGCGCGCAAATCCTGAAACGCTGGAACGATCTGATGCTCGCCCATCAGGACGATCTGGGACGCCTGATCTCGCGAGAACAAGGCAAGCCGCTGGCCGAAGGCAAGGGCGAAGTGCTGTATGCCGCCAGTTACGTCGAGTGGTTTGCCGAAGAAGCCACGCGCGCCAATGGCGACGTGATTCCCGCCCCGGTACCGGGGCGCCGCATGTTCGCACTCCGGGAACCGGTCGGCGTGGTCGCGGCCATCACGCCGTGGAATTTCCCGGCGGCGATGATCGCGCGCAAGATCGCACCGGCATTGGCGGCCGGCTGCACGGTGGTGTGCAAGCCCGCCGAAGATACGCCGCTGACCTCGCTGGCATTGATCAAGCTGGCGCAGGAAGCCGGTGTGCCGGCCGGCGTCATCAACATCGTCACCGCCTCGCGCGAACGCACGCCGGAAGTGGTGGATGTCTGGCTCGACGATAGCCGCGTGCGCAAGATCACCTTCACCGGCTCGACCCCGGTCGGCAAGCATCTGGCGCGCCGTTCGGCGGATACCTTGAAAAAACTGTCCCTGGAACTGGGCGGCAATGCGCCGTTCATTGTGTTCGACGACGCCGATCTGGATGTCGCGGTCGAAGGCGTGATGGCGGCCAAATTCCGCAATGGCGGCCAGACCTGCGTGTGCCCCAACCGCGTGTATGTGCAAGCGGGCGTGCATGACGCCTTCCTCGACAAACTGGCCGCCAGGGTCGGCGCCTTGCGCGTCGGCCCGGCCACCGATCCGGCTTCGCAAATCGGACCGATGATCAATGCCCGCGCCGTCGACAAAATCGAACGCCATGTCCTCGATGCGGTGGCGCGCGGCGCCCGTATCGTGGTCGGCGGCAAGCGCCTGCGCTCGGCTTCGTGCGACGGCCCGAATTATTTTGCACCGACCATCCTGGCCGATGTCCATGCCGGCATGGAATGCAGTTACGAAGAAACCTTCGGTCCGGTGGCCCCGGTGACGCGATTTGCCACTGAAGCCGAAGTGATCGCGGCGGCCAACGACACGCCGTTCGGACTGGCGGCCTATTTCTACTCGACCGATGTGCGCCGCATCTGGCGTGTGGCGGAGGCGCTGGAATCCGGCATCGTCGGCATCAATGAAGGTGCGATTGCAGCAGAAGCGGCACCGTTCGGCGGCGTCAAGGAGTCAGGCTACGGACGCGAAGGTTCCGTGCACGGCTTGGACGATTATCTGCATACCAAATACATCTGCCAGGGCCAGCTCTGAAAGGCGCCGGGCGAACCCAATCGGCGTTCGCCCGGCCTTTCCCCGTCCTTCCGAACCGCTGCCGCGACCGTTCCGGGCATGGCCGAATCCGATTTCCGACATCACCGCAGAAAATGCTGCCACGCCGTATAAATAGCTTGAAGATGCGTTTCCGGCACGGCATCTTGCACACGAACACTGGTGCAGGCGGCTTAGGATATACCCAATCCGTTACCTGCTTTTTCCGCGCAGGCCCGTCAACGCCATCCAAAGCTCATCGACATGCAAACATCCACTCTCGTCTCCATTGACCGCGATCACCTGATCCATCCGGTCGCCAGTTTTCGCGAACATGAACACGTCGGCGTCACCATCCTTCAATCAGGACGCGGCGCCTATCTGACCGACCACGCCGGCAAGGAATTGCTGGATGCATTTTCCGGCCTGTGGTGCGTCAATACCGGCTACGGCCAGGACAGCATCGTGCGGGTTGCCGCCGAACAAATGACGCGCTTGCCCTATGCCACCGGCTATTTCCATTTCGGCTCCGAGCCGGCCATCCTGCTGGCGCAAAAACTGGTCGAACTGAGCCCGGCCTCGCTCACCCACGTCTATTTCACGCTGGGCGGCTCCGATGCCGTGGACGCGGCGGTCCGCTACATCACGCATTACTACAATTCCATCGGCAAGCCGACCAAGAAACATCTGATTGCATTGGAACGCGGCTATCACGGTTCCTCGTCGGTCGGCGCCGGGCTGACCGCGCTGCCGAATTTTCATTTCAATTTCGATCTGCCGCTGCCGCATCAGCATTACATCGCTTCGCCCTATCCCTACCGCAATCCGGCCACCGGCGACGAAGCCATCATCGCCGGTTCGGTCGCGGCACTGCGTGCCAAGGTTGAAGCCTTGGGTGCGGACAACGTCGCCGCCTTCTTCTGCGAACCCATCCAGGGTTCCGGCGGCGTGATCGTGCCGCCGGTCGGCTGGCTCAAAGCGATGCAAAAAACCTGCAATGAACTGGATATCCTGTTCGTCGTGGATGAAGTGATTACCGGCTTTGGCCGCACCGGTCCTCTGTTCGCCTGCGCGGCGGAAGACGTCCAGCCGGATCTGATGACCATGGCCAAGGGCCTGACCGCCGGTTATGCGCCGATGGGCGCGGTGATGATGTCGGATCGCGTCTACAACGGTATCGCCGATGGCGCCGCGCCACAAGTCGTGGTGGGCCATGGCCAGACCTATTCGGCGCATCCGGTGAGCGCCGCGATTGGCCTGGAAGTCCTGCGCCTGTATCACGAAGGCGGTCTGCTGGCCAATGCTGCGGCACAGGAACCGGTATTTGCCGGCGGCCTGCGTGCGCTGGCAGCGCATCCGCTGGTAGGCGATGCCCGCAGCCGCGGTTTGCTGGGCGCGCTGGAACTGGTGGCCGACAAACATACCAAACAGCGCTTCCCGGCGGAACTGAAGCTGCATGAACGGATCGCCGGCGCCGCCTACAAGCATGGTCTGATCTTCCGCGCGTTCGGCGACAATATCCTCGGCTTTGCCCCGGCCCTGTGCTACACCAGTGACGACTTCGCGCTGATGTTTGCACGACTCAAGACCATTCTGGATGAAGTGTTGGCGCAACCCGAGGTGCGCGACAGCATGGCCTGAGTGGCTTTGCGGGCAAAAGCACTGGCGGCGGAATCCGTGAAAGATTGAGGCGACGCAGGACATCGCAACGGATACGGCAAGACATATCAAGACACAGCAAGACACAATTTCAGGATTGTGCCGTGTGATAGGATAACGTTCTAACAAGTTGAACTAGAGGGCGACAATGAATGCTAATGGTGCTCTGAAACTGGATCGCATTGATTTACGGATTCTGTGCCACCTGCAGCAGAACAGCCGGATCACGAACGTGGTGTTGGCCGACGCCGTCGGACTGTCGCCCAGCCCTTGCCTGATCCGCGTAAAACGCCTGGAAAAAGCCGGCTACATCAGCGGCTATGGCGCCTATATCCGCCTGGAAAAACTGAGCGACGTACAGGTGGTGTTCACCGAAGTGACGCTGTCCGATCACCGCCGCGAAGACTTTGCCAAATTTGAAGCTTACATTCGCAATGTCGATGAAATCATTGAATGCCATCTGGTGAGCGGCGGCTACGATTATCTGCTGAAATTCGTCACGCGCAGCGTGGTGCACTACCAAAGCATTATTGAAGACCTGCTCGAACAGAATTTGCACATTGAAAAATATTTCAGCTATATCGTGATCAAATCGCCCTTCATCAAACACCACTATCCGCTGGAAAAATTCATTCAAACCTGAGCAGCCGCACTTGTTTGCATCAATGCTTTGAGGGATGCGCCGGCCGTGCATCCCCTTTCTCGCATGCTCTCGGGGGCCGTGACGGGTGTATTTATCTGAATAAACTCAACCACTTGCGAACAAGTCTGCGCAATACGGGGCGCGATAACAAAGCACAAGGTACGCCATCGGCATCCGAGCTGAATTGCTCCGCATTCCGGGCAACGGCGTCATTGCCGGCGAGATGAAGCAAGCAGGCATAAGGAAGATGTGTCATACACGACTCTCGCTTTCATACATGATCCGGACGTTCTCTTTATTCCTACCAACGTATGTGCAAGATATATGCCAATCTGAATGCAGATTGTCGTTTTGCACCGGAACCGATGATCTGCATCACTAGCCGTTTCATGGATGACCTGGCCTGAATGGCGACGTGCCGCCATGTCCTGAAAACCGCGCGCAACCTTGCGCACGACGGTGCTTCATGCAATGCATGCCGGCTCCTGTGAGCCCTCTCTGTTGCCGATGAATGGATCCTGCCGCGCTTGTTCGCGTCTTTTTTGTTCAGGCTTTTTCTTGTTCGGGCTTTTCGATTTTCTCCGGCTTGAATCGCGTCACCAGGAGCTGATTGATCCTGTTGCCTTCGATGTCGACAACTTCGAATTTGTAATCGGCGAACAGCGCAAAGTCGGTTTTCTTCGGAATTTTTCGCAGCATGTACATGATGAAACCGGCCAGCGTTTCATATCCCATCGGATTCGGATATTCGCTGATGGACAGTGCATTCATCACCTCGGCCAGCGGCGTGAGGCCGTCCATCAGCCAGGAGTGTTCGTCGCGCTTGACGATCTGCTGCTCTTCCGACGACAGGTTGAGCAGATTGCCCATCAGCACGCTGGTGACGTCGGTGATGCTGATGATGCCGACCACCAGCGCATACTCGTTGACGACGACGGCGAGGTCTTCGTCGACGGCTTTCATGCGCTCCAGCACTTCCCACAGATTGAGGCTGTCAGGAATCGACAGCGGCACGTGGATCAGGCCCTTGTCGCGCAGCGAAAACTGCTCGCCCTTGAGCAGGCGCTTGAGCACGTCCTTGCTGTCGATGTAGCCGAGCACGTCGTCGATATTGTTTTCGCAGACGAGGAAGCGCGAGTGCGGATGGTCGATGATCTTCTGGCGCAGCATTTCCTCGGTATCGGTGACGAGGAAATAGACGATGCTCTCGCGCTGCGTCATGGCCGAGGGCACGTAACGGCTTTCCAGCTCGAACACGTTTTCGATCAGGTGATGCTCCTGATGCAGCAAGGCGCCGGCCTGTGCGCCGGCGTCGACGATGGCGTGGATTTCATTGGGCGTGATGACGTCGTGGCGCACCTGCGGCAAACCGAACAGAGTGAAAAACATCTTCGACAAGCCGTTGAACAGCCAGATCAGCGGCTTGAACACGCGCTCCAGGAACAGCATCGGGCTGACCAGCATGATGGCAGCGCGCTCGGGCGCCAGCATTGCCAGGCGCTTGGGCATGAGGTCGGCAAACAGGATGAAGAAGGCGGTGACCAGCAAAAAGGAAATCGAAAAACTCACCGTATCCAGCCACGGTCCCTGATACACCGTGCTCACCGCGCTGACCATGTGCGGCGTCAGCGCCGGCTCGCCGACCACGCCGCCGAGAATGGCGACGGCGTTCAGGCCGATCTGCACCACCGTGAAAAAATTGCCCGGCTGCGCCTGCAGGGCGAGCACGCGCAAGGCATTGGCGTCGCCTTCCTTGGCGAGCATTTCGAGACGGATTTTGCGCGAGGCGGCGAGGGAAATTTCGGCGCAGGACAAAAATGCGCTGATGACCACGAGCAAGAGGATCAGTAAAAAGCTGGCGAAAAAACTCATTTTTCTTGTCTCTTGAAGTCGCTATGCGCCTATTCTCTCCTGTCGGAGGGGAAAAGTACAATCCGCAGCCTGGAGTCGTGAACAAAGCGCCGCTGGCAAGGCGCGCCCGCGCAGACAGTACGGAGGTACGGCAAGTGGGTGCAACGCCGCCAGCGGCGCTTTGTTCACGACTCTCAATAGACGTCGCGGCGGTAGCGGCCTTGCTCCGCCATGCTCTCCAGCACTTGCTCGCCCAGAATCGCACTCAGCGCCTGCGCCACGCCGCCTGCCATGCCCTCCAGACTGCCGCAGACATAGATGGCGGCGCCATCGTCGACCCACTGTTGCAGCAGGTGCGCCGCTTCGCGCAGGCGGTCCTGCACATAGATGCGCTGCGCCTGATCGCGTGAAAATGCCAGATCCAGGCGTGCCAGCATGCCTTGCGCCTGCCAGCGCTCGATCTCGGTGCGATGGAAAAAATCATGTTGCGCGGAACGTTCGCCGAACAACAGCCAGTTGCGCCGACGGTCCAAAACAATGCGCGCCTTCATGTGCGCGCGCAAACCCGCAAGGCCGGTGCCGTTGCCGATCAGGATCAGCGGACAATCGTCGACGGGCGGGTGAAAGCCGCGATTCTGCCGCACGCGCAAATCGAGTTCACCCCGCTCGCCCAGATGCGCCGTCAGCCAGCCTGATCCCAGTCCCGGATTGCCGTCCGGCAGAACCGTCCGGCGCACCAGCAATTCCAATTGACCGTCCTGCGGCAGCGAGGCGATCGAGTATTCGCGATGCGGCAGCGGCTTGAGACCGTCCGCCAGGGCTTGCGCCGTCATTCCCTGCAAGCGCGCCAGCTCCACTGCATCGTGCGGCAACAGGCTGCGTGCGAGGACCTCGCCAAGGGTGGCGGTTCCGTCCGGCGCCTGGTCATGCACGGGTGCGCCGCCATCCAGTTGCAAGGCATCCAGCAAGGCGCTCACTTTGGCGGGAGCGTTGCGCGGACCGATTTCGGCAATGTCGCCGGCTTGCCATGACAGCGGCTGTTGCGCATCGACAGGCTTGAACGCCAGGTGGAAAGCCGCTCCGCCGGCGCTGCCGGGATTGAGCAGACGCCGCTCGGACAAGGTCCAGCGCTCGTAGCCGGGCGCGCTCCAGTCGGCCATGTCGGCATGGCCGCTCAGCACGCCCAGATGATACTGCCAGTGGCGCAAGGCGCCGGGGTCGCCATTGTCGACCTCCACCATGTCGAACATCGCATGCGCGCCATGGTGGCGCAGCCAGGCATCGAGCGCATGGCCGAAGGCGCAATACTGCACGTAACTGCGATCGCCGAGCGCCAGCACGCCGTAGTGCACATCCTGCAGCGTCGCCGCCTGCCCCATCACCTTGCGCGCAAACCCTGCGGCACAGTCGGGAGCGTCGCCTTCTCCGGTCGTGCTGACCACGAACAGCACGCGGCGCACCGCTTGCAACTGCGCCAGATCCAGCTGTGCAAGGCTGCAGGCGCGAACCTGCATGCCGGCGTCTTTCAAGGCTTGCGCCGTCTGTTGTGCGATCTGCTCGGCAAAACCGGTCTGGCTGGCAAACGCGATCAGTACTTCTTGAGGGGTATCGCCCGTCCGGTTAGCATCGCCGTGCTGCCACACCAGCGCCGCCTGTTTCTTGCGACGATGGCTAACGAAAATGACAAAGCAGAACACCATGTAAAACAGCAGCACCAGCGCCGCCACGAACAAACGTCCGGCAGTCGCCTCCAGCAATTGCATCCGGCCGATGGCCACCGTCGCGCAGACGGCGCAGACCAGGCCGGTCAGGCCGGGACCGGGCAGGAATTGCGTACGCACAGGTTTGCTCATCCCAGCATCGCCTGCATGGCCGGGGTCAGGCGCTCGCGGAATCCGTCGCCGTCGCGACTGATGAACAAGGCCGCCACGCCATGGCGCAATGCGAGCGCAAGGCCGTCTTCGTCACCGAGCACCATCAATGCCGTGGCCCAGGCATCGGCGGTCATGCAGTCGGCATGCAGCACGGCGACGGATGCCAGCGCGTGCGCGACCGGTTGCGCCGTGCGCGGATCGATGGTGTGCGAGTAGCGGCGATCGCCGTCTTCGAAATAGCGTCGATAGTCGCCGGAAGTCGCCAGCGCCACGCCGTGCAGCGCGACAACGCTTTGCAGGCGATCATGCGTGCTCGATGTCGCGGGAGGATGCTCCATGCCTGCCCACCACGGCTGACCGTCGGCCTTGACGCCGTGTCCGTACAATTCACCGCCGACTTCCACGAGATAACTGACGACGCCGATTCTGCGCAGATAAGCGGCAACAAGATCGACGCCGTAGCCCTTCGCGATGGAAGAAAAATCGAGATACAGGCCGCCCGGTTGCAGCAAGGCATGGCGCGCGCGATCGATGTGAATGCGCTGCCAGCCGCAGCGCTGGCGTTCGCGTGCGATGGCGGCATCGTGCGGCCGGTCCGGGCGTTTGGGATCGGGGCCGAAGCCCCACAAATTAACCAGCGGGCCGACACTCGGGTCATACGCGCCGCCGCTGCGCTCGGCAACGGCAAGCGCACAATCGAGCACCTTCAGGAAATGCGCAGGCAACACATGCCAGCTATCGGCGGCAGCGTGGTTGTAGCGGCTCAGGTCGGAGTCGACGCTCCAGGTACTCATCTGCGCAACGACCAGATCGAGCTGAGCTTGTATGCCTTCCCGAATCGTCTCCGGATCACCGCCCGTCGGACGGATCAGCTTGACCGACCAGGACGTGCCCATCGTCAACCCGGACAGGCTGTCGACGACGGCATCAGCCGGAACAGGATCGGGTTGAGACAGGCTCAGCGGGATAAAAACGCGATTCATGACGGTACAGACAATTCTTTCCGGAGAGGGATGGAGAAGGCCGTCGGATGACGGCCCGTGAAAACAGCGTTCGCCGCCGGTACGGCGAACGCCTGACACGTCAACAGAGCTTCTTAAGGCGCCAACACTTCCAGCGTCGCGGTGTAATTGGCGCGACGATCGGTAGCCGGCTTGAGGTTGGGCTTGTTGTCCTTGACCGTCGCTTCCATCCAGTACATGCCGGCCGACGGCCAGGTCACGCTGAACTTGCCGTCGGCGTCGGTCGTCGGCGTCAGTTCGTTGAGCTTGTCGCGATAGCGCGTGCCGCCCGGCACCACCGTCACCTTGACGTTGGCGGCCGACTTGCCGTCGAGCAGCATGCGGAAGCTCGCCGTTTCACCGGCGATCAGATCGGTCGGATGCGTGATCGCCTGCAGCTCCAGGCCGGCGCCGGTGGTTTCCAGCACTTTCTTCGACGGCTTGCCGGCGGTGACGAAGGTCTCGATGCGGCCCTGCATCTGCGTCACTTGCAAATCCTTGGCATCGGCCGGGATTTCCCTGGCCAGGGTCTCGGCGGTGCCGCGCCAGCGTTTGGTCTGACCGGCGGCATCCTTGTAGCTGCCGAACAGGCCCATGCTGATGACGGCGATCTTGTAGGTGCCGCTTTGCGTCAGATGCAGGTCGAAGCTGGTGCGGTATTTGCCGGTGTAGGCGTTTTCCGGCTTGGCGAAGGTGCCGTCCGGCGCCGTCACTTGCAGGCCGTCCAGTTTCAGCGCGAAGCTTTCGAAGAAGAACAGATCGTTCGACACCGCGGCATCGACCGTGACCCAGGGATCATTGCCCGACAGGACCGTCGACGCCGGCAGCAGCCAGGTGCGATGCGCGCTGGCGGACAGCGGCAAACCGATTGCCAGCGCCATGGCCAGCGCGGCGAATTTGAATGAACGTTTCATGTGTCCTTCCGGTTACGGTTTGAAGTCCAGCGTGATGGCGCCAAGCTCGGATTCGCCCTTGCCTTTGGCGCTTTGCCCGGCCTTCGGCGGCCATTGCAGCGGCACCTTGACCACTTCGCGGCCGCCCACTTCGCGCGCCGCTTCCACCATCAGAACGTAGTCGCCGGGCGGCAATTGCGCCAGCGCGCCCTTGTCGCCGCTAAACGTCAGTTGCTGCTCGCCGGCAGGACGCGTCGCCCCGCTCACGCCGTCGACGGGCATCTGCACGTCGCGGCCGGCGCGGCGCCACCATTGGCGCAGGTCCTTCAGCCATTTCTCGCCTTCCTTGTCTTTCTTCTTGACGTCGTACCAGACCGCCAGCGTCGCCGCGACGCTTTGGTCGGGACGCTCCAGCCAGACGGCGACGTAGGGACGGTGGTACTCGGCCACGTTCAACCGCGGGATTTCGACTTTGACGTTCATGTCCGCCGCCACCACCGGCAACGACACCACGCCCATCAGGGCAGCCGACAACGTCGTCGGCAACAGACCAGGGACCAGCACGCGCATATGACTCAACCTCGCTTGTGAAAGAAATAAATGAAAAATCAATGAATGAAAATGATCGCCAGCACCAACGGCACGATCAGCCCGAGTCCGACCAGCGGCCAGGTCACCGGACGATTGCCGGCATGCAGTTGCAGCAAAAACATCCCCGTGATGCAGAACACCAGGCAAGCCACGGCGAAGATGTCGATGAACCAGCTCCACGCCGTGCCGGTATTGCGGCCCTTGTGCAAATCGTTGAAATAGGAGACCCAGCCGCGATCGGTTTTTTCATATTCGACCTTGCCGCTGCCGAGGTCGACGCGCAGCCAGGCGTCGCCGCCCGGACGCGGCAGGGAGACGTACAGCTCGTCGGCCGACCATTCGCCGGTCTGCTGCTCTATCGCGACCGACAATTGCTTGTCGAGCCAGGTCTTCAGCGGCGCCGGCAAGACATCCTTGTCCTTGTGCTGCTCCGCGGTCAGTTGCGCCAGCAAGTCCCTGGGCAACTGCGCCTGCTTGCTCGACACCTGCGGATGCGCCTCGATTTGCGCGGAATGATTCAGCGTCAGGCCGGTGGCCGCGAACAGCAGCATGGCGACCAGGCAGATGGCCGAGCTGATCCAGTGCCATTGATGCAAATGCTTGAGCCAGAACGAGCGACGTTGCTGTTTTGGCATGTTCCCGGCGGCGACTTCCCTCATGTTCCACTGAAGATGGCCTCAAAGCGCCAATCTAAATAATAATAATTCTCAATTATAACTTCGAGTTGAAGGAAAAATGCAGCCTTTCTTCAGGATTTACTTTGCGATACATAAGGCTGCAGATCGATACAGACGCCCGCCTCTCCGCGCGAAGGCAGGACTTCCACCGGCTGGATCTCTTGCAAAACCAACAAGATTCAGGACGAAAAAAAAATCGCCGGGCACATGTCCACGGCGATTCCGCTCCTTCAATGCAGATATGTCGCAATCCGCCGGCGGCTCACGCCATGTCAGCGCAGCAGCTCATAAGGACCGCCCCGCTCCAGCGCACGCTGATAGGCCGGACGTCCGTGGATGGCCTCCAGATACTTCAGCAGATTCGGATAATGCCCGTCGAGGCCGCCGCGCGAACGGGCGCCTTCCACCGGAAAGCTCATCTGGATGTCGGCTGCCGAGAAGGTATTGCCGGCAAACCAGGTGCTCTTGGAGAGTTCGCCTTCCAGATATTGCAAATGCCGTTTCAGTTGCGGATCGACCATGCGGCCCAACACCCCGTTGCAGATCAGGCGGGCGACCGGCCTGATCAGGCCCGGCACCGATTTCGGCAGACGGCTGAAGATCAGCTTCATCAGCAAGAGCGGCATCGCCGAGCCTTCTGCATAGTGCAGCCAGTAGCGATAGCGCAGCCGCTCAGGGGTGCCGGCTGCGGGGATGAATTGGCCGTTGCCGTAGCGTTCGACCAGATATTCGACAATCGCGCCGGACTCGGCGATCGTCAGGTCGCCGTCGGTAATCACCGGCGATTTGCCCAGCGGATGGATGTCGCGCAGCGACTGCGGCGCCAGCATGGTCTTGGGATCGCGCTGATAAAACTTGATGTCGTATTCGAGTCCCAACTCTTCCAGCAGCCATAGCACGCGCTGGGAACGGGAGTTGTTCAGATGATGGACGGTGATCATGTATGGCGCCTTTCTGTAGAATGCGTAGCAACGCTACTCTAACAGCAGAATAAAGCAGAACAATAAAGCATGGCCCGTACACCCACTACGCCTCAAATTCCGCTCTACAAAAAATTCGCCGACGAACTGGCGGCGTCCATCCGTGCCGGCGTCTTGCAGCCGGGCGAGCGCGTGACGTCGGTGCGCGTCGCCAGCCAGCAGCACAACGTCAGCGTCACCACGGTGGTGCGCGCCTACGAATTGCTGGAAAGCCGCGGCATCATCGAGAGCCATCCGCAGTCGGGCTATTTCGTCCGCAAGACCGCCGCGCAAACGCCAGCGCCGACGGCTCCCAAACTGCTGCCGCCGACACATCCTGCGACCCAGCAGCCGCATGAAGTCGACGTCAGCCGGCTGGTGCTGGCGACGCTGAAAACCATCCAGCAAGACGGCACCATCCCGCTCGGCTCGCCCTACCCGAATCCGGCGCTGTTCCCGTCGCAGCGCATCGGCCAGTACGCCAGCCGCATCACGCGCAACAGCGACAGCTTCAGCGTCTTCACCGATCTGCCGCCGGGCCACCCCGACCTGCTGCGCCAGATCGCACGGCGCTATCTGGAAACCGGCCTCAACATCGCCCCGGAAGACATCATCATCACCGTCGGCGCGACCGAAGCCATCAATCTCTGCCTGCAAGCCGTGGCGCAACCGGGCGACACGATCGCGGTGGAGACGCCGACCTTCTACGCCATGCTGCACGCCATCGAACGCATGGGCATGCGCGCCGTCGAAGTGCCTACCGATCCGCTGGCCGGCATTGACCTCGATGCGCTGGAAGCCTTGCTGCAAACCCAGAAGATCGCCGCCTGCATGGTGATGCCCAACTTCCAGAATCCGCTCGGCTCGATGATGCCGGACGCCAACAAGCAGCGACTGGTCGACCTCGCGCATCAATACGACATGCCGCTGATCGAAGATGCGGTCTATAGCGAGTTGTTCTACGGCGCAGCGCATCCGACCTCGCTCAAAACCTACGACCGCGACGGCCTGGTGCTGCACTGCTCGTCCTTTTCCAAGAGCCTGACTTCGGCGTACCGCGTGGGCTGGGCGATTCCCGGCCGCTATCGCAACCAGGTCGAAAAACTCAAATTCCTCAACACGCTGGCCACGCCGACCATCCCGCAGCGCGCGATTGCCGAGTACCTGACGCAAGGCGGCTACGAACGCCATCTGCGCCGAGTGCGGCGCGGTCTGCTGCAACAGCGCGATCTGATGCGGCATTTCGTCTTGAGATTTTTTCCTGAAGGGACGCACGTGTCGGAGCCGGCCGGCGGCTACATCCTGTGGATAGCGCTGCCGCCGCGCGTGGATGCGATGGAGTTGTACCGGCGCTGCCTGGTGCTGGGCATCACGATCGCACCGGGGCGCATCTTTGCCGCGACCAACCGCTACAGCCATTTCATTCGCTTGAACTACAGCTATACGTGGTCGAAAGAGATTGAAAAAGCCTTGAAGACGATAGCCAAAATCGTCGCCGAACTTAGCTGAAACTCAGCCGTGCAATTTGAGTCCGGCAGCCGTCAGGATGGCGTTGCCGGCGCCGTCGTCATTGATCACCACCGTCGCAATTCCCGCCTCTTCCAGCGCCGTCAAAAAGCGCCGTAACGTACTCATGCGCAACTCGGTGCGCTTGGACAGACGCGCCAGCGACAGCGGCGCCTGGCTGCGCTGATACTCCTGGTACAGCTCATCCAGGATGCGCACCAGCTCGGGCGGCAATTGTTCGCTCGCGTCGTCCATGCAATGTCTCTCAGGCCGCCTTGGCGTGCTGTACCGCAGCGCGATGCAACAGTACTGGAATCGATTTCGACGTCGGCGTACGCGCCTGGTCGGCAAAACTTTCCAGCGGCACCAGCGGATTGGTCTCGGGATAGTAGCTGCCGAGGCAACCGCGCGGGATGTCGTATTCCACCAGCAGGAAACCGTCGGCGCGGCGTTCGATGCCATCGTCCCAGACGCTGACGACGTCGACCCACTCGCCGTCCTTCAACCCCAGCACGTCCAGATCCTGCTTGTTGATGAAGATCACGCGACGCTGGCCGAACACGCCGCGATAACGGTCGTCCATGCCGTAGATGGTGGTGTTGTACTGATCGTGCGAGCGCGTGGTCATGAGCGTCATCAGCTTCTCCCCGTACATCTTGCGCGCGCGATGGATAGGCGTATCCAGCGGAATCGCATTGACCACGAAATTGGCCTTGCCGGTGCCGGTCTTCCAGACGCGGTCGCGCGAGGCGACGCCCAGATGGAAGCCGCCGGGGTTGGCGATGCGCTGGTTGTAGTCCTTGAAGGAGTCGTAGACTTTTTCGATGGCGTCGCGGATGCGCGAATAGTCTTCGGCGTACCAGAGCCAGGCTATCTTCTTGCCATTGTCGCGATGTTTCATCGTCGCCTCGGCGATATGCGCGACGATGGCGGTTTCCGACATGCAGTTTTCCGAAGCCGGCTTGTTGATGCCGTAGGAGACGTGCACCATGCTCATCGAATCCTCCACCGTCACGCCTTGCGCGCCGCCGGCTTGCATGTCGATCTCGGTACGGCCCAGCGTCGGCAGGATCAAGGCGTCCTTACCGTGCACCAGATGGCTGCGGTTGAGCTTGGTGGTGATGTGGACGGTCAAGTTGCACGAACGCATGGCGTCGAAGGTGCGCGGCGTATCCGGCGTGGCCATGGCGAAGTTGCCGCCCAGGCCGATGAAGACCTTGGTGCGGCCTTCCAGCATGGCCATCACGGAGCCGACGGTGTCGTTGCCGTGGTGGCGCGGCGCCTTGAATTCGAACACCTGTTCCAGGCGGTCGAGGAAAGCGTCGGTCGGCTTTTCATCGATGCCGACGGTGCGGTCGCCCTGCACGTTGGAGTGACCGCGCACCGGACACAGGCCGGCGCCCGGACGACCGATATTCCCGCGCAACATCATCATGTTGGACAACAGCTGGATGGTGCCCACTGCATGCTTGTGCTGGGTCAGGCCCATGCCCCAGGTGGCGATCACGGCCTTGCCCTTGACGTAGACCTGCGCCAGCCTTTCGATATCCTCGCGCGACACGCCCGACTCGCCGATGATGTCGGCCCAGCTTTCGGCGCGTGCGTCGGCGGCGAATTCGTCGAAACCGGAAGTATGTTCTTCGATGAATTTCACGTCCAGAACGCGCTCACTGCCCTTGAGCAGCGCTTCGTCGTCCAGCTCGATGGTGCGCTTGATGACGCCCTTGATCAGCGCCAGGTCGCCTCCCAGCGTCGGGTGGATGAACATCGAACTGATCCGGGTGCTGCCCATGGTCAGCATTTCAATCTTGCTTTGCGGATCGGCAAAGCGTTCCAGCCCGCGCTCCTTCAAAGGATTGATCGCCACGATGGTGGCGCCGCGTTTGGAGGCTTCACGCAATTCGCCCATCATGCGCGGGTGGTTGGTGGCCGGATTCTGGCCGAACAGCAGCAAGGTGTCGCACAGGTCGAAGTCGTCCAGCAGCACGGTGCCCTTGCCGACGCCGACGGTGACCGGCAGGCCGACGCTGGTCGGCTCGTGGCACATGTTGGAACAGTCGGGGAAATTGTTGGTGCCGTACTGGCGCACGAATAGCTGAAACAGGAAGGCGGCTTCGTTGCTGGCGCGGCCGGAGACGTAGAAGTCGGCCATGTTCGGGTCGGGCAGCGCATTCAGATGGCGGCCGATCAAGTCGAAAGCTTGCGGCCAGGCAATCGGCACGTACTTGTCGCTGATGGCGTCGTAGACCATCGGCGCAGTCAGGCGGCCATGGTCTTCCAGCTCGTAATCCGACTGTTGCATCAGCTCGGCCACGGTGTGCTGCGCGAAGAACTCGTTGGTCACGCGCTTCTTGGTGGCTTCGGCCGCCACCGCCTTGACGCCGTTTTCGCAGAATTCGAAGGTGGAGGTGTGCTCGCGGTCCGGCCAGGCGCAGCCGGGGCAATCGAAACCGTCCGGCTGGTTTTGCGACAGCAGCGTGCGCAGGCCCTTGCCGTCGGCCACGTGTTCCTTGACCAGATTCAGCGCCACGTACTTCAGCGCGCCCCAACCGCCTGCGGGATTGTTGTAGGTCTCGATCTTTGCCTTGCCTGCCTTCGCCATTTTTCGCTCCACCAATACAATTTCAGATGATGGAGAGTTTACTCCTGAGCGCCGAGTCCGGCGTACACAGTAGGGTGGGCAAAAAGGAAGTACAGCCGGCGATATCGTCACGGGAGGCATTCTTGCCCACCGCCGACAGCATCACTTCCGTCGTCCCAGCAAACGCTGGGACCCAGTGTCGTTAAGACTTTAGCCTGAGCGCTGACGACGCTGGGTCCTGACTTTCGTCAGGACGACGGCGATGCGAGCCGGCAGACGTTACAGCAGCACGTCGTCCCGAATACACGCGCGCCAGCGGCCCGGCGCGACTTCGCGCAGCTCGGGAACCGTCGCCGCGCAAGCCTCTTGCGCATACGGGCAACGCGTGCGGAACACGCAACCCGAAGGAGGATTGGCAGGGCTGGGCAGATCTCCTTGCAAGGTGCGACGGTTTTTGGCCTGCTCCCGCGCATCCGACTCCGGCTTGGGCGAAGCCGCCAGCAAAGCCTGAGAATACGGATGCAAAGGCCTCTCGAACAAGGCGGAAGCCGGCGCGATTTCCATGACTTTGCCCAGATACAGCACCACTACGCGGTCGCAGATGTATTCGACCACGTCCAGATCATGCGAAATGAACAACATCGCCAGATTGAAACGCTGGCGCAGGTCTTGCAACAAATTGATCACCTGCGCCTGAATCGACACGTCCAGCGCCGATACCGGTTCATCGGCGACGATGAAACGCGGCTCCACCGCCAAGGCGCGGGCGATGCCGATGCGCTGGCGTTGGCCGCCGGAAAACTCGTGCGGATAGCGCGCACCGTGTTCCGCACGCAAGCCGACCAGTTGCAGCAGCTCGGCGATGCGCGCGGCGCGGGCTTCGCCGCGATGCAGGCCGTGGGTGTCGAGCGCTTCGCCGATGATGTCGCGCACGCGCTGGCGCGGGTTCAGGCTGGCGTAGGGATCCTGGAAAATGATCTGCATCTCGCGGCGCAGAGCACGCATGCGCGAGGCCGACAGATTGGAGATGTCTTCGCCCTGATAACGGATCTCGCCGCCGCTGCTTTCCATCAGGCGCAGCAGGGTGCGGCCGACGGTACTCTTGCCCGAGCCGGATTCGCCGACCAGGCCCAGCACTTCGCCCGGCATGATGGTGAAACTGACGTCGTCGACGGCGCGGATGGGCGCGTCTTTTTGCTTGCCGCTGAAGTATTTCTTCAGATTGCGAACTTCGACCAACGGCGCGACGTTGGCATTGTTGGCATTATTGGCGATATCAGTACTCATGCCGACTTCCTCAAAATACAGCGGACATTGTGCCCATCGTCACCCAGCGTCAGCGGCGGCATGGCGACACGGCAGGCATCCGAGGCATGGCTGCAACGCGGTTCAAAAGCGCAACCCGGCGGCGGCGCCAGCGGACTCGCCACCTGGCCGGGGATCGCCGCCAGACGCGGACGCTCGCCGGCGACGGCGTGGTTCTTGCTGCGGCCCGGCAGGCAGTTCAGCAAGCCGGCGGTGTAAGGATGCTGAGGCTTGTCGAAAATCTGCGGCACGCTCCCCTGCTCCACCATGCGGCCGGCATACATCACGGCGACACGGTCGGCGATCTCGGCCACCACGCCGAGGTTGTGGGTGATGAACAGGATGCCGGTGCCGGTTTCGCGCTGCAGCTTTTGCAGCAGCGCCAGGATCTGCGCCTGTATCGTCACGTCCAGCGCCGTGGTCGGCTCGTCGGCGATCAGCAGCGAAGGATTGCACGACAAGGCCAGCGCGATCATCACGCGCTGGCGCATGCCGCCCGACAACTGATGTGGATATTCATAGAGGCGACGCGCGGCGGCGGGAATCTCGACCAGCTCCAGCATGCGCTGGGCGTGGATCATGGCGTCCTTGTGACTCTTGCCCAGATGCAGGCGCACGCTTTCGGCGATCTGGTCGCCGAGCGTGAAGACCGGATTCAGGCTGGTCATCGGCTCCTGGAACACCATCGCGATTTCATTGCCGCGCAACTGGCGCAGGCTGCGTTGCGACAGGCGCGTCAGGTCGACGGTGTCGCCGTCGCGGCGCCTGAAGCGGATGCTGCCGCCGACCACGCGACCGGCATCGGCCGGAATCAAACCCATGATGGACAAGCTGGTCACCGACTTGCCGGAACCGGACTCGCCGACCACGGCCAAGGTCTCGCCGGCGTTGACGGTGAAACTCACGCCGTCGACCGACTTCACCGTGCCCTGCTCGGTGAAAAAATGCGTCTGCAGGTTGTCTACCTCCAGCAGCGGAGTCCCTTTCGGAACAATCTGTTGTTGCATGATCTGTACTCTCTTTGCTGGAGGAATTAGAGGCTCTTGCGCAGGCGCGGATCGAGCATGTCGCGCAGGCCGTCGCCGACCATCTGCAGCGACAGCGCCGACAGCACGATGGCGATGCCGGGGAACACCACCAGCCAGATCGCCTGCTCGGCGTAGGCCTGCCCGGAAGAAATCATCGTGCCCCAGGTCGGCAGCTCGGGCGGCACGCCGACGCCGAGGAAAGACAAGCCCGCTTCCGCCAGGATCGCGTAGGCGAAGATGAAGGTGCCCTGCACCAGGATCGGCGACAGGATATTGCCCAGCACGTGGAAGAACACGATGCGCACCGTCGACACGCCCAGCGCGCGCGCCGCTTCCACGAACAACAGCTCGCGCACCACCAGCGTGGAGGCGCGCACGATGCGCGCCACCCGCGGCGTATAGACGATCGCCAGCGCCAGCACCACGTTGATCA
The DNA here is from genome assembly GCF_000282135.1 of Herbaspirillum sp. CF444. Classification (GTDB taxonomy): domain Bacteria; phylum Pseudomonadota; class Gammaproteobacteria; order Burkholderiales; family Burkholderiaceae_D; genus Herbaspirillum. Next base: position 63,854 of record NZ_AKJW01000080.1, read on the forward strand.
GCGAGGAGCCGAGAATCGCCACCAGCGCAATCGCCAGCAGGATGTCGGGGAAGGACATCATGGCGTCGACCACGCGCATGATGGGCGCATCCATGCGCTTGAAAAAGCCGGCGCACAAGCCCATCAGCACGCCCGCCACCAGCGAGATCACCACCACCAGCGCGCCGATGGTCAGCGAATAGCGACCGCCGGTCAGCACGCGCGTGAAGATGTCGCGGCCGAATTCGTCGGTGCCGAACCAGTGCGACGCCGACGGCGGCTGCAGCCGCGCCATGATGTCCAGCGCCGACGAATCGTAAGGAGAAGTCAGCGGCACCACGACAGCCAGGACGGCCAGCAGCACCAGGCTGATGACGCCGAACATGACCAGCTTGCGCCGCATGAATTTGGAGAGAAAAGCAAACATGGAAAATCCTGTGATTCTGTTCAAGAGCCGGATCAATACCGCACGCGCGGATCGATCAGCGTGTACAACAAATCGATCGCCAGGTTGATCAGCACATAGATCACGGCAATCGCCAGCAAGGCCCCCTGGATCACCGGATAGTCGCGCCGCTGCACCGCCGACACCACGAGGTTGCCGACGCCCGGCAAGCCGAACACGGTCTCGGTCACCACCGCCCCGCCTATCATCAGCGCCGCCGTCAGGCCGATCACGGTCACCACCGGAATCAGCGCATTGCGCAAGGCGTGACGCAGGATCACGCGACGCTCGTTCAGCCCCTTGGCGCGTGCGGTGCGGACGTAGTCATCAGACAGCACGTCCAGCATGGACGCGCGCGTGAAGCGGATGATCAGCGCCGAATTGAGCACGCCCAGCACCACCGCCGGCAGCAGCAAGTGATGCAGGCGGTCCCACAGCGGCGCGCCCGGATCGCCGTAACCGGCCACCGGAAACCAGCCCATTTTCACGGCGAATATCTGCATCAGGATCAGGCCGAACCAGAAGCTCGGAATACTCGCACCCAGCATGGCGATGCCGGTGAACACTTGATCCACCACGCGGCCGCGCCACACGGCGGAAACGATGCCGCAAGGAATGCCGATCAGGCAAGCCAGCGCCACCGCAAAAATCGTCAGGAAAAAAGTCGGCTCGGCACGCGACGCCAGCGCTTCGGTCACCGGCATCTGCAAGAAGATGGACTGGCCGAGGTTGCCCTGCGCCAGCTCCTTGAGCCAAAAGCCGAACTGCACCAGCATCGGCTTGTCGAGGCCGTATTGGGCGCGCAGTTTGGCGATGTCGGCGACGGTGGCCTGGTCGCCCAGCATGATCGCGGCGGGGTCGCCCGGCGCCAGGCGCGTGATGAAGAACACCAGCACGGCGACGATCAGCATGACGATCACCATGCCGGTGAAGCGTCCTGAAAGGTAACGAAGCATAGACGTGGAATCAGTTAGAAAAATTTGCCGGCCAGGCGGCTTCATCAAAAATGAAACCGCCTGGATTTACATTGAAGCAGTACAAGCTCGAACATGGCTGCAATGACACAGCCCAGCTAAAGAACGACATCTCTCATCAGCTTGTCGTCCTGACGAAAGTCAGGACCCAGTGTCGTATCGACCGTCTTGACGACACTGGGTCCCAGCCTTCGCTGGGACGACAGCGATGAACGGAAGCGCAGTCGAAGAGAGGTCCGCAGTCTGCGCATTGTTCAGCAATACTCCAGGCCATTTGATTGATCAATCCGCCAGCCTGGTATTCCAGAAATACGGCCAGGGCATCGGCGTGTAACCCTGCAGCTTGGACGATTTCGCGGTCAGGCTGTTGAAGCTGCCCAGGCGGATATACGGCACTTCGTCGTACACCACGCCCTGCACCTTGCCCCACAATGCGCCGCGATGCGCCGGATCCATCTCGTGCGAGAACACGGTGACCGAGACATCCTTGCCCGCGCTCTTCCAGCCGCCCGGCGCGCCGTCGCTCAGTTGCGGCGGCGACAGTGTAGGTTCAGGCAGGAAGGCCGAGTGCGTCATGTAGATGTCCCACAGCGCGGGATCGTTGCGACGCTGGATCAGCGTGGCCCAGTCGACCACCTGCATGTCGACCTTGAAGCCGGCCAGCTTCAGTTCTTCACCCATCACCAGCGCCATGCGGTAGTGGAACTCGTACTGCTTGCTGGTCAGGATCTTGACCGGCTCGCCCTTGTAACCGGCCTTGGTCGCCAGGTCGCGCGCCTTGGCGGCGTTGGCCTGGTTATACGAGGCCGTACCGTCCATCGAATAGAACGGCGAGCCCTTTGGGAAATGATTGCCTTCGACCGAGAAGAACTTCGGATCGCCGAAACCGGCGGTCATGATTTCCTTCATGTTGAGCGCCGCCTGAATCGCCTGGCGCACGCCCTGCTTTTGCAGCGGACCTTGCACCGTGTTCAGCACCACATACGGAAAGCCGAACGGCGCGGTGATGACCGGCACGACATTCGGTTTGCCTGCCAGGCGCGGCGATGCTTCCGCCGGCAGCAGATCCGCGAACTGATATTGGCCGGACAGCGAACCTTCGACGCGGGTGTTCGGATTCGGCACGGGGATGAAGCGCAGTTCGGACAGCAGCGCCTCGCGCTTGCCGGCGTAGCCGCTGGCGGCTTCCTTGCGCGCGCTGTAGCCGTCGAAGCGGGTCAGCAGCACATATTGATCGGGCTTGCGCTCCTTGAACTGATAAGGACCGGTGCCGATGAAATCCTTCAAGGGATTGACGGCGGATTCCTTCGGCATGATCGCAGCGAAACCGGACGGCAGCGCCAGGTGCGCCAGCAGCGGCGCATAAGCGTTCTGCATGCTCAGCACGATGGTGTAAGGACCTTTGGCGTCGAGGCTCTTGATCTCTTTGGATACCGCCTTGCCGCGCGGCGCGATGTCCATCCAGCGCTTGAGCGAAGCGACCACGTCGTCGGATTTCATCTCTTTGCCGTTGTGGAATTTGACGCCCTTGCGCAGTTCGATGGTGACGGTCTTGCCGTCGGCGCTCACCTTGGGCAGGCTCTCGGCCAGCATCGGTTGAATGACCCACTTGGCGTCGAAGGTGTACAGCGGTTCATAGACGTGCTGCATGATGGTCGCGACCAGATCGGTGGTCGACGCCATCGGGTCCAGCGTTTGCGGCTCGGCCACCATCGCCAGGTTGGCGACGCCGCCTGGAGCTGCCTGCACCAAAGGTGATACACCTATCGACGCCAGCACCGCTGCACTCGCCGCACATTGAAATAGCAGACGCCTGCCCTTGTTGAACGACGGTAAAAAAAATCGCACTGTCATCATCCTCTCCTACATGCCTGCTGGGTTGAAAATCCTGGCCTTGCGAACGGCTACCGGCTGAATCAGAACTGCCGATGAGGCGACGCCCCTGTTGCGCCGTTTGCTGATGTTTTGTTTTTTATTCTTTTGCTGCAACTGCTTGCTGAAATTTTTGGTAGTTTATATCACGATGTTTGAAGCAGCAATCAGTAAATACATGGGAAAGTTAGGAATCCCTTATCTACGAAGCATTACGAGAAAAAGCAAGAACTGTTATTTAGTAACATAAATGCTGCGCCGCCCCAAAAACAGGCGAAATATCGACCTCGCTCACCAAACAAGGGCGCGTCATCGGCGACGCCTTGCCGTCAAAAATTGCTGCAAAAATGCGACCCGGAATGCCATCGGAGACAGGTAACGGCCGGAGTAAAAATCGGCGCGCGTCACGAGATGGTGCATGGGGAAAAATTGCGCTTTGCAACAGACCGTCGCAGCGAACCGGCAAAAACGATGGGTGGATTTTTTGCAACAAGACGAGACGGTGAATGTCGTTGCTGTCGTTGCTGTCGTTGCCGAAGCAAAAGCGGCGAAATGAAAAAAACCGCGGGAGGGGGCAGCGGACAAGATGCCGCACTCGACACCCTGCGCCGTTGATGACATGGAACGACTCAGCTTTCCATCGCGATCAGCTTCTTGCGCAAGACCGTAAGGCCATGCCGCAGCTGCGCGATCTCTTCTTCGGAGTTGTCGCTCATGGCCTGATCGGTCACCTGGTCGACGATGACCTTGGCCTGCCAAAACATCTCGCGTCCGCGGTCCGTGATCTGCACCACCACCGATCGCTTGTCATGTTCAGAAGCGCTGCGCGCAATCCATCCGCGCGCTTCCATCGCGTGCAGGATGCGGGTGACGCGGGTACGCTCATAGGCGGTCCATTGCGCCAGTTCCTGCATCGTCAGCGGCCCCTTGCGCAGTATGGCGCTCAGGGTCCGGTATTCCGTGGGAAGGATTTCCAGCGGCCGCAAAGCGTCTTGCAACAAGTGATTGCGCCGGTACACCACCTGCGTGCACAGGAAGAAAAGATGCGTTTCCAGTTCCGCTTGATTTGACTGATCTGACATTTTTTAATGAACAAAAAATTGACGATATATCTGCTGCGCCCGGCAAGCTTATTCCTCCAGCGGCAGGGCCAGCGTTTCCTTGATCTCTTCCATCACCACATAACTCTTGGACTGCGCCGCGCCCGGCAGTTGCAGCAAGATGTCGCCGAGCAGCTTGCGGTATTCCGCCATGCCGCGGATACGCGCCTTGATCAGGTAGTCGAAATCGCCCGACACCAGATGACATTCCTGTACTTCGGGGATGCGCAGCACCTCGCGACGGAACTGCTCGAACATATTTCCCGACTTATGGTTAAGAGTGATCTCCACGAACACCAGCAAGGTCGCCCCCAGCGTTTCCGGATTGATGCGCGCGTAATAGCCGCTGATGACGCCGTCGCGCTCCATGCGCTTGACGCGCTCGATGCATGGCGTGATCGACAGGCCGACCTGCTCGCCGAGATCTTTCATCGAGATGCGGCCGTCCTTTTGCAGGACCGCCAGGATCTTGCGGTCGAGCTTGTCCAGGGTGCGTACTGAAAGCTGCTGCGTTCTCATTATTTTTTCTCGTTTTTAGCAATTAATACACAAACAAAGACTGCTTATTTATCAATATCATAGTTTTAAATTCTATATCCGTATAACTATTTCAGGGAAATCACCATGCGTGTCGTCATTCTGGGCAGCGGCGTCATCGGCGTCACCAGCGCGTACTACCTCGCCAAGGCCGGCCATCAGGTCACCGTGCTCGATCGCCAGCCCGGTCCGGCGCTGGAGACCAGCTTCGGCAACGCCGGCCAGATCTCGCCCGGTTACGCCTCGCCATGGGCAGCACCCGGCATCCCGCTCAAGGCCCTGAAATGGATGTTTGAAGAACACGCGCCGCTGGCGATCCGCCTCGACGGCACGCTGCAGCAGCTGCGCTGGATGTGGCAAATGCTGCGCAACTGCAATGCCGACCGCTACGCCGTCAACAAGGAACGCATGGTGCGCCTGGCCGAATACAGCCGCGACTGCTTCCGCCAGCTGCGCGCCGACACCGGCATAGCTTACGAAGGCCGCCAGCAAGGCACGCTGCAACTGTTCCGCACGCAAGAGCAATTCGACGGTGCGCAAAAGGATATCGCCGTGCTGCGCCAGACCGGGGTGCCCTACGAGCTGCTGACCCGCGACCAGCTCGCCGGCGCCGAACCGGCGCTGGCCAAGGTCAGCCACAAACTGACCGGCGGTCTGCGCCTGCCGAACGACGAAACCGGCGATTGCCAACTGTTCACTACCAAACTGGCCGCAATGGCCGAAGAACTGGGCGTGCGCTTCCGTTACGGCGTCGACATCGAGGCGCTGGCTATGGCCGGCGGCGAAATCGACGGCGTGGTGTGCGGCAAGGAGCTGGTCAAGGCCGACAGCTACGTGGTGGCGCTGGGTTCCTACTCCACCAACTTCCTGCGCAACATCGTCGACATCCCGGTGTATCCGCTCAAGGGCTATTCGATCACCGTGCCGGTGGTCAATGCCGAAGCGGCGCCGGTATCGACCATCCTCGACGAAACCTACAAGATCGCCGTCACGCGTTTCGACAACCGCATCCGCGTGGGCGGCATGGCGGAAGTGGTCGGCTTCAACAAGGAACTCAATCCGAAACGCCGCGCGACGCTGGAAATGGTGGTCAACGACCTGTTCCCCGGCGCCGGCAATACCGCGCAAGCCAGTTTCTGGACCGGCCTGCGTCCGATGACGCCGGACGGCACGCCCGTCGTCGGCGCCACGCCGATCGGCAACCTGTTCATCAACAGCGGCCACGGCACGTTGGGCTGGACGATGTCGTGCGGTTCCGGCCAACTGCTGTCGGATCTGATCTCGGGCCGACGTCCGGCCATCGCCTCGGACGATTTGTCGGTGGCGCGTTATATGGGGCGGCAACAATTCCACGCCACGGCGACGGCCTGACACGCTGCAAGTCACGGCGGATCACGACTCCAGCGACAACCTACCAAGCCGAAGCATTGCGCTTCGGCTTTTTTCATTTCCCGTTTCGTCCGACGATGATCGCCCATGTAGGAAACGTCCCACATGTGCTGTCTGGTTACACTGACATTCCTGCCGACGCAATACGCCGATAATCGATCCGTCGACGGTTGCATCTCACAACGCCCCTCCGCCGTTCACGATCAAGTCATTCTGCCGGAAGCGACAATCCGCAATCTGCAGCCATCCGCAAACGCAAGCTCTCTTGAAGAAAGACTTCGTATGCATACACAAGTCCATCGCGATGCGACCTGCACTCCAGGCTCGAACCCGGCCATGCCAACTGCAAAAAAAATCGCCCGGGAAAGCGGTCTGCGCTACGTCAACGACGACACGCCCGGCATCAGCCGCAGGCGCGATCATGGCGACTTCATCTATACCGACGGCGATGGCAAGATCATTCATGACAACGCTCTCCTGGCCCGCATCAAAGCGCTCGCCGTTCCTCCCGCCTGGGAGGACGTGTGGATCTGTCCCTGGCCCAACGGCCACATCCAGGCCACCGGGCGCGATGCGCGCGAACGCAAGCAATATCGTTATCACGCGCGCTGGCGCATCGTGCGCGACGAGGTTAAATACCAGCGCATGATCAGCTTTGCCCAGGTATTGCCGCAGATACGCAAATGCCTCGAGCACGACCTCAAGAGACCCGGAATGAGCAAGCAGAAAATACTGGCGACGGTCATCTATCTGCTGCAGGCCACGCTCATGCGTGTGGGTAACGACGAATATGCGCGCAGTAATCAGTCGTTCGGCATGACCACCTTGCGCAATCGTCACGTCAAGGTCGACGGCGCCGACATCAAGTTCCATTTTCGCGGCAAGAGCGGCGTGCAGCACACCATCAAACTGCACGATCCTTACATGGTGCGCATCGTGCGCAAGCTGCTCGACTTGCCGGGGCAGGATTTGTTCCAATACGTCGATCAGGCCGGAGAAACGCACACCATCGGCTCCGGCGACGTCAACGACTATCTGCATGAAATCACGGGCGAGGATTACACCGCCAAGGATTTCCGCACCTGGGCCGGGACCGTACTGGCGGCGCTGGCGCTCAACGAATTCAAGCAGTTCGACTCACAGGCGCAGGCCAAGAAGAATGTCGTGCAGGCGATCGAACACGTGGCCATGAAACTGGGCAATACGCCGACGATCTGCCGCAAGTGCTACGTCCACCCCGACGTGATCTCGTCCTATCTGGACGGCGTCACCGCGGGCACGCTCAAGCAGCAGGTGCACGACAACCTGGTCCACGACTTGCACGCCCTGAGTCCGGAAGAAGCGGCCGTGCTGGCGCTGCTGCAACAACGCTTGCAGGAAGAACCCGGAAAGCAGAAACCGCACAAGCGATAAAAAAATCGGCTTCCCATTTGCGTGGAAAGCCGATTTTTCGTTTTGGAAAGACCAACAACGCTAAGCCGCCACCGGCGCTTTCTCCAGCTTCGGCAGGAAAGCAGCCAGCAAGCCGATCAGCGGCAGGAAGGCGCAGACCTGATACACGAAGAAAATATCGGTGACGTCAGCCAGCTTGCCCAGCAACGCCGCGCCGATACCCCCCATGCCGAACGCAAATCCGAAGAACAGACCCGACACGGTGCCGACCTTGCCCGGCATCAGTTCTTGCGCGAACACCAGGATCGCCGAGAAGGCCGACGCCAGGATCATGCCGATGATGACCGTCAGTACGCCGGTCCAGAACAGGTTGGCGTACGGCAGCATCAGCGTGAACGGCGCCACGCCGAGGATCGAGACCCAGATCACCAGCTTGCGGCCGACGCGGTCGCCGATCGGTCCGCCCAGCACGGTGCCCACCGCCACCGCAAACAGGAACACGAACAGGTGGATCTGCGCATCCTGCACCGACAGCTGGAATTTGCTGATCAGATAAAACGTGAAGTAGCTCGACAGGCTGGCCATGTAGAAATACTTGGAAAAGATCAGCAGCAACAGGATGCCGACCGCCATGATGACCTTGTTGCGCGGCAGCTCGACGTAACCGGCGGATTTCTTCTTCGCCTTGGTCTTGCCGGCCAGTTGCTGGCGTTGGTACCAGTGACCGATCTGGCGCAGCACGACAATGGCGATCAGCGCCGCGATGGTGAACCACGCAATGCTGCGTTGACCGCCCGGGATGATGATCCATGCCGCCAGCAAGGGTCCCATCGCGCTGCCGGCGTTGCCGCCGACCTGGAACAGCGATTGGGCAAGGCCGTGTCGACCTCCCGAGGCCATGCGCGCCACGCGCGAGGCTTCGGGGTGGAATACCGAAGAGCCGGTGCCGACCAGCGCCGCAGCGACCAGCAGCACGCCGAAATTCGGTGCGACCGACAGCAGCAGCAAACCGCACAAGGTGGAACCCATGCCGATGGCCAGCGAATACGGTTTCGGATGTTTGTCGGTGTACAGGCCGACCAGCGGCTGCAGCAGCGAAGCCGTCACCTGGAAGGTCAGGGTGATCAGACCGATCTGGGCGAAGCTCAGGTGGAAGTTGCCCTTCAACAGCGGATAAATCGCCAGCAGCAGCGATTGGATCATGTCGTTGAGGAAGTGCGAAAAACTGATCGCGCCGAGGACGCGGAAACCGGTTTTTTCTGCGGCCTGTTTCTCTGCTGCCTGAGGCATTTCCGGCGGGTTGAGCGCTGTCTCCATGATGGCCTGTCTTATAGTGGGATGGGAAACCCGAAATTTTAGACCTCTTGGCCGGATTTGTCTTTTGACGCCCCATTTTGGGTCGCGCCGCCGGGTGCGGCGCAAGATTCAGGATTCAAGCGGCCCTGCGAAAAGTCAGGTTGTAGCGACACTTGCCGGTCAGTTCGTGCACGCCCTCCGCCAGCGTGTCGACGCCATGGAAACGCAAGCGCGCCAGGCCGCCCCACACCACTACGTCGCCGCTTTCCAGGCGCATGCGCACCGGCTTGTCGGCACGCTCGCTGCCGCCGAACAGAAAGGCGGCCGGCAAACCCAGCGACACCGATACGATGGGTTGCGCCATGTCGCCTTCATTCTTGTCCTGATGCAGCGACATGCGCGCACCGGGAACGTAGCGGTTGATCAGACAGGCGTCCGGCATGAACTTGTCGAAACCGGCCGCAAGCGCCGCCCTCGCCGCCAGCTCTGCAAACACGCCCGGCATCGCCGGCCACGGCCGCTGCGACAGCGGATCGTCGCGCTGATAGCGATAGCCGCGCCGGTCGGTGACCCAGCCGAACTCGCCGCAATTGCTCATCGCCACCGACATGGTGTAACCGCCCGGCGTCTGCATCTGGCGGAACGGCGCCTGCGCGGTCACCTGTTCGATGGCTTGCACCAACGCTGCAGCCTGTTCGTCGGCAAAGGCGCGCAGCCACGTGGCGCCGTCGTCGATCCGCTCGACGGACGGCGCGCGCAATGCGGCGAACAGATCGCCGGTCATGGCGTGCTCCGATTCGCTTGCCTCACGATTTCTCCTCTTTTTCGAGCAGGGCTTTCTTGCGCTCGACGCCCCAGCGATAACCCGACAGCGAGCCGTCCATGCGCACCACGCGATGGCAGGGAATCAGCACGGCAATGGCGTTCGACGCACAGGCGCTGGCGACGGCGCGCACGGCAGACGGCTTGCCGATACGCTGCGCAATATCGGAATACGTCACGCGCGCGCCGGCCGGGATCTCGCGCAAGGCTTGCCATACGCGTTGCTGGAAGGCGGTGCCGCGCACGTCGAGCGGCAGGTTGAGGTCGCCCTGCGGCGATTCGATGAAGCCGATCACTTTGGCGATCAGCTTTTCAAATTCCGCATCGCCGCCGATCAGTTCCGCCTGCGGAAACTGATCCTGCAGGTCGCGCACCAACTGATCCGGATCGTCGCCCAGCGTGATCGCGCAGACGCCCTTGGCCGTGGTCGCCACCAGGATCGCGCCCAGCCAGCACTGCGCCACGGCAAAATGGATCTGTGCACCGCTGCCGCCGCTGCGATAGGCGCTCGGCGTCATGCCCAGCCGGCCGCTGGATTCCGCATAGAAACGTCCGCTGGAATTGAAGCCGGCGTCATACATGGCGTTGGTGACGGTGTCGCTATCCGCCAATCCGGCACGCAAACGTTGCGCGCGATGCGCCGTCGCATACGCCTTGGGCGTGACGCCGGTCTTTTCTTTGAAGAGGCGATGAAAATGAAAGCGGCTCATGCCGGCGATCTGCGCCAGTTCGTCCAGCGCAGGCAATTCTTCCGCCTGCTCGATGGCGCGGCACACCATGGCGATGGCCTGCGCCTGGCGTTCAGTCAGTGCGGCTTCGTTCGGCTTGCAGCGCTTGCAGGCGCGAAAGCCGGCTTGTTCGGCTTGCATGCCGGTATCGTAGAAGGCGACGTTTTCGCGGCGCGCCTGGCGCGAGGGACACGACGGACGGCAATACACGCCGGTGGTGCGCACGGCGTAATAGAACGTACCGTCGGCGGCTTTGTCGCGTTGCGTGACGGCCTGCCAGCGCTGGTCGTCGAGGCTGGCGGCGAGCTTGGAAACAGGAGCGGATGAAATGGACTTGCGGGTATTCATACTGGACATGATGACACCTTTTGGTTACACGGTCATCGCAGTATGAGCGGCGGGCGGCAGCCTTACACTCCGCCTCTTGCTTTCAAATCCGACACGCTAAATCAGGACGAAAACTTGATGCGCTGACGGCTTTGCGCCGGTTGCGTGACGTGGTCCAGCGGCAGCACGTGCGAGTGCTTGATCTGTTTCATGGTGATGTTGGACTTGACGTTGGTCACGCCCGGCAGGCGCAGCAAGCGCGTCATCATGAATTCGGAAAACGCCGCCAGGTCCGGCGCGACGATGCGCAGGATATAATCCGCTTCGCCGGTGATGGAAAAACACTCCATGATTTCCGGCATGCTCTGCACCGCTTTTTCGAACTGGTCGCCGCGTGTTTCGCCCTGGCGATCAAGCGTGACATTGGTGAAGGCCGTGACCCCGAGACCGACGACGGCCGGATCCAGCACCGCGGTATAGCGTTCGATGACGTGCGCTTCTTCCAGGCGCTGCACGCGCCGGCTGATCTGGGAGGTCGACAGGTGCACTTTCTGGCCGAGGGCGCTGTTGGTGATGTGACCGTCGCGCTGCAGCTCAGCCAGCAAGGCGAGATCAAACCGGTCTACGGTGATGGTGCTCATATCGCCCTCTTCTCCCCATTATTTTGAACAATTTGTGCATCATACCGCGACAAATGCGGAAATAACAATCACATTTTGCACATCTCCTGCAATAAACTGAATCAACACACTACCCAGCCCGGAGCGGACGCCAGGTGTTCATGAGACAGCGGCCCGTTCCACATTCCAGGAGACCATGATGGGCCAAGCCACGCACATTTCTTCCACCTGCAGCAGCACCGACCTGTTCGACAACCCGATGGGCACCGACGGTTTCGAATTCGTCGAATATGCAGCGCTGGACCCCATGCCGATCGCCGCCGTGCTGGAGTCGATGGGATTCTCGGCCGTGGCGCGCCACCGCTCCAAGAACGTCACGCTGTATCGCCAGGGCCAGATCAATTTCATCGTGAATGCGGAACCGGACAGCAACGCAACCGAGTTCGCCAAGGTGCATGGCCTCTCGGTCAACGCCATGGCTTTCCGCGTCAAGGATGCCGCCGCGGTCTACAAGCGCGCGCTGGAAATGGGCGCCGAAGGCGTGCCGGCCAAGCTCGGTCCGATGGAACTGAACATCCCCGCCATCAAGGGCGTCGGCGGCTCGCTGCTGTATCTGGTGGATCGCTACGGCGAGCGCGGTTCGATCTACGACATCGATTTTGAATTCTTCCCCAACGTTGAACGCCATCCGGTCGGCGTCGGCCTGACGTATATCGATCACCTGACGCACAACGTGGTGCGCGGCGCGATGGATACCTGGTCGTCGTTCTACACGCGCCTGTTCAACTTCCGCGAAATCAAGTATTTCGACATCGAAGGCAAGCTGACCGGCCTGAAGTCGCGCGCCATGACCAGCCCTTGCGGCAAGATCCGCATCCCGATCAACGAGAGCGCGGACGACAAGTCGCAGATCGAGGAATTCATCAAGCAGTACAACGGCGAAGGCATCCAGCACATCGCGCTGGGCACCGACGACATCTACCAGACCGTGCGCATGCTGTATCAGCGCCAGGTGCCGCTGCAGGACACCATCAACACCTACTACGATCTGGTGGAGCGTCGCATCCCCGGCCACAAGGAAGACCTGGCGGCGCTGCGCGAACTGAAGATCCTGATCGACGGCGCACCGACCGAAGGCCAGGGCCTGTTGCTGCAGATTTTTACGCAGACGCTGATCGGACCGATCTTCTTCGAAATCATCCAGCGCAAGGGCAATGACGGTTTTGGCGAGGGCAATTTCAAAGCGCTGTTCGAGTCGATCGAATTGGATCAGATCCGCCGTGGCGTCATCTGATCTCATTGCAAAAAAGCAATCTCATGGCGGTGCTCCGGACGATCCGGCACACCGCCTTATTTTTGCCTTGTCCTAAAGAAATCGCGCATGAGGTCGTAAAAGGAAGTACTACTTCTGCGAGGGAACACCATGCCTGCCAGCGCTCAATTCGGGAAATACGCCGCCAACGCCGCTTCTGCCGTCGTCGAGGATATTTCCGAGCGCATCCGGCAGTTGGCTTGCCAGATTCGTGAGCTGCAACAGCAGTTGCAACAAGTGCTGTCATCCCTCTCCGAACAAGACCTGAACCAGCTGCGCCAACGCATCCAGGCGCACTACCAGGAAATCTTCCGGCTGGAAAAAGAGAAAGCCCGCAGTCGCGATCGCAACGACAGCTATCTCAGCGTCGTGCTGTCGGTCGCCACCAGCAACACCTGATTTTCAGCACAGCCTCAACGTCAATTCCGTCACCCTGCTTCAGCCTTTCTTGCTCGCCACCAGCGCTGCCATTGCAGCAGCATTCGGCTGTGTGCCGCTCGACAAACCGTCGATGACACCGGCGCGATTTTGCACCGGCTGATTCTGGCTGACCTTCCATTTTCCGACCAGCTTCGTGATCGGAATTTCAATGCCGACGATGGCGCCGATCATCTTGTCGATATAGTCCGCCGGCGCGTCGCCGACCGACCATGGCTGCGCCATCGCCGCTTCATGATGCGTCGTCAGCCTGGTCACCAGCGCACGCAGCCATTCGGCGTCGTCGATGATGCGCAAAGGGCCGCTGGCATGCACCACGGCGTAATTCCAGGTCGGCACGGCTTTGCCGTTTTCCTTCTTGCTGGGATACCACGATGGCGAGATGTAAGCGTCTGCACCTTGAAAGACCGCAAGGACTTCGGTTGTCGCCACGTAGTCCTTCCAGACCGGATTGGCGCGCGCGACGTGCCCGCGCAGGACGCCATGCTCGCCCTCGCCGGCGCTCAATATCAGCGGAATATGATTGGCGTCCAGGCCGGCCGACGTCTGCGTGATCAGCGTCGACAAAGGATAGTCCTGCATCAGGCGATGCAGGACCTGGCGGTCGGATTCGGCGAAATGGCTGGGTAGGTACACGTGTTTTCCCTTGCGATGATCGGTGCTGCGAACAAAATGCGCGCACAAAAAGTACGACGCATCGGAGCAGCTTACTGTAACCGACCGGGGAAGTTTTTTATAGCGGGCAAAATACTCGACAATGCCGGCCTGCGCGTGCAGCAAACTCGACAAGCGGCCGCGCGGAATACTGCAACGGAACACTGCAAAAAATTGCCGGTCCGCACCTGGCATGGTGCGGACCGGCAATCATGGCGTTACGGCATCACATCAGTGCATCAGTACATCACGCGTGCCCCAGATACGCCTTGCGCACGGCATCATTGGCCAACAGGTTGGCGCCGGTGTCGGCCAGCACCACATGGCCGTTTTCCAGCACGTAACCGCGATCGGCCACGCCCAGCGCCTTGTTGGCGTTTTGCTCGACGAGAAACACCGTCACGCCGTTGTCGCGGATGGTGCGGATGATCTCGAAAATCTGCGCAATCACCAGCGGCGCCAGGCCCAGCGTCGGCTCATCCAGCAACAGCAAACGCGGCTTGCTCATCAGCGCGCGGCCGATCGCCAGCATCTGCTGCTCGCCGCCGGACATGGTGCCGGCACGCTGGTTGGTGCGTTCCCTCAACCGCGGGAACAAACCGAATACGTACTGCACGCCCTCTTCGATTTGCTCGTTCGTGGCGAAGAACGCGCCCATCTTGAGGTTTTCCAGCACGGTCAGGCTCGGGAAGACGCGACGGCCTTCCGGCGAAATCGCCATGCCCATGCGCATGATTTCATGCGTCGCACGCTGGGTGATGTCCTGGCCTTCGAAGACGATCTTGCCGCTCGACGCGCGCGGCTTGCCGCACAAGGTCATGAGCAAGGTGGTCTTGCCGGCGCCGTTGGCGCCGATCAGCGTGACGATCTCGCCCTGCTGCACATTCAGCGACACGCCATGCAGCGCTTCGATGGCGCCGTAGTGGGTATGCACCTGTTCAAACTGCAACATCATTCTTCTCCCAGGTAAGCTTTGATCACGCGTTCGTCGTTGCGCACCTGGTCTGGCGTGCCGGTGACGATGGGCTTGCCGTGTTCCATCACCAGGATGCGGTCGGAGATGCCCATGATCAAGCTCATGTCGTGTTCGATCAGCAGGACGGCGACGCCGTGTTCGCGGCGCAGCGTATCGATGAGTTGCTGCAGCTCCTGCTTCTCTTGCGGATTGAGGCCGGCGGCGGGTTCGTCCAGCAGCAGCAGGCGCGGCCTGGTGATCATGCAGCGTGCAATCTCGACGCGGCGCTGCAGGCCGTACGACAAGGTCCCGGCTTCGCGGTTGGCCAGCGCGGTCAGGCCGAGCTGGTCGAGCCAGTAGGCGGCGCGATCCAACGCTTCCTTTTCCGCGCGGCGATAGCCGGGCAGCTTCAGCAAGCCGGACACCAGATTGGTGTTGACCTGGTTGTGTTGCGCCACCAGCAGGTTTTCCACCACGGTCAGGGTCTTGAACAAACGGATGTTCTGGAAGGTGCGCACCAGTCCCTGTTGCGCCACGACGTGGCTGGGCTTGCGCGCAATCGACTCGCCGCCCAGGCTGATGTCGCCCGTGGTCGGCTGGTAAAAGCCGCTGATGCAGTTGAACACGGTGGTCTTGCCGGCGCCGTTGGGGCCGATGATGGCGAAGACTTCCTTGTCCGTCACCGACAGCGACACGCCGTCGACCGCCAGCAAGCCGCCGAAGCGCATCGACAGGTCAGAGACCTGCAGCAAAGTAGAATTAGTGGTCGTCACGGGTTTCATTTTGGCAGCTCCACGTGAGGACGCGTTGCCGGCAACAAGCCTTGCGGACGCCACATCATCATCAATACCATCACCAGGCCAAAAATCAGCATGCGGTATTCCGCAAAACTGCGCGCCACTTCCGGCAAAATCGTCAGCAGGATCGCCGCCAGGATCACGCCCAGCTGCGAACCCATGCCGCCCAGCACGACGATGGCCAGGATCAGCGCCGACTCGATGAAGGTAAAGGATTCCGGATTCACCAACCCCTGGCGCGCCGCGAAGAAGCTGCCCGCCAGACCGGCGAACGCAGCGCCCAGCGTGAACGCCGACAGCTTGATCTTGGTCGGATTGATGCCCAGCGAGCGGCAGGCGATCTCGTCGTCGCGCAGCGCTTCCCAAGCGCGCCCCATCGGCATGCGGATCAGGCGGCTGGTCACGAAATAAGTAAACAGCACCAGCAGCAGCGCGACGAAATACAGGAAGATCACCATGTGGCTGCCCTGATAGGTCAGGCCCAGCATTTCATGGAAAGTGGTACCGCCCTCGACGCTGGCGCTGCGCGCCATTTCGATGCCGAACACGCTCGGTTTCGGAATGCCGGACACGCCATCCGGACCGCCGGTCAGCGAAGTCAGGTTATTGAGCAGCAGGCGGATGATTTCGCCGAAACCCAGGGTGACGATCGCCAGGTAATCGCCGCGCAAACGCAGCACCGGGAAGCCGAGGATGAAGCCGAACAAGGCCGACATGCCGGCCGCAATCGGCAGGCACTCCCAGAAGGTAAAACCGAAATACTGGTTCAGCAGCGCATAGGTATAGCCGCCGACGGCATAGAAACCGACATAACCCAGATCCAGCAGACCAGCAAAACCGACCACGATATTCAGGCCGAGGCCGAGGATCACGTAGATCAGCGCCAGCGTCACCACGTCGACGTTGCCGCGCGAACCGAAAAACGGCCACACCACGGCAACCGCAAACAAGACCAGCAAGGCATAGCGCTGTTGCCGCGGCTGCAATGTCGGCAGCGCGGGCAGACGCACGCCCTTGGTGCTGCGCGTCAGCGCCGGCTTGATCAGCTGGAACACGAACACTGCCAGCACGGCGATCAGCACCGGCGTCCAGTGCGCCTGCAAAACCACGCGATAGCCTTCAAGCTGTAATTGCAGACCGAGCAGCGGCGTGGTCAGGATGGCGGTGAGGATCGCCGCCGCCACGGCGTTTTTGAGAGTAATCGGCATCAGACTTTCTCCACGTCCGGCTTGCCCAGCAAACCTGTGGGACGGAACAAGAGGATCAGGACCAGCAGCGCAAACGACACCACGTCCTTGTATTCGGCCGGCAGGTAGCCTGCGGCGAATGTCTCGGCCAGACCGAGCAGCACGCCGCCCAGCATCGCGCCGGGAATGCTGCCGATGCCGCCCAGCACGGCGGCGGTGAACGCCTTGATGCCGGCGATGAAGCCGATGTAAGGATTGAGCTTGCCGATGGTCAGCGCAATCAGCACGCCGCCGACCGCCGCCAGCATCGCACCCAGCACGAAGGTGAAGGAAATCACGCGGTTGGTGTCGATGCCGAGCAGATTGGCCATGCCCATGTCTTCGGCACAAGCGCGGCAGGCGCGGCCCATGCGCGAGCGCGCAATGAACAGTGTCAGGCCCACCATCAGCAGCAGAGTGACGCCGACGATGATCATGCGCGAATAAGGAATCGTGACCGTGAAGTCGCTGCCCATCTGGAACTCGATGGCGCCGGAGATCAGGACAGGCACCGACATGTCGCGCGAGCCCTGGCCGATCTGCACGTAGTTCTGCAGGAAAATCGACATGCCGATGGCCGAGATCAGCGGCACCAGGCGCGGGCCGCCGCGCAGCGGGCGATAAGCGACGCGTTCGACGGTCCAGCCGTACAGGCCGGTGACGACGACGGAAACGATCAGCGCTGCACCGAGCAGCAACGGCAACGGATAACCCGCCTGCACGCCGATGGCGGTAAGCGTCACCAGCCCGACATAGGAACCGATCATGTAAATTTCGCCGTGCGCGAAATTGATCATGCCGATGATGCCGTAGACCATGGTGTAGCCGATGGCGATCAATGCATAGATCGCCCCCAGACTCAGCCCGTTGACGAGCTGCTGGGTCAGTTGAGGGAGCAGTTCATTCATAGGAAACTTGGCAAATATAGATGTGCAAATGCCCCATTCTTACCGCAATGGGGCATTTGCATGTTTGACGTCAATATGGACGACTACTGCAAGCCGTTAAAAACAACCTGAAATTACTTGGCTTCAGTCTTCGTTGCGTCTTTGTGCCATGTGAAGACAACGAACTTGAACGACTTCAGGTCGCCCTTCTTGTCGTATTCCACGGTGCCGATCGGCGTCTTGAAGGAATTGGCGTGGATGTACGCGGCAACCTTGGTCGGATCAGTCGACTTGGTGGCGGTGATCGCATCGGCAATCACCTTCACGCCCGAGTAGGCCGGCATCTGGAACGGACCGTTAGGATCGCGCTTCTGTGCGGCGAAAGCCTTGACCAGCGCGGCATTGGCAGGATCGGCGGCGAAGTCGGCCGGCAGCGTCACCAGCATGCCTTCGGAAGCAGGACCGGCGATGGCCGTGATGTCCTTGTTGCCGACGCCTTCAGGGCCCATGAACACGGCCTTGACGCCTTGTTCACGCGCCTGGCGCATGATCAGGCCCATTTCAGGGTGGTAACCGCCGAAGTAGACGAAGTCCACGCCTTGCGATTTCAGCTTGGTGATGACGGCGGAGTAGTCGCTGTCGCCGGCGTTCACGCCTTCAAACACGACGACCGGAATCTTTGCCGCTTCCAGGCCGGCCTTGACCGAAGTCGCCACGCCCTGGCCATACGATTGCTTGTCGTGCAGGACGGCGGCTTTCTTCGGCTTGAGCTTCTCGACCACGTATTTGGCGGCGGCAGGACCTTGCTGGTCGTCGCGGCCGATGGTGCGGAAGATGTATTTGTGCGGCTTGGCTTCGGTCAGCTGAGGCGCGGTCGCCGACGGCGTGATCATCACGACGCCTTCGTTTTCATAGATGTCGGATGCAGGAATGGTCGAACCCGAGCAGACGTGACCGATCACGAACTTGATGCCCTGGCTGACGATCTTGTTGGCGACGGCCACGGCTTGCTTCGGCTCGCAGGCGTCGTCCATCAGGACCGCTTCAAACTTGTTGCCGCCGGCGCCGCCGGCCGCGTTGATTTGTTCGATGGCGGTCAATGCACCGGCTTTGACCATGTCGCCGTACTGGGCCACGGCGCCGGTCATCGGGCCGGCGATCGCGATTTTCACGGTTTCAGCCTGGGCTGCACCGGCGAATGACACTGCGGATGCGACGAGGCCGGCGGCCATGGCGATTTTTGTCAGGCGGCGGTTCAAAGGGAATACGGATTTCATTGAATTTCCTCCAATATATTTATTCGTTGCAGGCATTGGCCGGCAACAACGTTGAGCGGACGTTTATATGAACAAAGCGCATCATCTTTACCGATGCTGGCGCTATGGGGCAGGAGTGTAACATTTTCGTCATATATCACAGCTTTTTTTATACGAAGGACTCACTATTTGCTATTTTTGCGCATATCGAGAATATTTCGCACATTTTTCATTCAAAAAACGAAAATTTTTAATCGATATTTCTAAATATGCGCTTGTTGCGCTGCACCCGACAGGCCTGGAAACGGCCTTTCAATGCTGCACAGCGGGCGCAGGCCGCTACCATGCAGCGAAGCCGCGATTGGAAACGCTGCCTCGTTATCGGTAGCGAAATATGTCGGCAGAAGTCACAATACGGATTCATCAATGAAGTCGCGAATGAAGTAAGCCATGCTCCTCCGGGACATGTTTTCCAACCCGCCGCCGCCCTTATCCATTCCTGCATGTTCTTCCCCTTTCGCCAGATCGCCAACGCTGCGGTATCGTTCCTTCCCGCAATGACGACCGCTCTGGCGCTATGCACCGCTCAGGCAACGACCGCCGATGCGGCGGAATTGCGGCAATACCATTACGAGCAAGTCAGCATCAGCGCTTGCCACATCGATCTGCAGCAAGACGCCTTGCGCATGTACTGGAAGGACCCGGCGGGCAATCTCTTCGGCACCTTTGCCAACTTGCGCGCCTGGCTGCGGCCTCAGGGCAAGGATCTGCTGTGCGCCACCAATGCCGGCATCTACGACAAGGACCATCGCCCGCTCGGCCTGTATATAGAAAACGGCGTCACGCTGCGCAAACTCAACACGCGCCAGAACGCCTACGGCAATTTTTACCTGCAGCCGAACGGCGTCTTTATCGTGGAAGAAAAACAGGCGCGCATCGTCGACACCGCCAGCGTCGACAGCGACCGTCCGCGCTGGCTGTCGACAGCGCTCTACGCCACGCAATCGGGACCGATCATGTTGCGCAACGGCGAAATCAATGCCGCCTTCGATCCGGCCTCGATCAATCTGTTCGTGCGCAATGCCGTCTGCATCGACCCGTCGCAGAAGATCGTGCTGGCCATGGCGAGAAATCCCATCACCTTCCACGATTTCGCCCGATTCCTGCGCGACAAACTGCATTGCGTCGATGCACTCTACCTGGACGGCAACGTCTCGCGCATCTATCCCTCGCTGGAAGCGGATATCGGCCCGGCCTTCGGCGCCATCATCGGCGTGGAAAAAGTCATCCCTCAAAAATAGCGACGCGTTCGCATTGTGCATATCGACATGCGAAATCATTCGTTTCGCGGGTATGAGCGATATGTGACCATCCTGCCTTGCCTTCGATGGATCACCTTCGGGCTCACCTTCGCACACGATACCGGGAGAAAAAATGCGCAGCTGGTCGATTTCCATACTGTTCGCCGTCCTGGCGCTCGGCGCCAATGCCGTTTCGGCGCAGGACAAGACAAAGATCAAGGTCGGCGTCTCGGTCGGCAATTCCGAACAGACGTTTGAAGTCGTCAAACGCGTCGCCGCGCGCGACGGCCTCGATATCCAGATCATTACCTTCAGCGACTACCTGCAGCCGAACGAAGCCCTGGCGGCAGGCGACCTCGACGCCAATGCATTTCAGCACAAACCGTTTCTCGACAGCCAGATCAAGACGCGCGGTTACAAGCTGACGCCGGTCGGTCTGACGATCACCGCGCCGCTGGGCATCTATTCAAAGAAGTACAAAACTGTCGATCAGTTGCCGCAAGGCGCCAGCATCGGAATACAGAACGATCCGTCCAACGGCAACCGCGCGCTGTTGTTATTGCAAAAAGCCGGCCTGATCAAACTCAAAGCCGGTGTCGGCGAAAATGGCGTCAACGCCACGCCGCTGGACGTGATCGAGAATCCGAAGAAACTGAAACTGGTGGAACTGGATGCCGCGCAACTGCCGCGCTCGCTCGACGACCTCGCGGCCGCATCGATCAATAACGACTACGCGTTCAAGGCAGGCCTGTCCCTGCAACGCGACACCATCGCCGTCGAAGACGCCAAGGGCCGTTACGCCAATCTGATCGTCACGCGCGTGGAAGACAAGGACAAGCCGTGGGCGAAGAAACTGGTCAAGGCGTACCAGTCCGATGAGGTTCGCAGATTCATCGAAGCCGAATTCAAGGGATCGCTGGTGCCGGCATTCTGAGCGGCATCGCCTGGCCAGCAAAAACAAGACAATCCAAGCACGCCATCATTGCGATGACGATCGCGTTATGTCAGAAGCAGCCGGAAGAAAAAAGACCCGCAGCAATGGACTGCGGGCCAAATTCCCTTTCAAGAGGGAGGTTGAAGGAACAGTTCAACCACTTTTAGGATTCACTCGCCATCACAAAGTTCGCACTTCTTCGAAACACTTCCGAAATTTACGTCATTTGATCGCAAACGCTAAAACGCCCATGCAGAATTTTTCCTGCATGGGCGCGCCGACATCTGCTTAATTCAAAGCTTCAAAATCTGTACCTCATCAAGGCTTCTTGTCCGTATTGCTTGTGTTGTCGGCCGGCGGTGTTGCCGGTGGCGCTGCATCTGCCGGCTTGGCGTCGCCTGCCGGCGCCGGTGGCGGCGTTATGGCTGGCGGAGTCGGGGTGGCCGGTGCGGGCGCGGCGCTGGACGAATCGCTCGCGGCCGGCGTGCCCGGTGCCTCATTGCGTTTGTTGCACCCCGCCAGCAAGGCGGTGAACATGACAGAAGCTAACACTGCGTGGCGTACTAACATAGTTCCTCCAAGAAGTTATTGAACACAAATAAGTACATGCAGAAATTTAGATGCGATCAGGCTCAATTGTTCCCTCCCGGCAGGCCGCATCTTGTAGGAGAATGACCATTCTTCGCGTAAGTTTTCGCGACAATCCATTCCGACAATTCCTTCTTCGCCCGCGCATGCCGAATAAACCTTCATCTCTGATATCGATCACGGCTTTTTGCATTGCTTCTTTAACACTGCCGTCCACAGTGCGCGCAGACGTCACGCCATTGACAAGCGAACAATGCGCTGCGATGCAAAAGAACAAGGTGCTGAGTGCGGAAAATCCCGTCAAATGCGAACGCCTGGCGCAAGTCTCGTTCCGCTATCGCGATTTTGAAGGACGCCTGCATGACGATGGCAACGTTGTCGTGCTGGATGTCGTCGCGCCGCAGGTGCAAGGCATTTTCGATGCGCTGCTGCAACGCCGGTTCCCGCTGCACAAGGCGGCGCCGCTGGACGCCTATCTCGGCGACGACGAAGCGTCGATGCGGGACAACAATACCTCCGCCTTCAACGGCCGTCCGATGACCGGCGGCGGCGCGTGGTCCAAGCATGCCTACGGCGTCGCCATCGACATCAATCCGCTGCAGAATCCTTACATCGGCAAAGACGCCGGCAAGCAGATCATCGTGCTCCCCCCGGCCGCGCGCGGGCAATATCAGTCACGCATACCGCTACGTCCCGGCATGGTCGACGAGGACGTGCAGGATATTTTCTTCCGGCATGGATTCATGATCTGGGGCGGCAACTGGAAGCAGCCGATCGACTATCAGCATTTTGAAATCGGCAGCCGGGACTTCATCGCGCAGTTGCTGGGCCTGCCGCTGAACGAAGCGCGCCGGGAGTTCGCGTCTTACGCCGCTACCTACGTCGCCTGCCTGTCCGACGCCGCGATCGCCAATCCCTCAGCGCGGCGCAAGGCGTGCGCCGGCAAAAGCAAGCGCTGAGCGGGTACGGCGCGTTCAGCGTACCTCAAGCAGAACGCGCACCGCTTCGCGACGCGCCGAACCTTCCGCGTCGCCGCGCACCAGCACTTCGCTGCGTTGCTGCAAATATTGCCGCGCCGACGCCTGCTTCAACAGCGGCAACGCCTGGTTGAGCGCTTCGATCAGCAGCGGCGTCAACCGGTCCAGCTCGGGCCGGATATCGCGCGCCAGATCGGGCGGAGCCGCGAAGCGTGCATGATTTTCCTTGCGCCATTGCGCGTGCAAGTCCAGCTGGATGAACTTGCCCGCATCGAATTGCGCCTGAAAAAAACTCCGCATGAAGACCTTCTCGTCCTCGCTTGCGCCTGTCAGCGAGGCGCTCAAATCCTCCAGGATTTTTCGTTCGCGCACGGGGTCGTTGATGGGTGCGCCGGAGTTCCATTTTGCCTGCGCCACCATCACGGCGACGTTCAGCCGCTGGTCAATCAGGATCAGCAGGCGGTCGATCTTGTGCTGCTCCACAACAGGCAGATTCGTCGGCAACGACTGGCATGCAGCCAACAGCATCGATACCGCTACAGCCTTCCACAGCCAGGCCAGCAAGGTGTTTTTTCTTGACAATGTCATCCCGATGTTTCCTCTGTTCAGTCTTGCGAAATTGCCCGGCCGTGTAGTTTCTCACAGACATATCATGCAACGGCTGCGTGCTTTGAGAGTTTTCCTATATTTTGCCGGACCGCAGATCCGCACAATGCAAAGCATCCCATTCCGTCCGCGATGCCCTCATGCAAATCGTCTTCCTTATCTGGCCCATCATGCTGCTTCCGGTGTTGGTGGCGTGGTTGACGCGTCCCCGCCCAAGCGGCAGTGCGCATGCAAAACCACACGCCTGCGCCGAACCTGAAATCGTTGCGGCGCCTGCGCAAAAAGACACGCTGCACACGCCTGTCTATCGCAAGGAAGCACGGCGCGCTTACCTGGAGATGCTGGAGCTCGCCGCAGAACAGCGACGCCGCGAATCCCCCGCATATCGCCGGGCGGCACAGGCCGCCTATGTGGAAATGCAGACGATGCACGACATGGCTGGCGATGCCCCTGACGATCCTCTTGTCCGCTCCGACTGAGCAGTCCCGCCCTCACGGCGATTGTTAAGAAAAATCCCCCGCTCCTCCACAAGCGTAAAGCTAGGTAAGTTATTCCGCACGTCATGAGACGAGGCGTCTTCCTCACCTATACTGGCCTCGCTGGATCGACTACAGAATTCTTTTCCATCAGAGGGGTACACCATGACGATCAATACCGTTTCTTCTTCCAACGCAGCGACAGCTGTGCACGCGCAACAAACCGCCAAACGCAAACCATCCTCCGTCGATTTCGCCAAGGTGATGGCCGGTACTAGCGGCGACATCAAGACCGATACCAACACGGCAACCAAGCAAAACAATTCGAGCTCCGCGACTGCCGTTGCCCAAAACGCCGACGGCACCAGAGTCAACGGCTGAGACGACATCCCGGTTGTTCTTGCCGCAAAATAAAAAAGCCACGTTTGCGTGGCTTTTTTTATGGCCGCTGCATGGAGGCGGTGCAAGAGATCGAAATGACGCCGAAGAATATCGGCGCAGAAATACCCAACAGGCAAGCCGCAATAAATACGCCTCAAAATGCAAAAAAAGCTGAGAGCCGGGAGCTAACAGCAGTTTTCAACAAATATCCTGTTGATTCAGCACAAGTTTATTCGTGCGGGAAGGCGCGACTATTCATTACCGGATACATTGACCAACCCGCGGCCTGGGCTATAAATGTAATGCATGTCCGTTCCTCTTTCCCTGCCCTCATTGACCACCCAGTGAAAGCGAAGCGAGTGGGGGATGCCGCCATATTCAAAATCAA
This sequence comes from Herbaspirillum sp. CF444, assembly GCF_000282135.1. Taxonomy (GTDB): domain Bacteria; phylum Pseudomonadota; class Gammaproteobacteria; order Burkholderiales; family Burkholderiaceae_D; genus Herbaspirillum. The sequence goes on from NZ_AKJW01000080.1 coordinate 88,511, forward strand.
GCTTTTCAATGGTGACTTCAATTTTCCGCACCAGTGCGCCTTGATTGCACTCGACCCTGAACACGCGAGTTTCATCTTCATGCCAGAGGCCCAGCGGCATCTTTACCTCGTCATTGCAATCGCGTTCATAGCGACTGTCGAAAACCCGTCCCAGACCGTCGCCCCGCGAGCTCAAGGTAAAAAGCTGGCTTTTGCCGCCATTTTCTCTTTTGTAAACCAGAATGGAATCACTGGTATTGGGACGGGTAAAAGGGATAGGACCGATGATGTGTTTATGCCCACCGAAATAGAGATCAGCCGGGAGCATTTTCAATTCCCGGGTACCATCCCATTTGCCGCCAGTCCACAGCTCGACAGGGATATAGCGCGTCTTGACTTGAGCGTCATAAGCCGCATCCCAAGCATTCTCATCAGCGGCAAAAGCGACACCATGGCTTGTTAACACGAGGGCAGCGAGAGATAGGAAGGCTTGGCGATGCGTAAAAAAATGACAACGCTTCATGTTCATTGCAAGATCCTTGCAGGGTCAAACCGGTATGCCTGGAAGCAGGCTTAGATTCCCAGCCCTTGATATTAAATGATTGGAAGCTGTTTGTGACAACATCCACAAAGCAAAAGGTGTCGGGTCCATACATGCCTCGAAAACTGATAATCATCTAGCCGTCCTCCCACGTTAGAACACAATTCTGCTTATGACCATAAGCAGGAGATCGGAGTGATCGACGTGGCATTACTAGGCATTATTCGACGCTGGCACTTTCGTGACCAAGTCCCATTGCGAGAGATCGCCAGGCGTTTAGGCATCTCACGCAACACCGTCAGACGGTACATTCGCGCGAAAACCATTGAGCCAGCCTATGCAGGCAGGCGTCCCCGGAGCTCTCTGGACAAGTACACGCTTAAACTCTCGGCCTGGTTAAAGACAGAAGCGGCCCAATCACGTAAGCAACGACGTACGTAAAACAGCTCCATTTGGAGCTGCGTGCACTCGGATATGAGGGGCCGTACGATCGGGCAGCAGCCTTCGCCAGACGCTGGATCAATTGGAGAGAATCAATTCTGCGAGCAAATCAACAGTGACGGGGGCATTTCGTGCCGAGACTGAGCTTTTGGTCTTTTTCTTTGGTTTTTAAGCGAAGGAAAACACTCCGCAACGGTTGAAATACAACCTTGGGGCTTTGATCTGAGGCATTAAAGGTGGCTCACTTAGTGGCACACCACCCGAAATGCAAAAAACCGCTGAAAGCCATAAGCGATCAACGGTTTTAGACAATTTGGTTGCGGGGGCAGGATTTGAACCTACGACCTTCGGGTTATGAGCCCGACGAGCTGCCAGACTGCTCCACCCCGCGTCTGAAGAAAAAGATTATACGACATATCCACAAACTATGCAAACGCATTACTCGAATTCTTTCCTATTCCGGCTTTTGGCCGAAGACCCTTGCCTCTGACGCCGGTCGCAACTCCCTGCCGACCGACGCTGTCGATAAAAGAGTTTCCCTCTGAACGACAGTGATACACTTCTATCCGCACTTTGCCATGAATCATCCCTCACCCGGTGGCGCCTGATCGCCGTCGGATATTCCTACAAAAATACGTCGACCGTCTTTTATGAAATTCTGTTCTGAATGCGCTCATCCGGTATCGCTGCAGATTCCTCCCGATGACAATCGTCCGCGCTTCGTATGCGGCAATTGCGGCGCCATTCATTATCAAAATCCGAAGATGGTGGTCGGCTCCATCCCGGTCTGGAAACACGACGGCGAATTGCGCGTGCTGCTGTGCCGTCGCGCCATCGAACCGCGCCACGGTTACTGGACGCTGCCGGCAGGCTTCATGGAAAACGGCGAAACCACCACCGACGCCGCCGCGCGCGAGACAGAAGAAGAAGCCGGCGCGCGCATCGAGCTCGGCCCGCTGTTCTCGCTCATCAATGTGCCGCATGTGCATCAGGTGCATCTCTTTTACCTGGCCGAACTGCTCGACCTCGATTACGCCGCCGGCACCGAAAGCCTGGAAGTCGCCTTGTTCAGGGAAGAAGAAATCCCCTGGCCGGACATCGCCTTCCCTACCGTCGAATACACGCTGCGCGCCTACTTCTCCGACCTGGCCAAGGTCAGGACCGGCGACGGCGGCTTTGGCCTGCATACCGACGATATCCGCAAACGCATGATGCAACCTGACTGAGAGCGTGTTATGTGCTATTTCAGCCCCCGCGTTCGGATAAAAAGGGATGCAGTGCAAGGCGCGCCGCGCCGCACAGGGTGGCCCCCTGTGCAAGCGTCGCAACGCCGCAATGCGCCCTTTTTATCCGAACCCGTCGGGCAACCCCGGGAACGAACTGTCTGCGGTGTTATTCCTCCTTGCCGTAGCACCGCTACGACGCGTCGTCTCGCCTTGCATTCAGTCCGTTCCCGGGGCTGCGCGGGGGCTGAAATAGCACATAACACGCTCTAGGGAACCACCCATGATTTCCTGGCTGGATGTCGACTCGCCCTTCCCGGATGTCTCCAAGGCGCTGACCGAGCCGGCCGGCTTGCTGGCCGCCGGCGCCGACCTGTCGCCGCAACGCCTGCTCAACGCCTATCGTCACGGCATCTTTCCCTGGTTCTCCGAAGGCCAGCCCATCCTGTGGTGGAGCACCGATCCGCGCATGGTGCTGCACACCGACCGCTTCATCATTTCCGACAGCCTCAAAAAGACCCTGCGCAAGATCGAACGCAGCCGGCATACCGACGCCCGCTGGGAAGTCCGCTTCGACTCGGCGTTCCGCGAAGTCATGCGCGCCTGCGCGGCACCGCGCAAGGATGACGCCGGCACCTGGATTTCGAAGGATATCGTCGACGGTTATTGCGGACTGCATCGCGCCGGCTATGCGCATTCGTCCGAGGTCTGGCTGGACGGCAAGCTGGTGGGCGGCGCTTATGGCGTATCCATCGGCCAGATGTTCTACGGCGAATCGATGTTTGCGCGCGTGTCCGATGCGTCCAAGGTGGCCCTGGCGTATCTGGTGCACTTCCTGCGCCAGCATGGCGTGCAGATGATCGACTGCCAGCAGGAAACCCCGCACCTGGCGTCATTGGGCGCGGCGCCGATTCCGCGCAAGGAATTCCTCAAGCATTTGGAGCAGGCCATCGACGCCCCGCAGATCACGTTCTGGCACCCTCTGGACCTGTTCGCCAAGCCATGAATGTTGCGTAAAAAACCACGCGGGAGCGCTGTTACCGGTTCTGGAAAGTAGTGTAAATTAACGGTAATCGTGACCAATTTGTTACACCGGCACCGTTGCGGCGAGCACAGCGAATTGAAGCAAGTGACAGCACCCCAGGACACCACAGGACGCACATGACGCACCTTAAAGACCTGCCGTTTTCCACGTTGCAGTTTTATGCGACGGCTCCCTACCCATGCAGCTACCTCGATAACCAGCAAGCCCGCTCGCAAGTCGCCACGCCTTCGCATCTGATCAACGCCGACGTTTATTCCGAACTGGTCAAGACCGGCTTCCGCCGCAGCGGAATCTTCACCTACCGCCCCTATTGCGACGGTTGCCACGCCTGCACGCCGGTGCGCATCAAGACCGCGGAATTCGAACCCAACCGCAGCCAGCGCCGCGCCTGGAGCAAAAATCAACAACTGGTGACGCTGGTCACCAACCTGACCTACGCCTACGAACACTACGAGCTCTACCTGCGCTATCAGTCCGTGCGCCATGCCGGCGGCGGCATGGACCAGGACAGCCGCGACCAGTACGCGCAATTCCTGCTGCAAAGCAAGGTCAACACGCGCCTGGTGGAGTTCCGCGAGCCCGGCGGCACGCTGCGCATGGTCAGCATCATCGACGTGCTCGATGACGGCCTGTCGTCGGTCTATACCTTCTACGATCCGGACGTCGAAGGCTCGTCCTACGGCACTTACAACATCCTGTGGCAGATCGAACAAGCCCGTCAACTGGATATTCCCTACGTCTATCTGGGCTATTGGATCAAGGAAAGCGCCAAGATGGCCTACAAGACCAACTTCAGGCCCCTGGAAGCATTGCAGAACGGCAACTGGACCGAGTTGCTCGATTAATTGCGCGATTAGCCCCGCCTGTCTTTTCGACGGGAAAACGCTCCGGACACGTTAGAATAGCGGCACTTTTTCCTCCAGCCGACTCATCGTGTCCGACAAATTCCTCTACGCCCTCGCCCGTCCCCTGCTGTTCTCCCTCGACGCAGAATCCGCCCACCATCTGACCTTGCCCGCCCTGCGCCGCGCCGCCGCGCTCGGCCTGACCGGTTTCATCGGCAAGCCTGCCCCCGATCCGCGCACCGTGATGGGCATCACCTTCCCCAATCCGGTCGGCCTGGCCGCCGGCCTGGACAAGGACGGTTCCTGCATCGACGGCCTGGCGGCGCTCGGTTTCGGTTCGATTGAAATCGGCACGGTCACGCCGCGCGCACAGCCGGGCAATCCCAAGCCGCGCATGTTCCGCCTGCCGGCCGCACATGCCATCATCAACCGCATGGGCTTCAACAACGGCGGCGTCGACGCTTTCGTCGCCAACGTGCAAGGCTCGCGCTTCTATCAGGGCAAACAAGGCGTCCTCGGCCTGAACATCGGCAAGAACGCCGACACCCCGATCGAACGCGCCGCCGACGACTACCTGCACTGCCTGGAAAAGGTCTATCCCTACGCCAGCTATGTGACCGTCAACATCTCGTCGCCCAACACCAAGAATCTGCGCCAGTTGCAAGGCGCCTCGGAATTGGACGCCCTGCTGTCGCAACTGAAGGAAGCGCAACTGCGCCTGGCCGACCGGCACAAGCGTTATGTGCCGGTAGCATTGAAAATCGCACCGGACATCGACAGCGAACAAATCAAGAACATCGCCGACGCGCTGCTGCGCCACAAGCTCGACGGCGTCATCGCCACCAACACCACGATCACGCGCGACGCCGTCAAGGGCTTGCAGCACGGCGAAGAAGCCGGCGGCCTGTCGGGCGCGCCGGTATTTGAATTGTCGAATCAGGTGGTGCGCGGCCTCAAGGCCGAGCTGGGCGATGCACTGCCGATCATCGGCGTGGGCGGCATCCTCAGCGGCAGCAACGCCCAGGCCAAGATGCAGGCCGGCGCCTCGCTGGTGCAGTTGTATTCCGGCCTGATCTATCGTGGCCCGGCGCTGGTCAAGGAATGCGCGGACGCATTGCGCTGAACAGAACGACGCGACCGGCGTAAAAAAACCGCCATTGCATTTGCGTGCAATGGCGGTTTTTTATTGCATGTGAAATACACGTGGAATTGCAGCGACCTCAACAATTTAATCCGTCGTCCCAGCGAACGCTGGGACCCAGTGTCGTTACAGCGCTGGCAAAAGCTTCATGCACCAACAAACTTCAACGACGCCGGGTCCTGACTTTCGTCAGGACGACGGCGCATGAGATTGGTATTACAACACCTTGCGCAGGAAATCCCGGGTGCGTTCATTCTTCGGCTCACCCAACACTTGCTGCGGCGGACCTTCTTCCATGATCACGCCCTGGTCGATGAACAGCACGCGATCCGACACTTCACGCGCAAAACCCATCTCGTGCGTGACGACCACCATGGTCATGCCTTCTTCGGCCAGGGTCTTCATCACCGTCAGCACTTCGCCGACCAGTTCGGGATCAAGCGCGGAAGTCGGTTCGTCGAACAGCATGACCTTCGGCTCCATCGCCAGCGCGCGGGCAATCGCCACACGCTGCTGCTGGCCGCCGGAGAGCTGGTTCGGGAAGGCGTCGATCTTGTCCAGCAAGCCGACCTTTTGCAGCAGTTTTTCCGCCACCAGCACCGCTTCGCGTCGCGACAGCTTCTTCACCTGCATCGGCGCCATGATCAGGTTTTCCAGCACCGACATGTGCGGAAACAGGTTGAAGCGCTGGAACACCATGCCCAGACTGGCACGCAGCGTGTTCAGGTCGACCTTGGGATCGTTGACCTTGACGCCGTCGATGAAGATCTCGCCGTCGCTCGCTTCTTCCAGGCCATTGAGGCAACGCAGGAAGGTGCTCTTGCCTGAACCCGAAGGGCCGATCACGCACACCACTTCGCTCTCTTTGATCTCGCAGTCGATGCCGCGCAGGATATGCGCCTGGCCGTACTGCTTTTGCAATTGCCTGACGCTGATCATCGTGCATCTCCTTTGCCGTAGCGTGTTTCGAGGTGGCGGACAAATGCCGACAGCAGCAAGGTAATACCCCAGTAAATCAGCGAAATGGTCAGGTACGGCTCCCAGTAACGCGCATACGCGCCGGAGACCGTGCGTGCGGCATACGCCAGTTCCGCCAGACCGATGGCCGACGCCAGCGACGAATCCTTGACGATGGCGATCGCGTTGTTACCCAGCGGCGGCAGCATGCGACGGAACGCCTGCGGCAACACTACCTTGCGCAAGGTCTGCATGTAGGTCATGCCGAGCGAGCGCGACGCTTCGCTCTGGCCGCGGTCGATCGACTGGATCCCGGCCCGGAAAATCTCCGACACATAGGCGCCCGAGTTCAGGGTGATGGCCAGCACCGCCGAGGCGAAGGCGCCGTATTGCGAACGGATTTCACGCGCGATGTCGCCGCTCAGGATCAGACCGCCGCTCGGGTTGATCAGCATCGGCATGAGCGCAAAGTGGATCAGCAGGATCTGCACGAACAGCGGCGTGCCGCGCAGGAAACTGACGTAAAAGCGTATCGGCCATTGCACCGCGTAACGCAGGAAATATTTCCAGAAACCATGGCGCGCTTCGGCCAGGCGGCCGACACCCAGCACCAGGCCCCAGCAGGTGCCGGCGATCACGCAGATGATCGCGGCCTTGATGGTCATCCACGTGCCCTCGACAAACAGGGGCAGGTACTCGCCGATGATTTCCCATTGAAAGAAAGAATTCATGAATGCAATCCGGGTAAAAATCTGCCCACGACCTGTAAACAGAGCGTGGGCATGGAGAAAACGTACTTAAGTGCGGATTGTCAGATTATTGCAGCGGCAATGTCGGCACGTTGGCGTCGAACCATTCCTTGTAGATCTTGGCGTAAGTACCGTCGGCGACGATCTTCTTCAGGCCGGCGTTGATCTTGTCCTGCAGTTCCTTGTTGCCCTTTTTCACGGCGATACCGAAGTATTGACGGGTGAACTTGGCGTCGCTGACCACCTTGAATTGCTTTTCAGGATGGCTCTTGATGTAGAACTTGATCACGCCGACGTCGCCGATCGCGGCATCGACGCCGCCGCGATACAGTTCTTCCAGCATCAGCGGGGTGTTGTCGAAACGGTGGATCGCGGTGCTGGACTTGCCGACTTCTTCGGACAGGACGATGTCGCCTGCGGTCGAGTTGACCACGCCGACTTGCAGCTTCTTCAGGTCTGCCAGTGCAGTCACTTTGGAGCCGGAATCGGTGATGATGACTTGCTCAGCCGGGAAGTAAGGCAGCGAAAAGTCGACCATCTGGGCGCGCTTTTCGGTGATGGTGATGCCGGAGACGATGATGTCGCGGTCGCCCTGGCCCAAGGTGGCGAAGATGCCTTCCCATGGCGTGCTGACCAGTTTGATCTGGAAGCCGGAAGCCTTGGCGATGGCCTTGATGATGTCGATGTCGAAACCGACCAGTTCCTTCTTCGGCGTTTCGAATTCAAATGGGCGGTAGGTGCCGCCGGCGCCGACGACGTAAGTCTGGTCGGCTGCCTGGGATGCGGTGGCGGACAGTGTCAGCGCGAGAACGCTGCTGGCGAGCACGACAAATTTCTTGAACGACATTGTTTTCTCCCTGAGGTGAGGCTGTAGTGAAGCTTTTTGTTGATGAAACATGCCAGGCCAATGGCACTGGTAAAAAGAATTCTTTGCTGCGCTGACTTGCCGGCCGGCATCGGCTCGCATTTACGCCAATCTCCGGAGGTCATGCCGCGCGCGCGAAACCCGACATGATCCGGCGTATGCTTCGATCCGTCAACTGACAATTTGTCGCTTTTTTATCGAATAAGCGTCGATTTGCCAAACAAACTTTCCACCAGCTCGACAACCAGCTCTGCCGTCTGGTTGCGCACGTCGCACGCGGGATTGAGCTCCATCACATCCAGCGATGCGAGACGACCTGTATCGGCAATCATTTCCATGCAAAGCTGCGTCTCGCGGTAAGTCGGGCCGCCCGGCACCGCCGTTCCCACCCCCGGCGCCACCGCCGGATCGAGGAAGTCGATGTCGAAACTCACGTGCAGATGGGTGTCGGCATCGATGCCGGCCAGCGCCTGCTCCATCGTCACTCGCATGCCGTGCTCGTCGATATGGCGCATGTCATAGACGCGCAGGCCGAGCTCGTGCAAGTGCTGCTTTTCTTCCCGATCGACGCTGCGGATGCCGATCTGACGGATCGCGTCCGGCAACAGCGCCGGCACCTTGCCGCCGATGCTCGTCAGTTGATCCGGACCGATGCCCAGCAGGCAGGTCACCGGCATGCCGTGGATGTTGCCGGTCGGCGTCGAGGTATTGGTATTGGCGTCGGCATGCGCGTCCAGCCACAGCACCAGCAGCTTCTTGCCCTGCTCGCGGCAATATTGCGCCACCGCCGCAATCGATCCGATGGCCAGCGCATGATCGCCGCCCAGCAGCACCGGCAGTTGTCCCTGCTGCAGCGTGGCATGCACGGCTTCGTGCACGCTGCGATTCCAGGCCGCGACCTGTTCGAGATGGCGAAAGCCGTCGACAGGCCCCTGCTGCGGATTGGGCGGTCCGCTCACGTCGCCGCCGTCCGTCACATCGAGGCCATGCTGTTGCAAAGCCTGCTGAAGATTGGCCACGCGCAGGGCTTCTGGCCCCATCGATGCGCCACGACGACCGGCGCCGATATCGGTAGGTGCGCCAATCAGTCTGAGTTGTTTCATGTAGGTTCCTTAAAATGAAGCAGGTAAAAACTATCGCAGCTCAGGCATGCAGCAATGCGCCGACCTTCTGCAATGGGGCCGGCACAGCCGGCTTGCCGCCAAGCACAACGCCGTACAAATTCTTGGGATCGGCCAGTTCCGGCACCAGATCGATGGATTGGGCGTCATCGTCGCCCACTTGTTCGTCCAGATAGCGCAAGGCGGAAAAATCCTCCAGCGCGAAACCGACCGAGTCGAACACCGTCACCTCGGCATCGCTGCCGCGCCCTGCCGCGGCGCCCGACAACACCTGCCACAGCTCGGTCACGGCAAAGTCGGCCGGCATCTGCTGCAGTTCGCCCTCGATGCGCGATTGCGGCTCGAATTCCACGATCACGCGCGCCTTGTCCAAGACCTCGCGATGCAACTCGGTCTTGCCGGGGCAGTCGCCGCCCACGGCGTTGAGATGCATGCCGGCTTCGATCATGTCCGGCGTCACGATGACTGCGTTGCGCTTGTCCGCGGTCACGGTCGTGACGATGTCGGCGCCGCGCACTGCCTCGACCGCACTGTCGGCGCGCACGATGCGCAAGGCCGGATAAGCGGCGAGATTGCGGCACAACTTGTCGGTCGCGGCGGCATCGACGTCGAATACGCGCAGCTCTTCAATCCCCAGGAGGCAATGAAAGGCGATGGCCTGGAACTCGCTCTGCGCACCGTTGCCGATCAGCGCCATCACGCGACTGTTGCGCCGCGCCATGTACTTCGCCGCCAGTACGGAAGTCGCCGCCGTGCGCAAGGCGGTGGTCAGCGTCAGCTCGCTCAACAGGCGCGGATAACCGCTGTCCACGTCGGCCAGCACGCCGAATGCGGTCACCGTCAGCAAACCGTGTGCAGTGTTCTTGGGATGGCCGTTGACATATTTGAACGAATACAGCCTTCCGTCCGAAATCGGCATCAACTCGATCACGCCGACCGTGGAATGACTCGCCATGCGCGCGGTTTTGTCGAACTGTTGCCAGCGCAAGTAGTCTGCTTTGATATAGCCCGTCAGCGCGTCGATGACGCGTTCCACCGAGTGAGTGGCCACGAAAGACTGCAATTCCCGGGTTCCGATGTACTTGACCATGATGATCGGCGTTACTGCTCGCCGCTGTTGTTTCAATGAAAGAAATTTTACAGATGAACATTGGAAATTTGCTTTCTTTATCCTATAAATAAAGAGATAGTTATGCAGCTTTATTTCTTTACAAGGAAAACCCATGGACAAACTCGACGTCAAGATCCTCGAATTGCTGCAAAACGACGGCCGCATGAGCAATGTCGACATCTCGGAAAACATCCATTTGTCGCCGCCGCAATGCCTGCGCCGCGTGCGCGTGCTGGAAGAACAAGGCGTCATCCGCCGGTATGCGGCGCTGGTCGCGCCCTCTGCAGTCGGACTGGATGTGACGGCTTTCGTGGCGCTGTCGCTCGATCGCGCCCAGTTCAAGCAGGTGCGCGAGGTGGAAAGCGTGATCCGGGCATTTCCCGAGATCATCGAGTGCTATACGATTTCCGGCGATTTCGACTATCTGCTCAAGGTAGTGTCGCACGACCTCAAGAGCCTGTCGCACTTTCTGACCGACCGCCTGATGCAGGTGCCCGGCGTGGCCGGCCTGCGCTCGATGATTTGCCTGGAAGAAGTCAAACCGCAGTCGGGCCTGCCGATCACGCTGGAGGATCGCTGAGCCCGGAAGGATCGGGGAGATAAGCGCTCTGCTGCGCCACAAAGCCGTCGAAAGCCTGCAGCAGCGGCAGGTACTTGCTTTCGTCGGCCTCCAGTTGCGCCAGCGCATGACAGGCGGCTTCCAGCGTCGACAGCTGATCGTCGCGATGCGCCTTGCGGATGCGGTATTGCGAAGCCGGCGGATCGACCAGCGGCAGGCGCGGCAACTGTTGCAGCAAGGGATTCAGGTACAGCATCTTGCGACTCTTGCGCCAGGTTGCATCGAGGATCACCAGCCGCAGGCGCGCCGGCACGGATAAATCCGGCAAGGCTTGCGCAGGCGATCCACCCGGCGTATCAGGATACAACAGCGGATACAGCAGCACCGGCCGTATCGGTTTGCCTGCCGCATCGGCATGCAGCAAACGGCGCAGTGCCTCTTCCTCAAACTGCTCGCCATGCACCAGCACGCTGTCTTCAAGGCTCAGATGCAGCAAACGCCCGCTGCCCTTGGCCTGATGGATTTCCAGTGGATGCTGCAGAATCAGCACCTGCGCCGCCGGCGCCAGCACCGTGATCCAGCCGCAAATGCAACTGCTCTGCGCGCGCAGGCAGCGCGCACAAGTCGGCCGTTTTGGATGCACGGCAAGGTTCATGAGGCGATGTATTCCTGCAAGCCCTCGACCAGCGCGTCGAAGGTCGCGCTCACGCGCGCGCTGTTGCGCAAGTCCTCATGCATCGTCACCCATGTCTCCAGCTTCATCGAAAACTGTTTCGGGAACAGGCGCACCAGATCGGCATGGCGTCTGGCCAGCGGCGCCTGGCATATGCCGATGCCGTAGCCCGCCCGTATCATTGCCAGTTGCGCCAGGTCGCTGTCGGTACGCAAGGAAAAATGGCTGCGCCGCATGATGGCCACGTCCTTGGCGGCATTGCGGATGAAGGCGGTTTCCTTGTCGAAACCGACCAGCGTGTGCTCCATCAGCTGATCCATGTTTTTCGGCGTGCCGCGTTGCGCGAGGTAATCCTTGTGCGCGTGAAAACCAAGTTCAATCACACCGGCACGGCGCGTCACCAGCACTTCCTGCGTCGGCCGCAACATGCGCACGGCGATGTCGGCTTCGCGCCGCAGCAAGTCTTCGACACGATTCGACAAGGCCAGCTCGACGACCAGTTCGGGATGCGCCCGCTTCAGCCTGACCAGAATCGACGGCAGGATTTCCGCTCCCACCACTTCACTGGCGGTAATGCGCACGGTGCCGCGCACGATTCCTCTCGCCGATGCATCCTTGCCGCCATGCGCCGAGGCGGCGCGCATCAAAGCCGCCGTGGTCGAGGCCAGGCTTTCTGCGTAAGGCTGCAAGCTCAGCGCCGCTTCGGTCGGCATGAAGCCGTGTTGCGAACGCGTAAACAAGGCAAAACCAACCGCCTGCTCGAGCGCGTCGACGTGGCGGCCGATGGTCGGCTGCGTCAGTCCGAGCGAACGCGCCGCCGCCGAGAGCGAACCCTCGTTGAGTACCGCGAGAAAGGAACGGTAAAGCTCCCAGCCGGGATCGGCAGCTTGTTTAGTCATACAAATAAGTATAGCACCTCACCTATTTTCAATAATTCCATTTAACCACGATTTATCCGACACTGGCTGTACTGGATCTCAATCACGGAGCGAATCATGGACAATGCATTGACTACGACAAAGACCGCACTGGTGCTAGGCGCCACCGGCGGCATCGGCGGCGAAATGGCGCGCAAGCTGCAGGCGCGCGGCTGGACGGTGCGCGCGCTGCATCGCAATGCCGGCAACATGGCGGCCCGTCCCGGCAGGGACAGATTCAACTGGATACAGGGCGACGCCATGCAACGCGCCGACGTGGTTGCCGCAGCGCGCGGCGTCGACCTGATCGTCCACGCGGTCAATCCGCCTGGCTATCAACGCTGGGCCGAGCTGATATTGCCGATGATCGACAACAGCATCGCCGCCGCCCAGGATTTCGGTGCGCGTATCCTGCTGCCCGGCACCATCTACAACTATGGACCTGACGCCCTGCCGCATCCGGACGAAGAGTCGCCGCAACGCCCCGTCACGCGCAAAGGCGCGATTCGCGTCGAGATGGAACGGCGCCTGCAGGCAGCCTCGGCAGATGGCGTGCGCAGCCTGATCGTGCGTGCGGGCGACTTCTTCGGTCCGCAAGCCGGCAATAACTGGTTCTCGCAAGGAATGATCAAGCCGGGCAAGATGCCGACGGCGATCACCAATCCCGGCAAGCCCGGACTGGGTCATCAATGGACTTACCTGCCCGACCTGGCGGAGACCATGATGCAACTGACGGAACGCGAAGAAGCGCTGGCGCCGTTCGCCCGTTTTCACATGCTCGGCCATTGGGATGCCGACGGCATGCAAATGGTCAACGCCATCCGGCGCGCCGTCGGCAACACGGCGCTGCCGATGCGCAGTTTTCCATGGTGGCTGCTGGCGCCGGCCGCGCCGTTCGTGCCGTTGTTCAAGGAAATGCAGGAGATGCGCTACCTGTGGCAACAACCGGTGCGCATGGAAAATACGCGCCTGCTGGAAGTATTGGGCAACGAGCCGCACACGCCGCTGGACGAAGCGGTGCGCACGACGCTTGAAGGCCTCGCTTGCCTGCCGACGCCCAAGCTGCGCGACACGACGATGGCCTGAGCAAACAAAAAACCGCCTTCAAATGAAGGCGGTTCGGATTGAGCAGAACAGCGTTAACCCGGCGTCAATGCGCGGTCGGCTCGTTCAATGCGGCAACGATGTCGGCGCGTTTGAGTTCCGGCGCAAATTGCAAAATGAAGTCATAGGTATAAGCCCGCAGATAGGCGCCGCGACGCACCGCCAGACGCGTGATGTTCTGCGCGAACAGATGCGATGCCTCGATCGCTTCCAGGCCATGGTGCTTGCCCTGCTCGATCGCCATCGACGCCACGATGCCGACGCCCAGGCCGAGCGCAACGTATTGCTGAATCACGTCCGAATCCATGGCCGTCAGCACGATATCCTTTTCGATGCCCGCAGTGCGGAAGGCGTCGTCGATGTGACCGCGGCCGGTGAAGCCGACGTCATAGGTAATCAGCGAATGTGCGGCCAACTCTTCCAGCGTGATCGGGTGCCTGAGCGACAGCAGCGGATGTCCTTGCGGCACGACGATGACGTGGTTCCAGGTATAACAAGGAAAAGAGACCAGATCCTTGAACTGGCTCAGGCCTTCGGTCGCGATGCCGACGTCGGCCTTGCCCGACATCACCCACTCGGCGATGTGTTCCGGCGCGCTTTGCTGAAGCGCAATGCGCACCTGCGGGAACGCCGCGCGGAAAGCCTGCACCACGCGCGGCAGCACATAGCGCGCTTGCGTGTGCGTGGTCGCGATGGTCAGCGTGCCGCTTTGCTCGCCGGCGTATTCCTGGCTGGCCTGGCGCAGGTTTTCCGCTTCCAGCAGCAGGCGCTCGATGATGTGCAGGATGCCCTTGCCAGGTTCGGTCAGGCCGATCAGGCGCTTGCCGTTGCGCTCGAAAATCTCGACGCCGAGTTCTTCTTCCAGTTCGCGGATCTGGCGGCTCACGCCGGGTTGCGAGGTGAACAGCACGTTGGCGACTTCGGTCAGGTTGAAGCCGCAACGCGCGGCTTCGCGGATGGAGCGTAATTGCTGGAAATTCATCGTGCATCCTTATTCTGCGCGGCATTGTCGACGAACACGTGGAGGCGGCGCGGACGCACCACCAGCGTTTCGCCGTCTTTCAGATTCAATTGTGCAAAGCGCTCATTGGAAATGACGGCTTCGATCAGTTCCGAATTGTCGTCACGTTCCAGCTCCAGTTGCGCCAGCGGGCCGATCGCGTGCGAGCGCCTGAGCTGGGCCACGATGCCTTCCGCTCCGGGCGAGTAGCGATCCACTTCGAGGTCGTGCGGACGGACATAGCCGATGCCCCTTTCGTCCTGCGCCTGTGCATGGTCGGGCGCATCGAAGGTGACGCCGCCGGCTTCCAGCACGCCTTCATGCACGCGGCCGTGGAACAGGTTGACGTTGCCGAGGAAGCCGTAGACGAACGGCGACGCCGGATGGTTGTAGACCTCGCCGGGCGAGCCGATCTGTTCGACGTTGCCCTTGTTCATGAGCACGATCTGGTCGGCGACTTCCAATGCTTCTTCCTGATCGTGGGTGACGAAAATGCTGGTGACATGCAACTCGTCGTGCAGACGGCGCAACCAGCGGCGCAATTCCTTGCGCACCTTGGCGTCAAGCGCACCGAATGGCTCATCCAGCAGCAGCACGCGCGGCTCCACCGCCAATGCGCGCGCCAGGGCGATGCGCTGACGCTGGCCGCCGGACAGCTGCGGCGGATAGCGATCGGCCAGCCAATCCAGTTGCACCAGCTCCAGCAGGCTCGTGACCTTTTCGCGGATCTGCGCTTCCGACGGGCGTTGACTACGCGGCTTGACGCGCAGGCCGAAGGCGATGTTCTCGAACACCGTCATGTGCTTGAACAAGGCGTAATGCTGAAACACGAAGCCCACCTGGCGCTCGCGCACATGGCGCGCCGATGCATCGTCGCCGTCGAGCAGCACCTGGCCGGAATCGGGCGACTCCAGGCCGGCGATGATGCGCAGCAGCGTGGTCTTGCCGCAGCCGGATGGTCCCAGCAGCGCGGTCAGTTCGCCTGCGGGGAAATTCAGCGAGACGTTGTTGAGCGCGACGAAATTGCCGAAACGCTTGTTGATGTCTTTGACTTCGATGCTCATGATTTACTCCTGATCTGCGGCAGCCAATGCCGTATGTGCGGTCAGCTGCTTGTGCAGACGCCATTCGATGAAGCTCTTGATCGCCAGCGTCGCCAACGCCAGGAAAGCCAGCAAGGACGCCACCGCAAACGCGCCGACGACATTGAATTCGTTGTAGAGGATTTCCACCTGCAGCGGAATCGTGTTGGTCTCGCCGCGGATGTGGCCGGATACCACCGACACCGCACCGAACTCGCCCATGGCGCGGGCGTTGCACAGGATCACGCCATACAGCAATCCCCACTTGATGTTCGGCAGAGTGACGTGCCAGAAGGTCTTCCAGCCGGAGGCGCCCAATACCAACGCGGCTTCTTCTTCTTCGCTGCCCTGCGACTGCATCAACGGAATCAACTCGCGCGCCACGAAGGGGAACGTCACAAACACCGTCGCCAGCACGATGCCCGGCACGGCAAACAGAATCTTGATGTCATGCTCGCGCAGCCAGGGACCGAAGTAGCCTTGCAAGCCGAACAGCAACACATAGATCAGCCCGGAAATCACCGGCGACACCGAGAACGGCAAGTCGATCAGCGTCAGCAGGATGTTCTTGCCGCGGAACTCGAACTTGGCGATCGACCACGCTGCGGCGACGCCGAACACCAGATTCAGCGGCACCGCAATCGCCGCCGTCATCAAGGTCAGCTTGATGGCCGACCAGGCGTCCGGCTCGATGATGGAATCGACGTAAACATCCCAGCCTTTTTTCAGGCCTTCATAAAACACCGCCACCAGCGGCACGAACAGAAACAAGGTCAGGAAAGCAAAAGCAATCCCCACCAGCACGATGCGCACCCACAATGGTTCCAGCGTGGCGGCCGGCACGTAAGCGGGCTCGCCGCGCATGGGCGTCGTGGCGATGCCTGGAGTAATGACGGCGCTCATGTCAGACTTTCTCGGCCTGGCCGCGCTTGCGTACCCAGGCTTGCAACAGGTTGATGGTCAGCAGCAAGGCAAAGGACACGATCAGCATCACCACGGCAATCGCGGTCGCGCCGGTGTAGTCGTATTGCTCAAGCTTGGTGATGATGAACAACGGGGTGATCTCGGACACCATCGGCATGTTGCCGGCGATGAATACGACCGAACCGTATTCGCCCGTGGCACGGGCAAACGCCAGCGCAAAGCCGGTCAGCAAGGCCGGAAACACCGTTGGAAAAATCACGCGGGCGAAGGTTTGCAAGCGCGAGGCGCCGAGGCTGGCGGCCGCTTCTTCGAGTTCGCGTTCGGCGTCTTCCAGCACCGGCTGCACCGTGCGCACGACGAACGGCAATCCGATGAAGGTCAGCGCCACCAGCACGCCCAGCGGCGTAAAGGCGACCTTGATGCCGAGCGGCTCCAGGTAGCGGCCGATCCAGCCGTTCTGCGAATAGAGCGTGGTCAGCGCAATCCCGGCCACCGCCGTCGGCAAGGCAAACGGCAAATCGACCAGCGCGTCAATGATGCGCTGGCCGGGGAATTTATAACGCACCAGCACCCATGCGACGATGCCGCCGAAGATCACATTCAGCAGCGCAGCTAATAGAGAAGCGCCGAAAGTCAGCCGATACGACGCCATCACGCGCGGCGAGGTCACGGCGCTGACGAAAGCATCCCAGGTCATGGTAAAAGTCTTGAGGAAGACCGCCGACAAGGGAATCAGAACGATCAGCGTCAGATAGAACAGCGTGAAGCCGAGCGACAGGCGAAAGCCCGGCAACACCCGGAACGGCGCTTTGTTAACAACAGGTAAGGCGATTGGCACAGTCACGCTTGTACTTCCTTCTTATTTGAACCAGTGCGGCACTTTTGAGAGCCGTCGCAAACATTCTCTTATTACAAATACGACTAATGAATGACGATATTCGCACCGCATTGTTATAAAGAGAACGAATTTTTTTGCATGTTTATAGAAAGATTACGCATATAGAAAGCCGCAAAAACAACCCGAATTGCGCAAATCCGGTCTCAGTCCTTTCCTTGGAAAACGGCTTCAGCTATAGTCATCCGACGACTGATCACCCATAAAATTAGAAAGTGGTCGACCACTTTTCATCACTATCAGTTAGATGCCCATTGCCTTGCAAGCCGCATCCACAAGCACTTTGGCGAACCACAAAATAAATCGGACAGACCATATTGCAATATTGGTCAGGCCAACCTAGAATGGCCTGACCAATTTTCCGCGACCTTTAGAAAAGCACGCCATGCTCAAAGTCGTCACCGCTCTCGCCGAACTCAGCGCCCCCGAAACGCGGCTTTACCGCGTGGTCGCCGATCGCATCCAGGCGGTCATCCGCGACGAGCAAATTCACGCCGGCGAACGCCTGCCGTCGGAACGCGACCTGGCGGCGCAGCTCAAGGTCAGCCGCGCCTCCGTCCGCGAAGCGCTGATCGCGCTGGAACTGACCGGCGTGATCGAGGTGCGCGGCGGTTCCGGGATTTATGTGATCGAGAAAAAAGGCGCGGCGCCGGCCATCCAGGAGATCGGCCCCGGCCCCTTCGAAATTTTGTCGGCGCGCTGCATGATCGAAGGCGAAGTCGCCGCGATTGCCGCGCGCATGGCTACCGACGGTGCGCTGGACGCCATCCTGCGCGCGCTCAACGACATGGAGCGCTTCTATCACGACCGCCCCAACAATGAAGAAGCCGACCGCACCTTCCACCTGTCGATCGCCCGCGCCACCGGCAACAGCGCCCTAGTCAGCGTGATCGAAAACCTGTGGGACCAGCGCGGCCGCCTGTGGATCAAAATGGAGGAACACTTCCATACCGAAGAATTGCGCCAGCAAACGCTGGTCGACCACCGCCGCATCCTTGAGGCCATCGTTGACCGCGACCCCGACGGTGCGCGCAAAGCCATGCACGCCCATCTCGAACGCGTGACCAGCGAGTTTTCGCGCGGCTGGGGCGGCGGCAAGGCTTACATGCCGCATAACCCGGAGTAGCTGCGCCAGATTCAACGCGATAACCGCGACGACGTCCGCCAGAGGCCTGGGTAACCAACACCCGACAGAGCCGAGGATGCCGGAAGCGATAAAGACAGACATTGGAAATCAGGAGACGACATGCCATTGCTGCACCCAGACCGACTGTTCCCCGCCGACCCGGACACGCGCGCCATTGCGCGCCGTCTGTATAAAGAGATCAAGGATGCGCCCATCGTCAGCCCGCACGGTCATACCGACCCAAGCTGGTTTGCCGACAATGCAGCCTTTCCCAATCCGTCCGCCCTGCTGATCCAGCCGGACCACTACGTTTTCCGCATGCTGTTCAGCCAGGGCGTCAAGCTGGAAGATCTCGGCATTCCGACCCGTGATGGCGCTGCCGTGGAAACCGATCCGCGCCGCATCTGGCGTCTGGTGGCCAAACACTGGCAGCTGTTTCGCGGCACGCCCTCCGCCATGTGGCTGGACCATGTGTTCCAGGAAGTCTTCGGCCTGGAAGAAGGTCTGAGCGTCGCCAACGCCGATCGTCTCTACGACCACATCGACGCCTGTCTGCGGCGTCCCGAATTTCGTCCGCGCGCCTTGTTCGAGCGCTTCAACATCGAAGTCATCGCCACCACCGAATCGCCGCTCGATCCGCTCGCGCATCACGGCAAGCTGAAGAACGATCCCTGGCAAACCGCGACAGGCCGTCCGCGCGTGGTCACCGCCTATCGTCCCGACCCGGTGATCGATCCGGAATTCGAAGGCTTCGCCGCCAACGTCGATCGCTTCGGCGAACTGACCGGCGAAAACACCCGCACCTGGGAAGGCTACCTGAACGCCCACCGCAACCGCCGCGCCTTCTTCAAGGAACACGGCGCCACCTCGACCGACCACGGCCATCCGAGCGCACGTACCGCCGACTTGCCGCTGGCCGAGTGCAAAGCGCTGTTCGACAAGGCGCTCTCGGGCAAGATCAGCCGCGACGAAGCCGAACTGTTCCGCGCCCAGATGCTGACCGAGATGGCGGCGATGAGCATAGCCGACGGCCTGGTGATGCAGATCCACCCCGGCTCCTGGCGCAGCCACAGCCCGACGATGCTGGCGCGCTTCGGCCGCGATAAAGGCTTCGACATTCCGATGCAGACCGAATACGTCGGCGCGCTCAAGCCGCTGCTCGACCGCTTCGGCCTGGATCCGCGCCTGTCCATCATTCTGTTCACGCTCGACGAAACCAGTTACTCGCGCGAACTGGCGCCGCTGGCCGGCGTATATCCGGCGCTGAAACTTGGCCCGGCATGGTGGTTCTTCGACGCGCCGGAAGGCATGCGCCGTTTCCGCGAACTGACGACCGAGACCGCCGGCTTCGCCAACACGGTCGGTTTCAACGACGACACTCGTGCCTTCCTGTCGATCCCCGCACGCCACGACGTCAGCCGCCGCATCGATTGCGGTTATCTGGCGCGACTGGTCGCCGAGCATCGCCTGCACGAAGACGAGGCGCTGGAGCTGGCGCACGACCTGACTTATCGGCTGGCCAAGCAGGCCTACCGCTTGTAATCCGTTTTTGAAAGAGAGTCCCAGCAATAGCAGTACGGTTTGAAGATCCATCAGAGCGTCACAAGACGTCCGCTTTATCCCGGTACCCAACAATTCATCCAGGAGGAGACAGTAATGAAACAGGTTTTGAACACCTTGCACAAGGCGACCCGTCGCACCGTCATGGCCGCCGCCATCGGCTTCGGCTTTGCCGCCATGGCCGGCAGCCCGGCAGCGCATGCACAGGCGGCAGTGACCATCAACGTGGTCGACGTGGCCGGTTCGCTGGCCTTGCTGCAAGACGCCATCGAGTCGTACAAGACGACGCATCCGAACGTCAAATTCACCTTCACCAAGGCGCCTGCACCTGAACTGCCGAGCAAGCTCAAGGCGATGCAGAACGCCAAGCGCAGCGACATCGATCTGGTCCTCGGCGGCACCGACATCCTGGCGGCCGGCATCGAGCAGAATCTGTGGGTGACGCTGCTGCCGGAGAACAATGCCAAGTTCGCGCCGCTGACCGACAACTACCTGCCTGAAGTAAAGAAGATGCAGGAACTGGCGCACAACCAGGGCCTGGCGGTCGCCTTCATGCCTGCCGGTCCGCTGCTGGAATACAACCCGGACAAGGTCAAGCAAGTCCCGACCACGCCGCAGGAATTGCTGGCATGGTGCAAAGCCAATCCGAACAAGCTGATCTATGCGCGCCCGGCCAACTCCGGTCCCGGCCGCACTTTCCTGATGGGCCTGCCTTACCTGCTCGGCGACAAGGATCCGAAAGATCCGGTCAAGGGCTGGGACAAGACCTGGGCTTACCTGAAGGACCTGAACACTTGCATCGAGTACTACCCGGGCGGCACCGGCGCCGTGATGAAGGAACTCGGCGAAGGCTCGCGCGACATGACCGTCACCGTGACCGGCTGGGACATCAATCCGCGCGCGCTGGGCGTGGTGCCGAAAGAGTTCAAGGTCGGCGCCTTCAAGAACATGACCTGGGTCAACGATACGCATTACATGATCGTGCCGAAGGGGCTCGCTCCCGCCAAGCAAGCCGTGGTGCTGGACGTGATGGCGTATCTGCTGCAACCGAAGCAACAGGCGCAGACCTACGACAAGGGCTACTTCTACCCTGGCCCTGCGATCAAGAACGTGCCGGTGACGATGGCGCCGCAAGCCAGCCAGGACACGCTCAAGGAATTCGGTCGCGCCGAGTACGCCGACTGGATCGCCAAGTTCCCGCACGTGCAACCGCTGGATGCGCAGGTGATGGTGAAAGCATTCCGTATCTGGGATGAACAGGTCGGCGCTCAAAAATTTAAATAAGCAAACGCAGCAAAAAAAAGCAGAGACAGGCCGGGCGGCAACGATGCATTCCACGCCACCCGGCTCATTACGATCAATAAGAGGCAAGCATGAAACCTGACTTCAAGACATTGCGACTGGATCGCGTGACACGTCGCTTTGGCGGCACCGGAAAAACGACCGAAGCGCCGCAAGTCGCCGCACTTGATGGTTTGCAAATGGACATTGCGCGCGGCGAATTCATCGCCCTGCTCGGCCCCTCGGGCTGCGGCAAATCGACCGCGCTGAACTGCATCGCCGGCCTGCTGCCGCTGTCGGACGGCGGCATCTATCTTGACGATCACCGTATCGATACCCTGCCGCCGGAACAGCGCGGCTTCGGCATGGTGTTCCAGAATTACGCCCTGTTCCCGCACATGACGGTGGCCAAGAACGTCGGCTTCGGCCTGTTGATGCGCGGCGTGCCTGCCGCCGAGATCCAGACCCGCGTCAAACGCGCCCTCGACCTGGTGCAACTGGCGCAACACATGAACAAGCTGCCCGGACAGTTGTCCGGCGGCCAGCAGCAACGCGTGGCGATCGCCCGCGCCATCGTCATCGAACCGCCGCTGATCCTGATGGATGAGCCGCTGTCCAACCTCGACGCCAAACTGCGTCTGGAAATGCGCTCCGAGATCCGCCGCATCCACGGCGAACTCGGGCGCACCACGTTGTACGTCACCCACGATCAGGATGAAGCGCTGTCGCTGGCCGACCGCATCGTCGTCATGAAAGACGGCAAGGTGCAGCAGATCGGCACGCCGCCGGAAGTCTACGGCCAGCCGTCGAATCTCGCCGTCGCGCGCTTCATGGGCTATCGCAATGAGCTGGTGCTCGACGTCGTCGGCCAGGATGCGCAGACCGTCACGCTGGCCGGTCCCGGCGTCAATCTGGTCGGCATTCCGAAGATGCGCCTGAACGGCCGCGCCGCCGTGTCGATCCGCCCGGAAGAATTCAGCATCTGCGCCGATGGAAGCAATCCTGCCAACAGCATCAGCGCGCGCGTCGAATCGGTCGAATACTACGGCCGCGAATCGCTGTTCATGCTGCGCACGCAAGACAATACCCGCCTCTACGTGCGTGCCGAAGGCAAGGCATCGCCGGGCGAAACCATCCGCGTGTCGGTCCCGGCCGACCGCGTGCTGGCTTATCCTTTTGAGCAGGTGGCATGATGCTGATGTCCTCGCAAACCGCCGGCTCGCGCTGGCGCGATCCCGCCATGTGGATGGCGGCGCCGGCCGTGATCTTCATGCTGGCGGTATTCGTCTATCCGTTCATTCACGGCCTGATCCTGTCGTTCCAGCCGCTGGAGGGCGGCATGCTGTCGAACTACATCAAGTTCTTCAGCACCGACAATCTGTGGATGACCATCGGCGTGACGCTCAAGCTGGCCTTGCCGGCAACGCTGATCAACATCCTGATCGCCGTGCCCGTGGCCTATCGCCTGCGCCACAAGACACCGTATCAGAAGATCGCCACCACCATCCTCGTGATCCCGATCACGCTGGGCACGGTGCTGATCGCCGAAGGCATGCTGACGTACTTCGGCCCCAAGGGCTGGTTCGCACAGATCCTGCAGACGCTGCATATCTATGAAGGTGCAATCCGCCTGACGCACAACTATGCGGGCGTGGTGATTTCGCTGGTGATCTCGGGCTTTCCATTCGCCTTTTTGCTGATCCTGTCCTACATCACCGGCATCGATCCGGTATTGCCGCGCGCCGCAGCGACGCTGGGTGCCACGCCCTTCAATCAGTTCCGCTACGTGATTTTCCCGCTGATCCTGCCGGGTCTGGCGATGGCGTTCTGCCTGTCGTTCGTGCAGGCGTTCTCGGTGTTTCCATCTGCCGTGCTGCTGGGTTCGCCGGCGGGTGCGACGCGGGTGATTTCGATAGCAGCGTATGAAGCGGCGTTCGAGAACTACGACTACTCCATGGCGTCGGCAGTAGCGATGATCATGGGTGCGGTGCAACTGGGCGTGGTGGTAATCGTGCTCGGTGCACGCAATCTGTTCTATCGCGGTCCGGTTACCGGCGGCAAGGGTTAATGATGAATCAAGCAACGACAACTTCTCCCATGATGACTTCGCAATCCATCTCAAGACAGCCGGCGCCGAAACGACGCACGCACTGGGCCAGCCGCGCCTGGAGCGGGCTGGTGGTCGGCCTGATGACCTTCTTCCTGATCAATGTCGGCCTGATGATTGCCTCGGTCGCCACCAACTCGGTCGCCAAGCGCTGGCTCGGCACCTGGCTGCCGAACGGCTGGACGCTGGAATGGTATTCCGCCGCCTGGCAGGAATTCCAGCTCGGCGACGTGCTGCTGGTGACCATACAGGTGGTGCTGTCGGTGGTGGTGCTGTCGATCCTGATCGGCGTGCCGGCGGCCTACACCCTGGCGCGACGCAATTTCCGCGGCAAGAAACTGCTGACCGGCTTGTTCCTGCTGCCGCTGATGATTCCGCCGATCACTTACGGCATCCCGCTGGCGACGCTGATGTATGAATTGCACCTGGCAGGCACGCTGCCCGGCGTGATCATCGCCAACCTGCTGCCGGCGCTGCCGTTCGTGATCCTGGTGATGACACCGTTCATCGAACAGATCGATCCCAACCTGGAGTCGGCTGCACGCGTGTTCGGCGCGCGCACCTTCACGATGTTCCGCCATGTGCTGGTGCCGCTGCTGGCCCCGGGCATTCTGGCCGCCTCGCTGCTGGTGCTGGTGCGCACGATTGCGATGTTCGAGCTGACCTTCCTGACGGCCGGTGCGGATACGCAGACGCTGGTGGTGGCGCTGTATTACTCGGTGTTCGCCGCAGGCGTGCGCGCTTCGCAATCGATCGATGCGATGGCGATGGTGTACATGATCGTCACGCTGATCTGGCTGCTGATCGCGATGCGTTTCGTCAGCCCGACGCAACTGGTGTCGCGCGTCAAAGAGCATCCGCAGAACTGATGAACACTGACGCAAGAAGATGATGAAGCTGAACAAGCAAACCTTGGAACAAGCCGGCAAGCAAGCAGCCCTGCCAACCTACGACAGGACAGCCCTGCTGCCCGGCATCGTGCATCTGGGATTGGGCGCCTTCCACCGCGCGCATCAGGCGGTCTACACCGACACGGTGCTGGCGCAAGGCGACCTGCGCTGGGGCATCGTCGGCGTGTCGCTGCGCAGCCCCGACACGCGCGATGCGCTGGCGCCGCAGGATAATCTCTATACGCTCGGGATCAGAGGTGTCGAGGGAGAGCAACTGCGCGTCATCGGCGCCCTCATCGATACGCTGGTAGCGCCGGAATCTCCCGCCGCCGTGCTGGCGGCAATGAGTCATCCGCACTGCCATATCGTCAGCCTCACCGTGACGGAAAAAGGCTATTGCCACGATCCGGCGGCCAACACGCTGCGCTTCGATCACCCCGATATCACGCACGACCTGGCGCATGCCGACGCGCCGCGCTCGGCCATCGGCTTCATCGTGCGTGCGCTGGAAAAGCGCCGCGATGCCGGACTGCCGCCGTTCACCGTGCTGTCCTGCGACAACCTGCCGTCCAACGGCAATACCTCGCGCGGGCTGGTGCTGGCGTTTGCCGAACGCATTGATCCGGAATTGTCGAAATGGATTTCGCAGCATGGCGCTTTCCCCAACTCCATGGTGGATCGCATCGTGCCCAAGACTACCGATGAAGACCGGTCCGCCATCGCTACCCGCCTCAGCGTCGACGACGCCTGGCCGGTGGTGACCGAACCGTTCTCGCAATGGGTGATCGAAGACCGCTTCGCCGGACCGCGCCCCGCATGGGAACAAGCCGGCGCGACCATGGTGGAAGAAGCCGAACCCTACGAGCACGCCAAGCTGCGCATGCTCAACGGCAGTCATTCCAGCCTCGCCTATCTGGGTTCGCTGGCGGGTTATGTGACGGTGGATCAGGCGATCCGCGACGATGGTCTGCGCGGCTTCATCGAGCGCATGATGGCGGAAGAGATTGCGCCGACCTTGCAGCGTCCCGGATTGGATGACTATCGCGACGAACTGGTCGCGCGCTTTCGCAATCCGGCGTTGAAGCATCGCCTGCAACAGATCGCCATGGACGGCTCGCAGAAGCTGCCGCAACGCTTGCTCGGCACGATACGCGCGCGCCTGGATGCTGGTCTGCCGTGCGAGCGCCTTTGTTTTGCCGTGGCGGGATGGATGCGTTATCTGCGCGCGCAGGATGAGGCAGGTCTCGCCTATCCGATCTCGGATCCGTTGGCGGAGCCATTACAAGCGGCAGCGTCCATTGCGGACATCAGCCGGCGCGTGGATGCCTTGCTGGCGATTGAGGCCGTGTTCGGTAACGAACTTGCCATGCGCATCGAGTTTGTATCCGTGGTGAAAGGCTTCCTGCGCAGGATAGAAGAGGAAGGCGTGCTGCAAGCGCTGAGCAAGATTCGCGGACGTTGATCCTGCTAAGCAAGTAACGAACGATAACTCATCACTCCCTCTCGACCCGTCGTCTCAGCGAACGCTGGGACCCAGTGGCGTCGTTGCGTCACTCAACCGTCGCAACGACGCTGGGTTCCAACTTTCGTTGGAACGACAAAGCCAATAAGACCGGCGAAAACAAAACCACCTCAGTACCCTGGCGATGCGTAAGCGAGCCAGTCTCGAAGTCCGCTTGAGAGTAGCCGGTGACGGCAGGGGGAAA
>NZ_AKJW01000081.1 GCF_000282135.1 Herbaspirillum sp. CF444
CCAACAAATCGTTTTGTTTGTCGCCTGCAGATCCCCACTTCGCTCGCTGCGTCTTGCTTTTTGCTGCGTCGCTTCGTCAGCGGGGAGGCGAACTATAGCAAAGGTTTTCAGATCCGTGCAACTATTTTTGCCAAATTATTTAAACTTTTTACGCGGCCTCGCCGCAAACCCGCATCGGTCCGCGATTTCGTCCTGAAAAATTTTTTTAACCTTCAAATGCATTCAGCCCACCCCTGACGGGGCGGGCTGAATTTTTGTTTCAGTGCAGCAATTAATTCACAAAAAGCGCTGCAACAAATCGATCAGATTAGCTTGCCTTGACGGTCAGCGCACTCTTGACATCCTTCACGCCGTCGATCGCAGCAGCAATTTGCAGCGCATGCTGGCCGGCTTCGGCGTTAGGCACGGCGCCGGCCAGGGTGACGATACCCTTCTTGGTGGTGACCTTGATCTTCAGGGCCGACACCTGGCTGTCTTCCACAAAGGCAGCCTTCACCTTGGCGGTGATCACGGAGTCGTCGACATAGGCGCCGGCTTTTTGCGCGGTATTAGGCGTTGCGGAATCGGTGGACGCATCGGCCGCATAGACGGCAGGCGCCGCAACGGCGGTCAGAAAAGCGGCGGTAACCAGCATCGGGATCGTTTTGGTGGTTTGCATGATGATGTCCTTATAGTGTGAAAAAGAAAGACAACGCTTTAAGCGCTACCTGCCCTCTCTTTCGCAAAGGCCATGCCAGATCGGAAAACTTCAATGAATTCAGCAGCTTAGAAAAATTCTTGATCACCGCCCGGCAACAAACCCGCCAATATCGCCGATTTTCGTCGCCTGAGAGCGACACCATCCCGACCGGATCAGCTAAATCACTGATTTATAAGGACTTATTCTTGTCGCTCTGCGGCGACACCATCGTCATCTCCGCGGAAAACACTGGGATCGAGGCCGTTTTTCTGCAGCAGGCGATAAAACTCGGTCCGGTTCCGGTCCGCCAGCCGGGCGGCATCCGTGACGTTGCCGTCGGTCAACTTGAGCAGCTGAATCAGGTAATCCCGCTCGAACCGCTGCTTGGCGTCTGCATAACGCAATACCTCCAGCGCCGGCACGCGCAGGGCGCGCTGCACCAACGCCGCCGAAATCAACGGTGCGGTCGACAACGCGCACACCTGCTCGACCACGTTATACAACTGCCGCACGTTGCCCGGCCAGGCCGCCATCATCAGCACTTCCAGCGCATCGGGCGCGAAGCCGTTGAGTTTCTTCTGATTGCTTTGATACCGGGCGGCAATCAATTGCAGGAAGTGATTGGCCAGCAAGGCGATGTCTTCCCGCCGCTCGGCCAGCACCGGCAAAACCAGCGTCACAACGTTGAGGCGGTAATAAAGATCCTCGCGAAACGAGCCGTCCGCCATCGCGGCGTCCAGATCGCGATGCGTCGCCGACAGAATCCGCACATCCACCGGCACGGCATCGTTGGCGCCAACCTGGCGCACCGTGCGCTCCTGCAGCACGCGCAACAACTTCACTTGCAGCGGCAACGGCATGTCGCCGATCTCGTCGAGAAACAAGGTGCCGCCATTGGCCGCCTGGAACAAACCCTTGCGATGATCGACCGCACCGGTGAACGCGCCTTTGACGTGGCCGAACAGCTCCGACTCCAGCAACTGTTCCGGAATCGCCGCGCAATTGACCGCAATGAAAGGCGCCCTGGCGCGGCGGCTGGCGCGATGGATCGCGCGCGCCAGCAATTCCTTGCCGGTGCCGCTTTCGCCGCGAATCAAAATGCTGGCGTCGGACATCGCCACCAGCCGCGCCTCCGACAACACTTCCGCCATGCGCGGACTGCGACTGATCAATTCCGCGCGCCACGTGTCGTCGCCAATCGCATCGCCGGCGGCGTCATCGCAAGCAGTCAGGCTCAGCGCCTGCGCGATCTTGGCCAGCAGGATCTTGGCGTCGTAAGGTTTGGTGAGATAAGCGAAAGCGCCGCGCGTGGTGGCGTCGACCGCATCGGGAATGGTGCCGTGCGCCGTCAGCAGGATCACCGGCAAGGCCGGATACTGCGCGCGGATTTCATCGAACAGCGCCAGCCCGTCCTTGTCCGGCAGTCGGATATCGCTGATGACCAGCGCCGGCAACTCGATCGCCATCTGCGCCTGCGCCGCTTCGGCGCTGCTCACCGCCGTCACGCGGTAACCGTTGGCCGTCAGTCGCAGCGACAACAGCCGCAGCAGATCCGCATCGTCATCGACCAGCAGCAAATGGCGCGGGCTGCTCGCGGGCTTGCTCATCTATTTGGCTTGGCCGGGCAAGGTGCGCTCGATGTTCTTGAGCGCTTCGAGCTTTTCACTCAGTTGATCCATGCGGCGCTGGTTTTCCTTGGCCTGCTGGCCGGCTTTTTCGGCGTTGTCGCTCAGGCGGCGCATCTCGGCGTAATTGCTCACCAGCAGTTGCGCCAGCGGCTTCAAGGCCACCGCATCGGAATCCGTGGCATTCAATACCGTAGACAGTTGCGCCTGCGCGCGCGCCAGATCGTTGGCGTCATGCGTCAGGCCGAGCACCATGGCTTTTTGCATCGCCAGCATGGCGCCGCCCTGGCGTGCATTGAGCACCTGCAATTCGCGCCCCAGCTCCTGCTGCGACAGACGGCGCAGGGACTGGTGATAGATCAATAAGTCGTCCATGCCGCCCGCCGTCGTGACCAGCTTGACGGTCGTGGTCGGCGCTTCCGGCGGCGGTGTCGCGCACGCCGCCAGCAGCAAGGTCAGGAGTAGAAGAAGTATTTTTGTTTTCATGGATTGACTCTAACTTTCATCCGGCAGCTCAATACGGAAATGCGCACCGCCGCCCTCGCGCGACACCAGCTGGACGTCGCCGTTATGCGCCAAGACATATTCGCGCACGATCGACAAACCGATGCCGTTGCCGTGACGCGCGCCCTGCGGCTGGTTCAGGCCCTGATAGAAAGGATCGAAAATCCGGTGCGCGTCGGTCGCCGCCACGCCCGGTCCCTGGTCGACGCAATCGATGCGCACGCGGCCTTCGCTGCCGGACAGGACAAACCGTATCGTGCCGCCAGGCGGGCTGAAACGCACCGCGTTCGACAGCAGATTGGCCAGAACGATCGCAAATTTGTCGGGATCGAGCACCGCCGTCCGGGCGCCTCCTTCCACCTCGACCTTGAGATCGCGCGCCACCCATTGCAGGCGCTGATCGTCGATCACCTTATACAAGAGCGCGCGCAGATCGACCGGCAGGCGGTTGATGCGCTGGGCGTCGAAGGCCACTTCGTTATAGCGCAGCAAATCCTCGATCTGGGTCTGCAGCGATTGCGTATTCTGGCGCAGGATGCGCGAAATTTCGCGCTGACTGTCGGTCAGCTTGCCGGCCACTTCATCGTCCAGCAAGGCCGCGCCTTCGCACAAAGCCGCCAGCGGCGTTTTCAACTCATGCGAAACATGGCGCAGGAAGCGCGACTTCTCCGCCTCCAGGTCGGCCAGACGCCGGCGCAACCAGTCGAGCTGCTGGCCGAGCCGGCGCAAATCGGCCGGCCCCTTGACCACAATCGGCTGATCGAAGCGATTGTCGCCGAGCCTTCCGATCGCCGCTTCCATGCGCGCCAGCGGCCGCGACAGCCACATGCCGAACCAGAACGCCAGCAGCACCGCCAGCACGATGGCGCCGATCACCTGAAACGTCAGCATCTTGCGCTGCTGCTCCAGATCGTTGGACAAGGCATTGTTGCGGCGCTCCACCTCGCGCTTGCTCTCCAGCGCCAGTTGCTCGTTAAGCGCCGGCAAATGGGAAAAGGCTTCGAACAAGGCGCGCTGATCGAGCTTGCGCTGGTTCTGCGCCGATTTCTGCGCAGCGTTTTGCGCTGAACCTTGCGCCGCATTTTTCGCCGGCCCCGGCAACACCGGCAAGCTTGCCCCCTGATCCGATTGCAGCACGGTCCAGGCCGCCTCGCCGTAGGTATTCCAGGAGGCGAACACCTCCGCCGGCGTTTGCGGCAACGCCTGCTGCAATTCGGCCAGCGACGACTTGGCCTGCTGCCACGCTTCGGCATAGCGATCGCGGAACGCCGGATCCTCAAGCACCAGGAATTGCCGCGCACTGCGCTCCATGGTCACGGTACGCTCGGCCAGGCGCTGCGCCTGCTCGGTCAGGCGCACGGCCTGGCCCGCCGTCTCGCGGCTGTGCGCCGACATGCGCTCGAGCGTAAACAAAGCGTGCACGGAAGTACCGCTCAACAGTGCAGCAATCAGCAGGAATGCCGCCAGCAACAGCTGACGAAACGACAACCCCGGCAAGACGCCGGACGGTCGGGAAGCGGGAGAATGAGATACCGGTTGTTGCAAAGCAGCCTGCTTTAACATGAAATCGTTCTCGCTAGGATGGGGCGCCATTGTAATGTAATCAATGACGCCATCAAATCAGAAAGCTATCTTATATTCTTTAGAAAATACTTGAAATCAATATCGACATACAACCAGCTCCCGACAACAGCTAGGACTGTTTCCTGCCGTGTAGGTGCCGCGCAGCCCCGAAAAAGCTGCCGCCTGCAGCATCGGCCGTTCCCGTATATCATGGCTGAGGCTTTTGTCCGGGCAACCAAGCCTTTCTCATGCCCGCCCGCGCCGCCTTCTTCCTCACCCGCTACCCGACCACCGCTCCAATGGAACCTTCGAAGTCCACGGCTACCGCCTCTGCCCCGCATCCCCATATCGTCATCGCCGGAGAAGGACTGCCGGACGACAAACGCACGCTTGCCATCATCACGCTGCTGATCGCCGTCGGCCTGGCCACGCTGGACACCGCCATCGCCAATACCGCGCTACCGGTCATGGCCAAGGACCTCAACACCACGCCAGCCGCCTCGGTCTGGATCGTGACGGCCTACCAACTGGCGATGATGGTGTCGCTGCTGCCGCTGGCCGCGCTCGGCGAAATCGTCGGCTACCGCCGCATCTACATCGCCGGGCTGGCGTTGTTCACGCTGGCGTCGCTGCTCTGCGCGGTGGCCTGGTCGCTGCCTTCGTTGACGGTCGCGCGTTTCCTGCAAGGGCTGGGCGGAGCCGGGATCATGAGCGTCAATACGGCGCTGATCCGCTTCATCTACCCGACCCGTTCGCTCGGGCGCGGCGTCGGCCTCAACACGCTGATCGTCGCCATCGCCTTCACCGTCGGCCCCAGCGTCGCTTCGGGGATACTGGCGATTGCGCCGTGGCCGTGGCTGTTTGCGGTCAACGTCCCGCTCGGCATCATCGGACTGGTGCTGGCGATTCCCGCGCTGCCGCACACACCCAAATCGACCCACCATTTCGACATCAGGAGCGCGCTGCTCAATGCCGCCGCGTTCGGCCTGCTGATCCTGGCCATCGGCGAAGGCGCGCACCAGGCCGAGACCAGCGTGGTGGTGCTGGAATTCGTCGCCGCGCTGGTCTGCGGTTTCCTGCTGATGCGGCGCGAAGCTTCGCATCCGGCGCCGATGCTGCCGGTCGATCTGTTCCGCCGGCCGATGTTCACGCTGTCGGCGATCACCGCAGTATGCTCGTTCGCCGCGCAGGGCCTGGCGTTCGTCTCACTGCCGTTTTTCTTCCATCACGATCTCGGCCGCAGCCAGGTCGACATCGGCCTGCTGATGACGCCATGGCCGGTCGCCGTCGCCATCATGGCGCCGATCGCCGGCCGCTTGTCCGACCGCTATCCGGCCGGCATCCTCGGCGGCTTCGGCCTGGCCATGCTGTGCATCGGCCTGGTGCTGATGACCTTGATGCCGGACAACCCGAGCGTGTTCGACATCTCGTGGCGCATGCTCGTATGCGGCATGGGCTTCGGCTTCTTCCAGTCGCCCAACCTCAAGGCGCTGATGACCAGCGCGCCGCCCGAACGCAGCGGCGGCGCCAGCGGCATCGTCGCCACCGCGCGCCTGTTCGGCCAAAGCATCGGCGCCGCCCTGGTGGCCTTGTGCTTCAGCCTGTCGGCCCTGCATGGTTCCAGACTGGCGCTGGGTCTCGGCGCGGGTTTCGCCGGCGCCGCATGCCTGGCGAGTTTCCTGCGGTTGCTGACCACCAATCCGGCCGCCTCTTACGCAAAAAAATAAGCCGCTTCCGATCATCCATCCGCTTCTCCGGACGATATGCAAACCGCATTGCATATCGTCCCGGCTAACATTTTTCCCTGCTGTTTTCCACCCCGGCCACGACGAAAAAACGCTGCAAATACAACAGCAGGCACCAGCCACATTCCCGGCAGGTTCTGCTAGGATAAGCACATGCAATCGCTAAGCAGAATCCTTGAAAGTCCAGGATTCATGCACGTTTCAGAGCAGCAACATCTAAATATGCGTCCATGGAGGACCGGCAGTGTTGAAGCGTATTGCACCCGATCAACTTCGTCTTGGCATGTATGTCCAGGAAATCCCCGGCCCGTGGATGAACCATCCATTCTGGCGAGGTTCTTTCAAGCTGGAAAAATACGAAGACCTGAAGACGCTGCGTTCCGCCAAGATCGATGAAATCCTGATCGATACCACCAAGGGCCGCGACATCATCGTCGAAGACGCGCCCGCGCCTGCCGCCCCTGTTACTCCCACCGCCGCCCCCGCCCCCGCCGTCGCCTCCGCCCCGCAAACCGAACCGGCCAAACCGAAACCGGCCAAAATCTCGGCGCAGGTCGGCGCCGAACAGGAACGCGCCAACGCCGCGCGCGTCATCACCGGCTCCAAAAAAGCCATCATGACCATGTTCAACGAAACCCGCATGGGCAAGGCGCTGGACGTCAAGCAGGCAATGCCGCTGGTGAATGAAATCACCGCCTCGGTGTCGCGCAACCGCGGCGCGCTGATCAGCCTGGCGCGGCTCAAGACCGCCGACGATTACACCTACATGCATTCGGTCGCCGTCTGCGCGCTGATGATCGCGCTCGGACACCAGCTCGGCCTGTCGCCGGAAGAAACCCGGCAAGCCGGACTGGCCGGGTTGCTGCACGACATCGGCAAGATGGCGGTGCCGGTCGACATCCTCAACAAACCCGGCAAACTGACCGACGACGAATTCATCTCCGTCAAGAAACACGCACAAGCCGGCCACGCCATCCTGAGCGGCGTCGACGGCATCGGCGAGGCAGCGCTCGACGTCTCGCTGCATCATCACGAAAAGATCGACGGCAGCGGCTATCCCTTCAATCTCAAGGGCGACCAGATTTCATTGATGGCAAAGATGGGCGCGGTGTGCGACGTGTATGACGCGATTACCTCGAACCGGCCCTACAAGCCGGGCTGGGAACCCGGCCATTCGATCAAGCGCATGGCCGGCAACCAGGGCCACTTCGACGAAACCGTCCTCGAAGCCTTCATCAAGAGCGTGGGAATCTTTCCGACCGGATCCTGTGTGCTGATGCACTCCGGCAAGATAGGCATCGTCATCGACCAGCATTCCGGTTCGCTGCTGACGCCCACGGTGAAAGTGTTTTTCTCGGCCGTCACGATGGCGACGATACCAATCGAGATCATCGACCTCGCCACCACGCGCAGCGGCGACAAGATCGCCTCCTATGCCGATCCGTCCAAGCTGCCGAACCTGCCCAACCTGGAAACGATCTGGGCGTCCAGCGGCTTGGCCTGAACGTACGGGAACGGTTAACAATCGATAGGCGAGTGCCGACTAATCGCGAACGGCAAACGCTCCGGTCGCCGCCAGCTCCGCCAGCAACGCCACCGTCGCACAGCCCGACACGTCGTAGGGATTGAGTACGCCGGTGCTCGAATACTTCAGCAACAGCGAACGATTGACCTTCTCCAGCCGCCCTTTGCCCATGGTCCAGGAGGCATACTGGCGCGCGTCGATTTCTTCATAGCACAGCAGCACCACGTCCTTGTGGCGCTTGTCCTGCAGCAGGCGCGCATACAGTTGATTGACCTGATCGCGCCCGCCCTCCAGCGCCTGCACGAACACGTCCTCGCTGTGGCACAGCACGCCGGTGATGCCGTTGGCGGGATTGTGGCGGCGCGCCGTCGCCAGGATGCTGTCGACCAGCTCCTGGCCGATGTGTTCACAGGCGCGGCTTGCGTAGATCAGACGAACCAGCATGATGCTTCCTTTCGGCTTGCGGATTGGTGGCGGAAAAAATGACTTCCGATTACTTCCTGATCAGCGCCAGAAACTCGCGCCGCAGATTGGCGTCGCGCAGGAAAGAGCCGCGCATGACGCTGTTGATCATCTTCGACTCGGTGTCCTTGACGCCGCGCCAGTGCATGCAGAAATGGTCGGCCTCCATCACGATCGCCAGGCCGTCCGGCTGCAGCTTCTGCATCAGCAGATCGGCGACCTGCGACACCGCTTCCTCCTGGATCTGCGGACGGCTCATGATCCACTCGATCAGGCGCGCATATTTGGACAAGCCGATCAGGTTGGAGTGCTCGTTGGGCATCACGCCGACCCAGACCTTGCCCATGATCGGACACAGGTGATGCGAGCAAGCGCTGCGCACCGTGATCGGACCGACGATCATCAACTCATTGAGACGTTCGATGTTGGGGAATTCGGTCACCGGCGGCGGCGCCTGGTAACGGCCGCGGAACACTTCCTGCACATACATCTTGGCCACGCGCTTGGCGGTGTCCTGGGTATTGTGGTCGCTCTCGACGTCGATCACCAGGCTATCGAGCACGCCGGCCAGCTTGGCCTGGACCTCGGCCTGCAGGGCTTCGAGCTCGCCCTCTTCAATGAACTCGGCAATGTTGTCGTTGGCGTGAAAACGGACGCCGGCAGCCTTGATGCGCGCGCGGATACGCGTCGACACCAGTTCGTCGTGCACGCTTGGTCGTGGTTGGTCTGTTGCCATTGTGGAATTGTGCGCGTCGGCACAGTGCGAATGAAATTGTCGACATTATGCCCCGAAACCGCGCATTCATTTGCGCGCCGTGGCAATGCCGCACGCGCGATAGAAATCCGCCGCATATCGTCATGCGGAAACAGTCGTTAATTCCCAGCTGCGCCGGTGCTATCGTCAGCGACCATCCTTTCACTCGTTGCCGGAAACTTCATGTCCGCCCCTATTTTCAAGCGCGCCCTTGGTGCGCTGTTTGCGCTCAGTCTCAGCCTGTCGGCCGCCGTCTCCCATGCAGCAGCCCCCGCAGCTTCCTATCCCAGGGAATTCCGCATCGGCTACCAGAAAGGCAACAGCCTGGTCATCCTCAAAGCCAGCGGCGAGCTGGAAAAAGCCCTCGCGCCCCACGGCGTCACCGTCAAATGGTTCGAATTCCCCTTCGGCCCGCCGATGGTGGAAGCGCTCAACGCAGGCGACATCGATCTCGGCTTCGTCGGTTCGACGCCGCCGGTCTTCGCCCAGGCCGGCGGCGCGCCCGAGATCCGCTACGTCGGTTATGCCGCCGCCTATAAAGATAACTACGCCGTCGTGGTGCCGAAAGAATCCGCCGCGCGCCGCATGAAAGACCTGCAAGGCAAGAAAGTCGCCGTCGCCAAGGGATCGGCCGGCCAGTACCTGCTGCTCAAGGCGTTGGAACAGGACGGCATGAAACCCGACGACATCGTCTTCGCCTACCTGCAATACAGCGAAGCGCGCTCGGCGTTTGAACGCGGCGACGTCGCCGCCTGGGTGGTGCCCGATCCGCGCCTGGCCGACATCGAGCAAAACATCGGCGCGCGTCCGCTGGTGACCGCCTCGAAGCTGGCGCCGCAATACAGCTTCTACGTCGCACCGGCAAAGTTCGCTGCGGCCTGGCCGGCCATCCTGCGCATCACGCTCGACAAGCTCAACGACACCGAGCAATACGCCAAAGAGCACGCCGACGAAACCGCTCGCTTCCTCGAAAAAGACACGCGCGTGCCGCGCAAAATCTGGCAACTCGCGCTGACGCGCCAGGCCTGGGGCGTGGCCTATCCGCTGCCGCCCAACATCGTCGAAGCGCAACAGGAAGTCGCCAATACCTTCTTCCGCTACAAGCTGATTCCCAAGGCCGTGCAGATCAAGGACGCGTCGGTCTCCGTCAAATAATTCCTTGGATAAATTCCTATGTCTTCATCACAAGCCAAACAAATGCACCTCGGCGCCTTCCTCATGTCGGTCGGCCATCACGCCGCCGGCTGGCGATTTCCCGGCGTCGATCCGGCCAACACCATGAATCTGGCCTACTACAAGAAGCTGGCGCAGACCGCCGAAGCAGGCAAGTTCGACCTGATCTTCTTTGCCGACCGGCTGGCGATTTCGGATCGTTTCGACAACCGTTTCGACACCACCGTGCGCTACCTCGCGCAAGCACGGCCCGAGCCGATCTCGCTATTGGGTGCGCTCGGCGCCGTCACGGACAAGATCGGCCTGGCCGCCACAGCTTCCACGACCTACAACGAACCGTTCTTCCTCGCGCGCGCCTTCGCCACGCTGGATCACCTGACCGGCGGTCGCATCGCCTGGAACATCGTCACCTCGACCAACGACGGCGAAGCGCTCAACTTCAGCAAGCAGGAACATCTGGAACACGAAACCCGCTACGGCCGCGCGCACGAATTCCTCGATGTCGTGACTAAGTTGTGGGATAGCTGGGAAGACGATGCGCTGGTGCTCGACAAAGAGAATGGCGTCTACGCCGATCCGTCCAAGGTCCATTACCTGCATCACCAAGGCGACTGGTTCGGCGTGCGCGGCCCGCTCAACGTCACGCGCCCGCCGCAAGGCCATCCGGTGCTGATCCAGGCCGGGTCGTCGGACACGGGACGCGACTTTGCTGCGCAGACGGCGGAGGTGATTTTCTCTTCGCAGCCGCAGATCGCCGCGGCGCGCGAATTCCGCAACGACATCCATGCCCGCGTCCTCAAGTACGGCCGCACGCCGGACAGCATCAAGATCCTGCCCGGCGTCATGCCCATCATCGGCGCCACGCAAGCCGAGGCCGAAGAAACGCTGCGCCACCTGGAAGACCTGGTGCATCCGCTGGGCGGACTGGCGCTGCTGTCCGACAGCATGAACCACGACCTGTCGGTGTATTCGCTGGACGAGCCTTTGCCGGAGCTGAAAGAAATTCGCGGCAACCAGAGCCGCTATAAGCTGGTGCAGGAGATGTCCAAGCGCGACAACCTGACCTTGCGCCAGCTCGGCAAACGCTTCGGCGGCAGCCGCTCGCACCGCGTGGTGGCCGGCACCGCCGCACAGATCGCCGACAACTTCGCCGAATGGTTCGGCAGCGGCGCCTGTGACGGCTTCAACCTGATGCCGGCCTACCTGCCCGAATCGCTGACCGACTTCGTCGAACAGGTCGTGCCCATCCTGCAGGAACGCGGCCTGTTCCGGCGCGAGTATGAAGGCGACACGCTGCGCCAGCATCTGGGGCTGGCGCGTCCGCAGAATCGTTTTACTTAAGCGTTTTACCTGAGCATTTTGCCTAAGCGTTAGAACGTTTCCCAATCGCCGTCGCCGGCCGGTACGCCGGAAGAGGTACTCGCCAGCGCAGGCGTCCTCACAGGTGCAGGCGTGGCGTTGGATGCTCGCGCAAGCTTGCGTATCACTGGCACAGCAATGCGCGGAGCAGCGACAACTGCCGACGTCACCGGTTTCGCCAACCGTGGCGCATCGTGAGGATTCAAACGGAACACGCCCACCACCTGCGCCAGATTCGCCGACTGATCCTGCAAGGATTGCGCAGCGGCGGCAGCCTGCTCGACCAGCGCGGCATTCTGCTGTGTCACTTCATCCATATGCGTGATGGCCTGGTTGACTTGCTCGATCCCTGAGCTCTGCTCCTGGCTGGCGAAGCTGATTTCACCGACGATGTCGCTCACGCGTCTGACGCTGGCGACGACATCGTCCATGGTGCTGCCGGCCTGCGCCACCAGCTTGCTGCCGATGTCGACCTTCTCGACCGAGTCGTCGATCAGCGCCTTGATCTCTTTCGCGGCGGTCGCCGAGCGTTGCGCCAGACTGCGCACTTCACTCGCCACCACGGCAAAGCCGCGGCCCTGCTCGCCCGCGCGCGCCGCTTCCACCGCAGCATTGAGCGCAAGGATATTGGTCTGGAAAGCGATGCCGTCAATCACGCTGATGATGTCGACGATCTTGCGCGAGGACTCGCTGATGGAACCCATGGTCGTCACCACCTGCGCCACCACCGAGCCGCTGTGCGTGGCGACGTCCGAGGCGGTCGCCGCCAGCTGATTGGCCTGGCGCGCGTTCTCGGCATTCTGCTTGACGGTGGACGTCAGCTGTTCCATGGTGGCGGCGGTTTCTTCCAGCGAACCTGCCTGCTGCTCGGTGCGGCTGGACAAGTCCAGATTGCCGGTGGCGATTTCGCTCGACGCAGTGGCGATAGTGTCGGCGCCGGTGCGCACTTCCGAGACGATGTTGGTGAGGCTGCCGTTCATTTCCTTCAAGGCCAGCAGCAACTGGCCGATTTCATCCTGCGACGTCACTTCGACGTGGCTGCTGAGGTCGCCGGCGGCGACGCTCTGCGCCACCTGCACCGCATGGTTGACCGGTCGCGTGATCGAACGCGTGATCCAGTACGCAAAACCGCAGGCCAGCAACACCGCGACGGCGGCCATGCTCAGCATGATGACGGTCTTGCTGTGATAGAGGTCGCTGGCTTCGACGCTGCTCTTGGCCATCACGATCGAGCCGCCCTTGATGAAGCCCTTGACGCGGTTGATGTAATTCTGCTGATCGGTGCGCAAGGATGTCAGCAGCAACTGCGAGGCATCCATGGTGGCGCCGGTGGAAGCCAGCTTGAGGAATTCCTTCTGGCCTTTTTCATAGGTCTCGCGCAGGGCGGAGATCTCGCCGAAAGACTTGCGTCCCATGTCGCTCGACAGCATTTGCTGGAGCGTGGCGAGGTTGGCGTGGATGCCCTTTTCGCCGTCTTCGATGCGCTGGATTTCCTTGAGCAAGGTATCGCGATCGTCGATCAGCAAAATGTTGCGCATGGCAATGGCGTTGTCGCTGATCTGCAGCACGATGTCGTTGGCCACCACCACTTGCGGATAGCGGTTCTTCACGATCAGCTGCGTGCCGTCGTGCAGAGCGCCGAGACTCTGGATACCGAGGCCGGTGATGCCGATCAGCAGCAACATCACCAGACCGAACGCGAGGCCCAGACGCGTACCAAGTTTCAAATTAGTCATCTTTTTATGCTCCCCTGGAACGCATCTCACACCTATTGATGAAATGGGTTCTAAACAAACCGGCGCCGGGATGTCGGTCGGCACCGGTTTGCATTGCTACATTGACTACGACTTAAAACGAGTGATGCATACCCAAGGTCGTCACCATCTGGCTTGAACCACCCGATACGCCGGTCGAACCGCCTGCACCGGTACCGTTCATGACCGCAAACTTCGCATCGCCGCCTGCACGCTGGTACGCCACTTGCGCGTACAGCTCGGTGCGCTTGGACAAGGCATGTACGTTGCTCAGGCTGACGGTGTTCCAGCGTGCGCCTTCCAACTTGGACAGGCTGTAGCCGACGTTCAGTGTGTCAGCCGTTGCATAACGCCATGCGGCACCCAGATCGAAGTTCTTTTGTTTCGGTGTCTGGCCGCTAGGCAAGGCGATCTTGACTTGCGTGTAGTCGGTGTTCAGACGCACGTTGCCGATGGTGTAGCCGATGCCGCCGGCAGTAGTCGTCAGGCTGTTGAAAACAGTCGCCGCAGTACCCAGGCCGACGCTCGACAGGAAAGCGCCTGCGTAGCCGGCAGCGCGGTTGTTCAGCTTGGAATAGGCGAATGCCGCGCGCAGCGGACCGTTGGTGTAGGTCGCCCCGGTGCTGATGTTGCGACCGTTGCCGCTGTCGCCGGCCACTTCGCCGAAGCCGTACATGGCGCTGGCCTGGAAGCCCGACCAGGTCGGCGTGGTGTAGCGCACCGCATTGTCGGACTGATAGGTGTTGGCCAGGCTGTCCAGGTTACCCGGGTGGAACAAATACCAGTTGGTCAGTTGATAGCCGTTGGACAGTTTGCCGACGTACTCGAACACGATGTCCGGCATGTGGCCCATCGCCACCGCGCCGAAGTCGCCGGACAGGCCGACGGTGCTGTAGCGGTTGAACAGTTTGCCGGCAGTCGGCTGGCCGCCGGTGTCGGTGTAGAAGCCGGTTTCCAGCTGGAAGTTGGCCTTCAGGTTGCCGCCCAGGTCTTCGGTGCCGCGGAAACCGATACGGTCCGGCTGCATGGTGCCCTGGTCCAGACGCGCGACCGAGCCGCCGTTCAGATTATTGATGTATGCCACGCCTGCGTCCAGGCTACCGTAGATCGTCACGTTGCTCTGGGCGAATGCGCTTGCCGCGAAGCCGGTGGCGGCGACGGCAAAGAGTACCTTCTTCATGAAAAACTCCCCTTCAATTAAGCACGGCTGACGCCGCGTTCACTGCTCTCATCTGCCCCGCGCCTATGAGAGGTGAATCCTGTAGAGCCACTAACAACACACCGCTGGCGGCGTTGCTTCTCCTTGCCGTACTCGCGTACTGTCTGCGTCGGCGCGCCTTGCCAGCGGCGCGTTGTTAGCGGCTCTTTCCGGAGCGTCGAAACAGGCTTTTGTTTCACCCATGAATCAACGTTCCACAAAAATGTTCGGACTCAAAAAAATGCCCGGCGCTTGCGCGGGCATTTCCAAGCACTACACAGAGGTTTCGAGAAAGTATCGATAGCAAGGCGCGTCAACGCAGACAGTGCGAATGCACGGCAAGTTGGCGCAACGCGGCTAGCGATGCTTTATCGGAAGCTCCTCATAAATCGAGTACCAGGCGGCGTCCTTTGCATCCGGACACACACACCATCATCATCTTGTTCGAAGCTTTCTCCGCCTTGCTCAGCACGCCGTCGCGATGTTCCGGCTCGCCTTCGAGCACCTTGGTTTCGCAGGCGCCGCAGACGCCTTCGCGGCAGCTGTGGTCGACGTCGAGACCCGCATCCAAAAGCGCATCCAGCAAGGATTTTCCGGCCGGCACGGTGACCGACTTTTTGCTGCGCGCCAGTTCGGCGACGTATTCGTCGCCTTGCACGGCTGCGACGTTTTCTGCCGCGGCGAAACGTTCGATGTGGACGTTGGGCAGGTCGAGTTCGGCGCAGATCGCTTCGAAGGCGTTCAACATCGGCGTCGGGCCGCAGCAGTAGAAATGCGCGTCCTTCGGCTTGCTGACGAGGAAAGCGCGCAGGTCCGGCGGCGCACCTTTCTCGGCGTCGAAATGGCTGCTCACGTCCGGCTGTTGCAGCAGCTCATTGGCGAAGGCGGCTTCCGCACGCGAACGCGCGCAGTACAGCAGCTCGACCGACTTGCCCTTGCCGCGCAGGTAATTGAGCATGCAGGAGATCGGCGTGATGCCGATGCCGCCGGCGATCAGCACCGAA
This sequence comes from Herbaspirillum sp. CF444, assembly GCF_000282135.1. Classification (GTDB taxonomy): domain Bacteria; phylum Pseudomonadota; class Gammaproteobacteria; order Burkholderiales; family Burkholderiaceae_D; genus Herbaspirillum. The sequence continues at coordinate 15,346 of NZ_AKJW01000081.1, forward strand.
TGCGCGGCGCTCTCGTCGACCGGAAAATTGTTGCGCGGCGCCGAAATCGTCAGCGTCGCACCGACGCGCAATTGCTCGTGCACGTAGCGCGACCCGCCGCGGCTGTTGCGGTCGTTGAGCACGCCGACCACATAGCGATGACGCTCGGCCGGCGCGTTCAGCAGCGAATAGCTGCGCACGATGCCGTTGCCCAGATGCAGGTCGACATGCGAACCGGCTTCGAAGGCCGGCAACGCCGCGCCTTCAGGCGAGACCAGCTCGACGCTGACGATGCCCTGCGCTTCGAAGCGCATGGCCTGGACACGGACGGAGAGAAGAGAGCTGCTCATAAAAAATCCAAATCAGGAAACTGCTTGCTGCAAATCGATATCGAGCCGCGCGAACGCATCGATCTCGACCGTCAATTCCGGAAACACCAGACCGCTGACTTCCACCAGCGTCGAACAGGGATAAGGTGCCGTGAAAAAGTCGCGCCGTGCGCGGCCGACTTCATCCTTGTCCGCGATGTCCTTCACGTAAATCACCAGCTTGTAGATGCTGCCCAGCGTGCCGCCGGCAGCCTCCACCAGATTGCGCACCTTGCCCAGCACCACCAGCGTCTGTTCGTAAGTCGACAGCACGCTGTTGCGCGAGGCCGGATGCGCGGTCATGCCCGACAGGGCGATCTCGTTGCCGATCACCAGGCAATTGGACCAGGTCGCGGTGGCCAGCTCGGCCACCTTGTCGGTCTTGATGTGACGCACCGTCGTCATCGGCGTAGTCATCTGCGCAGTCATCTACCTACGCTGCCTTGGCCGACTTGTTTTCCTGCGCCGCTTCTTCCTTCGCCAGCTGTTCCTTGGCGAGGTTGCGCATGTGGCGGCGCAGACGCACGATACCCATGTCGTGCTGGTACAGCATCTCGCGCTGGTTGGCGTCCGGCTCCATCACTTCCAGCACCGCGCGGTCCTGCTCCAGCACGTTCCAGTGACGCGCTTCCAGGCGGTTGCGATAGAGGAAGCGCCAGGTGTCCTTTTGCCAGCCGCTCAGCTTGCGGCAACGCCAGTGGAAGACGGCGGCGATGTTGTCGACGATGGGCGTATAGCTGCCGACGATGTAGAAGCTGCCGCCCGGACCGCCGGTCTTCGGATACGGGATCGCCAGGCGCATCCAGTGCAAATCGGTGTCGGCCCATTCGGTCCAGTCGAAGTTGACGTCGCGCTGGCCTTCTTTTTCGAAGATGAAGCCGATGTCGGTTTCACGGATGCCGAACGAGGCGGTGTTGTCGCCTTCGGCCATCGAATGCGATTGCTTGTGCAGGAAGGTGCCGTGCATCGGGTCCATGACGTTGTCCAGCACGTAGCGGTAGTCGCCCTTCCATTCGGTGTAGCAGAGGAAGTTGGAATACTCGGGGCTGGTCAGTTCTTCCGGCAGGCGCAGCGGCGGCGGTTCGGCGATGTCGCTGCCGGCGTTGAACAGGAAGATCGCGCCGCAGGCTTCGGTGACGTGATACGAACGGGTGGCTTTGGCGCCTTCCAGTTTGCAGCCCGGGCTGCCGGGCACGCTCATGACGACGCCGTCGAAACGCACTTGCACGCCGTGGTAGCCGCAGGCGATGCGGTCGCCCATGGCGATACCCATGGACAGCGGCGCGCCGCGGTGCGGACAGTGATCTTCCAGCGCATGCAGGGCGCCATTGGCTTCGCGCCAGAGCACGAATTTCTTGCCCAGGCGGCGCAGCGACACGGGGCGCTCGGCGACGAATTCGGACGGGCAAATCGGGTACCACAAATCTTTCAATCCAACGGCGAGGACCGCGTCGACCGGATCATTGGCTGTCGTTCTCATTGACTATTCTCCTGAGGGTAGAGGTCGCCGGCTTAAGCCGCCAGGCGAGCAATCTCTTCTTGATAATTGGCTTCGGTCCAGACGCCGTTGTTGTACGGACAGCCGGGGCCGGTGCGATTGAGATGCGCGACCAACGCCGCCAGCTCGGTGATGCCGGCGCCATACGCACGCTCGATGGAATCGCCCAACAGATCTTCATACTGGGTCGGCGCACGACGACGCGCCTGATGCGGATTGAGATAAACCTCTGTGACTGTTGCAACCATTATTGGCCTCCATTCTTGACGCGCTCGCGAATACGCTCACGCACAGGTACAAAATCGTAAGTCGGGTAGCATTCCGTGCGGAACACGCCCCAGGCGGAACGTTCCAGCTCCACGTTCACCAGCGGCAGCAAGGCCGGCGGCAATTCCAGCGTGACGATCTGGCCCAGACCCATGGCCACGGTCCACGACACCACGCGCGTGCCTTCGACGGGAAAGCGATCCCACCAGCCGACCTTCTTCATGTGCGCCTGGATGTCTTCCAGATTCTTCGACTGATCGTGCCTGAGCAGCACGGTCAGCAGCATCAGCTCGAACTTGTTGTCGGTGTCGCTCATCACTCGGACCCTCAGACCGTTTCCGCGTCAGTTTCCACTTCAAGCGGAACCGACCAGGCGTCGTAGCCGTACACCCAATCCGCATTGCCGCCTTCGCGCAGCCAGTTGTTGCCGCGCGAACCGATCTGGATCTTGCTGGTGCGTTCCAGGCGCAGTTCCTGATAGGTTTGCAGCGCCTCGGCTATGCCGTCGATGGTCGCCACTTTTTCCAGGCAACGCGCCAGCACCACCGCATCTTCGATCGCCATGCCGGCGCCTTGCGCCATGAACGGCATCATCGGATGGCTGGCGTCGCCCAGCAGCGTCATGCGGCCCTTGGACCAGTGCGGCAGCGGATCGCGTTCATACAGCGCGGTCTTCAATACTTCGTCGCAGGCGTCCAGCAGCGCGGTGGCGTCGGGATGGAAACCGGCGTAGCTGTCGCGCAGTTCCTGCACGCTGCCCGGCGTGGTCCACGATTCGAGATGCCAGGTTTCTTGCGCGGTGGTGGCGAAGATGAAAATGTCTTTGCCGCAGTTGAGCGGGAAGGTGACGATCTGGCTTTCCGGATTCGGGCCCCACCATTTGGTGAAGGCTTGCAGGTTCGGCACCTGCGCCACGCTGTCGGCCGGGATCACGGCGCGGAAGGCGACCACGCCGGTGAAGCGCGGGCTTTCCTTGCCGAACATGGCGCTGCGCACGGCGGAGTGGATGCCGTCGCCGCCGATCAGCACGTCGACCTTGTCGGTAGTGCCGTCGGTGAAGTTCAGCGTGATGCCTTGTGCGCCTTCCGTGATGGTTTCCGCGCGCTTGGCGAACTGCACGCGTTCGGCCGGAAATACTTCGGCCAATGCCGCCAGCAGGTCGGCGCGATGGATGGTCAGTTGCGGCGCGCCGTATTTCTTCTCGGCGGTGTCGCCCATTTCCAGGCGCGAAGTTTCTTCGCCGCTGTCCCAGGTACGGCTGATGCGATGAGTCGGACGCGCGGCGGTGCGGCGCACTGCTTCACCGATGCCGAGGCCGTCCAATGCGCGCACGGCATTTGGGGTGAGATTGATGTCGGCGCCGACGCGCAGGAATTGCTTGGACTGTTCATACACCACCACGTCGTGGCCGGCGCGATGCAGCGCGATGGCGGCGGTCAGACCGCCGATGCCGGCACCGAGAATACCGATTTTGAAAGAAGACATTATTGTGTTCGCTCCGCTTACTTGTGTGTCGGCTGACGGTCGGTCAGGAATTTTCCTGTCGGCCCCTGTGCATTCTTTTGACGACGCGTGTTGCCGTCGATGCCGCCGTCGATCGCCCATTCGGCGAACACGGTGGGACCCGGTTCGAAATCGCGCGGCTCCCAGCCGGCGTCGAGCTGGTCTTCGTCGGCGTAGTACTCGATCAAGCCGCCGGCGGGGTTCTTGAAGTACCAGAAATACGCCGACGAGATCGGATGACGCCCCGGGCCCAGTTGCGTGTCCCAGCCCTTGCGCGACATGTGCATGCCGCCGCCGAACACTTCGTGAATATCGCGCACGGTGAAGGCGACGTGGTTCAGGCCCGCACGCGCTTCCGGCGGCTGCAGCAGGAAGATGTCGTGGTGGCCGCCGACGTCGGCGCAACGCAGGAAAGCGCCGCGCTCCGGATAACGGTCGGACGGCACGAAGCCGAAGTTCTCGCAGTAGAATTTTTCGCAGGCCTTGACGTCCTTGACGAAGAACACGACGTGGCCGACTTCGATCGGCGAGGCGTGGTCGTACACCGGGCTGCGCTGGTTGATGCGGTTCTTTTCATTCCAGGTGTTCATGGTGGCGCATTCGACCTTGACGTCGCGCTTTTGCGAAACCTGGAAGCGCACGGCCAGGCCGTTCGGATCGGTACAGCCGACGCGCTTGCCGTCGTTGATGTAATCGGGCAGATCCTTGATGCGTTCTGCAAATTTCGGCAGAACCTCTGCCGACGATACGCCCCACACCACTTCACGCAGCGTCGGGCCGGCTTCGATAGCCGGCGGCAATGACGGATCGGCGCTGCTGCGCACGATCACGCGGCAGCCGTTTTGCGATTCGAACACCAAAGCCTCGGCGCTCTCCTGCGCCAGCGTCATGCCCCAGTCGAGGAAGAACTGGCGGCAAGTCGGCAAGTCGTCCGCGCCGTAAGTGATTTCGTCGATTCCTAGTACATCCATTTATTTCTCCTGACTTCCTGTTTGCGCTCGCCGTCCGGTGCTTTACGACACTGGGTCCCAGCGTTCGCTGGGACGACGGCTTGTTGCGCCAACATCATTCCTGATTTCACTGTCGTCCTGACGAACGTCAGGACCCAGCGTCGTTAATGCATTCGCCTCAACCCGCCCACGGCAACGGGTTCTCGTTCAGCCCCCAATACATGCTCTTCTGCTCCATGTATTGCAGGATGCCGAGGCGGCCCTTTTCGCGTCCGAGGCCGCTGTCGCGCCAGCCGCCGAACGGCGTCGAAATCGAAAACTGTTTATACGTATTGATCCACACGTTGCCGGCCTGTACCGCACGGCCGAAACGCCAGGCCTTCTTGTAGTCGCGTGTCCAGATGCCGGCCGCCAGCGCATACACGCTGTCGTTGGCTTGCGCGATCAGGTCTTCTTCGTCGTCGAACGGCATTGCCACCAGCACCGGTCCGAAAATTTCTTCCTGGCAGATGCGCTGATCGTTGGTGACGCCTTCGATGATGGTCGGCGAGTAGTAGTAACCGCGTGCAAACTGATCGCCTGCAAGACGCGTACCGCCGGTGCGGATGCGGCCGCCGTCGGCGACGCCGATGGAGACGTAGGATTCGATGCCTTCGCGATGGCGTGCGGTGATCAGCGGGCCCATTTGCGTGCGCTCGTCGGCAGGATCGCCGACGCGCAATGCCGCCGCGCCTGCCGCCAGGCGTTCCATGAAACTGTCGTAGATGCCGCGCGCCACGAACAGGCGCGAGCCGGCGATACAGGACTCGCCCGAGCTGCTGAAAATACCGTACAGCACGCCGGCCACGGCGTGGTCGAGGTCGGCGTCTTCGAACACCATGGTCGGCGACTTGCCGCCCAATTCCAGTGAGACCGGCATCATCTTGTCGGCGGCGATGTGGGCGATGTGCTTGCCGGTGGTGGTGCCGCCGGTGAAGGACACGCGCTTGACCAGCGGATGCAGCGTGATGGCGTCGCCGATCACCGAGCCCTTGCCGGGCAAGACGCTGATGAGGCCTTTCGGCACGCCGGCTTCTTCGCAGATTTTCGCCAATTCCAGCGCCATCAATGGCGTGACTTCGGCAGGCTTGACCACCACGGCGTTGCCGGCGGCCAGCGCCGGCGCCATCTTTTGCGCTTCGCTGGCGATCGGCGAATTCCACGGCGTGATCGCAGCGACCACGCCCATGGGTTCGTAGACGCTCATGGTCAGGTTGTCGCCGCGCATCGGCGTGATGGTTTCTTCCAGCGTTTCGCAAGCGGCGGCAAAGAATTGAAACGTTGCAGCGGCGCTGCCGACCAGATTGCGGGTCTCGGTAATCGGCTTGCCGTTGTCGAGACGCTGACGTTGCGCCAATGCTTCGCCGCGTTCGCGGATCAGTTGCGCGACGCGATACAGGACGATGGCGCGTTCATGCGGCTTCTTCTGCGCCCAGCCGCTGGTGCGGAAAGCTTTGTCGGCGCCGACGATGGCTTCTTCGACGTCGGCCACGCTGGCGGCGTTCAGATAAGCGACGGCTTCGCCGGTGGCCGGGTACAGCGTGGCGTAGCGGTCGCCGCCGCCGAGGCGCCATTCGCCAGCGACGCAGATGGGCAGCGTTTCGTTGAGATTCAGTTCGGTCATGATTGGTTGTTCACGTCACTTAAATGGACAGCGCATGCGCACGATTGCCAAGCGCACGCACCACGCTGAATACGGTCAGCGCCGAGGTTTTCGGATTGGCCGCCAGCGGCTTGCCGCGCATGGTCAGTTCGAAGCCGCCGAACTCGCCCTTGGCTTCGACGTGATGCACGTTCTCGGTCACGCCCGGATCGGCGTACAGGCGCACCTGCGTGTGATCGAGGCCGAGACCGGCCAGCGACAGCGTCGCGGCAACGTTGGCGTTCTTCGGATACAGGCGCGCCGCTTCACGTGCGGTGCCTTCGAAGATCACCGTCGCCACAGTCAGATTGGCAAGGTCGAACGGACCGTCGGCCGGCGTGTCTTTCCACGCGTTGGGCGGCTTGCGGCCGGTGTAGACCACCGACTCCAGACCGCCGACGCGCGCCGCCGACAAGGCATCGATGGCGCCGATCGCGCCCGACAGCAATTGCACCTGGGTCTTGCCTTCGCGTGCCGCGGCTTCCAGCTTTTCGACCAGGCCTGGCTCCGACAGCGCGCCGATGGACACCACCATGCAGGGAATGCCGCGCAGCAGCGCCGGGATGATGTGCTCTTCGATCGCCTGATGACCGGCGCATTCGATCAGCAGATCGGGACGGTCCTCGCCGAGACGAGTCTCGACGCGCGCCTTGGGGGCCAGCGACGACACCACGGTGCGGGCGTTCGCCATGTTGGCTTCCGGGACGATGACGACATCGAAGGCGACTTCCGGATCGCTTTTCAGCAGCTCCATCACGCCGACGCCGATGGCGCCGCAACCGATCATCGAAACATGCAGCATGGGTTTCTCCTTAATCTCTTCAGACGGCTGCGGCTGCGGTTGTAGCTGCGGCAGTTTTGCTCGTGGCGATGGAAGCGGCTGCGGCTTCCGCTGCCGCTTTTTCCGTCACCGGCGGACCGGCAAACGCCGTCTTGAAGCTGCCGATGGTCAGCATGTCGATTTCGAGCAGGAAAGGACCGGGCGCGGACAATGCGGTCTTCAATGCGCCTTCAACCTCGGCCAGGTTGCTCACGCGGGTGTGGCGCAGGCTCAGTGCCTGCGACAGTTGCGCGTAGTCCGGCGTGTGCAGGTCGACGTAGTGGCGGCGGCCGCCGTATTGCACGTCTTGGATGTTCTTGATGACGCCGTAGCCCTTGTCGTTCATCAGCACGATGACCATGTCGGCCTTCTCTTGCACGGCCGTCGCGAGTTCGCCCAGATTCAGGATGAAGCCGCCGTCGCCGGCCAGCGTGAAGGTTTTCTTGCCGGAGGCGGTCACCGCTGCGCCGATGGCGGCGCCGATGCCCATCGCCAGGCCCTGGCCGATGCCGCCGCCGAGCGCATGCACGCCGGCCAGCGGATCGAAGATGCGCAGGTAACGATTGCCCCAGGTGCTGTTCGACACGGTGACGTCGCGCACCCAGTTGAACTTGCGGCCGGCGGCTTTTTGTACTTGCTCGACCAGCGCGCTGTAAGGACCGAGACCGTCGACCAAGCCGGCGACGGCGGCATCGCGCGCCTTTTGCAGGTCACCGATAAAGGCCGGGTCGACTTTCATCGCATTCTTCTGCTTCGCGAGACGATCGGCCAGGCCTTCCAGCGCCAGCGCAGCATCGCCGCAGACGAAGTAGTCGCTGTTGTAGCAGCGGCCTTCCGCCGACGGATCGGCGTCGATGCGGTACAGCGGACGCGGCAGTTTCAGTTCGTACTTCAGGGTTTCGTTGCCGCGCAGGCGCGAGCCGATCACGACGACGGCGTCACAGGTCTGGTAGAAATTTTCGACCGGCTTGTGCAGATTGAACGAACCGAGCGAGCGTGGATCGTCTTCCGCCACGATGCCGCGCCCTTGCGTGCTGGTGACCACGCCGAAGCCGAGGTCGAGCAGGCGCCGCACTTGCTTGCCGGCCTGGCGCGCACCGCCGCCCAGCCACAGCAGCGGACGCCTGGCTTTCAGCAGACGCCCGGCCAGTTCGTCGAGCGCGTGTTCGGAGGGCGCCTGCACGGCGATCGGCAACGGGCGCAGATCGGACGGCATCGGGATCAGCGCCGCCTGGATGTCGATGGGAATCTCGACGCTGACCGGACCCATCGGCGGGGTCAGCGCGGTTTGCACGGCCAGCTTGATGGTGCTGACGGCGGTGTCGGTGCTGCGGATGCGGAAGGCGGCCTTGGAGATCGCCTTCAACATCGACAATTGATCCGGCGCTTCGTGGATATACGCGAGGCTTTGATCGAGGTAAGGCGTTTCGATCTGGCCGGTCAGGTGCAGCAGCGGCGTGCCGGCGGTCAGTGCTTCGACCATGGCGCCGGCGGCGTTGCCGGCAGCGGTACCGGTGGAAGTCAGGCAGACGCCCAGACCGCCGGTGGTGCGTGCATACGAGTCAGCCATGTTGGCGCCGCCGGCTTCGCCGCGCGCCGGGATGAAACGGATCTTGCCGCGCTCGCCGAAGGCGTCGAGGATGGGCATGTTGTGGATCGAGATCACACCGAATGCCGCCTTGACGTCGCATTGTTCGAGGAAGGCGGCGATGGCGCAGCCGACGGTGACTTGTTCTACTTGTTCTGTTGGTTGGGTTTGCTTAAGCATGGCGGGAAAGTCCTCCTGAAACATCGATGTGGCTGCCTGTTGTGTACGAAGAAAGCGGCGTCGCGAGAAAAACGATCGCGCGGGCGGCTTCCTGTGGACGACCTAGACGGCCGAGTTGAATATTCTTTTTTTGCGCCAGCGCCTGCGTCCATTGTTCCCAGGACAGGTCGAGGTCGGCGCCGGTGCGCGCTTCGTAACGGCGACGCCATTGGCCGGATTCCACCAGGCCGATGAGAATGCCGTTGACGCGAATCTTTTGCGTGGCGAATTCCGTCGCCAGCGAGCGCACCAGGTTATGGATGCCGGCGCGCGCGGCGGAAGTCGCCACCATGTGCGGCTCCGGCTGGATCGCCAGCAGCGAGTTGACGCAGACCACGGCGGCTCCGCCATGGGCGGCGCTCATGCGCTGCAACTGCGGCTGAAAGGCGCGGGTCGGATAGATCACAGAGAAAAATTTCAGGCGCAGCTCTTCGGTCCAGGCCGCATCTTCGGTATCGGCAAAGGTCGACACGCGGCCCTGGCCGGCGTTGTTGACCAGCATCGAGACCGCGCCGAGCTTCTCTTCCACGGCGGCGGCGAAGGCTTGCACCTGCTCTTGCGACAGCACGTCGCAGACCGACGAAAACAATTTCGCTTGCGGAAAGCGCGCGCGCAGTTGCGCTTCCACCTGTTGCAGACGTTCCTGGTTGCGGCCGCAGAAAGCGACCGCCGCGCCGGCTTCGAGCAGCAGCTCGACAGTCGCCAGGCCGATGCCCGAAGAGCCGCCGGTGACGACGGCGACTTTGCCTTCGAGTTGAATCATGCTCATTGTTGTTACTCCCGCCACATGTTGACGACCTTGCCGGCGCCTTTGCCCGATTGTTGCGGCGCATGGTCGAGCAGGCGCGACAGTTCGTTCGCGGTGTCGCGCACCTTGACCACGATCAGGTCGAGCTGGTCGGTGTCGATGTGCGGCGACGGAATCGTCGCACCCATCGCGGCCACCACCTTGCCCGAGTGATCGCGCACCGGTGCGGCGATGGTGGAGATGCTGGTTTCGAAGAAGCCTTCCTGCAGCACGTAGCCGCGTTGCTTGTCGTTCTGCACCATGTCGAACAGTTCGACCACGGTCTTCGGTGTGTTGCTGGAGAAGACTTCCAGGTGTTCTTCCGGATACAGGTCGCGCAGTTCGGCCAGGGTCAGGTCTTCCAGCAGCACGCGGCCGAGCACGGTGGCGTGCGCCGGCAGGCGGGTGCCGACGTTGACGTGGCTGGCGAAGGCGGTTTGCGTGACCGACTTGGCGACGTACACAATGGAGCGGCCGTCGCGCACGACCAGGTTGCAGGAGTAACCGATTTCGTCGCGCAGGCGGTCGAGCAGCGGGCGACCGATTTCGGTCAGTTCCAGCGAGGCCAGGTATTCGAAGCCGAGGCGCAGCACGGCCATGCCGAGGCGATAGTCGCGGCCGCCGTCGTTGCGTTCAACGAAGCCCATGCGTTCCAGCGTGGTCAGCAAACGGAATACGGTGGAGCGCGGCACGTCGAGACGACGCGCCAGTTCCGGCGCGGACAGGGTCTTGTCCTGACGGCTGAATTCGCACAGCAGGCGCAGGCCGCGTTCCAGGCCCGGTACGAGATATTTCTCTTGCGATTCGTCTTCTGGCAGCACAGGTTTGTTCATGATTGTTCTTAATTGAGTTTGTAAAGGTGACCACTGAGTTGGTGACGTATGGCCGCTGCTACCGCTCCCGGTTGTTCGATGTAGCAGGCGTGGCCCGCATTGTCGATCAAATGGAAGGGCAAATTCAAATTCCAGGCCAATTCTCGGCTGTCGTCCGGCGTGGTGACCACGTCGTCGGCGCCGCAGTAGACCGTGGCCGGCACGTCGCCGAGAACGTCGCGCGGCGCATAGGCGCGCAAGTCGTCGCCGCACAGCATGTGCACCGCCTGCGTGTAGCCGGCCGGGTTGAGCCACTGGATGTTCCAGCGCACCCAGGCGCGTTCGGTAGCGCCGGCCTGTGCCGACAACATGCGCGCCGGGCTGCGCTCGGCCATGCCTTCGACGCCGATGGTGCGCAGCACTTCCAGGCGCTCTTGCGCGATCTGTTCGCCGCGTGCGCGTCTGGCTTCGCTGCCGTAACCTTGCGCCGGGCTTATCAGCAGCAGGCGCGAGGCGCGCTTGTAGCCTTTGCCGATATAGGCCGACGCCATCATGGCGCCGAGCGAATGACCGACCAACACGCAATTGCTGATGCCCAGCGCTTCCAGGAACAGCTCCAGCCGGTCGGCATAGTCGCCCGCGCTCGGCTGCATTTGCGGCAGCGAAGTCGAACGGTCGTAGCCGGGCGCGTTCCAGGCGATCACCTGCGCGTCCTGCTCCAGGCGCAGTGCGCATTGCAGCCACGATGCCGCGCCCGAGCTGATGCCATGCAGCAGCACGATGGCCGGACCGCGTCCGCAGGTGCGGTAGGACACGATGCGGCTGTCGTCGTCGTCCTTGCCGTCTTTCTTGCCGACATCGACGGTGCTTTCTGTAAAGCGCCCTTCGAGCAGGCTCAGGGAATCCTTGAGCTTTTCGGCGCAGGTCACGGAGACGGGTGCGAGCGGGGTCATGGTCGGGTCTCGGTCTGGATGAATGCTTAATGAACGCTTAACCGCGCTTGATGGAAGCCAGCGGATGCTCCGGCGGATAGGTCGGCGTGATCGGCTTCTTCGCGCCCAGCATCACGCACATCAGCGCATCTTCGTCGCCGACGTTGATCTCTTCGCGGTACACGCCCGGCGGGATCGAGACGACGTCGCGGTCGGTCAGGATGGTTTCGAAACGTTCGCCGTCTTTTTCCAGCACCAGCTTGAGCTTGCCGCGCATCACGAAAAACACTTCTTCGACGTCGATGTGCAGATGCGGCGGACCTTCGTGGCCGGCCGGGATGATCATGGTCGAGAAGGTGAAATGTTCGGACGGGATCACGTTGGCGTCAACCGCCACGCCGGTGCCGCCGGTACCGATGTAGCGCATTTGCGCGCGACGGTATTTCGGATCGTAGTCGGCCTGGAACTTTAGCGCGTCCCAGTCGTACTTGCGGGTCGACAGGCGCGCCACGCGCGATTCCATCCAGGCGCTGAAGCTGCTGCCTTCGGGCTGATCCCAGCTGCGCTGGACCTTGTTTTGTTCGGACATATCGGTCATTCTTTTCTCCTTGGTAGGTCGGGGAAACGTAATCGGTTAATCAATCAATTCATCACGAAGCCGCCGTTGACGGCCATGACTTGTCCGGTATAGAAGCGGGACAAATCGGACAAGGCGAAAATCACGGCGCCGCAAACGTCTTCCGGCAACTGGTCGCGCTGGATGGCGCGGTGGTCGTGGTAAGTCTGGTGGCGTTCCTTCGGTACGTATTCGGTGGCTTCGACCAGCGTCAGGCCCGGCGCGACGGCGTTGACGGTGATGTTGTCGCCGCCCAGTTCGCGCGCCAGCGAGCGCGTCATGCCGATCACCGCGCTCTTGCTGGCGACGTAGGCCAGCAGGTTGGTGGCGCCCCACAGCGGCGTGTCGGACGACAGGTTGACGACGCTGCCGCGACCGGATTGACGCAACGCCGGCAGGCAGGCGTTGGTCATCAGCCAGGTGCCGCGCACGTTGACGTCCATGACCTTGTCCCACATCTCGATCGACAATTGCTCGGTGGTCTTGCCGCCGGAATTGGTGATCGCCGCGTTGTTGACCAGACCGTCGAGACCGCCCAGCCATTGCGTGGATTCCTTGGCGCAGGCGTCGATGGACAGCGGATCGGCCAGGTCGACGATGAAGCCGGCGACTTTCAGGCCGCGTTTTTGCAGATCGGCGACCGCAGCCTGCAAGGTGTCTTGCAGGATGTCGGCCATGGCCACGCTGGCGCCAGCTTCCGCCACCGCGGTGGCGAAGGCCAGACCGAGGCCGCGCGCCGCGCCGGTGATCAGGATGCGGCGGCCGGCCAGTAGTTGATTGGAAGAGCTCATGTCGTATTGCTCCATCAGACCGTGCTGGTGTGCACTTTAGGCAGGTAGTGCAGCACGCGGCGCTCGGCCCAGACCACCACGCCGTAAGTAACGATACCGATCAGCGTCAGCGCGCAGATGGCGACGAACACGGCAGCGGTGTTGCCCTGGCCTTCGCCGTCCACCAGCAGGTAGCCGAGGCCCTGGTTGCCGCCGACCAGTTCGCCGACGGTCACGCCGATGACGGACAGGGTCGAAGCGATACGCAAGCCGGAGAACAAGGCCGGCAGCGCCGAGCGGAATTCCACGAGGTGGAAGATCTGCCAGCGGCCCGCGTTGAGCGTGCGCACCAGGTTGACCATGTCGGGATCGACGGTGCGAATCGCCGACAGCACGTTGATCATGATCGGGAAGAACACGATCAGCACGGCGACGATGATCTTCGGATAGATGGTGTAGCCGAGCCACATCACGAACAGCGGTGCGAACGCAACCTTGGGCGCAATCTGCAAGGCCAGGATGTAGGGCGACAGCATGGCTTCGGCGCGCGGCGACAAACCCAGCGCCACGCCGACCGCCAGACCGAGCAAGGCGCCGAACAGGAAGCCGAACACCACTTCCATTGCCGTGATGCCGAAGTGGGTCAGCAGGTCGTTGCTGTTCCACATGACCACCGATTCCCTGAGCACGTGCGACAGGTTCGGCAGGATGTATTCCGGCATGCCGAGCCAGCCCGGGCCCCATTGCCAGGCCGCCAGGAACAGGGCCAGCACGACCAGGCTGCCGCACACCGTGCGTGCGCGCTCGTTCAGCAAAGGTCGCTTGAGCTTGGCGGCGGCGGAGGTCTCAGGCGTAGTCATGGCGGCGGCCGTAGTAGAGGTATCCATTTATCTTGCTGTTCCAACGAATTGATTGGTGAAGAGTTCGCTGACCGGTGTCGCCTTGGTCACGATGCCTTCGCTGACATAAAACTTTTGCACGCTGTCCATGCGTGTTGCGTCGATCTGACCCAACACCTTCTGGTTGGCGTAGACATACTTGCGATACATCTCGAAGGTCGCTTCGATGCTGGCTTCCTTGCCCTTGTAGGCCGGCAGCGCGGCAACGTAGTCGTTGGCGGCGGCTTTCGGATCCTTCATGATGTCTTGCATGCCGCGCAGGGTGGCGCGCACCAGGCGCTTCAACAGCTCAGGCTTGTTCTTGATGGTGTCGTCGGAAGCCAGGATCGCTTGCGCCATGCTCTTGAAGCCGCCGTTGTCCAGCAGCTCGACCTTGGCGCCGGCGTCGGTCGAGTTCACGACCCAGTCAGGCACGCCGGCGAACGCCGAGGCCTTGCCCGCAGTGAACACCTGCCACACGCCCGCAGGACCGGCGGCCTGGATCTGCAGGTCGGTCTTGGACAGGCCGGCGGTCTTGAGGCTGCCGAGGAAGGCGTAATAAGTCGTGTCGGTGTACGACATCACGGTCACGGTCTTGCCCTTGAGGTCTTTGAGCGACTTGATGTTTTCGTTGGCGTTGGCGGCGACCATGGTGATCGAACCGGCGCCGAGCACGGCGATGGCTTTGACCGGGATGCCGTTGGCGCGCACCACGATGGGCGTGTCGCCGATGGCGCCGCCGATGATGGCGTTGCCTGCGCCGATTTGCTTGGCAACGTCGACGCCGCCCTTGGCGACGATGAAATTGATCTTGAGGTTTTCATCAGCGTAGTAACCCTTGTGCTGCGCCAGCACCCATGGTGCGAAGGCCGGCGAATTCGGCGGCGCCGGCAGCAGGTAGGTCACTTCTTCCGGCGCAGCCTGGGCGATGCCCGGCACCAGCGCCAGCGTGGCGCCGGCCAGGGTCGTTGCAACCGCGGCGCTCAGGACCAGCTTGCTGCAGAAAGAGGCGAGAAATTTGTTCATGCTTGCTTCACTCCTATTGTTCGGTGGTGATCGGGTTGAATGTTGGACATCTGTTCTTGTTTCTTCAGCGCGGCTAACAAGGCGTTGGTGGCAAGGCGCGTTTCCGCAGACAGTGCGATAGCACAGGTTGTACGACCGGGAATCGCAACGCCGCCAGCGACGTCTTGTTAGTCGCGCTAGTGCAATTCAGCGGTTTCTTTGCCTACCTTCAACAACTCCATCAGGCGGCCTTGCAGCGGGCCGATTTCCGGCAGCTTGCGGCGCTCCAGCGGGTTGTCGCGGAAAGGCAGGTTGACTTCGATCTCTTCGATGATGGTGCCGGGACGTTCGCTCATGACCAGCAGGCGGTCCGACAGGGCGATCGCTTCGACCAGGTCGTGGGTGATGAAGAGCGCGGTCTTTTTCTTCTCAAAGAGCATCTTGGCCAGGTCCTGCTGCAAGACCATCTTGGTCTGCGCGTCCAGCGCCGAGAACGGCTCGTCCATCAGCAGCACTTGCGGATCCACCGCCAGCGTGCGGGCCAGTGCGGCGCGCTGGCGCATGCCGCCCGACAGCTGGTAGGGATAGTGTTCTTCGAAGCCCTTGAGGTGGCACTTGGCCAGCAGCTCGTCGGCCACGCGCTTGCGCTCGGCGGCGCTGACGCCGTCGATCTCCAGACCGAGCGAGACGTTGGCACGGATGTTCCGCCATGGCATGAGCAAGTCTTTTTGCAGCATGAAGGCGACATTGCGGACCGGCTTGGTGACGCGCTGGCCGCCGACGATGACTTCGCCGGAGGTGGGCAGGTACAAACCCGCGCCCATGTTCAGCAGCGTGCTCTTGCCGCAGCCGGAAGGGCCGATGATGGAAACCACTTCGCCGCTGCGAATCGACAAATTGACGTTGGTGACCGCGGCGCGGGCCTGGGAAGTCTGGCGGTCGACGAAGCTTTTGCCGACGTTGCGAAATTCGATTTCGATCATGTTGCCTCTGGCTGGTTAGTTACTTGTTGCTTTGGCGCCCTCGCGCCTGATTACGTGACATTTGCTGAAGCCGGCGACCGGTAGGTGGCTGGTGCGGCACAAACGCCAGTTGTCTCATATATAAAACTACAAACCAAATTTGAGATATACGGATCAAATATAGCAGATATTCCGCAAAAAGATAGCACTTTTTGTTTCATATATGGTTTGATGATTTATATAAGAACTGTTTTCCAGCTATTGCAGGATGCATGCCATCTAAAAACAATCATTTTTGTCTCATATTTCAGACATTTGTTCACCAAAGAAACGCGCTGACGCGCTGCACCGGTGCGGCCTGCACCAATTCCAGACGATTTGAAAAGAGGCTTGAGCAGGCATTGATGTCAGATTGACAATTTTCTCTTTGCCATCGGTTGAGAAATTTGCGCAAAACAGACGATACGGATCGTCTTGATATTTCTTGAGCATCCTTCACGATTCTTGAGATTGGTTTTCCCTGATTTACGAGACATTAACTTCCGCTTACAGGCTTTGCCGCGATGATGGCCGCGAGGGTTGTTACACGTCAGTCGGCTATCGATTTGTCTTCGGGGGGAAAATCATGATTCAGCAGCGCATTGCCTATGGAGCGGGACTTCTGTGTTTACTGAGCGCGTGCAGCAGCCCGCCGCCGATGGTGCAGGGACCGACCAGCGTGCGTCCGGCCTATCCGGTCGCCAACGTCGAGAACAACGGCGCCATCTTCCGCGTCAGCAGCGCGCAGCTGTTTGAAGAATCGACCACGCACTACGTCGGCGACATCCTCAAGATCGACATCTCCGAATCGCTCACCGGCAGCAACAAGTCGACCACCAGCAACAGCCGCGACACCAGCCTGAAACAGGTCGGCCCCGGCGCCGGTTCATCGATGAGCGGCTTGCTGGCGTCGGTCTTCAACATCAATGCGACGGCGTCCGGCAGCGACTCGTTCAAGGGTACCGGCCAGACCGACAATGCCAACAGCATGACCGGCAGCCTGATGGTGTCGATCATCGAAGTCCTCCCCAACGGCAACCTGGTGGTCGCGGGCGAAAAGCGCATCGGCATGAACGGCTCGATCAATACCCTGCGCTTCTCGGGGGTGGTGCGAGCGCGCGATATTCGCGGAGGGAATGTGGTTTCTTCCAGCAATGTGGCGGATGCTCGCCTGGAGCAAGTTGGCGGAGGGACCGTCGCCGATGCCAATTCGCAGGGGTGGATGCAGCAGTTTTTCAGGGGTATTTTGACGTTTTGGTGATGGGGGAGGGCTTGGTTGCGGATGGTTAATCGTGTTTTGTTCCGACTTGCCCTTTGATGTTGCTGATGCTGTTCTTTCTTCGATCAACCCTTCGCCGGGGGGCGGCCCGGCAGCCGCTCACTTTTCTTGCTTCGCCAAGAAAAGTAAGCAAAAGAAGGGTTGGAGCCCTGCTCCAACATAACTGGGTCGTAGCCCCTTCGGGGTTCCCGGCGTCGGCAGGCGCAAATCGGGAGAAAAAATAAACTCGCTTCGCTCAGACAGATTTTTTCTCTTTATCCGATTTGCACC
>NZ_AKJW01000082.1 GCF_000282135.1 Herbaspirillum sp. CF444
AAAGTCAGGACCCAGCGTCGTCCCGGCGTCCGCCACGACAAATGAACGCCAATCGTCATTGAGCGTTCTCCATCCTCAATTACAATCGCCTCTCGGCCACGCCACCATATCGCCACCTCGCCAACGACCAACGCAAAGACTCCATCCGATGACCAGCCCGACCATCCTGCAAGCGACCGACCTGACTTTCAACTATCCCGAGCGTGAACTGTTCAACCAGCTCTCGCTCGCCATCCCCGCCGGCGTCACCATCATCCGCGGCGGCGACGGCCGCGGCAAAACCAGCCTGATCCGCCTGCTGGCCGGCGAACTGAAAGCACACAGCGGCCAACTGGCCATCAACGGCATCCGCCTGGATGAACAGGGCGCGCAATACAAGCAGCAGGTCTACTACGTCGACCCGCGTACGGAAACGTTCGACCAGATGACGGTGCCGGAATATTTTGCGTCGGTGCGGGCGCGGTTTCCCGACTTTGACGATGCGGTGCTGCCGGAATTATTGGAAGGCCTGTCGCTGACGCCGCATGTAGAGAAGAAGCTGTTCATGCTGTCGACCGGCAGCAAGCGCAAGGTGTATCTGGCGGGGGCGTTTGCTGCGGGTGCGGTGGTGAATTTGCTGGATGATCCGTTTGCGGGGTTGGACAAGGGATCGATCAACTTTGTGTGCGAAGTGCTGGCGGATTTTGCGGAGCAGGGTGAGCAGGTATGGGTCGCAAGTTTTTATGAGACGCCGCCTGAAATCCCGACAACCAGCATCATCGATCTGGGCGACTAAGGCTAAGACTAAAACAGGTCAGCGACGCCGATAACTTTTATCGCCGTTGTCCGTATAACAAAACTGCCCGCCGCGCGGGCCAGTGCAATAGCGATGGCTGCGACAACTACAGCCATCTTCGTCATCCTTCGCAAGCGGCATCAGCCGCTGCTGGTTGGACATGGAACAGACCTTCTTTGACGCGCTGACAGAGCCGTCATTGCAAATAAAGTCAGCACCGGCACAGTGAGAGACGCCGCCCTTTTTCCCTGAACAAGGCGTGTTGGCCGCGACGGCGGATTGATGAAACGCGGCAAGAACCAGCGCGAGCAAAAACCCAACGGTCTTCATCCCGTTCCCTTCCTTTTTATTATTGATTGCGAGCCGACTTGGCAACACAGTCTCGCGCTAGCCGGGAATATTCGGCTCCACCAGATTGGCCAGCTGCGCCAGTGACTCTTGCCAGCCGAGATAGCACATCTCCACCGGAATGACCTCCGGAATCCCCGACTGCGTAATGCGCACTTCCGTGCCGGTCAAGACCGGCTTCAACTTCACCGTCACCAGCAATTCGCCAGGCAGATTTGGATCGTCGAACTTGTCGGTGTAGCGAACCAGTTCACCCGGCACCAGCTCCTTGTACTTACCACCGAAAGAGTGGCCGTTGCCGCTGGTGAAATTCGAAAACGACATGCGGAAGGTGCCGCCAACTTTAGCCTCCAGATGCTCCACGGTGCAGGTGAAGCCGTAGGGCGGGAGCCATTTGGCAAGGGCGGCTGCGTCGGTGAAGGCGCGGTAGATTTTGTCGGGGGTTGTGCGGAGGATGCGGTGGAGTTCTACGGTTCCTGTGGACATGGTTTTTCTCCTTTGAGGCTGGCTTCTCTTAAGGGAAGTTTTAATTGTTGTGGATGAGCAGAAATTTAAGAATTTCAAGCAACTTAGTGTGTCCGCTTTGGCAGCAGAGCTCATATTTTATGACACTTAAATTCCATGCCAAAGCGCATCAGATTAAATGGCAACTCCTACAAGATGCAGAGAGGCTACGTACTTGAATCAATCCTCATCGGCTAATTTTCCATACATTTTTTTCAGTTCGTTAAGCTCAACGACAAGTCCTCTTGCTGCTAAATCATTTTTCCGTAGCTGCCATAAAAATCTCAAAGGATCGTTTTTCTGATCGGCTCGCGCATGGTGAAGTAAGCGATGGCAATTTGCGCACAAAGCGACGATGTTTTCTTCTACGTCTAGACTGTGCGGAAACTGCCCCTGCTTACTCAACGGAACTAGATGGTGCGCTTCTACATATGTCATCCCCGTCTTCTTCCAGAGGAAAGAACTATGCACACCTGCGCCTCCCGACAACGCGCATACCCCATTCGACATTGAAATCGCCCGCGCACTCACATTCGCCGAGCGTGAAAATACTTCGCGTCCCGATGACTTTATCTTACGTGGGGGAGGCTGAGGCCCGTTTGTAGATGGTTCTTTGGGAACCGTCTTTAGAGTTGCCTCAACAGCTTTGACGAACTCATCATTGGATATTTCAGTGTTCGCGTCGACTAAGGAATGTGGGTATTTCTCCCATAACTCGCTATACGCCTGCAACAGGATCCGCACGTCGTTTTCCAGTTTAGCTTGCGAAGGGAGATCATCGGCGAAGTACTCTTTCGCCCAAATGGAGCCGAACTCATATCCTGTTGAAAGCGTGCCATTGGTTCTTAAATCGATAGGCCCTGTAGTAAAACCTTCTGGGACCGGGCCGAGCTCGAGAACTGCCTGCTGCGCACAGTCTTGTAACTTTCGATACGCGAGATCGAACGAACCATAGCGAGTTTCAAAGGCAGTAAACGCTTGATTCAGCGTCAAGTACACGGAAGACATGTCCTCTGAAAATAGTAGGACGATGTAGTAACCCTCTAGCGCTGATTTCGTGATGGAGCGCTTGAATATTGCCACCCAGGGGACGTGGGCAAAGGTTCGATTTGGCTCGCCAATTGAGCCCTTGGTAAGCCACTCGGTAGAGATATATCCGCTCCTCTCTACACACTCTAGAAAGAATCCCGGGATACTTTTCCGTATGGCCTCCACAAGAGAGGGTATTTCAACATTTCGTGGAACGCGCCCATATTTTTCTTTTGCTGGCAGATATTCTGCGAAGACTGTTTTTAGTTCTATCATTTATCTTTTTCTAGTCATAGGAGTAGGTCTTACTTGACTAAAAATCAAATAATTGCGATAAATGATAAGTAAATATTCTGTTTCGTGCAGAGTGAATGTAATGAACTTGGACTACTTGGCGAGTAGTTAAGTAATTGTTGCGTTTTATTACCCATGTTAAATTGCGAAATAAATCTAATAACTATTGGAAAAATTTCGTGCCAACAGGTAAATCTATTCGCATATATCTCGCTGATGCCACGGTTACAGGAGTTCGATTTGCCGAATTAGTGAACTGGACGGGGCAAGGACTTGCTTGCCCGAGAAATAGATTGAGCGATTTGGCAAATTGGTCGGAAGCCTCAAAACCAGGGGTCTATTTTTTATTCGAAGGTCGTTCGAATGATACAAAGTCTCTGGCCTACATTGGTGAATCAGAGAATGTGCTAGAGCGGCTAACAACGCATGATCGTCAGAAAGAATTTTGGAGTGAAGTCGTTATCTTTAGCAGTAAGGATGACAATCTGACTAAGGCACACGTCAAATACCTTGAATCTTCTCTAGTTGCATTAGCTAAGGATGCGGATCGATATCAACTAGAGAACGGCAATATTCCGACTGCATCTAGCTTACCTCGAGCAGATCGCGATGCAATGGAAGAGTTTATTGAGAATAGTCGTATGGTCCTTGGTGTGTTGGGATACACGATTCTGGAGCCGCTGCTGCCGTCAAATCGGCAAAGGAAGGATGGCGCCAATGCTATCGAACTAGATTCTAGGGATAGTCCACTGATGGATCTGAGTTTCACTATTAGTGGACTAGTAGCAAGAGGTGCGCTGACGAACGAAGGTTTCGTCTTAAAGAAGGGGGCCCAGCTCTCCAAAGGCCAAAGTGAGAGCATGCCGACCAAACTAGCTAGTCTTAAGGCCCAACTCATTACCGAAGGCAGCTTAATCGAGTGCTCAGATTATTTTCTGGCCAATAGTGATCTACTGCTTAGTTCCTCAAGTTATGCAGCGGCTCTGGTTGCTGGGACATCTCGGAGCGGACCACAAAGTTGGAAGACATCTGATGGCCAAACATTAAAGCAGAAAGAGGACGCTTCTTTACTCATAAAGTAACACTAAGCGCCTCAACCTCGTCATGGCCCCAAGTCCTTTAAATCGTGTTTCGCTGACTTCTCTTTAGAGTATCGCGAACAAAATCGTTTGTAGCTCAAGCGTTTAGACGCCGTAGAGTTCTTAAGGTGTGTTTAGCATTAGAAGCCAGTCAGCGCTCGTTGTATTTGCACTGAAGACATAAATAAAAAATGAATACTCAGCAAATAATCTCGCTAGCATCAAACTACTTAAACGGCTTACGGGGACATGAGTTTGACGTTCTTGAAGTCTCCAAGCCCGTGTCACCAGACGCGGCCGTTAATCTAGCAAAAATTGTTTCGAAACTGTCCCCTCTTGTTGGGAATCTTATCGAATTTAATAGCTGTGAATACCTTAACGATCAGGATGGATTCGAGGAACTCGGCCACTGGGTTCGGCAAGACCCTGGTTTTCCAGACACCATTTTTGCAGGAAATGTTTTTCCGACCCCTGGCTTTGAAATAAAAGCTTGGTTTCCGCTTGCGACAGAAATCACGGCACGATTTAAAGATAGTCAAGATCATTTTGCAAGCGACCAAACATATGTCGCAATGCTTGCTTGGTTACCGGAAAATTTGATTTTTGGTAAGCCAAAAATTATTGACATTATGGTCGCGTCAGGTGCCTCTATTTCGATGGCTCGAGATAACCATTACCATAGCCCACCAGATTATTTGGTGCTTGAGCCTGGAGACACTAGCGATAGGACAAGCAATCTACAACAGACCAATACCAACGGATATAAATTTCAAGGCACTTCGGCTGAATTCGCCCAAGCTCAACAGTTAGTCGACAGCTGGGGAGAAGATGGTCGAAGATACAGTACTTCGGCCGAATATCATCGCTTACTACGAACTTTGATAGAAAGATTCCCCTATCGTTTAGACACGAATTTCGCAAAGATGGATAGGATTGCCCATCCAGATATCGAACGTTTTAAATCTCGAGTCTACGGCACCACGTTTCATGGAAAAACTATCGGCGAATGGAATAGACTCTTGTCCAAAGGAGACAATTGGGCGATCAAAGTCGCATTGGAACAAGAATTAGGTATCATCGAAGAAGGCCGAACGCCCGTTGAATAACTGGCCGCCCAAATTCATAGTTACTTAAATCGTGATAACCCAATTTGGAAATATGTTGCATCCAGTTCTGCTGCATAAGCTTTTCTGTTGATTTTTTGCGCAGCTAAACTCGCAGAAAATAGGCCACCGAAAGGCTCCCAAACGACATGTTCAGGATCACTGGACGCACTTATAATCTGAGTCATTAGATCTAGTGGCTTCTGATTCAAATGTGCTGCTTTCCCAGAAATTTCTGGGACCTTAATTCGCTCAGCACCTTTCAATGGGTTCCGTTCCCACACATTTGTAACCCCCATAGGACAATGGAAAATAGATCGCATCTTAATCCAATCATCTTTTGTCATAGGTGACTGACCATTCTGCGAGAAATACGGCCGCCCATCTGGATTGCCATGTTTGTTGGCATAAGTAGCCATTTTCTCGAACATTTCTGGAGGCGGATAGTACCAAAGATGTCCCTGATCAAGATACTTACGGACGGCTACATCCGCTACCTCACACGCCTCATTTGCTCGCTTCATCGGAAGTCCTGTTCTCTTCCATTCTCGATACAGCCATTTCTGAAGGGTCAATGAGTCAATTTTAGGTTCAAATACGTACTGTACGCACACCTCCGTGACTACTGGGAACCGGCGGATTTTTGCAGTGTTCACGTTACCAGCAATATGGGCACGCCCCTTGTTCCATGTATTAGCATTGACATATCGCCAGCCGTGCTGTTCTAAGATTGGGTGAGTCACCGCCCAACCTATTTCGGAATTCCAAAACCACAATGTGGTTTGAGCACTCGAAAATTCGCTCCAAGCTTTGATATGGGGAGCATACCAATTAGCTACCCCCATATGGTCTGATGTGTCCCCTTCAAAACCGAGAATTCCATAAGCCCCATCAGAAATGATCACATGTGGTGGAGCCCACTCAGTGTAGTAGTCAAGACTGTTCCCATGAAATAAATGCGTGTTGCCATTGCTCCAGCGATTAGTTTCTGGCGTTGAACTTAGCTTCACGGCTTTGCCTCGTCCAACGGTACTTGTAGAGACGTTTCTCTTCGCTATAGATTCGGTCATCCGAATTTCCTTAAAAACGTCCTAACTTAGGATATTTCATTCTCTGCTATTGCTCACTCTCGAGGGCGTAACAGAAGAACCATTAGATGATATTTTTAAACATCAATATTCCCAGCCTGCAGCGCATTCAACTCAATAAACGCCCGACGCGGTTCCACGTCATCCCCCATCAGCGTCATGAAAATCTGATCCGCGGCGATCGCGTCTTCGATTTGCACTTTCAACAGACGGCGGACGGTTGGGTCCATGGTGGTTTCCCACAGCTGTTCCGGATTCATTTCGCCCAGACCTTTGTAGCGCTGCTTGCTGACGCCGCGTTCGGCTTCTTCGCGCAGCCATGCCATGGCCTGGTGGAAGTCGTTGATGGCGCTTTCCTTGATCTTGTCGCCGGTGCCGCGGCGGATCAGTGCGCCGGGTCCGATGAGGCCGCGGAAGGTTGCCGCTGCATTGGCCAACACCTGGTAGTCGGGGCCGTTGACGAAGTCGGTGTCGATGGCGGTGACCTTGATGTTGCCGTGGTACATGCGCTGGATGCGCAGGACGTGTTTGTCGGTCAACTCGTCGGAGCGGACGATGACGTCGATGCCCGGTTCGTTGATGGCTGCCTTCAGTGCGACGGCCGATTGCTCGGCTTCTGCCGCGGTGTTCAGTTGCAGGGTGACGCCGGTCATGATGGCGGACAGCGCGGTGGCGTCGATCATGCGGGTCAGGCGCATGATGATGGCGTTGGCGGTGTTGTATTGACGGACCAGTTCGGTCAGCGGGGCGCCGCTGATCGGTGCTGCGCCTTCGCTGGGGACGAGCTCGGCGTCGTTGAGGGCGATCTGCATCATGTAGTGCGCTTCTTCGACGTCGTCCTTGAGGTAGCGCTCGTCCTTGCCGGCCTTGACCTTGTAGAGCGGCGGCTGGGCGATGTAGATGTGGCCGCGTTCGACCAGTTGCGGCATCTGGCGATAGAACAGCGTGAGCAGCAGGGTGCGGATGTGGGCGCCGTCGACGTCCGCATCGGTCATGATGATGATGCGGTGGTAGCGCAGTTTGTCGGCGTTGAATTCGTCCGGACCGATGCTGGTGCCGAGGGTGGCGATGAGCGTCGTGATCTGCTCTGAGGAGAGCATCTTTTCGAAGCGCGCCTTTTCGACGTTGAGCACTTTGCCGCGCAACGGCAGGATGGCCTGGAATTTACGGTCGCGGCCTTGCTTGGCCGAGCCGCCCGCGGAGTCACCCTCGACGATGTAGAGTTCGCACAGGGCCGGATCCTTTTCCTGGCAGTCGGCCAGTTTGGCGGAGAGGCCGAGGCCGTCCATGACGCCTTTGCGGCGGGTCAGTTCGCGTGCCTTGCGCGCGGCTTCGCGGGCGCGCGCGGCTTCGACGATCTTGCCGCAGATGATCTTGGCGTCGTTAGGTTTTTCTTGCAGGAAGTCGGTGAGGGTCTTGGCGACGATTTCTTCCACCGGGCCGCGCACTTCGCTCGATACCAGCTTGTCCTTGGTCTGCGAGCTGAACTTGGGCTCGGGGACTTTGACGGAGAGCACGCAGGTGAGGCCTTCGCGCATGTCGTCGCCGGAGACTTCGACCTTGGCTTTTTTGGCGAAGTCGTTTTCTTCGATGTACTTGTTGATGACGCGGGTCATCGCGGCGCGCAGGCCGGTCAGGTGGGTGCCGCCGTCGCGTTGCGGGATGTTGTTGGTGAAGCAGAGCACCTGTTCGTTGTAGGCGTCGTTCCATTGCATGGAGACGTCGACGCTGATGTTGGTGTTCTGGTCCGACATGCGCTCGCCGGTGGCCTGGAAGATGGTCGGGTTGAGGATGCTCTTGTTCTTGTTGATGTATTCGACGAAGCCGCGGGTGCCGCCTTCGAAGGCGAAGTCTTCTTCCTTGCCGGTGCGCTGGTCGGTCAGGCGGATGTGCACGCCGTTGTTGAGGAAGGACAGTTCGCGGATGCGCTTGGCGAGGATTTCGTAGTGGAACTCGACGTGGGTGAAGATTTCTTCGTCGGCCCAGAAGTGGACTTCGGTGCCGCGCTTGTCGGTGTCGCCGATGACTTTGATCGGGGAGACTTGCACGCCGTCGACAACTTCAATCTGGCGGTCTTGCGGAATGCCGCGCACGAATTCCATCGCATGCACTTTGCCGTCGCGGCGCACGGTCAGGCGCAGCAGTTTGGACAGGCCGTTGACGCAGGAGACGCCGACGCCGTGCAGGCCGCCGGAGACTTTGTAGGAGTTCTGGTCGAACTTGCCGCCGGCGTGGAGCTCGGTCATGACGATCTCGGCAGCGGAGCGTTTGGGCTCGTGCTTGTCGTCCATCTTGATGCCGGTCGGGATGCCGCGGCCGTTGTCGGTGATGGAGATCGAGTTGTCGGAGTGGATGGTGACGTGGATTTCGGTGCAGTGGCCGGCCAGCGATTCGTCGATGGAGTTGTCCAGCACTTCGAAGACGAGGTGGTGCAGGCCGGTGCCGTCAGAGGTGTCGCCGATGTACATGCCGGGGCGTTTGCGGACCGCTTCCAGACCTTCCAGAATCTGGATGGAGGAGGCTCCATATTGATTTTGTTGCGGTTGTTCGGTGTTGTCTGCTGGCACTGGGGACGAGAGGGACATGGCTACCTTCTGAAAAAACTAACGGAACTGCCTGACTAAATACTAAGAAACTGCAAGGAAACTGCAACTGAACTACAAAGGAACTGCTGAAATCGGGGATGAAACCGAATTCTTAAAAGTGGCGAAGGGCCGTCTTGCGCACGGCCCCTCGTCTACTTTCGGCTAACTGAAATCAAATGCGCATCGGCATGACGACGTATTTGAAATCGGCATTGTCGGGAATGGTGATCAATGCGGAAGAGTTGGCGTCGCCCAGGGCGATGTTGACGTAGTCGCCCTTGAGGTTGTTCAACACGTCGAGCAGGTAGGTGACGTTGAAACCGATGTCGACGCTGTCGCCGCCGTAGTCGATTTCGAGTTCTTCAACCGCTTCTTCCTGGTCGGCGTTGGTGGAGCTGATCTTGAGGCTGCCCGGCGCAATCACCCAGCGCACGCCCTTGAACTTGTCGCTGGTCATGATGGCTGCGCGTTGCAGCGAGCGCAGCAGCTGTTCGCGGCCGATGGTGAAGTTGTTCTTGTAGCCCTTGGGCACCACGCGGGTGTAGTCGGGGAACTTGCCTTCGACCAGCTTGGAGATCAGTTCGATGTCGGCGAAGGTCAGCTTGACCTGGTTGTTGGCGATTTCCAGTTGGACCGGGTCGTCGCTTTCGTCCAGCAGGCGCTGCAGTTCGATGATGGTCTTGCGCGGGATGATGACTTCCTGGCGCGGGAACTCTTGCTCGGTGGCGACCTGGCAGAAGGCCAGGCGGTGACCGTCTGTCGCGACGGCGATCACGTTCTTGCCTTCGACGACCAGCAGCAGGCCGTTGAGGTAGTAGCGGATGTCTTGCTGCGCCATCGAGAAGTGGACCATGTTGAACAGGTGCTTCAGGGTCTTTTGCGGCAGCGTGACTTGCGCGTTGTAGTGCTCGGCCTGGGCGACGGTGGGGAATTCTTCGGCGGCCAGCGTTTGCAGGGCAAAACGCGACTTGCCGGATTGCACCGTCAGGCGCTTGTTGGACAGGGTGACCGTCACTTCGCCCGAGTCGGGCAGGGCGCGCAGGATGTCGAGCAATTTGCGCGCGGCGACGGTGGTGGCGGTGGCTTCGCTACCGGAGCCGACTTCGGCGTGCGTGGTGATCTGCACTTCGATGTCGGTCGAGAGGAAAGATACTTTTTCGCCGTCCTTGCGAATGAGGATATTGGCCAGAATCGGCAATGTGTGCCGACGCTCGACAATACCACTCACTATTTGCAGTGGCCGGAGAAGCGTATCTCGTTGGGTTTTGACCAATTGCATAGTCTCTATATCCTTGCTAGTAGTGGTTTAAAGGATGCTGAAAGCCGCTTTCAAATTCTGTCTGCAATCCGGTCTGGTCCTCCGTCTGCGCTCAGTTTTGCCGTCGTTTCTGCAATGTGTCGCTGCAATTTGAAAACGGTTTCATTGCGGTAGCGCGGACTTGCCGTACTACATAGTGCTGTCGTGCTGCGCGACGAATCCATCCTCGCTTACGGTATGCCCACCCAATGACATGGCGATGACTGCCGCCGTGTTGCCTGTGCTGCTGTTTGGCGGTCATGCTTTTTTGGCAACAAAAAAAGAGTCGCCGGGACAAACCGGACCAACTCTCTCATTGTATCAAATCAACCCTTGTTCAAGGGGCAAATTAGGCTCTTTTGGAAGCCGATTCCTAACCTTTCAGGGTCTGTTCCAGGACGTGGAGTTCGTGGTTGCATTCCGGGTTTTTGGTGCGGTCGGCGGAGATCTTGCGCACCGCGTGCAGCACGGTGGTGTGGTCGCGGCCGCCGAACAGGTCGCCGATTTCGGGCAGGCTTTTCTGCGTCAGTTCCTTGGCCAGGTACATGGCGATCTGGCGCGGCCGGGCGATATTGGCCGGGCGCTTCTTGGAGTACATGTCGGCGACTTTGATGTTGAAGAAGTCGGCGACGGTTTTTTGGATGTTTTCGACGGAGATCTGGCGATTTTGGACGGACAAGAGGTCTTTTAGCGCATCTTTGACGACGTCGATGGTGATGTCCTTGCCGTGGAAGCGCGAGTAGGCCAGGATCTTGCGCAGCGCGCCTTCGAGCTCGCGCACGTTGGAGCGCAGGTGCTTGGCGACGAAGAAGGCGACGTCGTCGGACAGCTGGACGCCTTCCAGGGTGGCCTTTTTCATCAGGATGGCGACGCGCATCTCGAGCTCGGGCGGCTCGATGGCGACCGTCAGGCCGGAATCGAAGCGCGAAATCAGGCGGTCATCCATGCCGCTGATTTCCTTGGGATAGGTGTCGCTGGTGATGATGATCTGCTTTTTGGCGGCGATCAGGGCTTCGAAGGCGTAGAAGAACTCTTCCTGGGTGCGGCTCTTGCCGCCGAAGAATTGGATATCGTCGATCAGCAGCAGGTCGAGCGAGTGGTAATAGCGCTTGAAATCGTCGAAACCCTTGCGCTGATAGGCCGTGACCACGTCGCGCACGTATTGCTCGGCGTGGATGTAGCGGATCTTGGCGTGGGGGTTGTCGGCCAGCACCTGGTTGCCGATGGCGTGGATGACGTGGGTCTTGCCCAGGCCGACGCCGCCGTACAGGAACAGCGGGTTGTAGGACACGCCGGGGTTGTTGGCGACCTGGGTGGCGGCGGCGCGCGCGAGCTGGTTGGCCTTGCCGGTGACGAGATTGTCGAAGGTCAGCACCGAGTTGATGCGCGACAACTCCTGGCGCGGGGTCACCGGCGGCGGGGCCGGATCGACCAGGGATTCCTGGATGCCGGTCGGATAACCGTCGAGCATGGTGCCATGGCTGTTGCCGCCGTTGCCGTGCATGCCGGCGGCGCCTGCAGGCGTCGGCGCGGCAGCGGCAGCGCGACGGGCGGCGCCCACGCGCGGATCGAGCACGAACTCGACGTCGATCTGCATTTCCCAGTACTCGGAGGCAATGGTGGTGATGCGGCTGGCGAACTGGGTCTTGACCCAGTCGAGCTTGAATCGGTTGGGCGCGGCAATACGCAGGCGGCCGTCTTCGTAATCAAGCGGAGCCAAAGGCTTGATCCAGGCGCTGTATTGCTGCGGCGTCAGTTCCTGCTCCAGCTTTGCGGAGCAAGCCTGCCAAAAATTTTCCATGAATCTTCTTATCTAAATAGAGATGCAACGAGGCGCAACAATAGGCGCCAAGAAACGATGCAAAAAAGGGGGCCGAGCTGACTTGGGAAAAGCCGGATGTCAACACTGCGGATCGGGCTATTTTACTCTGATGGGGAAAAGTTATCCACAGGCAGAACGCGCTTTTGACAGAGTAAAAATGTATATCGACAGCCGGCAAAAGCTTAAGCGGAAATATCGAAAAATGCCGCTTGACAGAGCGACGGCTGAAGAGGGGAATCCTGGCTGAGGATTGGCAGGCGGGACCGGCTTTGCGGCCCGGCCTGCCTAATAATTAATCATTCGACAACGGCGCCGTCGACGAAGACTTTCAATTCGCCTTGCTGGAACTGGGTCCAGGTTTCGTCGGTGGTCAGCGGCTGGGTGACGATGACGGCGACGCGGTCCTTGGAAGTGGTGACTTCGGAGAAATCCACGGAAACGTCCTGGTCGGACAAATGCGCCGAGGCGAACGGGTGCTGGCGGATGATGTAGTACAGATTGGTGGAGCAATGCGAAAACAGTGCCGATCCATCCGACAACAGCATGTTAAATGGACCATGTCCGGCGATATAGTGCGTAAGTTCGCGCAACTCCTGCGTCAGGTCGGCCAACGGCGGCAGGTTTTCGCCGAAGCGGTTGCGCAGCTGTTGCAGCAGGTAGCAAAAGGCCAGTTCGCTGTCGGTGGTGCCGACCGGGCGATAGGGACCGTGCAAGGTGGGCGTGAAATTCTTGAGGTCGCCGTTGTGGGCGAACACCCAGTAGCGTCCCCACAGCTCGCGCACGAAGGGGTGGCAGTTGGCCAGCGAGACGCGGCCTTGCGTGGCTTTGCGGATGTGGGCGATGACGTGCTGCGATTTGATCGGGCAACTCTTGATCAGCTCGGCGACCGGCGAGGTGACGGCGGACTGGTAGTCGACGAAGTGGCGCACGCCCGAGCCTTCAAAGAAAGCGATGCCCCAGCCATCGCTGTGGTGATCCGTCAATCCGCCGCGATTTGCAAAGCCGGTGAAGCTGAAAACGATGTCGGTGGGCGTGTTGCAATTCATCCCGAGTAACTGGCACATGATGTCGGCGAAGCGGTGAGGCTGGAGTGAGTGTTGATAAAGAAGCAGGCAAGCCCTTACGGTATCACGCAGGCCGGCGCCGAGAAAGCCGGAATGACGGCAATTTCGTTCAATTGCTGTAAAAATCGTGCCGCGGATAAATTCGCGGATAAAAAAAGCCCCACGAATTGGGGCTCGTGGGGCTTAATCCTTCCTGAAGAGGGAGGAGGAGACTCGGTACGTGTTGCTTGATCTTTCTCTCGGCGCTCAGCTTGCTTATTACTAACTATTATCTGTCGCTGGCGGCCAGGTTGCGCAGTTCTGCGGCAAAACTCGGTTGTGAACGGCTGTAATCATTGGCCATGCGGTTGACCATCTTGACGCCGTTGAAACGGTGCTGACGCACGCGTTGTTCCAGCGACTTGCGCGGCACGACCAACACGACGGCGGCGCGCACGATGCCCATGACCAGCGGCTTGAAAACCATCAGCAGGGTGACCAGCACGCCCAGGCCCAGCAACGGACGCATCAGCGCGACGGTTGCCCCGATCAGCGACTGCGCGACCGGAACGGCGGCTTCAACTGGAAAGGCGATGGCTAGAACGGACATGATATTGATTTCCCTGATATCGAATGAATTTCTTCTCTTGTTGCATTGCAGTATAGACATCCCCGCCTCGCATTGCCAATTTCATGTTCCCATATCAGATATAGGGATTGTGAATGGCCACTTCCTGCATTATTCTCAAGAGATGTAGCCGGATGTCTCGAAGAATCTCGAACGATCTTGAACAATACGCGCGGACAAAAAAATCCCCGCAAAGCCGAAGCTTGCGGGGAAATCCTTCCTAAAGAGGGAGGAGGAGACGCCGGACAGTTTCTTGTGTCGCGCAATCAATACCGCCTCAAGACGTCGGTACGAGCATCAAAACACAAGACTGAATGGGGTGTTGCCCTACAGAATCAGCGGAATGCGCCGTTATAGCCGGATTGCCGGCTGGTTCCGCATTACATCGCTGCGCTGTAGTGAAGCAAATTGCTTGGTGCGAACTTCCCGCGCATCAACCGCGCGAAGCGATGAAACGCAGTTCTGCAGCCAGGTTGGGCTGGGTCGATTCGAACTTGTTGGCCATGCGGTTCAGCTGGGCTGCGCCTTCGACGTGTTGGTCGGCGGTCAGCAGGGCAGCTTGCGATTCGTGGGCTTGCACGAAGCGAACGAAGATGTTGCGCAGCACGGTACCGATCTTGCCGGCAACAGTGCCGGTGTTCTTTGCGGAGTAATTGGCGGTCAATGTAGTCATGATGGACTCCTTGCGAAATGTGTTATGTTGCATTGCAGTGTAATGATGCATGACTCGCTTTACCAATTTCCTTTTTGGATATCAGTTATCGTTTTTGTGAATATTGTTTTTTTGATGTGCAAGTGCTTCCTTTTTCCATTGTTTGTTTCCTCCAAGTCCCTTGTGTCCTTATTTCGTTCCTGTTTCGTTCCTGCTAAGGTGCGGCTGATATGAGCTTTCTGACTCTCGACCTGAATCTGTTGCGCGTTTTCGACGCGGTGATGACAGAACAAAACCTGACGCGCGCGGCCAATTTGCTGGCGATGACGCAACCGGCGGTATCCAACGCCCTGCGCCGCCTGCGCGACACCCTCAACGACGAACTGGTGATCCGCACCGCGCACGGCGTCAAGCCGACGCCGCGTGCCGAAGAGCTGTGGCCGACCGTGCGCCGCGCCTTGTCGGAACTGGAAGCGGTGATCACGCCGGAAACCTTCGACGTGTCGCGCGCGCAGAATACTTTCCGCATGGCGATGGTCGATGCGACCGCGGCGCTGTGGCTGCCGTCGCTGGTGCGCACCATCATGCGCGATGCGCCGCGCATCAAGATCCGCATGATGCCGCTGACCACGCGCGATCCGCGCGCCATGCTGCTGCGCGGCGACGTCGACCTGGCGGTGGGATTTTTCCCCGGCGTGGCGGCGCAGCTGGCCGACGGCCTGAAAACCCAGATCAGCCACGAGCGTCTGTACACCGGGCAATACGTGTGCGTGATGCACAAGAACCACCCGCTGGCCGACAAGGAACTGAACCTCGACAACTATTGCTCGGCGGATCATTTGCTGGTCAGTCTGTCGGGCAAACCCCACGCGGTGATCGACGACGTGCTCGCCGGCATGGGACGCGAACGCAAGATTTTGCTGACGGTGAACCAGTTCTTCACGGCCGGCCGCATCGTCGCCAGTTCGGAGCTCATCACCGTGCTGCCGCGCCACCTGATCGCGGCGACCGGCATGACCGAAGTGCTGGTGGTGAAGGAGTTGCCGTTCAAAACGCCGGAAGAACATGTGGACATGCTGTGGCATGAACGCGATGCGCGCAGCCCGGCGCATAAATGGTTGCGCGCGCATTTAAGTGCAACAACTCATGACGAATTCGGTCGTATCAATATGCAGCGCTGACGATGTCGTGATTTTTCCTCGATGCGGCGGCGCCGATCACTTACCTTAGGATGATTTATGCCGACAACATCAAGAACAATCGCAAAAATAATCGGATTGGGTTTCGCTGGTTTTTTAACACTGGTCATTCTGCTGATCGTACTGATCGTCAACTTCGACTGGAACCGGGCGCGCCCCTGGATCAACCAGCGCGTCAGCGATGCAACGGGCCGCCACTTCGCCATCCAGGGCGACCTGATCGTCAAGTGGCAAAAGCCGCAATCGCCACAATTACCACAATCGCCGCAAAGCAGCTGGGCCCGCTGGATACCATGGCCGCAGGTGAGCGCCGCCGACATCGTGCTCGGCAATCCCGACTGGGCGCCGGCCAACAGCAACATGGTCGCGATCAGGCAACTGAATGTGACGCTCAATCCCTGGCCGCTGCTGCAACACAAAATCGTCCTGCCTGCGCTCGAGGCCGACACGCCGCAAATCGCCCTGCTGCGCAACAAGGATGCGGTCAATAACTGGACCTTCAAATCGGATGGTCCGTCGACATGGGAATTCCGTCCCGAGAAGATCGTCATCCGCAAGGGCAGCGTGCAACTCGACGATGTCATCCAGAAGATCAATGCCAAGGCGGATATCGACACGCTCGATCCGGACAAGGAAAAAATTTACGGCATAGGCTGGAACGTCAAAGGCACATTCAACAAAGCCGACATCCGCGGCGAAGGCAAAGCCGGCGGCGTATTGTCGCTGCAGGATGAAAGCAAACCTTATCCGCTGGAAGCCGACGTGCGCGTCGGCAAAACCCGCATTGCCGTCAAAGGCACGCTGACCAAACCGCAAGAACTTGCCGCGCTCGATCTGCAACTGAATCTGTCGGGCGACAGCATGGCGCATCTGTTTCCGCTGACCGGCGTGCTGTTGCCGGAAACGCCGCCGTTCTCGACTTCCGGTCGCCTGATCGGCAAACTCGATCCGAAACAGAGCGACTGGATTTACGAAAAATTCAACGGCAAGTTCGGCTCCAGCGATATCGGCGGCACGCTGGAATATCAATCGAAACAGCCGCGGCCGCTGCTCAAGGGCGAGATCGTTTCCAACCTGCTGCAATTTGAAGATCTGGCGCCGCTGATCGGCGCCGACTCCAACGCCAAGAAAGCGGAGCGCGGCGCGGAAGAACACCAGCCGTCGAACAAGGTATTGCCGGTCAAGGAATTCAAGACCGACGCCTGGGATGCGCTGGATGCCGACGTCAAACTGACCGCGCATAAAGTGGTGAAGGAAAAGAACCTGCCGATTACCGACATCCGCGCCGACCTGCACCTGAACGACAAGGTGCTGCAGCTGACGCCGCTGAATTTCGGCATCGCCGGCGGCAACCTGACATCCGACATCAAGCTCGACGGCAGCACGCCGAAGATGAAGTCGGAACTGAAATTGTCGGCGCGGCGCATCAAGATCCAGCAGTTGTTCCCGAACCTCGATGCGGCGCAAACCAGTTTCGGCGAAATCAACGGCGACGCGGCGCTGACCGCCACCGGCAATTCGGTCGCCGCCATGCTTGGTTCGTCCAACGGCGAACTGAAGACGCTGATCAATCACGGCGCCATCAGCAAATTGTTGCTGGAAGAAATGGGCCTGAATATCGGCAACGTGGTGGTGTCCAAACTGTTCGGCGACAAACAGGTCAAGCTCAATTGCATGGCCGGCGACTTCGCCGTGACCAACGGCCTGATGCAGGCGCGCACCTTCACGCTGGATACCGAAGATGCGCTGGTCGACATTACCGGCGACGTCAATCTGGCCCAGGAGCAACTTAATCTGACCATCAATCCACGCAGCAAGGGCCTGCGGATCATTTCGCTGCGCTCGCCGCTGTTCGTCACCGGTCCGTTCAAGGATCCGAATATCGGCGTGGACAAGGGCGTGCTGGCGCTGAAGACCGGCGGGGCGATATTGCTCGGCGTGGTGGCGCCGGTTGCAGCCATCCTGCCGCTGATCAACATCAGTGGAGAACAGCAAACCGATTGCGCCAACCTGCTGCAGGAAGTGCAGAAAAAACCTACCGCGCCGCCCCCCGGGAAAACCTACAAAGGCAAGCCGGTACGGGCCGCCAGGTGATTTCCTTGCTTCGTTGCCGATAGATTTTTTAAAACCGGTTCGGCAAAACCATCTGTGGATAACATTGTGAATAAGTCTTGCGCGGTTTGGGGATAGCGCGAGACTTTTTCACAGCGTCGAAATCTATCCAATAACTGTTCCAAAGTCATACACGCGTTGCCAAGCGCTTATCATTTTCGTAAACGTCTGATTCGATTTCGGTTTACCGGGTTATCCACAGAAAAGGACTTGTGTTAACTACTACTACTATTTGTATATATAAACTTTTATATAAAACCCTGAAAACCTTTTTCTCTCATTTCCCGACCGGACAAACCTCAAAAACGAAAAACCGATCGGGAAACTCTTTCGAAAATCATTTCAGGGAAATTGCATCGGGAACGTCGAGCACCAGATCCGATTCGGCGACCGCCACGCACGGCAACAGGTAACCTTCGGTCTTTTCTTCCCTGGTCAATCCCGGCCAATCGATCTGATAACGGATTTGCCCGCTTTTTAAAACGCACAGGCAGGTGCGGCATGTTCCGTTGCGGCAAGAACTCGGCATGCGAATCTGCGCCTGTTGTGCTGAAACGAGCAGGGACAATGCCGGCCTGGCGATAAATTCAAGTCCTGAGGGCAGGATAAGCACCTTGTAGGCATTTTTCGGGTCTTGCTCGTCCATGGGGCATCAACTTGGTTGGCTTGGCTGTGGCGACGTCTTGCAGCTCGTTCAGGTGGAAATGGCAATTTTCGGATGAAAACCGGCGAATTCATCATTCTTTACCAGCCCAACCGGCAAAATCCATCCGAAATACGTATTTTCAGGCGCATCTGTGGATAAGTCTCTGCATATCTCTTGTGTGAAATGGGGATAGCTCAGAAGTTCTTCACATTGCTGTTTTCTATCCAACATCTGTTCTTTTGCCATACACGACTTGCCAAGCGGTTATGAATTTCGTAAACCCATGATTTGATTTTGGTTTACCGGGTTATCCACAGAAAAGCGCCGGTGTTAACTACTACTACTATTTATATATATAACCTATTAATTTAAAAACCAAACTCACGTTATTCTCGGGAAAATATAAAAATTCCTTTAAAACAACATCGTTCAGGACCAGACATCCTGCAACAACGCGAACACTGCAGCGATCGCAGGCTCATTCTTGCGCTTCTCCAAAGCAATGAAAGAAAGCTCCGTCGACAAGTCGACCGCGTCAGCGATCACCAGACCGTGGGCATGTGCCTGGCTCAGTGCGATCGACTCGCGGGCGAGCGACAGGCCGACGCCCGATTTCACCAGGTCCAGCATGGAAGATTCCTGATCGACCAGCGCGACCGCATTGGGCGTGAGTTTGTATTGGGCAAAAACCCGGTTCAGCAGACGGTGATGGGCGGACTCCGGCGGCGTCCAGATCCAGGGGAGTTGCGCCAGCTCCTTCCAGCCTTTGCCGGCAACCCGGCTTTTCCAACCGGCGGGAGCGATGACGTTGTAGGTGAAATGCGTCAGGGTCAGGCTGTGGAAGCCTCTGCCGGGCGAACCGAGGAAAAAGCCGACGTCGAGCTCGCCGGCTTTGACTTGCTGCAGCACCGAACCCGACATATGGTGTTGAAGACGTGTGGATAGTTGCGGATGACGCTCCACCAGCAGCTTGAGGAAGGCGCCGAGACGGATGAATTCCGGATCGAGGATGGTGCCGATGGCCAGCGTACCGGTCAGATTGCCGGCGCTGGTATGCAGGGCATTGGCATGTTGATGGAATTCCTGCAAGGTGTGGAGAACCCGTTCGGCGACCGGCAGCAACTTGCTGCCTTCGTTGGTGAGTTTCATGCCGGCGCTGGTGCGCGTAAACAGGATGAGATTCAGTCTTTCCTGCAGCAGCTTGATTTGCAGGCTGACGGCAGGTTGGGTGACATGCAGGGTTTCTGCTGCGCGAGTCAGGTTGCCCTCATGCGCGACAGCGACAAAAGCGCGTAATTGTGTGAAATCCATGATTAAGTTTGATTAAAAGTAGTCAACTGCCATTCATGATGGATTTTTTGCAATGCCTTGATTATCAGTTATTTTTATATTGCTGTTGATAATAACTGATTGGATTCATTTCATTCGAGGCGATATTCTTCCAAAAGCAAACAAACAAGCCAATTTCAGCAATCTCCGGGCCAACTACATTCATTGATCACCAAAGGAATACTTATGACTGCCGCATCATCGACTATTCAGCACTACATCAACGGCCGTGTGACTCCGTCCGAAAGCGGCCGTCAGCAAGACGTTTTCAATCCTGCGACCGGCGAAGCGTCTGCCAAGGTGGTGCTGGCTTCGACTGCGGAGGTCAATGCCGCCGTGGCTGCCGCCAGTGCCGCTGCGCCAGGCTGGGCCGAGACG
Source organism: Herbaspirillum sp. CF444 (assembly GCF_000282135.1). Taxonomy (GTDB): domain Bacteria; phylum Pseudomonadota; class Gammaproteobacteria; order Burkholderiales; family Burkholderiaceae_D; genus Herbaspirillum. The sequence goes on from NZ_AKJW01000082.1 coordinate 19,912, forward strand.
GCGCCGCTCAAGCGCGCACGCGTGCTGTTCAAGTTCAAGGAGCTGATCGAGCAACATCATGACGACCTCGCTGCCGCGATCACGCGCGAACACGGCAAGGTGTTTTCCGATGCCAAGGGCGAAGTCACGCGCGGCCTGGAAATCGTCGAATTCGCCTGCGGCGTGCCGCAACTGCTGAAGACGCAATTCACCGACAACATCGGCGGCGGCATCGACAACTGGAATCTGCGCCAGCCGCTGGGCGTGACGGCCGGCATCACGCCGTTCAACTTCCCGGTGATGGTGCCGTTGTGGATGGCGCCGCTGGCGATCGCCACCGGCAACAGCTTCATCCTGAAGCCGTCCGAGCGCGATCCGTCGCCGTCGCTGATGCTGGCCGACCTGTTCAAGCGCGCCGGTTTGCCGGATGGCGTGTTCAACGTAGTGCAGGGCGACAAGGTGGCGGTCGACGCGCTGCTGCAGCATCCGGAAGTGCAGGCGATTTCCTTCGTCGGTTCGACGCCGATTGCCGAATACATCTACAGCGAAGCCACCAAGCGCGCCGGCACTTTCCCGTTGCGTGCGCAAGCATTGGGCGGCGCCAAGAATCATCTGGTGGTGATGCCGGACGCCAACCTGGAACAGGCGGTCGACGCGCTGATCGGCGCGGCTTACGGTTCCGCCGGTGAACGTTGCATGGCGATTTCGGTGGCGGTGGCGGTCGGCAGCGTGGCCGACCAGCTGGTCGAAGCCTTGATCCCGCGCGTGAAGGCCTTGAAGATCAAAAACGGCATGGAAGCCGATGCGGAGATGGGCCCGCTGGTCACGGCGGCGCACAAGGCCAAGGTGGAAGGCTACATCGACGATGGCGTCAAGGCAGGCGCCAAGCTGCTGGTCGATGGCCGCGGCATCAGCGTGCCGGGCCATGAAAAGGGTTTCTTCGTCGGCGGCACCTTGTTCGACAACGTCACGCCGGACATGAAGATCTACAAGGAAGAAATCTTCGGACCGGTGCTGTGCGTGGTGCGCGTGCCGGATTTTGCCGAAGCGGTGCGTCTGATCAATGCGCATGAATACGGCAACGGCGTGTCGCTGTTCACCGCCGACGGCAATACGGCGCATGAGTTCTCGCGCCGCATCCAGGTCGGCATGGTCGGCATCAACGTGCCGATTCCGGTGCCGATGGCCTGGCATTCCTTCGGCGGCTGGAAGCGTTCGCTGTTCGGCGACACGCATGCCTATGGCGAAGAGGGCATCAAGTTCTATACGCGATATAAGTCCATCATGCAGCGCTGGTCGGCTACTATCGGCAAGGGCGCGGAATTCACGATGCCGGTGGCGAAGTAATCGAAGGCGATTGCATTACCACTCGCCGTCGTCCCGGCGAACGCTGGGACCCAGTGTCGTATTGCCGGTTGTGCGACTGTACATAGCGCGCTGCACGACACTGGGTCCTGACTTTCGTCAGGACGACGGAGTTGAAGGGTGTCAGATAAAAAAATCACGGAGACAGAAGCATGGAGTCAGCAGGTCAATACGATTACATCATCGTCGGCGGCGGCACGGCCGGTTGCGTGCTGGCCAACCGGCTCAGCCACGATCGCGGCGTCAGGGTGCTGCTGATCGAGGCGGGCGCCAAGGACGATTACCTGTGGATTCACATCCCCGTCGGCTATCTGTATTGCATCAATAATCCGCGCACCGACTGGCTGTATCGCACCGAGGCGGATGTCGGCCTCAATGGTCGCAGCCTGATTTATCCGCGCGGCAAAGTACTGGGCGGCTGTTCGTCGATCAACGGCATGATTTACATGCGCGGCCAGGAACGCGATTACAACCAATGGGCGCAACTGACCGGCGACGACAGCTGGCGCTGGGATAACGTGCTGCCGTTGTTCAAGAAGAGTGAAGATCACTACAAGGGCGGCGATCAGTTCCATGGCGTTGGCGGTGAGTGGCGCGTGGAGAAGCAACGGCTGTCGTGGGAAATCCTCGATGCCTTCCGTGATGCGGCGGCGGAAGTGGGCATTCCGAAGATCGACGACTTCAACCGCGGCGACAACGAAGGCAGTTCCTACTTCGACGTGAATCAGAAGCGCGGCATCCGCTGGAATGCGTCCAAGGCTTTCCTGAAACCGGCGATGAAAACCGGCAACCTCGACGTCATGACCGGCTCGCATGTCAAACGCCTGCGCATTGAACAAGGCGAGAATGGTCCGGTCTGCGTCGGCGTCGAATTCACCGGCGGCGGCAAGGAGTGGTATGCCGAATCGACACGCGAAACGATCCTGGCTGCCGGCGCCGTCGGTTCGCCGCACATCCTGCAATTGTCGGGCATCGGTCCGGCGAACTTGTTGCAGCAGCACCAGATTCCGGTGGTCAAAGACCTGGCCGGCGTCGGCGAGAACCTGCAGGATCATTTGCAGATCCGGACCGCGTTCAAGGTCAAGGGCGTGAAGACGCTCAACATGATGGCCAACAACTGGTTCGGCAAGATGAAGATCGGGATGGAATACGCCTTGTTCCAGAGCGGGCCGATGTCGATGGCGCCGTCGCAGCTGGGCGTGTTCGCCAAGTCGGATCCATCGCAAGCATCCGCCAACCTTGAATATCACGTGCAGCCGCTGTCGCTGGAAAAGTTCGGCGATCCGCTGCATCCTTTCCCGGCGTTCACCGCCAGCGTCTGCAATCTGCGGCCGACCTCGCGCGGACACATACGCCTGGGTTCCGGCGACGGTGCGCTGGCACCGAAGATCACGCTCAATTACCTCAGCACCGAACAGGACCGCAAGGTCGCGGCCGACTCGCTCAAGCTCACGCGCAAGATCGCCGCGGCGCCGGCATTGCGAAAGTATCAACCCGACGAATGCAAGCCCGGCGTGGAATACCAGTCTGAGGAAGAGTTATACAAGGCCGCCGGCGAAATCGGCACGACCATCTTCCATCCGGTCGGCACCTGCAAGATGGGGCGCGACGACGATGCGCTGGCCGTGGTCGACAGCCAGTTGCGCGTGCGCGGCGTGGCCGGACTGCGCGTGGTGGATGCTTCCGTGATGCCCACGATCACGTCCGGCAATACCAATTCTCCCACCATCATGATTGCTGAAAAGACAGCAGAACTGATCCGAAAAGCACGTAAAAATTAAATAATTCGGGCTTTGTCCGATACGGTACTTATACGTATTGTAGTAATGGTACGACTCGGCTACTATGCGCCAGATATTAAAACAATAAGACTCTCGCAGAAGGCCTGACGATAGGTGTCCAGGCCCAAAAAAGAGTAGTTGCGGACGTCAGAAGCGTCGAGTAACTTACTAAGCGGCCATGCAGTTCCAAATACGCATGGTATTCACGGGAAGAATGAGAAGAGACACTATGACAGATGTCATTCTGGAGACAAAAAACCTGACGAAGGAATTCAAGGGTTTTACAGCGGTGAGCGCCGTTAACTTGCAAATCCAGCGCGGCCATATCCACGCGCTGATCGGCCCGAACGGTGCCGGCAAGACCACTTGCTTCAATCTGCTGACCAAATTCCTGGTGCCGACCTCGGGCCAGATCTTATTTAATGGCAAGGACATCACGATGGAAGCGCCGGCGCAGATTGCGCGCCAGGGCATCATCCGTTCCTTCCAGATTTCCGCCGTGTTTCCGCACCTGAGCGTGATGGAAAACGTGCGCATCGGCCTGCAGCGCACGCTGGGCACTTCCTTCCATTTCTGGAAGAACGGCGACAGCCTGAACCAGCTCAATGACCGCGCCATGGCCTTGCTCGAAGAGGTCGACCTGACCAGCTTCGCCGACACCATCACCGTCGATCTGCCCTACGGCCGCAAACGCGCGCTGGAAATCGCGACGACCCTGGCGATGGAACCGGAACTGATGCTGCTCGACGAACCGACCCAGGGCATGGGTCACGAAGACGTCGATCGCGTGACCGCGCTGATCAAGAAAGTCTCGGCCGGCCGCACCATCCTGATGGTCGAACACAACATGAACGTGATCTCCGGCATCTGCGACCGCATCAGCGTGTTGCAGCGCGGCGCCGTGCTGGCCGAAGGCACGTATGACCAGGTATCGAAGAATCCGCAAGTGATGGAAGCCTACATGGGCACGACATCGGGCGCGCTGGAAGGAGCTCACTGATGAACACGGCAACCATGCAACAAGGCGGCGTCACATCCACCGGCAGCGGCACGCCGGCGCTGGCGATTTCCGACCTGCAAGCCTGGTACGGCGAATCGCACATCCTGCACAACGTCAACCTGACCGTGAACAAGGGCGAAGTGGTGACGCTGCTGGGCCGCAACGGCGCCGGCCGTACCACCACCTTGCGTTCCATCATGGGCCTGGTCGGCGCCCGCAAGGGTTCGATCAAGATCAACGGCAATGAAACCATCGCCATGCCGACCTACAAGATCGCGCATCAGGGCGTGGGCTATTGCCCGGAAGAGCGCGGCATCTTTTCGTCGCTGTCGGCGGAAGAAAACCTGATGCTGCCGCCGTTCGTGTCGAAGACCGACAAAGGCATGTCGATCGAAGAGATCTACGACATGTTCCCCAACCTGAAAGAGCGCCGCAACAGCCAGGGCACACGCCTGTCCGGCGGCGAACAGCAAATGCTGGCGGTGGCGCGCATCCTGCGCACCGGCGCGCGATTGCTGTTGCTCGACGAGATTTCCGAAGGCCTGGCGCCGGTCATCGTGCAGGCGCTCGCGCGCATGATCACGATGCTCAAGGCCAAGGGGTACACCATCGTGATGGTGGAACAGAATTTCCGTTTCGCGGCGCCGCTGGCGGACCGTTTCTATGTGATGGAACACGGTCAGATCGTCGAGTCGTTTGCCGCGGCGGAACTGCAGTCGAAGACGCAGAAGCTCAACGAATTGCTGGGCGTATAAGTTCGGGCAGCGCCAGGTTCATTTCGCGGCAACACGGATTCTGAAGATTCGGATTAATCGGCAAGTCATAAAAAGAATGCACCATGCGTTCCATCGGTGCGACGGGCAGTCACGCAATCGGTGACGCATTGCGTGACGTAATCAGTTAAGCAACAACGAACTTACGCAACAATTTAGCTATTCAGCGAACGTTATAACAAAGGAGATGAAAATGAAATTGAAGGCAATGTCACTCGCCGTATCGACTGCGGCAGCAGCGTTCGCTCTGGCAGCATCCGCGCCGGCTTCGGCACAGATCTCCGGCGACGTGATCAAGATCGGTTTCATCACCGATATTTCCGGCGTTTATTCGGACATCGACGGCCAGGGCGGCGCGGAAGCGATCAAGTTCGCCATCGCCGACATGGGCGGAGCCATCAACGGCAAGAAGATCGAACTGGTCGTTGCCGATCACCAGAACAAGGCTGACGTCGCCGCCAGCAAGTCGCGCGAATGGTTCGACCAGCAGGGCGTCGACGTCCTGATCGGCGGCACCAATTCCGGCACCGCGCTGGCGATGGCGAAAGTGGCCAATGAAAAGAAAAAGGTCTTCATCGAAAACGGCGCCGGCTCGGCCCGCCTGACCAATGAAGAATGCTCGCCTTACACCGTCCACTACGCCTACGACACCGTTGCGCTGGCCAAGGGCACCGGCTCGGCAGTCGTCAAGCAAGGCGGCAAGAGCTGGTTCTTCCTGACCGCCGACTATGCGTTCGGCCACTCGCTGGAATCCGACACCAGCAACGTCGTCAAGGCATCGGGCGGCACCGTCGTCGGTTCGGTCAAGCATCCGCTGGGCGCATCGGACTTCTCGTCCTTCCTGTTGCAGGCGCAGACTTCCAAGGCGCAGATCATCGGCCTGGCCAACGCCGGCGGCGACTTCATCAATTCGGTGAAGGCAGCCAACGAATTCGGCATCACCAAGACCGCCAAGCTGGCCGGCCTGCTGGTGTTCATCAACGACGTGCACTCGCTGACGCCGAAACTGACCCAGGGCATGTACCTGACCGACAGCTGGTACTGGGACGCCAACGACGAGACCCGCAAGTTCGCCAAGCGCTACTTCGAAAAGCAAAAGAAGATGCCGTCGAGCCTGCAAGCCGCCGACTACTCCGCCGCGCTGCAATACCTGCAAGCCGTGAAGGCTGCCGGTACGGATGATTCGGACAAGGTCATGGCGCAACTGCGCAAGACCAAGTTCAACGACGTGTTCCAGAAGAACGGTTACCTGCGCGCCGATGGCCGCGTGGTCCACGACATGTACCTGTACCAGGTCAAGACGCCGACCGAATCCAAGTATCCATGGGACTACTACAAGCTGGTCCAGACTATCCCCGCGGAACAAGCCTGGACCACCAAGGCTGAATCCAAGTGCTCGGCCTGGAAATAAGTCGTCGGTCATTTAGCTGGTAAATAAACGCAACACGCAATCTGTCATCTTCATTCAAACGGGGATGACAGATTTTTCTTGTTGCACTTGATCAGCCGAACGCGCATGGTGTACCCAGACGAGTACCCCGGGGCCATCCGGTCAATCAGAATGAATGAGTTTTTATGGAATTATTCGGCATACCCCTGCAAGCCTTGTTGAGCCAGCTGCTGCTGGGCCTGGTGAACGGCTCGTTCTACGCGATGCTGTCGCTGGGACTGGCGGTGATCTTCGGCCTGCTCAACGTGATCAACTTTGCACACGGCACCTTGTACATGCTTGGCGCGTTCGCCGCGTGGATAGGGCTGACCTACTTCGGGATCAATTACTGGCTGATGCTGCTCCTGGCGCCGCTGATCGTGGGCCTGTTCGGCATCATCATCGAAAAGACCATGCTGCGCTGGCTCTACAAGCTGGACCACCTGTACGGTCTGCTGCTGACCTTCGGCATCACGCTGATGGTCGAAGGCATCTTCCGCTCGATCTACGGCGTCTCGGGACAGCCGTATTCGGTCCCTGACGCCTTGCAAGGCGCGACCAACCTCGGCTTCATGGTGTTGCCGAATTATCGCGCCTGGGTCGTCCTGGCGTCGGTGGTGGTGTGTTTCTCGACCTGGTTCGTGATCGAGAAGACCCGTCTGGGCGCATACCTGCGCGCCGGCACCGAGAACCCGAAACTGGTGGAAGCCTTCGGCATCAACGTGCCGCTGATGGTCACGCTGACCTACGGCTTCGGCGTGGCGCTGGCGGCGTTTGCCGGCGTGCTGGCCGCGCCGGTGATCCAGGTGTCGCCGCTGATGGGTTCCAACCTGATCATCGTGGTGTTCGCGGTGGTGGTGATCGGCGGCATGGGCTCCATCCTCGGCTCCATCGTCACCGGTCTGGGCCTGGGCGTGATCGAAGGTCTGACCCGCGTGTTCTATCCTGAATTGTCGGCAACCGTTGTGTTCATCATCATGGCCATCGTCCTGATGATTCGTCCTGCCGGTCTGTTCGGTAAAGAGAAATAAGGCGACGACATGACTAATGCGATGACTAATCCAATGAGCAAGAAACTCTTTTACGCGGTGTTGCTGATCCTGGCGCTGGCGGCGCCGTTCGGCCTGTATCCGGTGTTCCTGATGAAGATGCTGTGCTTTGCCTTGTTTGCCTGCGCCTTCAATCTGCTGATCGGTTACACCGGCTTGCTGTCCTTCGGTCACGCGGCCTTCTTCGGCGGCGCCGGTTATGTTGCCGGCCAGGCGATCAAGGCCTGGGGTGTGCCGACTGAAATCGGCCTGATCCTCGGCACCGCCACCGGCGCACTGATCGGTCTGGTGATGGGCCTGCTGGCGATTCGCCGCCAGGGCATCTACTTCACCATGATCACGCTGGCGCTGGCGCAGATGCTGTTCTTCGTTGCGCTGCAGGCGCCGTTCACCGGCGGCGAAGACGGCCTGCAGGGCATCCCGCGCGGCAAGCTGCTGGGCGTCATCGATCTGTCGAACGACATGACGCTGTACTACGTCGTGCTGGCGATCGCGATTGCCGGTTTCGCGCTGATCGTGCGCACCATCAGCTCGCCGTTCGGCCAGGTGCTGAAGGCGATCAAGGAAAACGAACCGCGCGCCATCTCGCTGGGCTATGACGTCGACCGCTACAAGCTGCTGGCTTTCGTGCTGTCGGCGGCGCTGACCGGCCTGGCCGGCTCGACCAAGGCGCTGGTGCTCGGTTTCGAAACGCTGACCGACGTGCACTGGAGCATGTCCGGCCTGGTCGTGCTGATGACGCTGGTCGGCGGCCTGGGCACCATCATCGGTCCCATCGTCGGCGCGGTGATCATCATCATGCTGGAAAACAAGCTGGGCGATATCGGCAACTGGCTTGCCAGCGTGACGCATATCGAATGGTTCAATACCTTGGGCGACTCGGTGACCATCGTGACCGGTTTCATCTTCATCGTTTGCGTGCTGGCCTTCCGCCGCGGCATCGTCGGCGAGATTCTGCATTTGATGGGAAAACGTTCACCGTCCGCATCGCACTAGTAGTTTTGCTCAGGCCGGTTTGCCGGCCAGGGTAACTGCAGCACTCACTGCCGCCGCACAGTTCAGACTGTCCGGCGGCAGTTTTCATTTGACGCCGGCCGGTTTGCTTGTACAGTGTCGCCACGCGCAATAATGCAGCAAATGTATTTCGGAGAATTGAATGGCAGTGCCCCAGACCGACGAGCAGATTGAAATTTTGAAGTGTCACGCCCAAATCGTCATGATCGAGGCGGTTGCCGGCTCGGGGAAAACCACCACGCTGGCGATGCTGGTGAAGCAGGCGCTGACGAAAGGGCTGGGGGCGCATCAGATCCAATGCCTGTGTTTCTCCGAAGGCGCCAACAAGCGTTTCCGCGAAAAGCTGTACGAAGAAGGCGTCACCAGGCCGGTGCCGCTGAACACGGTGGAAGCGTATGCGCGCGAGTGTCTGGCGCAACTGGGCGAAGCGCTGGCGCTTGAAAAGACACGTTACTACGCGTCGGACGAAGAGCTGCGCCCGCACCTGGTGGCGGCCGCGAACAGCGTGTTGGCGCGCCATGAAGGAAGGGCGGGGCGGACCGACAACGGCTTCGATTTTTCCTTCGAAAAAAACAGCGCCAACGCCGAGGAAATGTTCTCCCTGCTGTATCGGTTTAAAGCCAGTCTGGCCTCGCATCGCTTCCATGACGAAGAGCTTGACTACGACGATCTGGATCAGCTGGCGACGCAGTTCGGGACCCAGATCGAAGCGGTCGAAATCGGCATTGCCTACGAGCGGCAACGGCAAACCTATCCGGGCGAGTACAAATGGCGCAGCGCCGCCGATCTGGTGCCGGACCTGGTGGAGTTGCTGAGCAATCATCCGTCCGCGTTGGAAATCCTCCCGATCAAGGGCTTGTATCTGATCGATGAGTGGCACGACATCAACGCAGCTGAATTCCGTTTGCTGCAGTTGTTGCTCAGAGGAAAAAGATTGGTGGCGGTCGGCGATCGTTATCAAATTATCAACTCTGCGCGCGGCGCGGATATTGTCTATTCCACCGCCGGTTTCGAGATGGCCTTCCCGAATGCGCAGTACCTGCCGCTGGGGAAATCCTATCGTTTCGGCACCTCGCTGTCCAAGCTGGCGCAACGGCTGACGGCGCGCAAATGTGCCTCGCATGAAGATCTGCACACCGAAATCAAGCGCGTGACTTACGACCCGACCTTAGCCGGAGACTGCGCCGCGAAAGTGACGCAACAGGTGCAGGCGTTGGTGAAAGCCCGGGCCGATACGCGCTACTCCGACATTGCGATCATCGTGCGCGAGCCGGACCAGACCATCGAGATCGAGAACCTGCTGCTCGATCAGAACATTCCGTATTACTGCGACGATATCGAGTCTTATCTCCACCGTCCCGAAATTCTGATGTTGCGCGGTCTGCTGCATATGGCGAGCAACTCGTTCGCGACGCTGCAAGGCGACAAGGAAAGCATCAAGCGCATGGTCATGGGATTTTCCCTGTACCTGCCGGTGGGGGAGTCGTCCGAGAACTGGGAGCGCGGCTACTTCACGGAAGGAACCTGGTTCGAGGAAGCGCAGCGCATGATCGCGGAGCAGCCGGATGCGCTCAAGGATTTTTTCGAAGCGGTACTGTGCAAACCGCGCGATGCCGACGACGACATGACGCTGCGCTGGAAGCAGCGCTTCACCGACGTCGTCGATGCGTTGCAGAAGCTGAACAAGGAGAGCAGCGCCGCCGCGTTGCTCGACTTCGCCAATCGCCGGCTGGCCCTGGTCGACGCCACCAGCCGGGCGTTCATCAATCGCAACCGGGCGACGTCGGCGGCCAAGTCCATCCAGACCTTCATCGCCTTTGCCTCACGTCACCCGGAAATGAACGCGGCGGACTTCCTGTCGGAGTTGCACCGCCGCCAGCAAAAAGTCAGCAAGAGTCGCAGCGCCATCCAGTCGCGCCGGCAATTGACGCTGACCACCATCCAGGCGGCGAAAGGGCGGCAGTGGCCGCACGTGCTGGTGCCTTATCTGCAGCAGCACGAATTTCCCCGCTTGCGCGATATCGCCGAGGAAGTCCGCCATTTTTATGTCGCCATGACACGGGCGGTCTCCAGCCTGTCTTTGTTTGAACCCGACGAAGAGCATGCGGGGCAACGCAGCGTCTTGATGGATCGCGTGCGCAAGTAAAGTCCCTTGCTCATATTTTCTTTGCATGCCGTTGGACACATCATAGGAGTGGAGAAGCACGGGCCGGGGGAGTAAAATGCTTGTCGCTCTGACAGTGCCGACGGCTCGCTTCGCGGCTGAATGTCGGGGCTGAACCGACAAGTACTCCCTTCTCCCGTTTAGCGAAAGCCTCCGATGTCGTTGTTTTTCCCGCGCTGTATCTTCACGCAGGCAGGTACGCATGCCTGATCTCTTTTCCAATTATGTAATTCTCTGTGTCGGTGCCTTCGTCGCCGGCCTGGTCGATGCGGTGGTCGGCGGCGGCGGCCTGGTGCTGATCCCGACGCTGTTTTCGGTATTTCCCAATGTCGCGCCGGCCACGCTGCTGGGCACCAACAAGGTGGCCGGCGTCATGGGCACCAGTGCAGCCGCAATCAACTTCGCCCGCAAGGTGCGCATCCATTGGGCGGCGGCAGCGCCTGCCGCGTTGGCGGCATTTGCCTTGTCCTTCACGGGCGCCTACCTGGTCACCCACGTGCCGACCGACATGATGCGGAAGGCTCTCCCTTTTGTGTTGCTGGCCGTAGCGATCTATACCCTCAAGAAAAAAGACTTCGGCCAGACCCATGCGCCGTTGTTGTCCGGCGGCAAGGAAAAACTCTATGCAGTGCTGGTCGGTGCCGGGGTAGGATTCTACGACGGCTTGTTCGGGCCCGGTACCGGCAGCTTCTTCGTGTTCCTGTTCGTACGGATCTTTGGCTACGATTTCCTGCGCGCCTCGGCCGTGTCGAAGGTAGTCAATATCGCGACCAATCTGGCTGCCCTGGTCTGGTTCTCGTACAACGGTCACGTGATCTGGCAATTGGGTCTGCTGATGGCGGTATTCAATATCGGTGGTTCCCTGGTCGGTACCAAGCTGGCGATGAAGCATGGCAGCAGCTTCGTCCGCAAACTTTTCTTGTTTGTGGTGAGCGCGCTGATTTTGAAGACGGGCTACGACGCATTTTTAAAATGAACATCGCATAGATTCCGGCGATTGTTTCACGTGGAACAATCGCCGGAAAGTATCGGGGTAGTTGAGAAGGGGAGCCAAGGCTTCCCTTTTTTGTTTATGCGCTGTTGATCGATTCTTGTCTGCCCTGGTCCAAACTGTTTCACGTGAAACAAAAAACGTGACTAAAACGGGAATAACAGGGGCCGGGTCTGATACCCATCCTAAAAAGACTTTATAATCTCGCCTCTGTTCACCGTCTCCACGAGGCGCATTATGCTATTTCCCACACAATTTGATGTCATCGTCGTCGGCGGCGGTCACGCCGGAACCGAAGCCGCATTGGCATCCGCCCGCATGGGGCAAACCACATTGCTGTTGACGCACAACATCGAGACCCTCGGTCAGATGTCCTGCAATCCTTCCATCGGCGGCATCGGCAAAGGTCACCTGGTCAAGGAAGTCGACGCCATGGGCGGGGCGATGGCCATTGCGACCGACGAGGCGGGCATCCAATTCCGCATCCTGAATTCGTCCAAGGGCCCGGCTGTCCGCGCCACGCGCGCCCAGGCTGACCGTATCCTGTACAAGCAGGCGATCCGTTCGCGCCTGGAAAACCAGCCGAATCTGTGGTTGTTCCAGCAGGCGGTGGATGATCTGATGGTCGAGGGCGACCGCGTCATCGGCGCCGTGACCCAGGCCGGCATCAAGTTTGCGGGCAGGGCGGTGGTATTGACCGCGGGTACTTTCCTCGACGGGAAGATCCACGTCGGCCTCAACAATTACTCCGCCGGACGCGCCGGCGACCCGCCGGCGATCTCCTTGTCGGCCCGTCTGAAAGAACTCAAGCTGCCGCAGGGCCGTCTGAAAACCGGCACGCCGCCGCGCATCGACGGTCGCAGCATCGACTTTTCGGTGCTGGAAGAGCAGCCGGGCGACCTCGATCCCATCCCGGTATTCTCGGTCATGGGCAATGTCGCCATGCATCCGGAGCAGATGCCGTGCTGGATTACCCATACCAACACCCAGACCCACGACATCATTCGCGCCGGCCTGGATCGCAGCCCGATGTACACCGGCGTGATCGAAGGCGTCGGTCCGCGCTATTGCCCGTCGATCGAAGACAAGATCCACCGCTTCTCGGGCAAGGATTCGCACCAGATCTATCTGGAACCGGAAGGCCTGACCACCAACGAGTTCTACCCCAACGGCATCTCCACCAGCTTGCCGTTCGACGTGCAGCTGGCGCTGGTGCGCTCGATGCGCGGCATGGAAAACGCCCACATCCTGCGTCCGGGCTACGCCATCGAGTACGACTACTTCGATCCGCGCGGCCTCAAGTCCTCGCTGGAAACCCGCCAAATCCAGGGCTTGTTCTTCGCCGGCCAGATCAATGGCACCACCGGTTACGAAGAAGCCGCCGCCCAAGGCATGCTGGCCGGCCTCAACGCCGCGCTGCAGACGCAGGGCAAGGACAGCTGGACGCCGCGCCGCGACGAGGCTTACCTCGGCGTGCTGGTCGACGACCTGATTACCCAGGGCGTGCAAGAGCCTTATCGCATGTTCACCAGCCGCGCCGAATATCGCCTGAGCCTGCGCGAAGACAACGCCGACCTGCGCCTCACCGAAATCGGCCGCCAGCTCGGCTGCGTCGGCGACGCGCAATGGGAAATGTTCGAGAAAAAACGCGAAGCCGTTGCACGTGAAATGGAACGCCTGAAATCCACCTGGGTGAATCCGCGCATCCTCGGCGATGCCGAAGCCGAACGCGTGTTGGGCAAAGCCATCGAACGCGAATACAACCTGGTCGATCTGCTGCGCCGTCCGAACGTGACCTACGACAGCCTGATGACCCTGACCGGCGCCGACGGCCAGGCGCTCGCCGGTCCCGGCGTCGCCGACGATCCGGTGCGCGAACAGATCGAAATCCAGATCAAGTACGCCGGCTACATCGATCGCCAGGCCAAGGAAATCGGCCGCCAGGAACACAATGAAAGCCTGAAGTTGCCGGCCGACCTCGACTACATGGACGTCAAAGCCCTGTCGATCGAAGTGCGCCAGAAGCTCAACAAGCACAAGCCGGAAACCCTTGGCCAGGCATCGCGCATTTCCGGCGTGACGCCGGCGGCCCTGTCCCTGTTGCTGGTCCACCTGAAAAAAGGCGGTCTGAAAAATGCAGCCGACTCGACAGACGCCGGCGGCGACTCCGACAACCACAATCAGGCGGCCTGAGCATTGTGAACACGACAAGCACCGACACCAAGCTGGCCGATACCCTGAGCGCCGGCGCCGAAGCCCTCGGCCTTGCGCTCAGCGCCGGCCAGCAACAGAAACTGCTGGCCTACCTCGCCCTGATGGCGAAGTGGAACCGCACCTACAACCTGACCGCCTTGCGCGATCCGGCCCAGATGATGACGCATCATCTGCTCGACTCGCTGGCCGTGGTCAAGGCCTTCGAGGGCGCGACCAATGTGCTGGACGTCGGCGCCGGCGGCGGTTTGCCGGGCATCGTGCTGGCGATCTGGGCGGCCGAGGCGCAACCGGCAATGCGGGTTGCCATGATCGATACGGTGCACAAGAAGACCGCTTTTCTGACGCAAGCCAAGGCGGAGTTGCAATTGGGCAATGTCTCGGTGTATACCGCGCGCGTCGAACAGTTGCAGGTTGAGCAACTGTTCGACGTGATTACTTCGCGCGCATTTGCGGAACTCAATGACTTCGTCAACTGGTCGAATCATCTGCTGCAAGCCGGCGGCCATTACATCGCCCTCAAGGGCGTGATGCCGCAGGATGAAATTGCCCGTCTCCCCGAGGGATGGAAAGTCGCCCGTACCGAAGCCCTGCAGGTGCCCGGTCTGGATGCCGAACGTCATCTGATCTTCATCGAAAGGTCTTGAATGAATACCCAGCTTGCCCGTCGCCTGTTTTCTTCCCTGATGCTGGCCTGCGCCGCTGCCGCGGCATTGCCGGCCGTGGCGCAGGAAGTCGTCACGGTTCCTTTGGTGGACCTCAAACGCTACGTCGGCAAGTGGTATGAAATCGCGCGCTTCCCCAATAGTTTCCAGAAGAAATGCATCGCCAACGCGACCGCCGAATATCGCGTGCGCGCCGACGGCGACATCGACGTCATCAACCGCTGCAAGGTAGAGGGCGGCGTGCTCGATCAGGCCGACGGCCTGGCACACGTCACCGCCGGCAGCAACAACGCCAAGCTGCAGGTGCGCTTTGCCCCGGCCTGGCTGGCATGGTTCCCGCTGGTGTGGGGCGACTACTGGATCATCGATCTGGATCCGGATTATTCCATCGCCACCGTCGGCACGCCGTCGCGCGATTATCTGTGGATCCTGTCGCGCAAGCCGGCGCTGTCGACCGCGGAATACGAGGCGGCGGTCAACAACGCCACCAAGCAGGGATTCGATACGTCGAAGCTGGTCAAGACGCCGCAGCAATAATCCCGGTAACCGCAGTAACGACTACGATCACGTACAACGAAAACGAGGAGACATCATGCAGGCACTGTTTCATACCATGGGCATTACCGACGTCTGGCAACTGGTCGCCGCGACCGTGGTGTTCCTGATGTTGCCGGGACCGGGCACCTTCTGCGTGCTGACGTGTTCGGCCAAGCATGGCTTGCGCGGCGGCTTTGTGGCGATCGCGGGATTGATGTTAGGCGACATCGTGCTGATGTTTCTGGCGGCGATCGGCGTGGCGGCCTTGCTGCATGCGAATCCCTTGCTGTTCAAGGGAATGCAGTACATCGGCGCGGCGTATCTTGCCTATCTCGGCGCGCGCCTGCTGTTTGCGAAGGAAGAGGGCGGATCTTCGGTGGTGCCGTTTTCGAACATGGCGGATTTCCGCCGCGGCTTTTTCGTGACCTTGATGAATCCGAAGGCGATCGTGTTTTACATGGCCTTTTTCCCGCTGTTCATCGATCCGGCAACGCAGCAGGGCGCGGCGACTTTCCTCGCCATGGGTGCGGTAATTTGCACTTGCACCCTGATCTATGGCAGTCTGCTGGTCCTGGTGGGAAATGCCGCGGCAAAACGCCTGGCGCGCAACCGTACGATCGCCACGCTGGCGTCGCGCGCGGCAGGTATTTTCCTGATCGGCTTCGGCATCAAGTTAAGTACAAACTGAGAAATCTGAACCTGTATTGCATCAACCCCGAGCACCAACGGAACACTCACTAAAAAGAACCTATGGCTAAAATCTTTTGCGTTGCGAATCAAAAAGGCGGCGTCGGTAAAACCACCACAGCAGTCAATCTCGCCGCCGGTCTGGCGCAGCACAATCAGCGCGTGTTGCTGGCCGACCTCGATCCGCAGGGCAATGCCACCATGGGTTCCGGCATCAACAAGGCCGAGTTGCAGGGTTCGATCTACGAAGTGCTGCTCGGCATGTCCGACATCAAGAGCGTGCGCAAGCGTTCCGAAAGCGGCAACTTCGACGTGCTGCCAGCCAACCGCGAACTGGCCGGCGCCGAAGTCGAAATGGTCGAACTCGACAATCGCGAGAAGCGCCTCAAGGACGCCTTCGCCGCCATCGCCGACGACTACGATTTCATCCTCATCGATTGTCCGCCAGCGCTGTCGCTGCTGACCCTCAATGGCTTGTGCTCGGCGCACGGCGTGGTGATCCCGATGCAGTGCGAATACTATGCGCTCGAAGGTTTGTCGGATCTCGTCAACACCATCAAGAAAGTGCACGCCAAGCTCAATCCCGATCTCAAGATCATCGGCCTGCTGCGCGTGATGTTCGACCCGCGCATGACGCTGTCGCAACAGGTGTCCGACCAGCTCGAGCAGCACTTCGGCGACAAGGTGTTCAAGACCGTGATCCCGCGCAATGTGCGTCTGGCGGAAGCGCCGTCCTACGGCATGCCGGGCGTGAATTTCGACGCCGCATCGAAGGGCGCGCAGGCCTACATCGCGTTCGGCGCCGAGATGGTCGAGCGCATCAAGACCTTGTGATCGTTATAAACGATATAAATAATTTAAGTAATCAGCACTTCAGAAACAGGTAGGTAAAAGATGGCAACCAAAAAATCAAAGGGCCTCGGCCGCGGTCTCGACGCACTGCTCGGAGGATCTTCCGACATGACCGAAGACGAGCCGGTGGTCGCTGGTTTGCCGTCGGTGATGCCGGTCACGGACCTGCAAGCCGGCAAGTACCAGCCGCGCAGCCGCATGGACGAAGGCGCGCTGAACGAACTGGCCGCCTCGATCAAGGAACAAGGCCTGCTGCAGCCTATCCTGATCCGCGCCATCGGCCAGAAGGACGGCAAGGACATTTACGAAATCATCGCCGGCGAGCGCCGCTTCCGCGCCGCCAAGATCGCCGGCCTGACCGAAGTGCCGGTGCTGGTGAAGAACGTCGACGATCAGACCACCGCCGCCATGGCGCTGATCGAAAACATGCAGCGCGAGGATCTCAACCCGCTGGAAGAAGCGCAGGGCATCCATCGTCTCATCACCGATTTCAATTTCACGCACGAGCAAGCCGCGGTCGCGGTCGGCCGCTCGCGCAGCGCGGTGTCGAACCTGCTGCGTTTGCTGAATCTGGCCAAGCCGGTGCAGACCATGCTGATGGCCGGCGATATCGACATGGGCCATGCGCGCGCCTTGCTGGCCGTCGATTCCGCCACGCAGATCAACCTGGCGAACCAGGTCGTCGCCAAGCGCATGTCGGTGCGCGAAGCTGAAAAGCTGGTGGTGCGCACCACCGCCGAACAAGCCGCATCGAACAAGCCCCATGGCAACGGCAATGGCGGCAAGGAAAAATCGCGCGACATCGCGCGCCTGGAAGAAGAACTGTCGGACATCCTGGCCACGCAAGTGTCGATCAAGACCGGCGCCAAGAACCGTGGCCAGCTCATCATCAGCTTCGCCGGCCTCGATGCGCTCGACGGCGTGATCGCGCGCCTGCGCGGAGAAGCGGTAGAGCAGTAAAACAATCCGGGGCGGGCCGGCATCGATGTCGCTCGCAATGGGAAAAAGGAAGCGCCATGCCTTACCTGCAACTCGACGTCAACGGCACTTATCCGGCAGAGCAAAAGAAGCAGCTCGCCGCGCGCATGGCAAAGACTTATGCCGGGATGATGAGCGTCGACATCCGCCGCATCAGCATCGTCGTGCGTGAGTGCGGCGACGGCAGCGTCTGGCGCACCGTCGACAGCGGCGAGGTGGAACCCGTCTCGGTGCTGATGTGCGACATCCGTCGCGGCCGCACGCCCGAGTTGCGCATGGAAGTCGCCAAGGCGCTGTGCCGCGATTGCATCGATGTGCTGGGCTTGCGCGAAGACCGCCTCAACGTCGAATTCACGCAGCACAGCGGCGACGAAATGTACCACCCGACCCTGGGCGGCTACAGTCCTGAATGGTCCGCCGGCGAAGCCGGACCGGACTGACCGATCGGGCGATGCAGGTTCTTTAGGGCCTCGCCATTGCAGCATCCGCATCACCCACGCCACCTGCAGAAAAATTATGGCGGTACTGCTGCGCGCTGATTCCCAGCCGCCGCCGGAACACCACGCGCATGTGGCTGGCATCGCGGAAGCCGCAACGATAAGCCACCGTCTTCAACGGCGCCGCCGAACTTTCCAGCATCACGCGCGCCGCATCGACGCGCGCGCTCTCGATGAATTCCGCCGGCGTCATCTTCGCATCGCGGGCAAACACGCGCGCGAAATTGCGCGGGCTGCTGGCAACCACTTTCGCCAGTACGTCGACGCTGAGCTTGTCCTGCAAATGTTCACGCACGTAATGCTGCACCTGGCCGACCAGCGACATCTCTTCCGCATACGGCGTGAGGTAAGGGCTGAACTGAGATTGCCCGCCGCTGCGCTGCATGAACACGACCAGGCGCTTGGCAACGTTGAGCGCGACTTCCTGTCCCGCGTCTTCCGCCAGCAGCGCCAGCGACAGATCGATGCCGGCGGTCACGCCGGCCGACGTCACCAGCCGGCCGTCGCGCAGATAGATGCGATCGGCGTCGACTTCGACATCGGGAAAGTCGCGTGCCAATGCGGCGGCGTCGTTCCAATGCGTGGTGACGCGCTTGCCGTCCAACAGTCCGGCGCGCGCCAGCAAAAAGGCGCCGTTGCAGATCGCGCCATATCGTCCGGCGCGTCGTGTCGCCTGCACCAGCCAGTCGCTCAACGCGGCGTCGCGCGCCTGTTGCGGCAAGGCCGGACCGCCCGCCACCAGCAGCAGATCGACGGCATCGTCCACTTCGCTGTAATGCCGGTGCGGCACGATCTGCATGCCGTTGGAACAGGCCATCGCATCGCGCGTGCTGCCGACGACTTGCAGGCGATAGTGCTGCGGCGGCAACAGGAAACGATTGGCTTCCGCGAACACATCCAGCGGACCGGAAACATCCAGCGCCTGGACGCCGGGAAACACCAGCAGAGCGACAGTGGGCATGGCAGCAGACAAGTAGGTGAGGGGGTGAGGGTAGCGCGGATCGACTGACGCCATCATAGCGCCGTCTTTGCTTGCGGGCAGGCATGCGCATGTCCATGGCGGAAAAACGCCGCAGGATGGCTGTCAACGCGTCCTGGCGGCGCTGTCTTTGTTGCGCGCCGTCGCCGATAATTTTCTCCGTCGGGGACGTGCATGGTGTGCGTTCCTTTGCCGCTTCTTCAGGAGAACATACATGAACACTTCGACCAACATATTGAGCGCCGGCGACGCCGAACGCGTCGGTCCCGCATTCTCGGTCGACGGCATGCTCGCCGCGCGCAACAAAACACGCCAGGCAATTCGCGATATCGCCGCGCGGGTCAGACCGGGCATGGTCGAAGAAGACGCCGTCGCCATGGCCAGGCAAATCCTCATCGATTCCGGCCTCGCGCTGAGCTGGCATCCGACCCGCGTGCGCTTCGGCCGCAACACGACCAAGCCGATGCGGCAGGCTTCCGAACCCGGCGTGGTGCTGCAGGAGAACGACATCTTCTTCATCGACATCGCGCCGCGCCACGAGGCCTGGGAAGGCGACGGCGGCGCCGCTTTCGTCGTCGGTTGCAATGCGGGCCGCCATGAAGAATACGTGCGCTGCGCGCAGGATGCAGAAACGGTGTTCCACGCCGCGCGACGCGCGTGGAACGAGCAGAAACTAAGCGGCGAAGAGCTGTACGCCTTCGCCGAACACGAAGCACGCAAGCGCGGCTGGGAATTGAATTTCGACTTGCCCGGCCATCGCGTGTCGGACTTTCCGCACGCGGCCATCCACACGGGATCGCTGGCGGAATTTGAAGGCGTGCCGTTGGCGATGCGCTGGATTCTGGAGATCCATTTGCGCCATCCCGACCATACCTACGGCGCCTTTTTCGAGGATATGTTGCTGGAAGATGGTGACTACGTCTGATCACCGTGTTCGCTACGCACCATGACGGATGCGTAGCGAATGGCGTCGTTGAATCAGGCCTCTTCGCCCAGGAAGCCGCCGCTCTGATGCGACCACAAGCGGGCATACAAACCATTGTGCGCCAGCAGTTCCTGATGACTGCCTTGCTCGACGATGCGGCCCTGATCGAGCACGATCAGCCGGTCCATCGCGGCGATGGTCGACAGGCGGTGGGCGATGGCGACCACGGTCTTGCCTTCCATGAGGCGGTACAGGCTTTCCTGGATCGCCGCTTCCACTTCCGAATCGAGCGCGCTGGTGGCTTCGTCCAGCAACAGGATGGGCGCATCCTTCAACATCACGCGCGCGATCGCAATGCGCTGGCGCTGGCCGCCGGACAACTTCACGCCGCGTTCGCCGACGTGGGCGTCATAGCCTCTGCGGTCATGCGCATCGGCCAGGCCGCCGATGAAATCGTGCGCCTCGGCGCGGCGCGCGGCGGCGATCATCTCGTCGTCGCCGGCATCGGGACGACCGTACAGAATGTTGTCGCGCACCGAACGATGCAGCAGCGAGGTATCCTGCGTCACCATGCCGACTTGCGCGCGCAGGCTGTCCTGCGTGACGTGCGCGATGTCCTGGCCGTCGATCAGCACGCGGCCTTGTTCGACATCGTAAAAACGCAGCAGCAAATTGACGATGGTCGACTTGCCGGCGCCGGAGCGTCCGACCAGGCCGATCTTTTCGCCGGGGCGGATGTTCAGGTTCAGCTTGTCGATCACCTGGCGCGCGTCCGGGCCGGTGGCGCCGTAAGCGAAGCTGACGTCTTCGAAATGCAGCTCGCCGCGTTTTACCCGCAAGGGCTGCGCATCCGGCAAGTCCTTCACCTCATGCGCGCGCGACAGCGTGTTGATGCCGTCCTGCACGGTGCCGACGTGTTCGAACAGCGCCGCCATTTCCCACATCACCCAATGGGCGATGCCGTTCAGGCGCAGCGCCATCGCGGTTGCCGCCGCCACCGCGCCGATGCCGACCTGGCCTTGCGTCCACAACCACAGCGCGACGCCGGCGGTCGACAGGATCAGCACCATGTTGAGCGAGTGATTGACGATTTCGAAGCCGCTGACCAGGCGCATCTGGCGATTCACCGTGACGAGGAAATCCTGCATCGCGCTGCGTGCATAGCCCGCCTCGCGGCCGGCATGCGAAAACAGTTTGACGGTGGCGATGTTGGTGTAGGCGTCGGTGATGCGGCCGGTCATCGTGGAACGCGCGTCGGCCTGGTTGCGCGCCACTTTCGACAGGCGCGGCACGAAGTAGCGCAGCGCCGCGATGTACAGCGCCAGCCAGCCGAAGAAGGGCAGCAGCATCCACAGGTCGAAGTTGCCCACCACCGCCGCCATCGTGACGAAGTAGATCATCACGAACACCAGGATGTCGCCCATGATCATGCACACGTCGCGCACCGCGAGCGCGGTCTGCATCACCTTGGCGGCGACGCGGCCGGCGAATTCGTCCTGATAGAAACTCATGCTCTGGTTGAGCATCAGGCGATGGAATTTCCAGCGCAGCATCATCGGGAAAGCACCCGCCAGCGTCTGATGCTTGAAGAAAGTCTGCAACGCGATCAGCACCGGACTGCCGATCAGCACCACCGCCAGCCACAGCAGGCTGCTGCGTTCCTGCGCCCACAATTGCGACGGCTCGATGTGGCTGAGCCAGTCGACGATGCGGCCCATCATCGCAAACAGCAGCGCTTCGAATGCGCCGATGATCGCGGTCATCGCGGTCATGGCGACGATGTAGCGGCGCAGACCCTTGGTGCAGGTCCAGATGAAAGCGGCGAAGCCGCGCGGCGGCGGCTTGGGAATATTGTCGGGGTAGGGGTGAACCAGTTTTTCAAACCATGCGAGCATGCCATCTCCAGAATGTCGCCATGAGGACCGATGTGCGTGCGTCAACAGCATGCAGGCAAGCACCGGCGCGGCGAAGAACAGAGATTCTAACCCGTTCACCAAAACGGGGCGGGCAGCCGGCATACGCAAGAAAATGGTAGTGAAATCCATTGGCCGCTCTACTGCATTCGACCGAATCCTATTCGGTCGCGGTACCGTCACTCGATGATGTCGATGCTCTCGCAAAAGCTGTAACCCTGTCCGTGCTCGGTGCGCAGCGGCAATTTTTCGCCGGTCAGGTTTTGCCAGCGGCGGCGCAGGCGGCTGATCATCTGGTCCAGGCGGCGCTCGTCGTAATCGATCCATTCGACGCCGAAGGCCTTGGCGATCTGCTGGCGATGCACCACTTGTCCCATGTTGCGGGCCAGCAGTTGCAGCAGCAGGATTTCCATCGCGTTGATTTCGTGGAAGCGACCGTCCGGCGCGTACAGGCGCCGTTCCAGCAGATGCAGGCGCCAGGCGTCCTTGCCCAGGCGGCGCGACACCGATGACACGTAGGCGGACAATTCGCGCAGACGCACCGGCTTGATGAGGTAGTGATCGGCGCCGCGCTTGAGACCTTCGATCTTGTCGTCGATGCTGCCGCGCGCGGTCAGCATGATGGTGCTGATATGGGGATGGGTGCGCCGCAACTGTTCGGTGACGTCGAAGCCGTTCCCGTCCGGCAGGCCGATGTCGATGATGGCGATGTCGGCGTCGTCGACCTGGCGCAGGAACTCGGCCACATTGCCGGCTTCCGACACGCCATACCCTTCACTCAGGAGAAAGTCGGCGACCTCGTTGCGCAGGTCGGCCTCATCCTCCAACAGTAGCACCCGAGCCATTTCCGGCCCTCCCCAGTGTAGAAATTTTTCGCGAGTATAGCACCATACCCGTGCGTAGGTCAGAACTCGTCAGAACTTGTCAGGCACGGTTAGTTTCTGTCTGAACTTGTCAGAAAGCCCCTGCAAATTTCTATCAAAATTCGGTCGCTTACAAATCTTTACAACGAGGGCGACCGTCCATCCTGCCGCAGAGCGAACGCCGGTCGATTTCTTTAAAAAACACTCCGGTATCGTCATGCACCGCTCACGTCTTTTCAGCCGTTGGTTCGGCTTCGCCATTGATCGCCTCAGTGCTCGCTCCTCATTCGCCAGCGTGTTGCTGGGCATAAGCGGATTGCTCTGTTCCCTGCCCGCGCTGGCGGCGCTGAACGTCTCCATCACGGTGCCGCAGCCGACCTACCCGCTGACAATCAATCCGGGCGACGCTACCCTGTTTCGCATCAGCCTGATCAACAGCAATCCGAACGCGACAGTGACCAACGTCGCCTTCACCGACACCATGCCGGCCGCGCTGAAGATCGCCACGGGCGCGGTGGCGTATTCATGCACCGACGGCAGCGGCGCGACGGTCGCCACGCAAGGCACGTTGACCGCAGTGGCCGGCACCAGCGTCATCAGCCTCACCGGCGGGGAAGTGCCGGTGGCGGTGGCGACCGGCAGCGGCACCAATGGCCAGTGCGTGATCGATGTCCCGGTGACTTCGACTGCATCCGGCACCGCGCCGGTCAACACGATTCCGATCGGCGCCGTCACCGGCAACGACGATACCGGCGCCGTCGCCAACGGCAGCCAGGCGCAGCAATCGATCAACGTCACCACGCTGAGCGCGCCGACCATCAGCAAGTCGTTCTCGTCGTCGGTGATCGTCAAGGGCGACCAGCCGGTCAAAATGACCATCACGATCAGTAACGCCGGCAATCCCACGGTCAATCTGCCGCTGAATGGCGCCGGCGACTCACCGGCGTTTGCAGTGCGCGACATCCTGCCGGCCGGCCTGACGGTCGCTCCTACCCCCAATCTGTCGACGACGTGTAGCGGCGCAGGTGTTGCGCCCAGCTTCAGCGCAGCTCCGGGCGACACCACCCTGACCGCCTTTGGCGGCACCGTGGCCGGCGGCGGCACGTGTACGCTCAGCGTTGACCTGATTGGCACGACCACCAGCGGCGCTTACAACAAGGACGTCGTCAATACCATCCGCCGCAGTCTCGATTTCGGCAATCAGCGGGGCCTGACGCCGCCGAGCGATGCAACCGCGACCTTGTCCATCCGCTCGATCCTGCAGGTCACCAAGCAATTCAACCCGACCACCATCAGCGCCGGTCAAGCGTCGTCGTTGACGATCACGCTGACCAATGCCAGTCCGGTCACGCCGATCACGCTGACAAACTTCACCGACAGCCCGATTGACGGCGTTACGCCGACGGTAGCGACCGGTTTGCGCCTGGTCGCGCCGGCAGCGGCGCCGACCACTACCTGCGGTGGAGCGGTCAGCATCACCGCGGGCAATCTCGGCGTGCAGATGACAGGCGGCAGTATTCCCGCAAACAGCAGTTGCACGATCACGGTCCCGTTCGTGGGTTCGCTGTCGACCGCCGGTACGCCACAAGCCTTTACCAACACGATCGCTGAAGGCGCGGTGCAGACCAGCGACGCCAGCATCATCAGCCAGGGCGCGACGCACACGGTCACCGTGGTCGACCAACTGCTGGTACAAAAGACTTCGAGCCCGGCCACCGTCGCACCCGGCAACCCGATCCGATACACCATTACCGTCAACAACTACTCGTCGTCGCCGCTGAGCAACGTCAGCGTGCCCGATGCGTTGCCGGCCGGCGTGGTCGGCTTGCCTAGCCCGGCCCCGACATTGACCGCCGCGTGCGGTGCGCTGGCCCATGACATTCCAGCATTGCCGGCCACCAACAATTCGCTGCATTTCACGATTCCTACCGTGCCGGCCGGTAGCGGCCCTTCGGCCGGCACCTGCGCGATCACTTTCTGGGCCATGGCGCCGAAGGGCTCCGCAGTCGGCGCCACGCTGATCAACAATATCCCGGCGCATAGCGTTGGTTCAGGCGGCATCTTCAACTCGAACGTTAGCGCCGTCACCACCTCGATCGACCCGACCGTGACCATCGGCAAGGTGTTCAACCCGGCCAGCGCGTTTGAAGGCACGGTCTCAGTGTTGACGCTGACGCTCACGAATATCTCCGCACAACCGGTCACGGCTGCGGCCTTCACGGATACGCTGCCGATCAGTTCGGACACCCATCAGCAACTCGTGGTTGCCAATCCGGCCGACGTCTCGACCAGTTGTGCCGGTGGCGTCGTCACCGCGGTTCCGGGCGCCAACACCGTCAGCCTGAGTGGCGGCACGATCCCGGCGCGCGCGGGCAGCGGCCTGGGAGCCAACGGTACCTGCCAGGTACAGGTAAAGGTCATCGGCGGAGCCGGCAACTATCTCAATGTGCTTCCGATCGGCGCGCTGACCGGCACCCAGCAATTCCCGGACAACAGTACGCCGACCGCCGTCAGCAATGTGACACCGTTCAGCGCCAGCCTGGTCTATTCCTCGGCGCTGCAGGCTTCGAAATCGTTTTCACCGACGACCATCGCTGCGGGTGGCAAGTCGACCGTGCGCCTGCATTTCGCCAATATCGGAACCGGCACGCTCAATAACGTCAGCACGACCGATCCTCTGCCGACCAACATGTCCGTGGCCTCGCCATCGAACGCGTACAGTACTTGCGCCGGATCACCCGTGATTACAGCGACACCGGCCGCCGCGAGCGCGGTGGTAAGCGGCATCATTTTGCCGTCGAGCGGCCAGTGCGACGTATTGTTCGACGTCACCGGCAGCGGCGGAGCCGGCTGGACTAACACCATTCCCGTGGGCGGCGTCAGCGCCACTGGCGGTGTGATCAACACTACGCCGATCAGCGCAACGCTGAACAACAGTTCCGCCGGCGCAGTATCGGTCAGCGTCAGCGCCGTCTCGGCGACGACTGCAACCTCGAGCCTGTCGCCGGGAGAACCGGCCGTGCTGACCATCATCATTCGCAATGACGCCTCGCTCGCACTGAGCGATCTCAAGCTGACCAATTACTTCACCGTCGACGGCCTCGCGAGCGGGGCGCTCAACGGCATCCAGCTGGCTTCGTCGCCGAATCTGGCGACCACCTGCCAGGGCGGCCTGGTGACGGCCAATGCAGCAGGTACCGCCCTTACGCTGTCGAACGCCAATCTCGCCGGGGGCGCAGGCACCACTTGCACCGTGACCGCCAACGTCACGCTAATCACCACCGGCACCGTGCAGGACCGCATTCCGGTCGGCGCGATCAGCAACAGCCAGGGCGTGAGCAACACCACGGCCGCGGTCACCAGCTTGTCTTCGAGCGGCAACGTCGGCGTCAGCAAAAGCTTCACGCCGGCCGTCGTCAAGCCAGGCGACCGTACCCGCCTGCGCCTGACGCTGGTCAATGCCGGCGCCGTGCCGCTGACCAATATCATCGCCAACGACAATCTGCCGGCCGGCATGCTTGTGCCGGCCAGCGCCAATCCGATTACCAATTGCACGGGGGCCACCATCAGCGCGCCGACGGCAGGCAAGGTCACCATCACCGGCGGCTCCTTGCCGGCCGCGGTCGGCGGCGCCACGGTCAGTTGCTACGGTGAAATCGACGTGCAGGCCGCCGTCGCCGGCGCTTACCAGAACGTGATCGCCGTCGGCGACGTTACCGGCACCAGCGGCGGTCCGGTGCAGAACGGCGTGCCGGCCAAGTCGACGCTGCAAGTCAAGAACCCGGCGACAATCGCCAAGGCGTTCGCGCCGGCGCAGACTTCGCCGGGCGTCCCGTCCACCGCGACGATCACGCTGAGCAATAGCAACGCCACCGCGTTGACGGCAGCTTCGTTCACCGATGTGCTGCCAGCCAACGTGGTCGTGGCGCAAACACCGAACGCCTCCACCACCTGCGCCGGCGGCTTCGTCTCGGCGCCGGTGTCGGCGACCGCCGTGACCTTGACCGGCGCCACGATTCCGGCCAACGGTTCGTGCCTGGTCAGGTTCGACGTGTTGAGCAATATCGCGGGCATCTATGTCAACACGATCCCGGCCGGCGGTCTCAATACCGCCGAAGGCGTGACCAATGACAATCCGGCCAACGCCACGCTGACGCTGCTCGACCCGCCGACAGTCAATAAGCAGTTCAGTCCGGTATCGATCGCCGCCAACGCCAAGTCGACGCTGACCATCGTGCTCGGCAACACCAATGCCACCGCGGCGACACTGAGCGCGGACCTGGTCGACACCTTGCCGACCTCGCCCGGCAACATCGTCGTCGCCGCGCCGAACGGTCTCGGCGGCACCTGCACCACGGCGCGCGTCACCGCCGTCGCGGGCAGCGGCACGGTCTCTTATAGCAACGGCTCGACCATCCCGGCCGGCGGCTGCACGATCACCGTCGACGTCACCGGTTCCGTCTCCGGCACGTACAACAATTTCATCCCGGTCGGCGGCCTCAAGACCAACGCCGGCAACAATGTGCAGCCGGCCACCGCCAATCTCGCCATCAGCCCGCTTGGTTTCATCTCGGGCAAGGTGTTCAAGGACAACAACGTTACGCCTAACGGTACGTTCGAGATCGGCACCGACACCGGCATTGCGAATGTCGGCCTGACATTGACAGGCACCAGCTATGGCGCCGACGGCGTGCCGGGCGGCGGCGACGACGTCGCGGTCAGCCTGGTCACCGTCAGCGACGCGCTCGGCAACTACGCCTTCACCGGTCTCGCGCCGGGCAGCTATACGGTCACTGAAACCGCACAGCCGGCCGGCACCACCAACGGCATTACCACCGCGGGCCCGATTTCGGGCGCCGGCGGCGGCACGCCGGGCAGCGCAACGCCGGTGGCGACCACGCCCAGCCGTATCTCCAACATCGTCCTGCTGAAGGACGGCAGCGGCCAGGTGTCGGTCTCGCCGAACAACAATTTTGCGGAAGTCGTTCCATCGTCGATCAGCGGCATCGTCTTCCTCGACCAGAACAACAATGGCGTGAAGGAGCTGGCCGACACCGCGCTGACCGGCGTCACCATCGAACTGCAGAACGGCGCGGGCACCGTCATCGCGACCACCACTACCGATGCCGCGGGCGCTTACAGCTTCGCCAACCTGGCGCCGGGCACCTACTCGGTGCGCGAGCCGACGCAACCGGCCGACACCGCCAACGGCCTGACCATTGCCGGCACCGTCGGCAACGGCGGCACCGCGGGCACCGCCACGGGTCCGACCACGACGCCGAGCCGCATCGTCGGCATCGTCCTGCCGCCCGCCACCAACAGCGTCGCCAACAACTTCGCTGAAGTGCCGAGCGGTCGCCAGGTGTCGGGGCGCGTCTTCGCCGACGCCGATAACGACGGCCTGTTCAACAACACCGACACCGGCCTGGCCGGCGTGCGCATCGACCTGAGCGGCACCGACATCAACGGCAGTGCCGTGACGCGCACCACCACCACCGGCGCCGACGGCCGCTACACGTTCAGCGGCCTGACGGAAGGCACGTACACCGTGACCGAACCGACCCAGCCTGCGCGCACCACCAACGGCATCACCACGGCCGGCTCGACCGGCGGCACCGCGACCGCGGTCGGCACGACGCCGTCAGTCATCAGCAACATCAGCCTGACCGGCACCAACACCATTTCCATCGACAACAATTTCGGTGAAATCCCGATCCTGGTCGGCGTCGTGTCCGGCAAGGTGTATGTCGACGCCAACGGCAACGGCGTGGTCGATGCGGGCGAGACCGGCATCGCCGGCGTGGTCGTCAAGCTGACCGGCACCGACAACCTCGGCGCGACGGTCAACCTGAGCACCACCACCGCCGCCGACGGCAGCTACAGCTTCACCAACCTGCAACCGAGCAACGGTAGCGGCTACACCATCACCGAAGTGCAGCCGGCGCTGTATGCCGACGGTCGCACCACCATCCAGGCCGGCAATCCGGGCGTGCTGGCGTCGACCAAGCCGGTGCTGTCGAACAACGCCGACGTCATCCGCAACGTCAACGTGATCGCCGGCGACGTGCTGTCCAACTACAACTTCGGCGAAGGTGGTGCGCTGACCTTGCGTCCGCCCATCGTCAACGGATACGTGTTCCTCGACCGCGACCACACCCGTCAGCGTCCGGACGACGGATCAGCTTCCGGCGTGGGTGGCTGGACCGTGCAACTGACGCAGGGCGGCGTGCCGATCTGCACCACCACCACCGACAGCAACGGCTTCTACCAGTTCGATAACCTGCATTGCCCCGGCTATGAAGTCAGCGGCCTGCCGACCGGTTCCGGCTTTGCGATTTCATTCTCGAAGGAAGGCAATGTCCTGCCGCAGACCCCGACTTCGGGCGGTGGCCGCGGCGTTACCGCCAGCGGCGGCAAGATCACCGGCATCACCTTGGCGGCGCTCGATGAAGTGGTCGAACAGAACCTGCCGCTGGATCCGTCCGGCGTGGTCTACGACTCGCTGACGCGCAAGCCGATCACCGGCGCGCAAGTCACCATCAGCGGTCCGGCCGGCTTCGTGCCATCCACGCATCTGGTGGGCGGCGCGGCGACGCAGATCACCAGCAGCGACGGCTTCTACCAGTTCCTGTTGCAGAACGCGTTCCCGAGCGGCGTTTATACGCTGACCGTCAGCGCGCCAAGCTACCTGCCGGCGCCGTCGACCAACCTGCCGGCCTGCGTCGGCACCGTCAACATCGGCGCCGTACCCAACCCGGCGCTGGTGCAGGCCAGCAACACCGCACCGGCGGTGTCGGTGCCGGCGGCCAATCCGGCCGCTTGCGTGGGCATCGTGTCGGGTGGCGCGACGACGTCGCAGTATTACTACAGCTTCTTCATCACCAACGGCGTGTCGGCGGACATCCTCAACAACCACATCCCGCTCGATCCGGCCAGCAACGACCTCATCTACGTGACCAAGTCCTCGCCGATGGTGAACGTGGCGCGCGGCGACCTGGTGCCTTACACCATCACCGCCACCAACAAGCAGGCGTATTCGATTCCGTCGACCAGCGTGCGCGACCAGATTCCGCCGGGTTTCAAATACCGCACCGGCAGTGCTTCGCTCAACGGCGTGGCGGTCGAGCCGGTGGTCAGCGGTCGTCTGCTGACCTGGCCGAACCAGAACTTCGCGCCAAAGGAGAAGAAGACTTACCGCCTGATTTTGACCGTCGGTTCCGGCGTCGGCGACGGCACCTACACCAACCAGGCGTGGGTTACCGGATCGACCAATTCCGTGCTGTCCAACGTCGGCCAGGCGTCGGTGCGCATCGTGCCGGACCCGACCTTCGATTGCCCGGACATCATCGGCAAGGTGTTCGACGACCAGAACGGCAACGGCTACCAGGACCAGGGCGAACCGGGCATTCCGGCGGTGCGCGTGGTGACGCCGCGCGGCCTGCTGGTGATGACCGATGCGGAGGGACGTTTCCACGTGCCGTGCCCGGACATCCCGAACGAAGACCGCGGCTCCAATTTCGTCATGAAGCTCGACGTGCGCACGCTGCCGACCGGCTATCGCCTGACCACGGAAAACCCGCGCGACGTGCGCATCACGCGCGGCAAAGTCACCAAGCTCAACTTCGGCGCCACCATCCACCGCGTGATCCGCATGGAACTCAGCGACGCCGCCTTCGAAGCCGGCAGCCTCAGGTTGCAACCGCAATGGCAGAAGCAACTTGACGCCTTGCCGCAGCAACTCAAGGCGCGGCCGTCGGTGGTCCGTCTGGCCTACCAGCCCGGCGCTGACGCCGAGCTGGCAGGCAAGCGCGTCGAGGCCGTCCGCAAGCAGATCCAGGATCGCTGGCGCGCGCTGAAGGGGGAATACACGCTCAATATAGAAACAGAGGACGCACAATGAAAACAAGACGTCAGCCCAAGTCCGGCTCGCCCCTGCGCGCGCGGAAACTGGCCGTCGTGCTGAGCGCGCTGGGCCTGGTCTGCCTGCCCATCCGCGCACAGGAATCCGCAGTCAGAGCAGATCAGGTGCAGGAAGACGGGTCACAGATCAACTCCCATATTCGTGGAAAGATGATCGACCGCAGCCGCACCAGCGAGCAGCCGGTCGAGCCCAATACCGAGTACCAGTCCAGCGCCTTCGACGGCTTGTCGCCATCGGCGCTGACCGACGGCGAACGCCGCGTGATGCTGGAAACGGTTCCACCCGACAGCGCCGCCCAGAATCAGGTCACGCTGCAAGACGAAGCCAAGGGCAGCCTGTTTGCTTCAGGTCGCGCGATCCTGCTGCCTCCCACCATCGAGGTGCTCAATCGCCTGATGCGCACGCTCGAAGGCAAGCGCGACATCCGCATCGAAATCGTCGGCCATACCGACAGCCAACGCATCGCGCCGGCATTGCGACCGACCTTCGCCGACAACCAGGCGCTGTCGCAGGCGCGTGCGCTGGCGGTGGCGTCGTACTTGAAACAGAACCTGCACCTGCCGCCGGAAGCATTCTCCGTCAGCGGCAAGGGCGAGTCGCAGCCGGTCGCCAGCAACGCCAATCCGGCCGGCATGGCGAAGAATCGCCGCGTCGAAATCCGCGTCTGGTACACCGAAGCACCGGCCATGGTCACGCGCGAAAAGCTGGTGGAAAACAACGCTTGTGTGGCCAATCCGCAAGCCGTGGATGCCTTGCCGTTCTCGATCACCGTTGACGGCCAGCCGGTCGACGTCGACAAGCAGGCACAGGAAGCCGATCGCCAGCGCTGCGTCGACGTGGGCCTGGAGAAGGCCGACATCCAGATCAAGTTCGATCCGCTCAACGTGGCGCCGGCGCTCAACGTCTGGGCGTTGCCGAGCACCGCGGTGCGCAGCAAGCCGGTAGTGTTCGGCACCTATACCAACTACGCCTGGTGGATCAAGCGCGCCGAGTTGCGCGTGTTCGCCAAGGGCCAGAACGCGCAGGAAACGCCGCTCGCCGTGGTGCCGTTCACCGCCGGCGACGCCGTGCAATGGCAGGCGCCCGACAATGCGCCGTCGGAATTGGCCTACCTGATCCGCGTGGTCGACGGCGACGGCAATTTCGACGAGACGCTGCTCAAGCCGCTGCGCCTGTTCGATCGCGCCGATCCCCTCGTTGACGCGGCGCGCCTTGAGCGCGAGCGCCTGTCCGGCTGGGGCGAATCAAGCCTGCACCTGAAGAACATTCCGGCGCGCGGCGGCTCCGTCACCATCAGCGGCGAGCATGTCAACGCCGGCGACAGCGTCAGCGCGATGGGCATGCAGGTGCCGGTCGACGAGAAGGGCAAGTTCGTGCTGCGCCAGATCCTGCCGCCGGGACCGCACCAGGTCGACGTGTCCGTGAAGAATGCGGAAGGCAAGGGCGCGACCTTCCGCCGCAACCTGTCGATCGCCGACAAGGACTGGTTCTATTTCGTGGTGGGCGACCTGACCATGGGGCGCGACCGCACTTCGGGGCCGGCGCAACTGGTCACCACCGATACCTCGCACTACAACAACGAAACCTGGATCGACGGCCGCGGCGCGTTCTACCTGAAGGGAAAGGTCAAGGGCGATTACCTGCTGACCGCCAGCGCCGACACGCGCGAGCAACCTCTGCGCGACCTGTTCAGCAACTTCCAGACCAAGGATCCGAACTACCTGCTGCGCCGCATCGATCCCGACCGCTACTATCCGGTCTACGGCGACGACAGCACCATCACCGACGACGCGCCGACCCAGGGCAAGTTCTACGTCAAGCTGGAAAAGGACAGCTCCTACGTCATGTGGGGTAATTTCCAGACCGCCTGGACCGGCACCGAGCTGACGCAATACAGCCGCGGCCTGTATGGCGCCAACTTGCTGTGGAACGACAAGGAAACGACGAAGTACGGCGAGAAACGCACCACCGTCAACGCCTTCGTGGCCGATCCCGGGACCTTGCAGTCGCGGGAGGAATTCCGCGGCACCGGCGGTTCGCTGTACTACCTGCACCACCTCGACCTGACCGAAGGTTCGGAACGACTGTGGGTGGAAGTGCGCGACAAGGATTCCGGCCTGGTGATCCAGCGCACGCCGCTGTCCCCGGGGCAGGACTACGACATCAACTACCTGCAGGGTCGCCTGACCTTGCGCGCGCCGCTGCCGTCGGTGGCCGACGGCAGCACGCTGGTGCAGACCTCGGCGGCCAGCGGCAATCCGGTCTACCTGGTCACGACTTATGAATACGTGCCTGGTCTCAGCGAGATCAGCGCCAGCGCCTTCGGTTTGCGCGCCAGCCACTGGTTCAGCGACAACCTGCGCGTGGGCACCACCATTTATCGCCAGGGTGAAAACGACAACCAGCAAAACCTGCGCGGCGTCGACGCCACCTTCCGCTACAAGCCCGGCACCTGGGTCAAGGGCGAACTGGCGCGCTCGAGCGGCATCGGCAGCGAAAGCCTGAGTTCGCTCACCGGCGGCTACGACTTTACCGCGAACAAGCGCAGCGGCGACGGCGCCACCGCGCGTCGTCTCGACACCGCGATCGACCTGGCCGACGTCAGCGAATTCCAGGGCAAGCTGTCGGCGTACTGGCAGGAGCGCGATCCCAACTTTTCCGGCCCTGGCGCCAGCCTGCCGAGCGGCGAAGGCTTGGCGCAGAAGGGCATCGCCGCCACCGTGCCGGTCGGCGACCGGACCGAAGTCAGCACCAAGCTCGACTATCGCGACTCGACCAACAGCACCGCCAGCCAGAGCGCCAGTTCGGCCGAAGCGGCGGTGCGCCACAAGATCGACGCCGAGTGGGGCGTGTCGGCCGGCGTGCGCCACGACCAGCGCTCGGGCATCAATCAGTTCGGCGTGCTGACCAACGCGAGTCCTATCCTGAGCCAGAACGGCAGTCGCAACGACGTGATCTTCCGCGTCGATTACCGGCCGCTGGAAGAGGGCGAGGCGGAGAAGGCTGCCGCGCTCGAAGCGGAAGCCCGCAACGGCGACGGCAACGGCAAGCTGCTCGCGGCCGTTCCCGGCACCGCGCTGGGCACGGCGCCCTCGGCCAACGGCGGCGCCTTGCTTGCCACCGGTCAGAACGGACCGGCGTCCTCGATCGTGCCGACCACCGGCATGTCCGGCGGCGTCGACGTCAAAGCCACGCGCGACGCCACCTCGGCCGTCGGCGTGGCGGCGGCGCGCGTGCCGGGCCTCAAGTACAAGTCGTGGGACACCTATGCCTTCGTGCAGGGCACGGTCAGCCGCAACGGCGACCGCAGCGACAACGACCGCGCCGGCGTGGGCGGCAGCTGGGCCGTCAACGACAAGCTGCGCCTCGGTGCGGAAGCCTCGGGCGGCGACGGCGGAGCAGGCGGCCGCGTCTCGGCCGATTATCAGGTCGACGACCGCAGCACGGTCTACCTGACCTACACCATGGAAACCGAAAGCGCCGACAGCAACTACGCCGGCCGCCAGGCGACCCTGACGTCGGGCACGCATTATCGCTACAGCGACCAGATCGGCCTGTTCGGCGAAACGCGCTGGAGCGACGGCGCCGCCGGGCCCAAGAGCCTGACCCATGCCTTCGGCGTCGACTTCGCGCCGAACCCGCGCTGGACGCTGGGCGGCAAGTACGAAACCGGCACGCTGTCGGACCCGCTGTCGGGCGACCTCAAGCGCGACGCCGTCGGCTTGTCGGCGGCTTACAAGTACAACGACCTGAAGTATTCCGGCGCCATCGAATACCGCATGGATCGCGGCACCACGCTGGGTGTCGTCAACGGCAGCTGCATCACCAACGACGCCGGCGGCAACTGCGGCGGCACCGCGGTCAACAACAACCGCCGCACCTGGTTGTGGAAGAACTCGGCGCAGTACCAGCTCAGCCCGGCCTGGCGCCTGCTCGGCAAATTCAATCTGTCGCGCAGCTCCAATACGCAGGGCGCGTTCTATGACGGCGACTACACCGAAGTCGTCACGGGCGCGGCCTATCGTCCGGTCGACAACGACCGCTGGAACACCTTGTTCAAGTACACCTACTTCTACAACATGCCGTCCGCCGGCCAGGTCGACAGCACCGGCCTGAACGCGGCCGGCACCTTGACCGGCAGCGCGCTCGACTACACGCAGAAGAGCCACGTGTTCAACATCGACACCACCTACGACGTCTTGCCGTGGCTGTCGGTGGGCGTCAAATACGGCATGCGCCTGGGCCAGTTGCGCATGTCCAAGACCCAGGGCGACTGGTTCTCCAGCCGCGCCGACCTGGTGGTGCTGCGCGCCGACCTGCACCTGGTCAAGGAGTGGGATGCGCTGATCGAGACGCGTCGCCTGCGCGCGCAGGATGCAGGCGATGCACGTTCGGGTTACCTGGTGGGGCTGTATCGCCACGTGACCGAACACGTGAAGATGGGTGTGGGCTACAATTTCACCAATTTTTCGGATGACTTGACCGATTTGTCGTATCGCAGCAGGGGCTGGTTCCTGAACGCGCTGGCGACTTTCTGACTGGTAATCATCCGGACGCCATGGCGGCACGCCAGCCTTCCTTGTGAAGGACGGCGTGCCGCTTTCTTATTGCCAACCTGAACCCATGCCGGCTGCCCTGCGCTTGCTGTTGTCGTTGTTGATGTGGACATTGCTGACCGCAGGCGTCGCCTCGGCGCAAGTGCTCTCGCTCGACCACGGCAGGGAAGACCTGCAAGGCCACGTTTCGGTGCTGATCGACGCCGGCAAGTCGCTCAAATTCCGCGACGTTTCGGATCCCGTCCAGCGCCCGCGCTTCACCCATCTCGACAGCGACCTCAACGCCGGCCTGCTGGACGCCACCGTATGGCTGCGCTTCGAAGTCCGGCGTGCGCCCGGACGCGACCAGGAATGGTGGCTGGAAGTGCAGCCCAACACCATCGAGCACGCGGTGCTGTACATCCCCGATTTCGACGGCAGCTACAGTGCGCGCGTCTCCGGCAGCACCGTGCCGTTTGCGCAACGCGACCTGCGCTATCGCAATCCGGTGTTCAAGCTGCACGTGTGGGGCACGCGGCCGCAGGTGCTCTACCTCAAGATCAAGACGCGCGGCACCGTGGCGCCGCGCCTGACCTTGTGGCAGCCGGCCGCCTTCCTCGAAGCGGCCGGGCGCGAGCAACTGGCCTTCGGTCTCTACCTCGGCGCCTACGCCATGCTGGTGCTGGCCAGCTTCTGGTTCGAGCTGGCCCTGCGCGACGGCGTCTACCGCAGCTTCGGCGTCTGTCTGCTGACCTGCATGCTGCTGACGCTGGGCGACACCGGCCTGCTGTCGCAGTACGTGTTCCCGGAGCAGCCGCATCTTGCGCGCACGGCGTTCGGGCTGGTGATCGCGTTCAGCCTGTACGCCTGCGTCGATTTCCTGCTCCGCTTCCTCGGCATGTCCCGCCGCTATCCGCGCCTGACGCGCTGGTACGCCGGCGCCGCCGCGTTGCTGTCCGCGTTGGCCGCCGCCGGGGTGCTGATCTTCGGTTACGCGGAAACCATGCGCGTGCTGTCGGTGGCGTTGACCTTCTGCATCGCACCGGTCGCCTTCGCGTTATTGGTCAAGCCCGCGCTCGACAGCACCCAGGAGATCCGCTACGCGTTATTGGTCACCGGCGTGCTGATGTTCCTGAGCCTGATGGTGCAGTTCCTGCTGCGGCTCGGTTATATCGAGCGCAACTGGGTCAGCGAGTATTCGGTGTTCATCGCCTCGCTGCTGTTTTTCCTGATCGTGTATTACGCCATGAGTCGCCGCTATTCAGCCTTGCGCGCGGCCAAACAGGCGGCGCAAAGGAAACTGCTGGAAGTCTCGCAACAGACCGAGCTGTATCTGGAGCAGCAGGTAACCATGCGCACCGAGGATCTGCAGCGCGCCATGGCGACGGTGGAGCGGGCGCTGGAGCAGGAGCGGGCCGCCTACGCAGAGCAGCGCCAGTTCATCGCCACCGTGTCGCACGAACTGCGCACGCCGCTGGCGGTGATCGACGCCACCGCGCAGAATCTTGAACGCGACATCGGACCGGCTCCCGGCAAGGCGCTGGCGCGGCTGGAAAAAATCCGCCAGGCCTCGGAGCGCTTGTCGTCGCTGTTCGACACTTACCTGAGCAACAACCGTCTTGATGTACTGTCGCAAGGACCCATGCCGACCGACACTTGCCTGCAGCCGCTGCTGGAAGATGCCATTGCAGCGGCGCAGCCGCTCGGCGATCGCCATACGTTCATCCTGGAAAAAGAGGGCATGCCGCCCGGCATCTGGTCCGATCCAGA
The DNA here is from genome assembly GCF_000282135.1 of Herbaspirillum sp. CF444. GTDB lineage: Bacteria > Pseudomonadota > Gammaproteobacteria > Burkholderiales > Burkholderiaceae_D > Herbaspirillum. Next base: position 56,790 of record NZ_AKJW01000082.1, read on the forward strand.
TCTGCTGCGGCTGGTGTTGCGCACGCTGGCCGACAATGCGGTCAAATACACGCCGTCCGGCACCACGGTGCGCCTGCGCGCGGCGACGCTGGCGGATGGCTGGCACATCGACATTTCGGACGACGGTCCGGGCATTCCGGAGGATGAACGCGGGCGGATTTTCGAGCGCTATTTCCGTGGCCGCTCATCGAGCGGCAACGCCGGCAGCGGCCTCGGCCTGGCGCTCGCGAGACAGCTGGTGGAAACCCTGGGCGGGACCCTCAGGCTCGATACGGAAAGCCGCCAGGGCGCGACCTTCCGCATCTGGCTGCCGGGCAAGCCGGCAGCCGGCGCCGCGAACGAGCGCCGCGGATCATAGCGTCACTGCAAGCTTACCGACACCGACAGGCGGTAGCCGATGCCGTGGTCGGTGTGCAGCGGCAGTTCGCTGCCGCTGGCTTTGTTCCAGCGACGCCGCAGACGGCTGACCAATTGATCCAGGCGGCGGTCGTCATAGTCCAGCCAGTTGAAGCCGAAGGCGGTGGCGATGGTCCTGCGCGTCACGGTGGAGCGTTGCGATTGCGACTGGTTGATCAATAATTCCATCAACTGCATTTCCTGGGTGTTGAGTTTTTCCTGGTGGCCGTCGGGCGAGCACAGCTGGCGCTTGACGCGGTCCAATCGCCAGCCTTCGGCGCCGAAACGGCGCACCATCGGCGCCATGTAGGCCGACAGCATGTCGGGCCCGATCGGCTTGGTCAGGTACTGATCGGCGTATTCGCGCAGGCCGCGGATTTTTTCGTCGAGGTCGCCGCGTTCGGACAGGATCACCACGCCCGCCTGCGGCCGTGCGTCATGCAGGCATTGCGCCGCCTTGTAACCGGCGCCGTCGGGCAGGTCGATGTCGATCATGGCGATATCGGCGCGCGGGATGTAGGGGATGAAATCTTCCACGCTGTCGGCTTCGAACACGCGATGGCCGTCCCTGATCAATGCCGAGCTGAATTCGCGTCGCCCCGCCGCCGTTCTTTCCAGTACCAGAATATTCGCCATACGCCCGCCTCGCCTGTGAGTTTTTGATGTTGTATGCGCCGGTATTCGTTGGTGGAAATGTGATCGATCCGGCAATGCGCGAATTATGGAGAGGGTGGTTCCGCGAGGGAAGATGCCGCAAGGAATCGTTAACAATTGTTGACAAAATATGCAGCGAAAAACGATGTTTCGGCGAGATATTTTTCCGTATGGAAACCTTGGCGGGGTGCAGCATCCAAGCCGGCGCTTTCCAGTATCATGTCGGTTTTCCGGAAGGAAGATTTCCTTCCGGCATCCGAATGCCAACCGCAGCACTCCATCGTACGACACGAGCATTCCATGAGAATCGCCATACTGGAAGACGACCCGGCCGAGGCCGCACTGGTGCAGCACATCCTGACGGGCGCGGGACATGCCTGCACGCTGTTCGGCGCCGGCACGCAGCTCATCGATGCGCTTGGCAGCCAGCGCTTCGACCTGCTGGTGCTGGACTGGATGCTGCCCGACATGACCGGACACGACGTCGTCAACTGGGTGCGCAGCCATCTGAGCGCGCAGGTGCTGGTCTTGTTCCTGAGCAATCGCGCGCTGGAAGAAAACATCGTGCTGGCGTTGATGGCCGGTGGCGACGACTACATGGTCAAGCCGGCGCGCCGTGCCGAATTGCTGGCGCGCGTGCATGCCCTGGCGCGGCGTCTGCCGGCGCCGCAAGCGGAGTCGAATGTCAGCGTGCCGACCGCCGACGACAGCATCGAAGTCGGCGCCTACCGTTTCAATCGCATCCTCAAGCAAGCCTCTTTGCGCGGCCGCCCGGTCGAACTCAAGCCCAAGGAATTCGACATCGCCTATGCGTTGTTCCGCAATCTTGGCGGCATCGTCTCGCGCGAACAACTGACTGAAGAAGTGTGGGGCCGCGATCTCGTCATGACTTCGCGCACGCTCGACACGCACATCTCCAACGTGCGCAGCAAGCTGGCGCTGAAGCCGGAAAACCAGGTCAAGCTGACCACCATCTACACGCTCGGTTATCGGCTCGACAGTCTCGACGCCGCTGCAGCGGCGTAAGCGCCGCCGCCCCTTCGAATTATTCCGGTGCGCAGGGCAGGCGCATGATGAAGCAGGCGCCGCCATTGAGGTTGCTCGCGCCGACGCTGCCGCCGTGGTGTTCCACCACCGTCTTGACGAAAGTCAGTCCGAGTCCGGCACCGGGCTGGGTGCTGCCGGTCGCGCGATAGAAGGGCGTGAACAGTTGCGCCAGGTCGGCGTCGCTCAGGCCCGGGCCGCTGTCGTGAATGGAGCAGACCAACTGCGGCGGCTGCGCGTCGTGGTCGATGGACAGGCGGCATTCCACCAGCGCTTCGCGCGGACCGTATTTGATCGCATTCGACAGCAGGTTGCACAAGGCGCGCACCAGCATCGCCCGGTCGCCGCGGACCCAGTACGCATCGCCGTCGGCGGCAATCGTTTCGAGGCGCACCTGGCGCTCGTTGGCCAGCGCCCACATTTCATCGGCAGCGTCGGCCAGCAAGGAACGGAAATCGAGTTCTTCCGGCTGGTAGCTGCGCGATTCGGCACGCGCCAGCAGGATGAATTCATCGGCCAGCGACAGCGTGACGTGGACCGATTTTTCTATACGGCGGAACAGGGTTTCCTGATCAAGCGCGACCTGGCCGCTGCGATGCAATTCCAGTGTCGCCAGGATCGCCGATTGCGGCGCGCGCATGTCGTGCGAAATGAAGTTGAGGCTTTCATCGCGCAGGCGCAACGTCGCGCGCAGCGCGGTCACGTCCGCCAGCGAGATGATCCAGCCGAGCATGTCGCCGTTTGACTGGCGCGACGGCGTGCTGCGGATCATGAACATGCGCCGCTGGGGATCGATGGCTTCGATGCCGTCTCCCGACGAGGCAGGCGCGGTCAGCAAATCCCGCCACAGCGCATCTTCCAGCGTAGCGGCGGTGGCATGGAACGGCGCCAGCAGCAGTTGCACGTCCTGGCCGCGCGCCGGTGTGATGCCGAGGCTCATGAACAATTCCAGCGCCTTGCGGTTGTACAGCATCACCACGCCGTTGCAGTCGATCACCACGTTGGCGTCCGGCATGCTGTTGAGGTTGTCGCTGACGAACTGATGCAGGTCGAGCATGCGCCGCGTGGCCGTGCGCGCAGCGTCGATGCGTCGCTCGAAGAAGTCCCACAGGCGACGCTCGCCGGGGCGGGCCGGCGTTGCAGAAAACGGCGCGGAAGTAGCCAGCCGGCCGGTTTCTTCATCGAGGTAACGCAACGCGACTTCGAGGCGGCGCCAGCTCCACAGCGGATAGATCAGCCACAGCAACAGCAGCGCCGCCGACGGCGCCAGCCAGACGTCGTATTGCAGCAGGATCGCGCACAGGCCGCCGACCAGCACCGTCAGCACGCCCGTGAGCGCCAGTGCATAGCGCGGCGACAGATACATGAAACCGATCAGCACCAGCAGCGCCGGCAACGCCGCGAAGGCGATGCGTGCAACATGGGGCGCAGCCGAAATCGAGCGACCGTCCTGCAGCGCCGCCAGCATGTTGGCATGCAGTTCGATGCCCGACATCAGTCCCTGACGGTTGGCTTGCGGCGCGGGGAAGACGTCGCCCAGGCCGGAAGCGGCTGCGCCCACCAGCACGTATTTGTCGCGGAAGAAGCGCGCCGGTACGACGCCGTGCAGCACGTCGATGTACGACACGCGGATGAAATGTCCGGGCGGTCCGTAGAAAGGGATGTCAAGCAAATTGCGGTGGGCGGCCTGCGGCGCGCTTTGTTGTGCAATGACGTCGCTGCCGGCGGCGCCATGCGAACGATCGCCGTTTTCCAGCAATGCCAGCGCCAGCGTCTTCCATTCGCGTCCGCCCAGGGTTTCGTACAGCCAGGCGCCGCGCACGATGCCGTCGCTGCTGAAATTGAGCTGGATGTGGCCGAGTCCGGCGGCGGCCGTGGCGAATTCCGGGTAGGGCAACAGCGGCGCCAATCCGGCCTCGGTGCGCATGGTCAGGATCGGCAGCACCACGTGGCGGTTGCGGGCGATTGCCAGCGCCAGCGCATGGTCGGCGCCGGTTGCGTTGGCGTCCCCTTCGGTCAGGATCACATCGAAACCGATGGCGCGCGGCGCGCCGTTGTTGAGGATGTTCAGCAGCTGTGCATGGGTGCCGCGTTTCCATGGCCAGCGTCCTAGTTCGGCGATGCTTTTGTCGTCAATGGCGACAATGACGATGTTGTCCGGCGCCGGCCGTTCCAGCGTCGACATCAGGTAGTCGTAGATTTGCCGGTTGGGGACGCGCAGGCTGTCACCGTCGCCCAGCAAGAACGCAGCCGCCAGCGTGAGGAAAAACAGCGCCAGCCATTCGTTGCGCAACGACACGCGGCGCCGTGTGCCGGCCCAGCGCGAGCGGCCCCGTTCGCCGACAGGCGCGGAGACCATGTTCAGTTACCGCGCACCGGCGCATCGCCGGCATTGAGTGAACCGCCCGAACCGGTGGTCCAGCGCCGCTCGACCACGATGCGTTGCGCCGGCGAATACGGACCGCGGTATCCGTCGGCCTCGATGCTTTGCAGGCGCGCGTAGTAGACGCCCGCAGGCGGCAGCGGGAAGGATGCGTGCGGCTCGGCCGTGTCGGCGTGCAGCAGGATGGTTTCAAAGCCGGCGCTGGCCGAGACGTCGAACACGAAGCTCTGACCCGTTTCGCCGGACCACGAGAAATTGATGGCGTCTTGTCCCTGACTGGCCACGGGCGCCTGTTGCGACGGCAGCACCAGGCATTGCTTGACGTCGCTCCACGGCCCCTGGTCGGATTGGCCGCCGTGCATGTCGATGGTGGCGATGCGCCAGAAGAATTGGCCTTGCTCCAGATTATCTTGCGTGTAGGACGTCGAGCTGATGTCGGTCTTGTCCAGCAGCAGCCGGGTGAATCCGGCATCGGTCGCGATCTGGAGGCGATAACGCGAATCGGCGCCGGCTTCGGCCCATTTGAAATTGACCGCCAGAGGTTGACCGTCGGCCACGCCGCGCAGCTTGGCGCCGGGCTCCTGCTGGAACGGCGCGAACGGACGCGCCTTGAGGCGGAATTTGCTGACGGTCTCCTTGCCTTCCAGGCCGCTGTGGTCGATCGCGGCGGCACGCACGTAATAGTCGCCGTCGGGCAGTTCGGCGACACGCGCCTGGGTGCCGTCGTTGGTGTTGGCGTCAACGCGCACATCAGCCACTTGCTGCAAACCGCCGGCGTCGGTAGCGACGCTGACGCGGAACGCCGCGGCGTCCGCCTGGCGCAAGCCGAAGCGCACCGGCAGGCGTTCCTGCACGGCGGTGGCGGCCAGCACCGGTGCTGCCGGTAGCAGCACCGGTGCAGATATTTTCCCGCCGCCGGCGGCGATGGCGCCGAAGTTGGCGCGCACCTCGCGCGTTTGCGCAGCATTGCGGCGATCATCGGGCGCGACCTTGACGGTGCCTTCGAGCACTTCGTTGTAGCTGTGTTCGCCGTCGAAATTGACGCGGAAACGGGTACCGCGCACGCCGGCGATGGCCAGCGGAGTCTGCACTTCGTACCGGCTCTTCGACGCTGAGAACCGCGTCACCTGCGAAGTGATGCGGCCTTTTTTGAGCGTTAGCGTGGTGCGCGGACTATCGGTGTATGCCTGGATTTGCAGGGTGCTCAGCTGCAGGCTGCTGGCCGGCGGCAGCGCAAAGGTGGTGCCGTCCTGCAATTGCAGCGTGACGAAGCCGTCGTCCGAAGTGACGATCAGCGCACCTTCGCTCAGTCGCGCGCCGGCTTTGCTGGCGAGCACGTCGCCGTCCTTGCTGATGATGCTGACTTCGCCCTGCGCCGCGACGATGGTCGCGAAGGCGTTGCGGTCGGGCAGCAGGCGCGCAGGGATGGCGATGGAGGTGCCGACCGGAATCCTGCGGTCATTGGTGATGCCGTTGAGCTTGCCGATCGCCAACCAGTTACCGGAATTGCCCGTGAAGCGCTGCGCGATCGAGGACAAGGTTTCGTTACGTGAAATGCCGTAGACGATGCCGTCAGGCTGCTTGCCGATCTGTCCCGGCGCGTTGGCGCGCATGGTCTGGGCCGATACCGGAATGATCGCGAGCAAAAGCGTCCCGGTCAGCACAGCGTTGCTGCTCATTGTTTTTTTCATTGGAAAAGCGCTACCCCGTTGTTGCAGAGTTATGTATTGGCCTTGGCGCCGGACCTTCACCCTGTCCCCTGCGGCCGTTGCCCATGCTTGCAGCACGGGCCGAGGTACCCGGCGAGGCGGCAAAGTTGCAGCGATTTTACTACGGCCGCCGGACAGGCTTCTGACACGTCCTGACCCGTTTCATACGGTAAAAGCTTGCCTGCACCCAGGCGCCGCATTGCGCAACGTATCCTGGATTCTTACCTGCATGTCGATGCCGCGGACCTTTTTGGCCGGGATATCGCAGGCAATGAAAGGCTCGCCATGGCGGTCGTGGAACGAGTTTCACGCGCTCGCATCAACGGGGCTTTCATGACTGCCTGGCTTAAATTTCCCAAACAGGCGGTTGACAACATTCCTGCTGTTGCACTTGGTTGCATTTATTCCAAAGCCGAAATCCCGCGGATTGCTTATCATCGCGGATGATGTTGCACAGAAACAGAACCCTTCCGGAACTCCCATGACAGCCAACAAGAAAAAATCCTTCGACCGCCACGCCATCTGGCAACTCATCAAACCATACTGGATATCGGAAGAACGGGGAAAGGCCTGGGGCCTGCTCGCGGTCATCATCGCGCTGGTGCTGGTCATGGTCTATATCAACGTGCTCATCACCGACTGGAATCGCACCATGTACGATTCCATGCAAAACAAGGATTACGTCGCGTTCAAAGGCCTGCTGTGGCAATTCAGCTATCTGGCCTTTGCCTACATCGTCGTGGCCACCGCGCGCATCTACCTGACGCAATCGCTGCAGATCCGCTGGCGCAGCTGGATGACCGACAAGTACATGGCGAAGTGGCTGGCGCATCACGCCTACTATCGCATGGAGCAGGGCCACATCGCCGACAACCCCGACCAGCGTATCGCCGAGGATCTGCGTTCGCTGACGTCGAATACCATCAGCCTGGTGCTGGGCTTCATCTCCAGCGCCGTCACGCTGGTGTCTTTCGTCGGCATCCTGTGGGCCATCAGCGGCCCGGTATCGTTTGCCTTCATGCATTACGACTGGGTGATTCCCGGCTACATGGTGTGGTTCGCCATCGCCTATGCCGGCGTCGGTTCGTGGATCATCTGGTGGATCGGCAAGCCGCTGGTGGTGCAGAGTTTCAACCAGGAACGCTTCGAGGCGAACTATCGTTTCGGCCTGATCCGCATTCGTGAACATGCCGAAGCAATCGCCTTGTATCGCGGCGAGCGGCGCGAACGCGACGAACTCAATCTGCGTTTCGAAGACATCCGCCAAAACTGGTGGGCCATCATGCGCACCACCAAGAGCCTGAATATCGCGACCAATTTCTACGGCCAGTTCGCGATCATTTTTCCGCTGCTGGTGGCGGCGCCGCGCTACTTCTCCGGCGCCATTTCGCTGGGCGTGCTGATGCAGCTCAGCAGCGCCTTCGGCCAGGTGCAGGACGCCTTGTCGTGGTTCATCAACGCCTTCACCACGCTGGCCGACTGGAAGGCCAGCATCAATCGTCTGGCCGGTTTCAACCTGGCCGTCGAGCAGGCGCAGAAGCAGCCCGCCAGCATCTCGGTGGAACGCAACAACGTCGGCGCCATCTTGCTGGACAAGGTCGACCTCGCCCTGCCGGACGGTAGCGCACTGATCGGCGGCGTCAGCAGTGCGATCCATCCGGGCGAACGCATCCTCGTCAGCGGTCCTTCGGGCTGCGGCAAGTCGACGCTGTTCCGCGCCATCGCCGGCATCTGGCCGTACGGCGGCGGCGATATCCAGATCCCGCACAAGGCCAAACTGATGTTCGTGCCGCAATCGAGTTACCTGCCGATCGGCACGCTGCGTTCGGCCTTGGCATATCCGGCGGACGAAGGCGCTTATACCGATCTGGCGATGTGCCATTACCTCGACCTGTGCCGCTTGCCGCATCTCAAGGATCAGCTCGACGTCTACAACAACTGGGGCAATCGCCTGTCTCCCGGCGAGCAGCAGCGCCTGGCGTTTGCGCGCGTATTCCTCACGCGTCCGGAAGTCGTTTTCCTGGATGAAGCCAGCAGCGCCATGGACGGCGAAACCGAAGAGGCGCTGTACTCCCTGTTGCAGGAAGAATTGCCGCAGTCGGCCATCGTCAGCATCGCCCATCGCGAAACCGTGGCGCGCTATCACCGGCAGCGCTGGCATTTTTCCAGCCGCAACAATGCACCCGGCGACAGCGTCAGCCGTCTCAGCATCCAGCCGCTTTAACGGCATTGAAGACATTGCGCGACGCCGACGCCCGGCATCGCGCAATGCTTACTTTGCATAACGGCCGCCGCGCGTCTGTGCAAGAATGTCTTTATTCCCCCTGAATATTCATAAGAAAACATTCCATGAACGACCCTATCGTGTACCTCAACGGCGACATGACGCCGCTCTCCGAAGCCCGCATTCCCGTGCTCGATCGCGGCTTCATCTTCGGCGACGGCGTCTACGAAGTGATCCCGATGTACGGCCGCAAGCCGTTCCGCGGCACGCACCACATCGCGCGCCTGTTCCGCAGCCTCGGCACCATCGGTATTACAAATCCGCATAGCGAAGCCGAATGGCTGGCGCTGATCGATCGCGTGGTGCAGGCCAACGATCTCGGCGACCAGATCGTCTACATCCAGGTCACGCGCGGCGTCGCCAAGCGCGGTCACGCTTTCCCCAAGGATCCGGTCACGCCGACCGTGTTCATGATGACCAGTCCGCTGGCGGTGCCGTCGGCCGAGGTGCGCGCCAGGGGCGTGGCCTGCGTGACGATGGAGGACAAGCGCTGGCTCAATTGCCAGATCAAGTCGACCTCGCTGCTGGGCAACGTGTTGGCCGCGCAATACGCCGCGGAACACGAAGTCACCGAAACGATCCAGTTCCGCGACGGCTTCCTCAGCGAAGCGTCGTCGTCCAACGTCTGGATCGTCAAGGACGGCAAGCTGTCGGCGCCGCCGAAGGACAACCTGATCCTCGAAGGCATCCGCTACGGCCTGATCGAAGAACTGTGCAAGTCGCAGGGCATCGTGTTCGAAGCGCGCCGCATCACGCAGGAAGAAGTCTTCGCCGCCGACGAAGTGCTGCTGTCCTCGGCCACCAAGGAAGTCTTGCCGGTGGTGACCATCGACGACAAGAGCGTCGGCAACGGCAAGCCGGGCCCGGTGTTCGCCAGGCTGTACGCGGCGTATCAGGAAGCCAAAGCGGCACTCTGAAACGGATGTTCCGCCGCATGTCTTGCCGCAAAACAAGACATGCGCAAACCGGCTGGTGCATGGCGTAAAATAGGCGCAGTTCCTGCCGTTCCTATCGAAAGCCGTACACCATGCCAGTTCCTACCGAAGAATCCCTGATCGAATATCCGAGCGACTTTCCCATCAAAGTCGTCGGCATCATGCATGATGAGTTCGCCAACATCATCGTCGACATGGTCACCGAATACGATCCCACTTTCCATGCCGGCAAGGTCGAGATGCGTCCGTCCTCGCAGGGAAAATACCTGTCGCTGACCGTCACCGTCCGCGCCACCAGCCGCGAGCAGCTCGACAATCTGTATCGCGCCTTGTCCGGACATGAGATGGTCAAGTTCGTGCTGTAAGCCGTCCTGCAGACGTAAAAAAACCGGTTCGCTCTCGCAAGAGGCGAACCGGTTTTCGTTTTGTGCAGCCGATTGTCCGGGCTAGGGCCTGTTCACATTAAATCTACGAGTGCGAACGCGCGGCAGGCGACGCCTGCAGCCGTTCCCGAAGGGTTGC